>NC_011566.1:1373333-2060000 GCF_000014885.1 Shewanella piezotolerans WP3
GGGTATGAAGAGAAAATAAATTGGTTGCGTAAGATTCTACAGTGGCAGGAAGATGTTGCTGAAAGCGGCAATTTAGTTGATGAAGTACGCAGCCAAGTGTTTGAAGATCGCGTTTACGTCTTTACCCCAAGCGGCGAAGTCGTCGACCTACCACTTGGTTCTACCGTGCTAGATTTTGCCTACTATATCCATTCCCATGTCGGGCATAAGTGTATTGGCGCTAAAGTTGACGGCCGCATTGTGCAGTTTACTTACCAAGTTGAAACCGGCCAGCGCATTGAGATTATTACTTCTAAGAACCCTAACCCGAAAAGAGACTGGCTTAACCCTAATTTGGGTTACATCAAAACATCTCGGGCGCGCTCTAAGATCCAGCACTGGTTCAAACAGCAAGACAGAGATAAGAACATTGTTGCCGGACGTGAAATGTTAGAAACTGAACTTGCGCGCACTAATTTAAAAATTAAAGATGCTCAATCAGCAGTTGAACGCTTCAATATGGTGAGTATGGATGACCTACTTGCTGGTATTGGCGGTGGTGATGTTCGTCTTAACCAAGTGGTTAACCATGTGCAAAGCAAGCTGCGCACTAACGAGCTATCCGATGAAGAAGTACTCGAAGACCTTGTCAAAAAGAGTCAAAGCAAGCCAGCTCGAAAAGGTAAAGGTCAGGTAGAGGTTGACGGTGTGGGGAACCTGATGAGCCATATTGCTAAGTGCTGTCAACCTGTGCCAGGTGATGAAATCTTTGGTTTCATCACCAAGGGGCGTGGGATCTCAGTGCACCGAGCTGATTGCGATCAGGTTAAAGAGCTTATTCGTGCTCATCCTGAACGCTCTGTTGAAGTGGTTTGGGGAGAGAACTATTCTGGTGGTTACAAGATCCGAATTCGAGTCTTTGCTAGTGACCGTTCTGGACTGCTGCGAGATCTTACGTTTGTGCTGGCTGCGGAAAAGTCTAACGTTTTGTCGATGAGCTCAAGCTCGGATGTGAAAACGCAAACGGCGACTATCGAATTAGAACTTGAATTGTACAATCTTGATGGCTTATCTCGAGTGATTGCTAAGCTATCTCAGGTTGATGGCGTCAGTGAAGCACGAAGAGTTTAATATACCGATCTAACTTGAGTTAGATCGGTATAGCTTTAAGAGAGTAGAAAACGAATGACACAGCAAATAGGAAACATGCAGCCTTTGCTCACTATTATGCAAAAGCTGCGCGACCCTGAAACAGGATGCGAGTGGGATAAAGCACAAACCTTTCAAACAATCGTGCCGTTTACATTGGAAGAAGCTTACGAGGTGGCAGATACGATTGAGCGTTTAGCGCTAGATGAGCTGCCTGATGAGTTAGGCGATTTGCTGTTTCAAGTCGTGTTCTATTGTCAGCTAGGAAAAGAGCAAGGAACGTTTGACTTTGATACTGTGGTGGAACGTATTTGTGATAAATTGACTCGCCGCCACCCCCATGTATTTGCCGACCTTAAGACTAACAGTAGCGAACAAATTAAACAGAACTGGGAAAAAATTAAGGAATCTGAGCGCGCACAGAGAGAGCAACACTCAGTGTTAGATGACATTCCCTTAAGCTTACCGTCGCTTTCTCGCTCGATAAAGATTCAAAAAAGAGTGGCTCGAGTGGGGTTTGACTGGCCTGATTTGCCTCCTGTGGTTGCGAAAATCCACGAAGAGATAGATGAAGTACTCTTTGAGGTGCAGCAGGAAAAAGTTGTCCAAAGCAAAGTTGAAGATGAAATGGGCGATTTATTGTTTGCTGTTGTAAACCTTGCAAGGCATTTAGGTGTCGAGCCAGAAAAAGCCTTAAGGCAAGCAAATCAAAAGTTTGAAAGACGCTTTCGCGGTGTAGAAGAGTGTGTAGCACAAGATGGTAGAGCGTTTGATACACATACATTAGCCGAGCTTGATACATACTGGGATAGGGTTAAACTGAGTGAGAAGAGTAAATAAACTGAATTTTAGGTTAATTCTAGTTTGTCGAATCGGTGATGCTTTGGTATAATATTGCCCCGTCCTAGTGCTTTCTTACAAGCACATATTTCCAACTCATTTTCTCAGGTTCAGCATGACTACAAGGTATATCTTCGTTACTGGTGGCGTGGTTTCATCACTAGGTAAAGGCATTGCAGCAGCATCTTTGGCTGCAATATTAGAGGCTCGCGGCCTCAACGTAACCATTATGAAGCTGGATCCATATATTAACGTCGATCCAGGTACCATGAGTCCAACACAACACGGTGAAGTGTTTGTGACAGAAGACGGCGCTGAAACCGATCTAGATTTAGGTCACTACGAGCGTTTCATTCGTACCAAGATGAATCGTCGTAATAACTTTACTACTGGTCGTATTTACGAAGAAGTATTACGTAAAGAGCGTCGTGGCGACTATTTGGGGGCAACCATTCAGGTTATCCCACATATCACTAATGCGATTAAAGAAAAGGTTCTTGCTGGTGGTGAAGGTCACGATGTTGCTATCGTTGAGATTGGCGGCACTGTAGGTGATATTGAATCACTACCTTTCCTAGAGTCTATTCGTCAACTTGGCGTTGAGCTAGGTCGCGAAAGAACACTGTTTATGCACCTAACATTAGTGCCGTTCCTAGGCGCTGCAGGTGAAGTTAAAACTAAGCCGACTCAGCACTCAGTTAAAGAGCTCCGTTCAATCGGTATTGCTCCTGATGTATTGGTTTGCCGTGGTGACCGAGCGATTCCTGCGAATGAAAAAGCGAAAATTTCGCTATTCTGTAATGTCGAAGAGCGTGCGGTTATTTCACTTAAAGATGTTGATAGCATCTATAAGATCCCAGCGTTACTTAAAGCTCAAGGTCTTGATCAACTAGTCACTAAGCGCTTTGGTATTGATTGCCAAGAAGCTGACCTGCACGAATGGGAAAATGTTATCTACCAAGAAGCAAACCCAACGGGCGAAATTACCATTGGTATGGTGGGTAAGTACATTGAACTGCCAGATGCTTACAAATCAGTTAATGAAGCATTAAAACATGCGGGTTTGTTTAACCGCGTTTCAGTCAACATTAAGTATATTGACTCACAAAACGTTGAAGCTAAAGGCGAAGAAGTGCTTGCTGGTCTAGACGGCATTTTGGTTCCAGGCGGATTTGGTGAGCGTGGTGTTGAAGGTAAAATCATGGCGGCCAAATATGCCCGTGAAAACGACCTTCCATACTTTGGTATCTGTTTAGGTATGCAAGTCGCTCTGATTGAATTTGCCCGTAATGTTGCTGGCCTTGAAGGCGCACATTCGACTGAATTTAATAAAGAGTCACCGCATCCAGTTGTTGGTTTGATCACTGAGTGGATCAACGAAGAAGGTCAAGTTGAAGAACGTCATGAAGAGTCTGATTTAGGCGGCACTATGCGCTTAGGTGCTCAGCTTTGTCACCTTGAAGAAGGGACTAAAGCAGCTGCTGCCTACAAAGGTCTTAGCTGTGTTGAGCGTCATCGTCATCGCTTTGAAGTGAACAACAACTATAAAGATCGTCTTGAAAAAGCAGGTTTAATTTTTAGTGGTCTATCTTCAGATCGACAGTTAGTTGAAATGATTGAGCTTCCAAACCACCCTTGGTTTGTAGCGGGTCAATTCCACCCTGAATTCACATCGACACCTCGTGATGGGCAACCATTGTTTGAAGGTTTTGTTGCTGCAGCCGCCGCGTATCAGAAACGCGATTTGGGCTAAACCAAAATATTGACCGCTTCCATGTTATGGGAGCGGTTTTTTTGTTTTTGGTGATGTGGATTTAGACATAAAGAAATTCGTTTTACTTTTAACTTTAAATTTATCTTTCAAACTTAAATCGAGGGCATTATGGCTAAGATTATTAACATTATCGGTCGCGAAATCATGGATTCTCGCGGTAACCCAACTGTTGAAGCTGAAGTTCATCTAGAAGGCGGATTCATGGGTATGGCTGCTGCACCATCTGGCGCATCAACTGGCTCACGCGAAGCACTAGAACTACGTGATGGTGACAAAGCACGTTACTTAGGCAAAGGCGTATTGAAAGCCGTTGAAGCTGTCAATGGTACTATTGCTGACGCGCTGATAGGCAAAGATGCAACTGCGCAAGCTGAACTTGATCAAATCATGATCGATTTAGACGGCACAGAAAACAAAGCTAAGTTTGGCGCTAACGCTATCTTGGCTGTTTCTCTTGCAGCGGCTAAAGCGGCAGCAGCTTTTAAAGGTGTACCTTTATACGCACATATTGCTGACCTAAACGGTACTCCGGGTGTTTACTCTATGCCGTTACCTATGATGAACATCATCAATGGTGGTGAGCATGCAGATAACTCTGTTGATATCCAAGAGTTCATGATTCAACCTGTTGGTGCTGCAAACTTCCGCGAAGGCTTACGTATGGGCGCAGAAGTATTCCACAGTTTAGCTAAAGTACTTAAGGCTGATGGTCACTCTACAGCTGTAGGCGACGAAGGTGGTTTCGCGCCAAACCTACCATCAAACGCATCAGCTTTGGCTGCAATTAAAGTTGCAGTGGCAAACGCGGGTTACGAGCTAGGTAAAGACATCACATTAGCGATGGATTGTGCAGCGTCTGAGTTTTATGACAAAGAAGCCAACATCTATGACCTTAAAGGTGAAGGTAAGAAGTTCACTTCAGAAGAGTTTAACTTCTTCCTACAGGACCTTACCAAAGAATACCCGATTGTTTCTATTGAAGACGGTCTTGATGAGTCTGATTGGGACGGTTTCGCGCATCAAACTAAACTAATGGGTGATAAAATCCAATTGGTTGGTGACGATCTATTCGTAACAAACACTAAAATTTTGAAGCGCGGTATCGACAACGGTATTGCTAACTCAATCCTAATCAAGTTCAACCAAATTGGTTCATTGACTGAAACTTTAGCGGCTATCAAAATGGCTAAAGATGCAGGCTTCACTGTTGTTATCTCTCACCGCTCAGGTGAAACTGAAGATGCAACTATTGCTGATTTAGCAGTGGGTACAGCTGCAGGCCAGATCAAGACAGGTTCTTTAAGCCGTAGTGACCGTGTTGCTAAGTACAACCAACTACTTCGTATCGAAGAGCAACTTGGTGAAAAAGCTCCTTATAAAGGGCTTAAAGAGGTTAAAGGTCAAGCATAATCAAATGATTTGCTGATTTAACTAAAAAAGGCCACCACTCGGTGGCCTTTTTTGTTGTACTATCTATTTACTATTCTCAAATTCTTATCATTAAGCATAATGAAACGCCTTCTCTTTGCCCTTATTGTATTACTTGCCATGCTTCAATATCGCCTATGGTTAGGAGATAAGAGTCTTGCTGACTCTATTCATCTGCAAGAACAAATCAAGCTACAACAAGAGAGCAATGCGCAGCTTGTAGCAAGAAACCAGGTGTTAAGAGAGGAGATTAATGATCTTCGTAGTGGAACAGAAGCTCTTGAAGAACGAGCTCGCAACGAATTAGGTATGGTCAAAGAGGGTGAAACCTTTTTTCGAGTTGTTGGTGGCGATCGGCTAACCAAACAGAATAATTAATACATTTTTACCTGCTAGCGAGATCCTCTAATGAGTCAATCAACCAATCAAATTATTGCTATCGTGCCAGCGGCGGGGATCGGTAGCAGAATGGGCGCCGAGGTGCCTAAGCAATATCTAGCACTCAATGAGCAAACTATACTTGGTCATACTTTGGATTGCTTATTGAATCATCCTCAAATTGCACAGGTTATCGTTGCGCTAAACCCTGAAGACAAACATTTTTGCCTGTTGCCACAAGCGCAACATAAGAAACTGTTGACTGTCACTGGCGGCAATGAACGCGCAGATTCAGTATTAGCTGCGTTGCAACAGGCCGATGAAAATAGCTGGGTTTTGGTCCATGATGCAGCGCGCCCTTGTTTAAGTCATTTAGATATTGATAAATTGATTGCATCAACAAGCACCTTTCCACAGGGAGCTATACTCGGTGCTCCTGTTCGGGATACGATGAAGCGTACTGGAGAGCATGGCGAGATCAGCAATACTGTTTGTCGCGATAGATTGTGGCATGCTTTAACACCACAGTATTTTCAAGCAAAGCAGCTTAAAGTTAATCTTCGGGCGGCGCTCGCTGCCGGGGCGAAAGTTACCGATGAAGCTTCAGCAATGGAGTGGGCAGGGGTGATGCCTGGTATCGTTAGCGGTCGTGCAGATAATATCAAAGTCACCCACCCAGATGATCTGCAATTGGCTTCACTGTTTCTTAAAAACTTAGGCCGTTAGGCTGACTGCTAACGATTAGCTTGAATATCAGCTTTACCGTTACGAGGAATTAAAATGAAAATTAGAATCGGCCATGGCTTTGATGTGCATAAATTTGGTGGTGAACCCCCCCTTATTTTAGGCGGCGTGACAGTGCCCTATGAAGTTGGTCTTATTGCACATTCAGATGGTGATGTCGTGCTACATGCTATCTCAGATGCCATATTAGGAGCTATGGCATTGGGGGATATCGGCAAGCATTTTCCAGATACTGATGCTGAATTTAAAGGGGCTGATAGCCGGGTGTTATTAAAGCATTGCTATCAATTGGCATTAAATATGGGCTTTAGTATGTCCAATCTCGATGTGACTGTTATTGCTCAGGCGCCGAAAATGGCACCGCATATCGAAGCGATTAGATCGGTTATAGCTGCAGATCTGCAATCAGATATTGATGATATAAATGTTAAGGCGACTACCACCGAGAAACTCGGATTTACCGGTAGAAAAGAGGGTATTGCAGTTGAAGCTGTAGTACTTATGACAAAGATTTAAAGAGAGCAAGATTGAGATGAGCGAACTTCACTACTTATACGGCAAGCCCAACGCTAAAGCGGATTTACGTACCCAGAACAGCGATTTTTTGGTGCAGGAGATCTTGCCGTTTGCGCCAACAGGCGAAGGTGAGCACCATCTGCTACATATTCGAAAAGATGGTTTAAACACCGTTGAAGTCGCTAAAATGCTTTCAAGTTTTGCCCATGTGCACCCCAAAGAAGTGACTTATGCCGGTCAAAAAGACAAGAATGCGGTAACAGAACAGTGGTTTGGCGTGCGGATCCCTGGCAAAGAAACACCGGATTGGCAGAAAATGAATAGTGAACAACTCACTTTGTTGTCAGCATCTCGTCATGGAAAGAAGTTGCGGATCGGTGCGCTAGCGGGAAACCGTTTCACCTTAGTGCTTAGGAATGTATCAAAGGTTGAAGATGTAGTCGCTCGTCTAGAGAAAATTGCGCAAGCTGGTGTGCCGAATTATTTTGGCGAACAGCGCTTCGGCCATGATGGAAAAAATATTATTTTCGGTCGACAGATGTTTACTGGCCGCAAAGTAAAGGATAGAAAAAAGCGCAGTATGTATTTATCTGCAGTGCGCTCTAACTTGTTTAACTTAGCTAGCTCAGCAAGATTAGCGGCTCACGGCACAGCAACACTAGCGGGTGATTGTGTGATGCTTGCTGGTAGTAAGAGTTATTTTACTGCTGAGCATTGGGATGAAACGTTAGTAGAGCGTTTAAACAACAAGGACATTCAGCTATCGGCACCTTTATGGGGGCGAGGGGAGCCTCTGGCGCAATCAGATGCGGCAGAACTTGAATCCACAGCGTTAGCAGAATATTCAGTTGATAGAGATGGATTAGAGCAAGCGGGTCTTAATCAAGAGCGCAGGACTTTGCTACTTGAGCCTCAACATTTGCAGTATCAAGTTGAAGATAATACTATTACTCTTAAATTTGCTTTACCATCAGGCTCTTATGCAACATCGGTATTACGCGAACTGGTTGACTACCAAGATGTGCAGGAAGCCGCACGAAAAGCGATGCTAGCAGCACAACAGGATAACGTTTCAATCTAATGAAAATTTTAATTAGTAACGATGACGGTGTAAATGCAGTTGGCATTGCTGCATTGACCAACTCCTTAAGCTTGATTGCGGAAACTTTAACGGTGGGCCCAGACAGAAACTGCTCTGGTGCTAGTAACTCTCTGACCTTGACGAATCCATTGCGGCTGAATAAATTAGACAATGGTTATATATCTGTGAGTGGTACGCCTACCGATTGTGTCCACCTAGCGATAAGAGAGCTGTATCAAGATGAACCTGACATGGTGGTGTCAGGTATTAATGCTGGTGCTAATATGGGAGATGATACTCTCTATTCTGGAACCGTTGCAGCAGCAATGGAGGGGCGATTTTTAGGTTTTCCTGCAATAGCAGTTTCATTAGTGGGATCTGAACTAAAACACTATGATACGGCAGCACATTTTGCATTGAAGATAGTTCAGGGCCTAAAGAAGAGTCCGATTGCACAAGATAAAATCTTAAATGTAAATGTGCCTGATCTGCCTATCGAGGATATTAAAGGTATTAAAATCACGCGACTTGGTGCCAGACATCGCGCAGAAGGTATGGTCAGGACACAAGATCCTGCGGGTAAAGAGATCTTCTGGTTAGGCCCGCCAGGTGATAAGCAAGATGCGAGCGAAGGCACAGATTTTTATGCCGTAGAGCATGGCTATGTTTCTATTACACCATTAACGGTTGACTTAACCGCTTTTGAGCAGTTACCTGAAATGACGACTTGGCTTGAGTCGCTAGTTTAATCACAACAATTAGCACTGTTAATTTTTGCTATAGGTGCTGCAACTTAATGATTTATTTTAATTGGAACTGTTATTTATGGATCGGCTCGCGTCAACATCGGCTTTAAACCTAGCAAGAAGTTTATATGAAGCAGGTATTCGTGATGAGCCGGTCTTAAAAGCGGTAGCCAATACGCCCAGAGAGCGGTTTTTAGATGCGGCTTTAGGACATAAAGCTTATGAGAATACCGCCTTGCCTATTGGGCAAGGGCAGACAATATCGCAACCCTATATTGTTGCGAGAATGACTGAAATTCTACTGCAGTGTCAACCTCAAAAAGTGCTAGAAATTGGCACGGGTTCTGGTTACCAAGCGGCAATATTGGCGCAACTGGTTCCCCAACTTTGTACTGTAGAGCGTATAAAGAGCTTACAAATACAAGCTAGACAACGTTTAAAGAAGCTAGATTTACATAATATAGCTTTTAAATACGGTGATGGCTGGCAGGGCTGGCCGAGTAAAGGCCCATATGATGCAATTATGGTGACTGCAGCAGCGGCAAGCGTGCCGAATGCATTAACAGAGCAGTTGACGGATGGTGGAGTACTGGTTATTCCTGTAGGGGAAGCTTCACAACAACTACTTAAAGTCACTCGTAAGGGCAATCAGTACGTCTCAGAGGCTATAGAAATCGTTCGGTTTGTACCGTTAATCAATGGCGAGCTTGCCTGAACGATTTATATCTGTGTAATATTTTAGTTATCGTCGCAGACTAGCGATTTGGGATGGCCTGTTTATATGAAGTTTTTACCGCACTTCACTATCGTTTTTACTTTGTTATTAGCCGGTTGTAGTTTTCAGGCTGATCGTCCCGCGCCTGTAGAGTCACTCAATTACGCTAGTAAACCTTCACACGATAAAGGCTCTATCACTGCTAGCCGTTATAAAGTGAAACAGGGAGATACACTTTACTCCATCTCTTGGGGAGCAAATAAAGATTTTGCCCATGTCGCCAAGATAAATAATCTTGCAAAGCCTTACACCATCTACCCTGGACAGGTGTTGAGTCTAAACTCTAAAAAATCTGTTACAAATAGCAATACTGCCAAAAAACCGTCGAAATCAGCATCAAAACAGGCTGCGGTCGCACCTAAATCTTCTGAAAAACAACTGGTTACATCATCTACTACTTCTCAAGGGACCGCTAAAGTAGCGTCAAAAAAACAGCTTGATCATGTGGCAAAGCCTGCGTATTCTGTTACAGACAATCAACAAACTGTTAACCGAGTTATCCACAGGCAAGAGTCAACACTGCCGAAAAAGGTAAGTCGTTGGTCCTGGCCAGTGAAAGGTAAGATGATTGGTACTTTCTCAGCCAAAGAGCAGGGAAATAAAGGAATAAAGATCGCGGGTAATCGTGGTGATGCAATTAAAGCCGCTGCTAGTGGTAGAGTGGTTTATGCAGGAAGCGCACTACGAGGATACGGTAATTTAGTTATTATAAAACATAGCGACGATTACCTCAGTGCTTACGCACATGCTGATAAGATCTTAGTAAAAGAAAAGCAAGCTGTTAATGCTGGACAGACAGTTGCTAAAATGGGTAGTACGGGCACGAATCGGGTCATGTTACATTTTGAGATCCGTTATCATGGGAAGTCAGTAAACCCACTTAAATATTTGCCTAAGCAATAATTGATTAGGCTGCCAATTTGGCAAATCGGAGGATAGTGAAGTGCAGTAAATAAATTGAAAATTCGGGAGATATATTATGGGTAGAACTAATAACGCCGTTATGGCAGAAGAACCTACGAATGTTTCTGTAAAGGAATCCAAATCAGACCTCAGTAAAAAAGCAGTTAAAGAAGCAGAATTAGAACAACAAGTACAAGACGATTTACAAAAAAACCTCGATGCAACTCAACTGTATCTTGGCGAAATCGGATTTTCCCCCCTTCTCAGTGCAGAAGAAGAGGTGTTTTTTTCACGCAAGTCTCTTAAGGGCTGTGAAAAATCACGTAACCGCATGATTGAAAGTAACCTCAGACTCGTGGTAAAAATTGCTCGCCGATACAATAATCGTGGCTTAGCGCTGCTTGATCTTATCGAAGAGGGAAATTTAGGCCTAATACGCGCAGTCGAAAAATTTGATCCTGAACGCGGTTTTAGATTCTCAACCTATGCCACTTGGTGGATTAGACAAACAATTGAACGAGCAATAATGAATCAGACTCGTACGATTAGATTACCTATTCACGTTGTTAAAGAGCTCAATGTTTACTTGCGTACCGCACGAGAACTCGCACACAAACTTGATCATGAACCGACAGCGGAAGAGATTGCAGAGAAGCTTGACCTATCAAGTAGTGATGTTAGTCGTATGCTAAAGCTTAATGAACGCATTACCTCTGTGGATACCCCATTAGGCGGTGAAAGTGATAAAGCACTGCTTGACGTATTAGCCGATGATGACAACGTTGGCCCTGATTATAAAGTTCAGGACGAAGATATGTCGAAGTCGGTGGTGAAATGGTTAGATGAACTTAATACCAAGCAAAGAGAAGTGCTAGCGCGCCGATTCGGGTTATTAGGTTATGAGCCATCAACACTTGAAAACGTTGGCAAAGAGATTGGTTTGACACGTGAGCGTGTACGCCAAATCCAAGTAGAAGCGCTAAAGCGCTTGAAAGACCTGCTTGGGGCTCAAGGGCTTTCAGTTGAAGCTATCTTCAGAGTCTAATACCAATCTAGTAAGTGTTAAGAGATAGCCTAGCAAAAACGCTTGATAACAAGCTGGAAATTTTCGATAAGTAGTTATCTCTACAATTAAAATTTCTAACGACGTTATCGAGTGGTTTAACAAGCTAGGGTGAGCAGTTATTGACTACGATTGGTATAAAGTTACTGATAATAAATTTAAGGCGCCATTGGCGCCTTTTTTGTATCTCTTGATTACAAATTACCTGGCCATTTTCTTCAAGTTGTATAGGTAATCGAGAGCCTGTCTTGGGGTTAATTCATCAGGGTTTAGCTTTTCAAGTGCTTCTATCACTGGTGATGTCGGCTGAGTTGGGAAGCTGATTGTCTGCTGCACTGCCATCTCTCCATTTTTAGATTGCTCCAATGCGTGATCTCGGCTTTCTAAATGGTGAAGTTTTTGTTTCGCTGCACAGATAACACTGTTAGGAACACCTGCAAGTGCAGCAACTTGTAGTCCGTAACTACGGCTCGCTGGACCTTCCTGTACAGCATGCATAAACACGATACTATCACCATGTTCAACGGCATCTAAATGCACATTTTCGACATTTTTAATCTGCTCAGGCAGTTGGGTTAACTCGAAATAATGAGTGGCAAATAGGGTCATAGCGTTTAAATTATTTGCTAAGTACTCGGCTGCAGACCACGCGAGAGAAAGACCATCATAGGTAGATGTTCCACGACCAATTTCATCCATTAGCACTAGACTATTTGGCGTCGCATTGTGGAGTATATTTGCCGTTTCGGTCATCTCCACCATAAAGGTTGAGCGGCCAGATGCTAAATCATCTGATGCACCAATGCGCGTAAATATCCTATCAACAGGGCCAATAACCGCATGCTCTGCGGGAACATAACATCCTATATGTGCCATTAATGTAATGAGGGCAATCTGTCTCATATAGGTGGATTTACCCCCCATATTAGGTCCTGTCACGATCAACATCTTACGCTGTGAATTTAGCGTCACTGGGTTGGCGATAAAGGGGGATTGGCTTACTTGCTCGACGACGGGATGACGACCAGCTTCTACGTGTATACCTGATGCATCGGAAAGCTCTGGGCAGGCATAATTAAGTGTTTCAGCGCACTCAGCGAAATTGCATAATACATCTAACTCAGCTGCCGCAGTGGCAAACTCTTGGAGTTCATGCAACTTAGGTAAGATTAGATCGAATAACTCTTCCCATAACTGTTTTTCAAGTGCTAACGCTTTGCCCTGGCTAGAAAGCACTTTCTCTTCATGCTCTTTAAGCTCAGCAATAATATAACGTTCAGTGTTTTTTAGCGTTTGGCGACGCTGATAGCTCAGTGGCACCAAATCAGACTCGCGGCGGCTGACTTCAATATAGTAGCCGTGAACTCGGTTATAACCAACTTTGAGGGTAGATATACCTGTTTGCTCTTTTTCTCTGGCTTCAAGTTGAGTCAAGTAATCAGTAGCACCAGCGCTTAGTACGCGCCACTCATCCAACTCTGCATCGTAACCGTCTCGTATTACACCGCCATCGCGAATAAGCATTGGCGGATTATCAACTACTGCCCTAGAGAGTAATGCTAACTCCTCAGGGAACTCTCCAATAACCTGCGACAAATATTGCAGGTGAGGCTCTGAGGAGGCTTTTAATGTTTGTTGTAGTTGAGGCAGTAACCCTAATGCCTGGCGCAATCGGGCAAAATCTCTAGGTCGGGCATTACGAAGCGCGATACGTGCTGTAATTCGTTCTACATCCCCTAGCGCTTTTAAATCTTCAGCTAGAAGCTGGTAGTTTTCGGTTGCAATTAACTCGGCAATTGACGATTGCCTTGCCTTAATCACCTGGTGATCTCGCAGTGGTTGATGTAACCAGCGCTGCAACATGCGACTACCCATAGCAGTAACTGTACTGTCTAAAACGGATGCTAAAGTATTAGTGTGCCCACCTTGTAAGTTAACGGTTAGTTCTAGATTACGGCGGGTCGCTGCATCTAACACTATGCTATCAGTTTGGTTAAAACGCACAATAGAGTTAATGTGTGGCAGTGCGGTACGCTGAGTATCTTTAACGTACTGCATCAAACAGCCAGCAGCTTGTAGCGAAAGTCTCGCACCTTCAATACCGAAACCATTAAGATCTTTTGTACCGAATTGATTTAGTAGTAAACGTTGGCAGGTATCAAAGTCAAACTCCCATTCAGGACGACGACGAGTACCATTCATGCCGGCAATAAGGCTCATTTGCGAAAAATCTTCGCTATATAGCAATTCTGCAGGGTTGGTTCTTTGCAGTTCAGCTTCTAGCGCTTCGGTATTTGCAAGCTCTGTGATCACAAAACGACCCGATGCGATATCTAGCGTGGCGTAGCCGTAACCGCTCTTACCTTGATAGAGCGCGGCTAACAAATTGTCTTGTCGCTCCTGCAGCAAAGCCTCATCGGTTAAAGTACCTGGGGTCACTATGCGAACCACTTTACGCTCAACAGGGCCTTTTGAAGTTGCGGGATCACCAATTTGCTCACATATCGCAACCGATACTCGTAGTTGAACTAACTTAGCGAGATACCCTTCTACTGCATGATAGGGAAGGCCAGCCATGGGAATAGGATCACCGCCGCTTTTGCCTCTCGCTGTTAATGATATCCCTAACAGCTCGGATGCGAGCTTGGCATCTTCGTAGAAAAGCTCGTAGAAATCCCCCATGCGATAAAATAGCAACATGTCTGGATGTTGCGCCTTTAACGTTAAATATTGACGCATCATTGGGGTATGTTTTTCTAAGTTTTGCGGTTCAATTGCAGTCATTGATTTGCTTTGCCTGTACTTTTACTGCGGCCGTCGTGAGCCATGAAACAATTATGGGAGCCAATCTTAGCAATTTTTTACTCATTTTAGTGTGGATAATTGCAATGAAATACTGTTAATTCATGTTTATGTGGAACACTAAATAGTTATCTTATTGATTTTATATGTTTTATAAAAAAATCTTGCACAGTACTTGATACTGTATGATTGTACAGTATACTAGTTTCATATTGAGGCTCTAGAGAAGGCATTAGAGTCATCACCTAAATGATAATACAGTGCTGATACTGTATTAGCACTGAGATCCAAAGGACATAAGAATGAAGACTGATCCAAATAAAGAGAAAGCGTTAAATGCCGTTTTAGGTCAAATTGAAAAGCAATTTGGTAAAGGTTCAATTATGAAGTTGGGCGAAGATCGCTCAATGGATGTTGAAACTATCTCGACAGGTTCTCTATCTTTGGATGTAGCATTAGGCGCAGGCGGCCTACCAATGGGACGTATCGTTGAGATCTACGGACCAGAGTCATCAGGTAAGACAACGCTTACTCTTGAAGTTATCGCAGCAGCGCAGAAGCAAGGCAAGACTTGTGCCTTTATCGATGCAGAACATGCCTTGGATCCTGTTTACGCTCAAAAGCTAGGTGTTGATATTGATAACCTACTTTGTTCACAGCCAGATACTGGTGAGCAAGCGTTAGAGATCTGCGATGCATTAACTCGCTCAGGTGCTGTAGACGTGATTATTGTTGACTCGGTTGCAGCACTAACACCAAAAGCTGAAATTGAAGGCGAAATTGGTGACTCTCACATGGGCCTTGCTGCACGTATGATGAGCCAAGCGATGCGTAAACTTGCGGGCAACCTTAAACAGTCGAATACACTGCTTATCTTTATTAACCAAATTCGTATGAAAATTGGTGTGATGTTTGGTAACCCAGAGACTACTACGGGTGGTAACGCACTTAAGTTTTATGCGTCTGTTCGTCTAGATATTCGACGTACTGGTGCGATTAAAGATCGTGACGAAGTTATTGGTAACGAAACACGCGTAAAAGTGGTGAAGAACAAGATTGCTGCACCATTTAAGCAAGCTGAATTCCAAATCCTTTACGGCCAAGGTATTAACAGTACTGGTGAGTTAGTTGACCTTGGTGTTGTGCATAAACTGATTGAAAAGTCGGGTGCATGGTATGCATATAAAGGTAGCAAAATCGGCCAAGGCCGTGCTAATGCTGGTAAGTACTTAATCGAGAACCCAGAAATCTCTGATGAGATTGAAACAGCACTTCGTTCTATGTTGCTTAGCAAAGGCGAAAAAGTCGCTGCTGGTGCAACTGATACGGCTGGTGATAATGTTGATATGGAAACTGGTGAAGTTTTTTAAACGACTATCATCATTCATTAGCCCTAAACCCTTAGGGTTATAAATGCCAACCACGGCGTGCTTATAGCGCGCCGTAGTTGTTTTTAAGGTGCAACTTTTCGAGCCGTCGATGAATTTTTTGTCGATATGCCGATAACAGACTGCTTTTACGTTCATATCTATTGGTTACCGCGAAAGATCCATTTTATTTTTAACTGTCTAGCTAGTTTTGCATCTACAGGGCTGGTTGTTAGTCATTACACTGCTTATAATGCTGTTCATAAAAAATTTCTCATTAGGCTCTTTACGAGCTAGTTGCACAACCTAATTCAGGACGGTTTCATGTATCAAACCACTGCAGCACTGCGTAGTGCTTTTTTGGAATATTTCCGCACAAATGGTCACCAGGTCGTTGATAGTAGTTCATTAGTGCCGGGTAATGACCCAACACTATTATTTACCAATGCGGGCATGAACCAGTTCAAGGACGTATTTCTTGGCGAAGACAAGCGCAATTATACACGCGCTACCTCTTCTCAGCGCTGCGTTCGCGCAGGTGGCAAGCATAATGATTTAGACAATGTTGGTTATACAGCACGCCACCATACATTTTTCGAAATGTTGGGTAACTTTAGCTTTGGCGATTACTTTAAAGAAGATGCAATTAACTTTGCATGGAACTTCTTAACTAAAGAGTTAAAGCTACCTAAAGAGCGTTTATGTGTAACGATTTACGAAACAGATAACGAAGCCTATGATATTTGGTCTAAGAAAGTCGGTGTAGCGCCTGAAAATATCATTCGCATTGGTGACAACAAAGGTGCCGCTTATGCGTCGGATAACTTCTGGCAGATGGGTGACACGGGTCCTTGTGGTCCTTGTACTGAAATATTTTATGACCATGGTGAGCATATTTGGGGCGGACGTCCTGGTACTCCTGAAGAAGATGGCGACAGATTTATTGAGATCTGGAACATTGTATTCATGCAGTACAATCGTCAATCTGACGGTGCGATGAACCCGTTACCAAAGCCATCGGTTGATACTGGCATGGGGATTGAGCGTATCGCTGCTATTATGCAGGGCGTGCACTCGAATTACGAAATTGACATTTTCCAAGCGCTTATCAAAAAGACTGCAGAAATTCTAGGGGTGACTGATTTAGAGAATAAGTCATTGCGAGTTATTTCAGATCATATTCGTTCATGCGCCTTTTTAATCGCTGATGGTGTTATGCCATCAAACGAAGGTCGCGGTTATGTACTTCGTCGAATTATTCGTCGTGCAGTGCGTCATGGCAACAAGTTGGGCGCAACGAGTAGTTTCTTCTATAAGTTAGTCCCTACATTAATCGAAGTGATGGGTGATGCTGCTAAAGGTTTAGTGGCAACACAAGCTATCGTAGAAAAATCACTTAAAGCTGAAGAGGAGCAATTTGCTCGTACTCTAGAGCGTGGTCTAGGTATTTTAGATAATGCACTTTCTGGCTTGAAAGGCGATGTACTCGACGGTGAAACAGCATTTAAGCTATATGACACTTACGGCTTCCCTGTTGATTTGACTGCTGACGTGTGTCGAGAACGCGATATCACAGTTGATGAAGCGGGTTTCAAAACTGCAATGGCTGAGCAGCGCAGTCGTGCTCAAGCTGCTGGTCAGTTTGAAACGGATTACAATGAAGGCCTCAAAATTGATGAGCAGAGTGGTTTTGTTGGTTACCAAGAGCTTAATAACCAAGCGACCGTTACCGCTATTTATAAAGCGGGCGAGCCTGTTGATGCGCTAAATGTTGGTGATGAAGCAGTTATCGTACTTAATAACACACCGTTTTATGGTGAATCAGGTGGCCAGTGTGGTGATAAAGGTGTTCTGCTAGCTGACGGTATTGAGTACCAAGTAGCTGATACACAGAAATATGGTCAGGCAATAGGGCATATCGGTAAGCTTGCTGAAGGCTCGATTGTTGTTGGCCAGAGTATCGCAACCAATGTTGATAAGAAGCTACGTCATCGCACTGAATTAAATCATTCTGTGACGCACCTTTTACACGCAGCATTGCGACAAGTACTCGGTACTCATGTTACTCAAAAAGGTTCATTGGTAGATCCAGAACGTTTACGTTTTGACTTCTCTCATTTTGAAGGTGTTAAAGCCTCAGAACTTAAAGAAGTTGAAGAGTTGGTTAATACTCAAATTCGTCGCAACCATGAGCTTAAAGCTGAAGTTATGGATATTGAGCAAGCCAAAGAAAAGGGCGCTATGGCGTTATTTGGCGAAAAATATGACGCTGAAGTACGCGTCGTGACGATGGGCGACTTCTCTATTGAACTTTGCGGTGGTACACACGTAGGTCGTACTGGTGATATAGGTCTATTTAAGATCACCTCTGAAGGTGGAATCGCAGCTGGTATACGTCGTATTGAAGCGGTAACAGGCGCAGCTGCGATGGCATATGTGGCTAAGCAGCAAGCTTCACTTGAGGAGGCCGCGGCACTTCTTAAAGGCGATAGCGCGTCAGTTATCACCAAGCTTAAGGCTCAGCTTGATAAGTCGAAGGCTCTGGAGAAAGAACTTGCTCAGCTAAAAGATAAGTTAGCAGCAGCGACGAGTGCTGATTTAGCTGGTGAAGCTGTTGAGGTTAATGGCATCAAAGTTTTGGTTAAGCAACTTGAAGGTGTTGATGCAGGTTCACTTCGTGGTCTTCAAGATGAGCTAAAGCAAAAGCTTAAGTCGGGTATTGTGGTATTAGGTATTGCTGGAGACGCCAAGGTTAATTTGATTGCTGGTGTGACTAAGGATCTGACAGGTAAAGTGAAAGCTGGCGAACTTGTTGCTTCTATCGCTGTTCAAGTTGGCGGCAAGGGCGGTGGACGCCCGGATATGGCTCAGGCAGGTGGTAGTCAGCCTGAAAACCTCAAAGGTGCATTAGATAGCGTAATCCCTTGGATTACAGATAAGCTTGCTTAATGACGATGATTGTTGAATGAAAATACTAAAAACGCTCTTTATGAGCGTTTTTTGTTGTTAGAAGCCTAAAAAGTAGAATTGGAACAAGGGTAATGGGAGTATTTAGCTAACTAATTGCATAAATATCACTGTTTACGAGAAAACTAGTAGATATCACAGTTAACTTTGGTATGGTTGGATGTGACAATTAAGAGTTGTGTGGCTATAGACATGGTTAAATGGTGATGAGGAAGCTATTGGTGCTTTTTTCATACTTGTTTAATCTAGATGTTTGATAATGGCCTTTTAGTGCAGTTTTTTCTTAATATGGCTTATAGGGTTTTGTCTTCAAAGTAGTGTAAACCGTTTTAAAGATGTAATTAATTGGCTTATTTCAAATTGAATACTGTTAATTTGTACTAAGCTAACTCTATAATATGTATATAACGGAATAATGCCGTATAAAGCAGATTTAGGAACTAAAGGAGCAAAATAATGCTGATATTGACTCGTCGTGTTGGTGAAACACTGATGATTGGTGATGAAGTTACTGTCACTGTATTAGGCGTTAAAGGTAACCAAGTTAGAATTGGTGTTAATGCACCTAAAGAAGTCTCTGTCCATCGTGAAGAGATTTACCAACGCATTCAATCTGAAAAATCAGGCTCTGCCCCAGAAGGCGGAAATTTCTGATTGTAGTTTGATGATTACTGAGAATTTTAGAAGCTAGTTTTTTAACTGGCTTTTTTATTTTTTGGTTTTTAAAAGTCTGATAATAGGCGTTCTTAGGCGGATATACAGTCAACATGCTTAAAAACAGTTCAAACGGATATTGTTTCTTAAAAATGGTTTGACTTATTTTCGGCAAACAGTAATATGTGCGCCAAGAAACGGAGAGGTGGCCGAGTGGCCGAAGGCGCTCCCCTGCTAAGGGAGTATGGGCTTTAACTCCCATCGAGGGTTCGAATCCCTCCTTCTCCGCCATTTCTTAAAGTAGACGACGATGCGGATGTAGCTCAGCTGGATAGAGTACCTGGCTACGAACCAGGCGGTCGGAGGTTCGAATCCTCCCATCCGCACCATAATCTACTGTTGTGTTTAAATGTTTTAGTGAGCGGATGTAGCTCAGCTGGATAGAGTACCTGGCTACGAACCAGGCGGTCGGAGGTTCGAATCCTCCCATCCGCACCATTAAATCATTTAAAAGCTAGACCTAAAACTTAATATGCGCGGATGTAGCTCAGCTGGATAGAGTACCTGGCTACGAACCAGGCGGTCGGAGGTTCGAATCCTCCCATCCGCACCATTAAGTCTTAGTAGATATACCTTTATATATGCGGATGTAGCTCAGCTGGATAGAGTACCTGGCTACGAACCAGGCGGTCGGAGGTTCGAATCCTCCCATCCGCACCATATAAAGCTTACAGAATTTAGCGCGTGTAGCTCAGCTGGATAGAGTACCTGGCTACGAACCAGGCGGTCGGAGGTTCGACTCCTTCCACGCGCACCAAGTTTTGCGGAGAGGTGGCCGAGTGGCCGAAGGCGCTCCCCTGCTAAGGGAGTATGGGCTTTAACTCCCATCGAGGGTTCGAATCCCTCCTTCTCCGCCATTCTTTAAATACAAAAAAACCGCTTTATAAGCGGTTTTTTTGTGCCTGTAATATATTAACCAGTAAATCTTATCCTTCTAAATTTCCTAAATAATAATCACAGCATGTGTTCTCAGTAGCGAGTTATCTTATCAGTATAAGATTTGCTCGGTATTCGACAATTAGCTGCTCTGGGGCAAGGTTATTCATTTCTCCTGGATAACTGCTCCTGAATTACTCTCGATAACCGCGCCTACATTAATCTACCCTCCTTGAGCTCGTACCTTTTTATACTGATTGGTATAAGTGCATTCATGATGTTCGTAATATCTGCTCTCCATGAATGGAGAGAGCGTTGCAAGAGTGTCCAAGGCTAAAGAGTAAAGGGCATAGCCATTACGCCTTAAGTTCGTTAACGCAGCTTAAGGATCGCTAAAACTCAATGCAAAGCTTAAGTGGGGGACATAATACAAATTTGCGCAGATTTGGATGACGATCACATACGACACGTATTTCTTGTTCCCTTGTAAATATGACAACTCCCCTTGCAGAGATTTTGTGACCTACACTTGGCTAAGATAGGTACGAAGCAGAAATTGATAATCGTAGTTGCTAGCTTGTTTATCTGTAAATTGATGGAATCAACTGCATTTTTAGTTGATTACACTTCATTAACGTGTGATTTTAAAGTGAACAGCTATATTTGTCATAGCCATTCTGGAAGTCGCAATGCGCAGAATGAATTCAGGTTTGTATAAAAACAAGTTTGTACTAAAGAACGGAGATCTTTTATGACGCTACTTCGCAATAAGTTCGCAAAAAGTCTGGCACTATTGCCTCTAACCGCAGGGCTAATGACCTTTGCTGCGGTGGGAGCGGACAAGCCAAATATTCTCGTTATTTGGGGGGATGATATTGGCCAGTCTAATATCAGTGCCTATACCTTCGGTGTAATGGGCTATAAAACACCTAATATCGATAGTATTGCCAAAGAGGGAATGATGTTTACCGATTACTATGGTGAACAGTCTTGTACTGCTGGGCGCTCTACCTTTATAACTGGGCAAAGTGTATTCCGTACAGGCTTATCCAAAGTCGGTATGCCAGGGGCGGATATAGGCTTACAGGCAAAGGATGCAACCATCGCTGAAATTCTTAAACCTATGGGTTACGCCACTGGCCAGTTTGGTAAAAACCATCTAGGTGATAAAGATGAATTCTTGCCTACAAATCATGGCTTCGATGAATTTTTTGGTAATCTGTACCACTTAAATGCTGAAGAAGAGCCGGAAAATGTTGATTACCCTAAGAATCCTGAATTTCGCAAGAAGTTCGGTCCACGTGGGGTTATCAAGTCATCAGCAGACGGCAAGATTGAAGATACAGGGCCGTTAACCAAAAAGCGTATGGAAACAGTGGACGATGAAACGGTCGCTGCCGCTATCGACTTTATGGGGCGTTCAGTAAAAAGTAAAAAACCTTTCTTTGTTTGGTGGAGCGGCACCCGCATGCACTTTAGAACGCATGTGAAAGCTGAACTACAAGGTTCAAGTGGCTTAAGTAATTATGCTGATGGCATGATAGAGCACGATAATCACGTAGGACAATTGCTCGATACCGTCGATAAATTGGGTATCAAAGATAATACCATTGTATTTTACTCTACTGACAATGGCCCACATATGAATACTTGGCCGGATGCGGGAACAACACCTTTCAGAGGCGAGAAGAATACCAATTGGGAAGGTGCGTACCGCGTACCTGCAATGGTCAGCTGGCCAGGGAAAATTGAAGCAGGCTCGGTTTCAAATGAGATCATGCATCATATGGACTGGTTACCCACTTTTGCAGCGGCAGCGGGTGACAGTAAAGTTAAGGACAAGCTATTAAAAGGCCATAAAGCTGGCAGCAAAAAGTTTAAAAATCATCTCGATGGTTATAACTTTTTACCATATTTAACTGGTAAAGATAAAACAGGTCCACGTGAAGAGATCTTTTATTTCACTGATGATGGCGATCTTGCGGCTTTACGTTTTAAAAACTGGAAGTTGGTCTTTATGGAGCAACGTCTTGCTGGGACATTAGCTTTATGGGCTGAGCCATTTGTGGTACTACGCCTCCCTAAAATTTATAACCTAAGAATGGATCCTTATGAAAATGCCGATATTACCTCAAATACCTATTGGGATTGGATGTTAGATCGAGCATTTATGTTGGTTCCTGCTCAGGTCTATGTTGGCAAGTTCCTCGAAACCTTTAAAGAATATCCACCTAGTCAAAAAGCTGCAAGCTTTAGCCTAGATCAGGTGATGGAGAAATTACAGCAACCTGCGAGTAAATAGAGTTAACACTGATAAAGGGCGCTTGCGCCCTTTTTCTATTTTTAAAAGGTTAGCGTAAGCGCTTTTTTAAAATGGAAAATGTACACTAAAGGTATTCACTGTATGGACAGCCAAGCAATATATTCACAGCTTAATCAATTGCAAGTTGCGCTCGAGAAACAAGTTCTCGGTCAAGAGCATGTGCTAAAAGGTCTCGTCTTAGCACTATTAGCCGACGGGCATGTGTTACTCGAAGGGCTTCCAGGCACAGCTAAAACGCGCTCTGTAAAAACCTTAGCTGACTTGTTGAACCTATCCCAAGGGCGAGTTCAATTCACTCCAGATCTCTTACCCTCTGACGTTATTGGGTATGAAGCGCTATCATCTTCTGAAAATAACAACATTGATTTTAATCCCGGCCCCATTTTTAACCATATTCTGCTGGCGGATGAAATAAATCGAGCACCACCCAAGGTACAGTCTGCGTTACTTGAAGCGATGGAGGAGCGTCAAGTCACCATTGGAAATACCAGTCATCCAATGCAAGCGGTGTTCTTAGTTTTAGCGACTCAAAACCCTGTAGAGCAAGAGGGAACCTATCCCTTACCTGAAGCACAGATGGATCGATTTCTGTTTAAAGTGGTTATTGATTACCCTGATGATGAAACTGAATTGGCAATTATTCGCCTCACGCGTGGACAGGAAGCACAAAATGACACTGAGTCACTCAACATAGATAATGCTGAAGAGTTAATCATGCAAGGCCGGCAGTTAGTGCATCAAGTGTTCATGTCAGAAAGTATTGAAAAGTATATTGTTGCGTTAGTGATGGGCACCCGAAAACCAGAAAGGTATCCAAACAGTGAGTTACATAAATATATCAAAATTGGGGCTAGCCCCAGAGCATCAATAGCGCTTGATAAAGCCTCTAGAGCCCATGCGGTCCTTGAGGGCAGAGACTATGTTGACCCTGATGATGTGCGAGCTGTTGTATTGGCGGTGCTGAGTCATCGATTAATGCTGTCTTATGCCGCAGTAGCCGATGGCTTGAGTGCTCAAGATGTGGTTAGAGAGCTTGTCAGCGTGACACCAGTGTTATGAAAAAACAAGATCCTAGGATCTATACCAATTTAAGCGCTTTACTAGCACTTAGAGAAGAAAGTCGTCAACTGTCGTTATCACCGAGATATAGGCCTGCGGGAATGCTCTCTGGCCGACATACATCGCGGATAAAAGGTCGCGGGTTGAATTTTGAAGAGCTGAGACAATATCAAGCAGGTGACAACATACGTCAAATTGACTCTAGAGTTTCTGCACGCTTAGGTAAACCCTATGTGAGGGTTTACTCTGAAGAAACTGATAGACCTGTCCATATCATTGTCGAACAGCGTTTGCCGATGTTTTTCGGTAGCCAAGTTAATACTAAGTCAGTAACCGCTGCACATTTAGCTGCGCTGTTGGCATGGCAAGTATTTGATGCGGGAGACAGAGTTGGCGGCGTTGTATTAGCCAGCAATGATTTGGTATCAATATCGCCAAAGCGTTCAAGTCATAATGTTGTTCATCTGCTCGAAGCAATTGTTACTGCCAATAATGGACTACAGTTGTCATCGGCGGACAACACAGTCAATACTTCACAATCAATATTTTCAATGGTGAGACCACTCATTTCGACTTTAAGTAGTCAGAGCGTATTGATCTTGATAACTGATATTGAAGGGATCGAAATTGAACAGTTGGCTGAGTTGGAAGTGTTATCTCAGAAAACAAACGTATTACTTTTCGTCATTCAAGATCCGTTAGAAGATGATTTAACTCGTGCCCATGGTTTGAGTGTATCCCATGGTGAGCAGCAGATTAATATCCAAGCGAATGCTGATAACCAACTTAAATATGAAGAGCTTTACCAGCAAAGGTTGGTCAGTCTGAAAAAAGCCGTGGTTGGCAGTATATTACCAGTAGGTATAGTTAATACCTATGAGCCAGTTATAAGTCAGTTAAATCGCTTATTAATGGGAGAACCTGAATGAATCAGGTGATGCAGTTGGTTGATATACCGCTACCAGAGCCTATCTCATGGTGGCCTTTATCTACTGGCTGGTATGTTGTACTTATTGCGATTTGTCTTGCACTTGGCTTGCTAATGATCCGTAAAAGACGGCGCTGGGTTGCAAATAGGTACCGCAGAGTCGCCTACCGCGAGCTGCAAACACTCACATTGGAAAATGCTAGTGCCATGAACCAAATTCTTCGTCAGGCGGTCTCGAATGGAAAATCATCCATTGTGCTAAACCATACTGGGGTGACGTGGTATCAATTAATCAGAAGCAGTAGTAAGCAACCAATATTGAGTGAATCTCAGCTTTTTCAGCTTGAGCAGTTGAACTATCAGCCCGCTCAAAACGTGGAAAAACATCTGTCACAAAATGATTTCGTCACGCTGAAAGAGTTATGCTTACGCTGGGTAAAGGAGCATCATTTTGAACATGAGTCTTGAGTATCCATGGATGTTACTACTGCTCATTTTACCTTTTATTATTTTCAAGGTCTCGCCAGCATACATGCAACCGGCAGCCTCTATTTATTTGCCATTTTTCTCACGCATTGTTGCAGCTACAGGCCAAGCGCCTACCTCTGGTAGCCAAATAAAGCAGCGCAAACGTATTCAAGCACTCGCACTGCTATTGAGCTGGATTGTTATTACTCTTTGTATTGCGCGGCCTGTACTTATTGGAGAGCCTATTGTGACCCAAAAGGCAGGCAGAGACATGATGATCGCAGTGGACTTGTCTCAGTCTATGGAGCAGAAAGACTACTTGTTACCGAGCGAGGAGCCATCTCAAGATGGCCAGTTGAAAGCTGCCAGTAACGTATCTCGCTTAGTGGCACTTAAATCACTGCTCAGTAGCTTTTCGCAGCAACGCGATGGTGACAGGCTTGGTTTGATCGTGTTTGGTTCGGGCGCTTACTTGCAAGTCCCTTTTACTGAGGACGTTAGGTTATGGCAAACATTATTAGAGCAAATGGATACGCAGATGGCTGGGCCCGCGACAGCTATTGGTGATGCAGTAGGCCTAAGTATTCGTGCATTTGAGCGTTCCAATACTAGCCAGCGCATTCTTTTATTGGTCACTGATGGCAGTGATACCAGCTCTAGACTCGATCCTGTCGATGCTGCCCGAGTTGCAGCTGCTGAAGGTATTGAAATTTTCACTCTAGGAATGGGCTCAGTTGATACAGTGGGTGATGACCAAGTTGATTTTAATACTCTTAATAAAATAGCTAAGATCACTAATGGCAGGGCGTTTGAAGGTAATAGCAGTACAGCTATTGCCGAGATACTGGCTCAAATTGACAAAATAGCGCCCGCTAAGTATCAGCAAAATAGTTTTCTTCCTAAATCAGACCTTTATCCTTGGCTACTTGGGCCTATGTTAGTTATTTATATTTGTGTGTGGTTGTCATTGACGATAGCAGCGGCGGTGAGAGTGAGAAGGCGGGCTTATGCTGACTAGCTTTCAGTTTTCAGAGCCAGTCTGGCTATTACTCTTTTTTCCGATAGCTTTGTTGATGTATGGGCTTTGGCGCAACCGAGTGTTGGCTGAAGAACAAGCTGGTGATGGGATCATCGCCGCTCATCTTGCAAAGACCTTCTCTAGGCAAAATAGCCACAAAACGGCAACAGCGCCGATTACCTTAACACTACTTTGCGGCAGTTTGATTGCGGTTGCCTTAGCGGGGCCCAGCTGGTTAAAGCCCAGTGGTGATAACATTAAGGCGCCGCTGGTAATAGCCCTAGATTTATCACCTTCGATGCAAGAGCGGCAACACGGTATTGAGCATTTAACTCGAGCAAAGTTAGCGATTACCACCTTGTTACAACAGGGGAGTGCAAGACCTATCTCCTTGGTGGCATTTTCAGGTAGTAGTCATCAAGTATTACCCGCGTCAGAACAATTGGCATTACTGACTTTATATCTGGGATATTTATCGCCGGATATAATGCCTGTAGAGGGGGATGATATTGATAGTTTGGTCAGCGTTATCAGTGCTATGCCAGAGACTGAAGAGTTTGGGGTCGATCTGTTGATCTTTTCTGATGGTTTTACTGGTGGTAGCGAATTATCCAGCTTGGTTGATCGTCTAAAAGCACAGGTAGTATTTGCAGCATTGACCACCGAGGCTGAAGAGGTTGCCCGTAAGTTTGGTTATGCTGTTATCAGTAGTGGTAGTTTGATTGAAACCCCTGATAGGTTGCTTGCCAAAGTCGCTAGTTTAGAGAAACGTGCACTAGGGGAGTCTAGCCAACGGGTCAACTTTGGCTATTGGTTGCTCTACCCCGCAGGGCTTATTTTACTGTTGTTTTTTCGTAAAGGCTTTAGTCTTTATTGGGCAAGCGCCATTGTATTATGCGTCAGTTTACTGCCGGCTCCCGCACAAGCGAGTTGGCTCGATTGGTTTTTCAGTGATAATCAACAAGCGCAGTACTATTACAATCAAGGTGATTATCAAACTGCGGCAATCCTCTTTACTGACCCACAATGGAAAGCACTGGCGTATTACCAAGCCAAAGAGTACAGCAAAGCGGCAAAAATATATCGCCAACAGAACGATTTGCAAAGTCTATTTAATCTAGCGACGACATACACTCGTGCCAGGAATTACAGTAAAGCACAATCACTGTATCAATTGTTGATTGAAATCGATGCAAACTTCCCTGGTGCCGAAACTAATTTACGCATTGTCACCCAACTCATTCGAGATATTAAACAGCTTGGCGAAAGCCAGCAGGAGGAACATCCACCTGAGTCGGTTGACCCCGATGACATGACGGATCCCGAGCTTGGCGCAGATAAACCGCAGATGGGTAAGATTACGGTTGAGATCCAGCAGTTATCGGTTGAAGAACTATTGAATAGCGAGACTAAAAAGCAGCAGTGGTTGACCGATATCAGCAAAGATCCACAGCAGTTCTTAGCGGCAAAATTTCAGGCTGAATACAACCACGCTCAACTGCAAAGTCCTTCTTCGTTAGAGCAAAGGCCTGAGGTGACGACTAATGAGGAATAGACGAGAGGTTTTTTCAAATCGATTGATGCAATGCCTTCCATTTTTATTAGGGCTACTGGCTTTTTTTCAGCTTAGTGCTTTAGCTGATAACCATAAAGTAACGGGTGTCGATAATGCGATACTCACTAGCCAGATCCTAACGCAAGTGTCTAATGTTCATCCTGTGGTCGGGGAGCAAGTGGTGCTGCGCTTTGAGCTGCTGGTAAATGGCTTTTTTAATGGTGGCACTAAATTTGAACTGCCCTCCTTGTCAACGGCAAGATTATCTCGAGCCTCTTCGTTTGCCATTAATGGTAGCAAACAGCTTGCAGGAATAACTTACTCTTCTCAGCTATGGGAGGTGTATCTGTATCCTGAGCAACGAGGATTAATAGAGCTGCCGAGTGTCAGGTTTGATATCAAATTTATGGATAATGCTAGCCAGAAACCCAAGACGCTAAGTTTGCTCTCTGAACCTAAAGTGTTCTACGCCTATATGCCAGCGGATATCCCCAATAATGAGTCCTACATAGTCGCAGAGCAGGTTTCAATCGACGACCAATGGTCTGAGCCTAAGCAAAGCTACCAAATAGGTGATGTGATTGAGCGTGAAATTACTATCTCGGTTGTTAATTTACCCGCTATGAATATTCCAAGACTTAAGGTTGCAGCGCCTAAAGGGGTCAAGCTTGTTGCGCAAGAAGCTAAATTGAGGGACAAGCATAATCGTGGCGAAAGTATTGCAATCGTTAGCCAAACATACCGCTACATCATTCACGGAGGTGGGGAATATGTGTTGGGTGGTGAAAAGCTTAATTGGTGGCAGCCTGAAGTCGGTTTACATCAGCTGCAATACCCGACTTATAATATTGCTGTAACTGGCAGCGCCGTTAATAGTAAATGGCTCCTTGCGACTAGTGTATTAGTGTTGGCTATCGCGGGCTTAATGTTGCTCCACAAGTACAGAACATTGAAGTTTCCGCAAAGGGCGCAGCTAACCCAAGCCTTATTGGTAAGAGATTGGCGAGGGTTTATTAACTTACTTTATCAGCGTGGTGATAAAGTATCAGCTCCGGCGCAAATCAAGCCTCATATTAACGATAAGCAACCTGTAACAGATGAGCTTATTAACAAACACCTTGCGATATCGAGATTGTTTGAACATTGCTTTGGGCCTCGTTCGGCTGAAGAGCGTGATGATATTGAAGCTCAACCTGCGGATGAATTATCTTTAAAAAAGCTATTTAGATATGTTGTAAAGTAACTCCTCTTCGTTAAAAGCCATGGCATGCCCTGCAAATTGGCGATAACTTCCTGCTCTTAATTGTTGTTTTTCTTTGTGCATAAAACCTCATATTGATGTGGTTGACCATCATCTGTTCTTATATCTGAAATCAATTTCCTTCAATTTAACGAGCTAATTGACTAAATAAGATAATATTCGCTTGTTGGTTGTGTATTCATCAGTTTTTCAGGGTTTATTTTATCTAATCGTCATTAGGTGGTGTTTACTTTTATTTTTATTGGTATGACCAATTTACAAATAGCTCGCTATTTTGTTATAGATTAGTTATTGTTTTTGCCGATGATAGCGACGACAGCCTATTAGCAGCTTTTTTCGTTATCAACAGAAATGCATAATATGTGAATAAATAGTGATTAAATATTTGTTTTGTTTCAGTGCGTTCACAACACAGGCTAAATGAATTGTGGTAGGTGATTGTTCATTTAGTTGGGGAGTTTGCACTTCGGCAATTTTATGGTTGGTGAGAGGATTAGATGGAAGCAATATCAGAACAGTTAACCGATGCACTAGGAATAATGATCCTCGGCATGTGTTTGGTTTTTGTGTTTTTAAGTGTATTGATTTTGGCGATGAAGTTAGTAGCTAAGAAATATGCTCCAGAGCCCCAAGAAAAAAACTGCAGCAATGCTCTCCAACCGATTGCAAGCAAACCAACAGTGAGCCCCTTAATGGCCGCTGTAATCGCTTCTGCAATACATCAACACCGTCAAAAAGCATAAATAAAGTAGGGAGTTAACTATGAGCAAGCCACTGGCTTTAACCGATGTCGTCTTAAGAGATGCTCACCAATCAATACTCGCTACTCGGTTGCGTACCGAAGATATGTTACCTATTGCACCACTACTTGATAAGGTTGGCTTTTGGTCACTTGAATCATGGGGCGGAGCAACGTTTGATTCTTGTATCCGTTACCTTGGTGAAGATCCTTGGGAACGCATTCGCGAACTAAAGAAAGTGATGCCTAACACGCCTCAGCAGATGCTACTTCGAGGGCAAAACCTCTTAGGCTATCGTCACTATGCAGATGATTTAGTCAACCGATTTGTAGAACGTGCTCATACTAATGGTGTCGATGTGTTCCGTATCTTTGATGCAATGAATGATGTGCGTAACCTCGAAACAGCAGTTAAATCTGTAGTAGAAGTTGGTGCTCATGCACAAGGAACTTTGTCTTACACAACCAGCCCTGTACACACAACAGCGACTTGGGTTGATATGGCCAAACGCATTGAGGATATGGGCTGTCACTCATTGTGTATTAAAGATATGGCTGGGCTATTAAAGCCATTTGAGGCTTATGAGATGATAAGCCAGATCAAGTCGCAAACTGATTTAACCGTTTCCTTGCATTGCCACGCGACAACAGGCCTTAGCACCGCGACTTATCAAAAAGCAATCGAAGCCGGGATTGATGTTCTTGATACTGCTATTTCATCCATGAGCCAAACCTACGGACACAGTGCCACTGAAACCGTAGTCGCTATGGTTGAAGGCTCTGACAGAGCAACTGGTTATGATATGGCGCTACTGGAAGAGATTGCAGCTTACTTCAGAATCGTTCGAAAAAAATATGCCGCATTTGAGGGTGAACTTAAAGGAATTGATTCACGCATACTTCGCGCGCAAGTGCCTGGTGGCATGCTAACTAATATGGAAAGTCAGCTCAAAGAGCAAGGCGCGGCAGATAAGTTAGATTTGGTGTTAGAAGAGATCCCTCGTGTTCGTGAAGATTTAGGGTTTCTGCCGTTGGTAACACCTACTTCGCAAATAGTGGGTACCCAGTCAGTCATCAATGTTTTAACGGGTGAGCGTTATAAGTCGATGACTAAAGAGACGGAAGGCGTCCTAAAAGGTGAGTACGGTGCGACACCGGCACCGGTAAATAGTGAATTGCAGCAGCGGGTTCTTGATGGCACAGAAGCTATCACTTGTCGCCCTGCTGATCTGCTCGAAGCTGAACTCGATAGGTTGCGAGTTGAGCTTGCTGAAAAGGCAACGGCAGAGGCCATTACTCTGGCAACTGAGCTCGATGATGACGTATTAACTTACGCGCTATTCCCCCAGATTGGACTTAAGTTTCTTAAAAATAGACACAACCCTGATGCGTTTGAGCCCAAACCTGAAGTAGCCGCTAAGGCATTAGAGGAGGCTAAAAAGGCAGAGCTTGCCATCGCAGCCAAATCTGGTCCAGAAACTTACACAGTGACGGTTCAAGGGCAACGTTTTGTGGTTGAGGTCGCTGAAGGTGGCGATATCAGTGAAATTACTCCAGCTGAAAATGTGGTGCCATTTTCAGCGCCTGCACCAGCCGCTGCTGTTGATACGTCAGTGGTAAAGCTTGAACAAAATGCCCCGCTTTCAGGTAATATTTTTAAGGTGCATGTGTCTCCAGGTGATAGCGTAAAAGAGGGTGATGTCGTGATCATTCTTGAAGCGATGAAGATGGAAACGGAAGTAAGGGCTGAGGCCGATGGAGTGATCTCTCAGGTTTGGGTGAAAGAGGGTGATTCGGTTGCAGTGGGTAGTCAACTGCTTGCCATAGCTTAGGAGTCTTCATGGAAGGATTAATTGCCTTTTGGTCAGAGTCTGGCATTGCCAACTTTACGTTAGGCCAAATATTTATGATGGGTATTGGCTGTCTGTTACTGTTTTTAGCCATATCAAAGGGGTTTGAACCGTTATTATTGCTGCCTATTGGTTTTGGTGCAATATTGGCAAATATTCCCAATGCAGGTTTTACCGATGAAGGTGGGCTGCTCTATTTTGCTTATCATGTCGGTATTGAAACAGGGATATTTCCACTGCTTATTTTCATGGGAGTAGGCGCCTTAACCGACTTTGGGGCCCTCATTGCTAATCCAAAAATGTTGTTGCTGGGGGCTGCGGCTCAGTTTGGTATTTTTGCCACCCTGCTTGGCGCCATTGGTTTAAATCTCATTCCTGGTTTTGAGTTCTCAATGCAAGATGCCGCAGCAATTGCGATTATCGGTGGTGCAGATGGGCCTACGGCCATATTTTTGGCGTCCAAACTGGCCCCTGACTTACTCGGAGCCATTGCGGTTGCAGCATACTCTTATATGGCGTTGGTACCACTCATTCAGCCGCCTATTATGAAGTTGCTAACAACAGAGTCTGAACGCCAAATTAAGATGGAGCAGTTAAGGGAGGTTAGTAAGAAGGAAAAGATAATTTTCCCGCTGATGGTGCTTGGGTTAACTATTCTTTTCTTACCAGCAGCAACGCCGCTGGTGGGCATGTTCTGTCTCGGTAACTTGATGCGTGAATCTGGCGTTGTCGATAGACTGTCGAGCACGGCGCAAAATGAGCTGATTAATATTGTGACCATCTTCTTAGGCCTCGCGGTGGGTTCTAAGTTATCTGCAGACAAGTTCCTGCAAGTCGAAACTCTTGGCATATTAGTCTTGGGTGCCGTAGCGTTTGGTATTGGCACGGCGACAGGGGTATTAATGGCTAAGCTGATGAGTAAGCTATCGGGTGGTAAAATAAATCCATTACTTGGTGCTGCAGGGGTTTCAGCTGTGCCAATGGCAGCCCGAGTCGTGAACAAAGTGGGGCTTGAAGCGAATAACCAAAACTTCCTACTTATGCACGCGATGGGGCCTAATGTGGCAGGGGTATTAGGTAGTGCAGTTGCCGCTGGTGTATTGCTTGCTGTGCTTGGCTAACAAAATGTCTAACTAAAAATATCAAAAATATTTGTTAACTAAATCAATCCCGTACTTTTTAAGTACGGGATTTTTTTTGTGTGAAGCAAAAACTTTTAAAACCCTTGGCTATACTGAAAGCAACTTAATGGCGGTTTATTTCGGCACCTGCAAGATCTTTCGCAATGGAGTGCGAACTTATGAATAATCACTTCAACAGTATTATTCGCTCACTACAAATGGAATTAAAGTACGTGGCGATATTCAGTGTTTTTGTCAATCTTTTGATGTTAGCACTACCTGTCTACAGCTTGCAGCTATTTGGGCGAGTCATAGCCAGTTCCAGTTATCACACTTTGGTTAACCTAACTCTTATCGTCGTCTTCCTACTGATCGTGCAAGCATCATTAGACTTTGTCCGCAACAAGCTAATGCAGCAGAGCGGGCTTAAGCTTGAGATGAAACTGAGTTCGCTACTGGTACATGAAGCCATTGAAGAGTCTGCCAGGCAAGGCAGTATTAGCAAACAAAGTTTACTCGATGTGCGAGAAGTTCGAAGCCTTCTCCTTACGCCATCAACGACGGCAATCTTTGATGCCCCTTGGGTCATCGTATTCCTCATTGTGCTATTTGGCCTACATCCGTTATTGGGGATTACCGCCACGCTCGGCGCCATCGTATTGTCACTGCTTGCGTTTGGGGTGAAAGCAGCCGCTAAACCTCCACAAGATGCTGCATCAAAGGCGGTGATCGAAAGTAGCATGCAGATTAACGATATATTGCGTCATGCAAGTTCATTGCAAGCCATGGGGATGGCGGGTGATGTAGCTAAACATTGGCAGAAAGGTCATCAACAGCTACTTGGATTGCAATGGAGTGTGGCGGATAAGGTCAGCATGATGTTGGTGTTAACTCGTTTAACTCGAACACTTTTACAAGTTGCCATTATTGGTATCGGTGTTGGGCTCGTGCTAACTCAGCAATTGGGCACCGGTGAGATCATCGCAGCCTCAATTATTCTTGGGCGTGCTATGGCCCCCATTGAGCAAGCGGTTGGCTGTTGGAAAAATTGGGAGTCGAGCTGGCAAGCCTATATAAGATTGAAACGGGCCTTAAAGAAAGCGCCTGACGAGAAGAAAACCTCGCTACCCGCCCCTAAAGGAGAGTACCTACTTGAACGGGTAAGCTTTGCGATTGATCGTCATAACAAGCCTGTTCTCAATAATATTAACTTTCGCCTACAAGCAGGCCTATCACTTGCCATTATTGGGCCTAGCGGCTCAGGGAAATCGACTCTCGCCAAACTATTGATGGGAATTGTGACTCCTACTAGTGGCATGGTAAAGCTCGATGGTGCCTGCCTGAATCAATGGAATGGTGATGAACTCGGGCGTTATATCGGTTTTGTTTCCCAGGATGTAGAGCTTTTATCTGGCACTGTTGCGCAGAATATTTGCCGTTTCAGTGATGCCGAACCGAAAGAGATTGTTGAAGCCGCACGGCTTGCCTGCGTCCATGAGCTTATTATCGGCTTACCACAGGGCTACGAGACTCCTTTAGGGGAAGCGGGTAGCCAAATAAGCGGCGGGCAAAAGCAGCGTCTAGCGCTTGCAAGGGCACTGTTTAGTAAGCCTAAGGTGCTCATCTTAGATGAACCTAACTCTAATCTTGATCCTGAAGGTGAGGTTGCACTGGCGATAGTATTGCAGCACTGCAAAGAACAAGGAATAACAGTAATTATGATTAGCCACCGAGCAGGTTTTTTGAGGCAGATGGATTGGGTCGTCTGCTTGAGAGACGGTCATATCGAAAAAGCGGGTCCAAAAGAAAAGTTCATTTCCGATATACATGAGATCAGTGAACGTACAGAAAATGCGGTTCAATCAATTGATAAACCCGCAGCCAATCAGTAAGGACAAGGTCATGGATGATTTAGTGGAATTTAACACTCGTAGAGTCATTGTATTTGGTTTATCTATTATTGTGTTTGCATTCGGTGGCTTTGTTATTTGGGCTAGTTTGACCAAAATCGATGCTGCGGCCATTGCACCTGGTAAGCTGGTGGCTGAGAGCCAACGCAAGAAAGTGCAGCATCTGCATGGTGGACAAGTAAAACAGATCTTCGCTTTCGAAGGGCAACACGTCGAGCAAGGTCAAACACTCATTGAACTTAGTGACGTGCAGGTCGAAGCTGATTATCAACGGATCTTATTAAAAACAGTAAGAGCCCAAGCTCAGATAGATAGGCTTACACCTTTATTGGCTGGAGTTGGAGCCGATCTCTTAAACCAACCAAGTTTAGTATTTTCCCCCTTCGTTTTGGAGCATCAACAACGAGATGAAGTCGCTCAGATAATCATAATGCAGCAGTTGATGTATGAAAGACAGACCTCAGACTTTCATCTGTTCGTGCAGCAGTACGCTTTTCAGAAAAATCAGTTAACGCACAGTCTCAAAGGGACGCAATCAAGGCTGAAGGCAACTCAGAAACAACTCGATTTGGTCAAGGAAGAGGTACAGATGAATGCTAGCCTATTAGATGATGGTTTTGTGTCTAAATCTCGTCATCTAGCCATTCAGCGCAGTGAATCTGGCGTTGAAGGGTTACTCGCTCAACTTCGTGCGGAAGTCGATGTGATTGCGGCAAGGCTTGGTGAGTTAAACCAAAGCCATGAGGCTGAACGCTCAAATAGGCAATTGCATTGGGCACAACAACTGCAAGAGCAACGACAATTAAGAGATGAAGGCTTGCATCGTCTCTCGGCTCAAATTGATAAGAGGCAGCATATTAACATCGCCGCCGAGCACAGTGGTACGGTCGTTGCGATGGCTATTCACTCTATTGGCGCAGTGATATCTCCGGGGCAAATATTGATGGAGTTGGTACCAGAAACCGACGAAATGATTGTTGAAGCCTATGTTCGGCCAGAGGATATCGATGTGGTGCATGCGGGCTTGTTGACTCAGGTCCGGCTAACCGCCTATGACAGCCGCGATGCAATACCAATGACCGGAGAGGTCATTCACGTCTCCGCAGACCGATTTTTCGCGTCAGCCGCTGGGCAGCCAGAAGGATATTTAGTCAAAGTTAAGCTGAACCCCACTAATAGCAACCATTCTAATATTAAGCTTCATGCAGGTATGTCTGCCGATGTCTTTATTGTGCTGCAACCTCGCACATTATTGGAATATTTGTTGTCACCACTTGGTAGCTCTTTTGAGCTGGCATTTAGAGAAAGTTAATTGGCTCATTTAAGTCAATTAGCTGTAATAACTCCCTATTTAATGAAGGAATTTTGTCATGGATGATACTAATCAAAATGATCTAATAGTTGGTACTGATAGTGATGACCATATTGAAGGACTTACTGGCAACGACATAATAGATGGTCGCTCAGGTGATGACTATTTAGTTGGTGGAGAGGGGGACGACACCATCTCTGGTCAGGAGGGGAGAGACTTTATCTTGGGTGACCAAGGGTTAGGGGAACAGTCGGATACTCCGGTAATCGAAAATGCGGAGACGACCGCTTGGGGCGTCGAGCAACAGGTGTTTAATGCTGAAGACTCCATTGAGCCTATGGCTGGAAATTGTGCAGCCAGCCAGATTGTGAATATTGGCGGCTATGTCGGTAATGTCGGTAATACTTTCACCCTCAACGTGGCTCTGCCTAAGGACAGCCCGGTATTACAAGATGGCGCAGAGCTAACCATAAATATTCTTATTCCCGATGAGAACGGCAATATGGTGATTGCCGCTTCAGGTACTGCTACACAACTCGCCGATGGAACCATACAGATTAATTTTGAGATCAATAGCGACCAGCTAGACGCAAGCGGCGATATTGAGTTGCAATTTGTCAGCACTGGTGTTGACGCTGGCACAGAAATCAATATCGATTCTGTAGAACTGCTAGCCCACAACACCTATAACGATGTATTGGACGGTGGCGTTGGTGACGACCATCTTATGGGGCAGCAGGGTGAAGATAAATTGTTTGGCGGAGATGGTGATGATCAGCTCGATGGTGGCATTAATAACGACGAATTGCATGGTGAAGCGGGTGATGATCTATTAATGGGCGGCCAGGGTGATGACCTGCTTACTGGTGGCGAGGGACAAGACACCCTGATGGGCGGTGATGATAACGATACACTTGCTGGTGGCGCAGGCAATGACACCTTGATGGGGGAGCTTGGTGATGACACGCTTGAAGGTGGTGATGGGGACGACTTACTCATTGGTGATGATGGTAACGATACGCTGATTGGTGGTGCGGGTCACGATTCTCTATTAGGTGGAAAAGGCATTGATGAGCTCAGTGGCGGCAGCGGAAATGATTACCTACAAGGTGATGAAGGTGACGATGTCTTAGCGGGTGGAGAGGGAAACGATACGCTAATTGCAGGTAGTGGTGCTGATGAGCTTGACGGTGGTAGTGGTGCCGATGTCTTACTTGCGGGGAGTGGCGATGATACGTTAACGGGCGGTGAAGGCGACGATAAGCTATTTGGTGAAGAGGGCAGCGATACGCTAAGCGGTGGTGCTGGTAACGATGAACTGCACGCAGGTGGTGGTGATGATGTGCTTACGGGTGGGGCGGGTGATGATGTGCTGTTTGGTTATGCTGGCGCCAACGTACTCGATGGTGGCAGCGGAAATGACACCATCTATGGTGGCAGTGATAGCGACCAAATTAATGCTGGTGAAGGAGATGATCTCGTTTATGCCGAGTCTGGTGATGATGTCATTGAAGGCGGAGTGGGTAATGATGCGCTGTTTGGTGGCGACGGTAATAATACGATAGATGGTGGCACTGGCCACGACTCGATATATGCAGGTGACGGTGATGACACTCTTATTGGTGGCAGTGGTGATGACAAGATTTATTCTGGCGCTGGCAGCAACACCATCGACGCTGGTGATGGTAACGACTTAGTTTATGCGGGCGTTGACGCCGATACCATTGATGCTGGTAGCGGTGATGATGTTATTTTCTCTGACGCAGGCGATGATACCGTTATAGCAGGTGCGGGTAATGATCAGATATATGCGGGTGCTGGCGACGACGTTATAACCGGGGGCGAAGGTGACGACACTATCTATGCAGAAGATGGCGATGATTTAGTTATTGGGGGCGTTGGTAACGATACCCTCTATGGTGGAGCTGGAGCTGATAGGTTAGAAGGTGGCGAAGGTAACGATGCTCTCAGTGGTGGTGAAGGTAACGATGAGCTGTTATCTGGCAGTGGTGATAATTTTCTCGATGGTGGTAGCGGAGATGACATTATTACTGCACAAGACGGTGACGATGTGTTGATTGGTGGCGATGGTCACGACAGTATTATAGCGGGAGCTGGTGATGACATTATCGATGCAGGACTTGGAAATGACACCATTGATGCGGGTGATGGCAATGATACGGTCTATGCCCAAGATGGTAACGATACCATTGAAGGGGGGTTAGGCAATGACTTGCTTCACGGAGGGCAAGGTATTGACCATCTTGATGGTGGTGAAGGTGATGATACTCTCTATGGCGGTGGTGGCGCGGATACCTTAATTGGTGGAGCTGGTAATGACTTAGTCGATGGTGGCGAAGGTGATGATGTTATTACCGGTGGAGAGGGGGATGACACGCTTATCGGTGGCAGTGGTGCGGACCAACTTTCAGGTGGTCTAGGCGATGACGTACTCGTTGGTGATGCTGGAGATGATACGCTTTTAGGTGAAGCGGGTAATGACACAATTTATGCTGGGGCGGGCAGTGATTCATTGTTAGGCGGTGCAGGGGATGACAAATTGTATGGCGGTGACGGTGACGACGAGCTTATTGGTGGCGAGGGTTACGATGAGCTTTATGGTGGCGCAGGCAATGACACGCTTTATGCCGAGAATGAAGCAGGCTTGCTCGCAGGTGGTGAAGGAGACGATAAGCTTATTGGTGGCACGGCAGACGATCAGCTCTACGGCGATGGTGGTAATGATACGATTTTAGCTGCAGAAGGTGATGACTTAGTTTTTGCTGGTGCGGGTGATGACACCGTTGACACAGGCACTGGTGATGATGTGGTCTTTGCTGGTACTGGTAGCGATAATATTGCAACTGGTGCAGGAGATGACCAAGTCTTTGGTGAAGACGGAGATAATACTATCAACACCGGTGAGGGCAAAGATGAGATCTACGGTGGAGTCGGTGCTGATACTGTTTACGCCGGAACAGGAGATGACGTCATTTATGGCGGTGATGGTAATGACGCCTTGCATGGCGAAGAGGGGGATGATTTCATTGATGGTGGCACAGGCTCCGATACCATATCTGGTGGTGTCGGAGCTGATCTCATATTTGGTGGTGATGGCAGTGACACTATCGCTGGAGATGAAGGTAATGACCTGCTATTTGGGGGAGAAGGGCATGATCAAATAGCTGGTGGTGAGGGCGATGACCAACTATTTGGCGAAGCTGGTGATGATAGCTTATCCGGAGGAGCTGGAGCCGACTTGTTATTTGGTGGTGCGGGGGATGATACCTTAGATGGTGGTGACGCGGATGATCAACTCTTTGCTGGTGACGGTGATGATAATGTTATTGGCGGCTTAGGCAGTGACTTTGTCGATGGAGGCAGTGGTCATGACACTATCGCTGGCGGTGAAGGTGATGATGTTCTGCTTGGTGGTGATGGTAACGATACTATCGAAGGTGGCGCTGGAAAGGACAAGCTATTTGCTGGTACTGGTAATGATCACTTGATTGGTGGTGAAGGTGATGATGAATTGCATGGAGAGTTTGGTGACAACACCCTTGATGGTGGAGCGGGTGACGATGTTATCTATGGTGGTAGCGGTAATGATCGGTTAATTGGCGGCGAAGGTAAGGATCACCTCGAATCGCACCTTGGTAATAATACTGTTGAAGGCGGCAGTGGTGAGGATACGATAATAACTGGTAGTGGTCATGACACTATTGATGGCGGTGATGATAATGACTCCATTGAGGCTGGGGCTGGAGATAATATAGTCTCTGGCGGAGCGGGCGATGACACTATAACAACTGGTAGTGGTCATGATTTGATCGCTGGTGGTGAAGGAGACGATATCATTCACGCAGGAGAAGGGCACAATCAAGTCAGTGGTGGTGCGGGTAATGACAGCATTATAGCGGGCATTGGCAGTGACACTATCTCTGGTGGTGAAGGTCATGACATCATTGATGCAGGTAACGGCGATAATCAAATTAGTGGCGATGCTGGTAACGATACCTTGATTGCAGGGGCTGGTAGCGATGTGATCTCAGGCGGAGCGGGGGATGACACTATTCGTGCTGGCGATGGTCACAACACGGTTACAGGCGGTGAAGGTGATGATTCGATCATAGCAGGTGAAGGACATGACAATCTCTCCGGTGGTGCAGGCAACGATAGGTTAGAAGCGGGTGCAGGTAATAACACAGTAAGTGGTGGTGATGGCGATGATGTTCTGATTGCAACAGGTGGCGATGATAATCTAAGCGGGGGCGCAGGCTCAGATAACTTAAATGCTGGCAATGGTAATAACCAACTGTTTGGCGGAGATGGTAATGACAAACTGACAAGTGGTTCAGGCTCTGATCTGCTCGAAGGCGGCGCGGGTAATGATGCGCTTAGCTCGGGTAGTGGCAATGATCAACTGTTTGGTGGCGAGGGGAATGATAACTTAAGCGGTGGTTCAGGTGACGACATGCTTTACGGTGAAGCTGGCAATGATAAGTTGACCGGTGGAGGCGGTAATGACCAACTCTTTGGTGGGGACGGGGATGATAAGCTTGTAGGAAGCGGCGGCAATGACCAGCTTCATGGTGATGTTGGCAACGACCAACTCAGTGGCGGCAGCGGTAATGACATGCTGTTTGCAGGTGTTGGTGATGACAAGCTCGACGGTGGTAGCGGAAGTGATGAACTGTATGGTGGTGATGGCGCGGATACGTTAGCAGGCGGCAGCGGCGATGACATTCTTTTCGGCGACAGCGGTGCCGATACTCTTGATGGTGGTACTGGGGTAGATACACTTTTTGGCGGAGCCAGGAGATGATACTCTTGTCTTTGATAGAGGTGATTTTGGCAATAACGTTGACGGCAGCATGGATAGTAATAGCTTTAGTTATGATGGTGGTGACGGTTTCGATGTTCTGCAAGTTTCAGGTGACAGCAATGAGATCATCGATATGACAGGGGCTGGCATTCAAAATATGGAAGCTTTTATCGTTGAAGACGGCGTGACCGATATTCAGTTAATGCTGTCTCTGGATAAGATTTACCAGCAGAGCGACGGCGATGGCATTGTTGGTAATGATAATGACGACCCATTTGAAAACAATTTCTTGGTCGTCGGTAGTGAAAACCTAGACTTGTCTGGCGGTAATTGGACCCAATCAGACAATACATTAAGTAGCCAGGATATGGACGATGAACTACGTCAGAAATATGAAGCTGAAGGAGTGGACATTGATGAGCTTCAAGGCTTTATTTTCTCCAGCGATGAAGGTGATGTTGTTATATGGAGTGACATCGATATTGGAGATATTTCACTAAACGATGAAGCATTAGGATAGTGGAATTAGCGCCTCCTCTGAAGAGTTAGGCGCCTATGAATCAGAAACTTGCTACGGGCTACCAGCTTCGAATGTTTTGATCTGCCGTTAACCAAAGCAAGAAACCTAAGGCGAAGATAATCGTTAAACTAATACCGACGATATAGAGAAAGCCTTTTCTTCCTTGTTTAAGAGGTACGCCGTTATAATTGAGAAATAATGCCCATGCAAGCGAGAGCAGTAACGGAAGAATAAACAACTTAGCCATACTTAATGCCTCGAAATTAGTCACTTAGTAATATGATTTGAAAGTATAAATTAAAAAGGCCGCGAATGCGGCCTTTTCTTTTACTCATGTGGAACTAGCTTGTTGCATTTTCCGTCGCGGTTAACTCTTGGGCGTTAAACTGGGCCTCATCGAGTTGGCCTTCTGACTTGCCAATAACCACAGCTGTCATCATGTCGCCGGTAACGTTAGTTGCGGTGCGGATCATGTCAATAATTCGATCGATTGCGGCAATAAATGCAATCCCCTCAAGTGGCAATCCAACAACGCCTAAAGTGACAGTTAGCATAACCATTGCACTGCCTGGCACGCCGGCAGTCCCTACTGAGGCTACAGTTGCTGTTACGGCAATGAGCATGTAGTCAGTCATATCGAGGGGAATACCATAGATTTGAGCGATAAAAATAGCGGCTATTGCAGGGTAAATACCACCACAGCCATCCATATTCATGGTCGCACCAAGTGGTAGCACAAATGAGCTATAACGTTTAGACACTCCCATTGATTCAGTGCAACGAGTACTGGCGGGCAATGTACCAAAACTTGATGCCGTCGTGAATGCGACAATTTGTGCTGGTATGGCTTTTCTAAAGAATTGAACAGGGCTTAATTTGGCCACAAACTTTACTAAGCCGCCATAGACGAAAATAATGTGAATTAATGCAGCTAGATAAATAGCACCAATAAATTTACCCAAAGGTAGCAGCATCGATAAACCATATTCACCTACAACCCAGGCCATGAGACCGAATACACCAATTGGAGTTAGTTTTAACACCATGCGGGTAAGCTGGAACATTACCTCGGCACCTGCTTCAAGCGTTTTTTTCAGTGGTTCAGCTTTTTCGCCAACTTTATTGATAGCAATACCAATCAATGCCGCAAATACTATAATCTGCAGTACTTTTCCTTCGGCAAGTGAGGCAAATGGGTTCACAGGTACCATGTTAAGTAGTACTTGCGCAAAACCCGGAACATGACGTTCGCTCACTTCACTTGCTACAAGTTCCGTGGTTCCGCCCATATCAATCAATGAGCCGATCGTTAAGCCTATCAGGGAGGCAATCGTACCGGTTAGCATAAACATGCCTAAGGTCTTAAAGCTTAATCGTTTCAGGTTCGCCTGTGAGCCTAAAGAGGTGATACTGACGACAATGGCGCAGAAAATAAGCGGGGCAACCAGCATTTTAATAGCGCTGATAAATAGATCGCCAAGTGGCTTTAATACCGTTGCGGATTCACCAAAGATAACGCCAACAGCGGCGCCAAGCACAAAGGCAGCCAATACCTTTTGCCAAAAAGGGATGTTTTTAATCGTTTGCCACATTATTAATATTCCAAATATTCTATTTTTATAATTAGTTTAGGTGACATTGTTGTCACTTTATTTATTGCAATCGTTTGTTCATAAACGATCCCTTCAGTGCAGCGAAGGTGAATTAGCCAATCGTTAGCATTCTATAGAGAGAGTACCTTGATTAACAAACCGATTTAGTTATAACTTATTGTCATATCAAAGTTTGTTTTAATTATATTAACAGTTAACCATTAAGTAACATGACTTACAAGTATTGCAAATAACATAAAAACATTAATGTATATGGTGGCTTATGTCGGCAAATCGCGATTTGAAACGGAAAAGAGTGCAAACGGTTTGTTGTTAAGTGTCGTTATTTTTTTATTAGTCAGTGATTCAAACTAAAGGGTACTCGCTGGTTGTTTTAACCAGAGTGAGTAATACTATACTCTTCCTGTAAAGTACTCATTCCTGCATTTCTGTCGGATAGGCTGAAAGCCTGTTGTTTAGAGAGCCATAACCCCCTTTTTAATATGACTAAGCAGTGCCAATATTTAGCAGAAGCTCCTAAAGGGCATGATGAGAAACAACTTATTACAGTGTGGTGGAATATTGAGTTCCAATAACGAGTACTATAATTTAATGTCCTGTCGACATGTCGGACCCTGTATTTTGAGATTATTTGGGTATATAACTAAGTTCAGATGAGAGAACAATATCGCATTCAAGCGAAGGAGATAAAAATTGAAAAAATGGATGTTAGCCGCTGCCGTTAGTGCAGCGTTATTTGGATGTGCTGGTCAACAGGAGTCAAAAGCCACGTTACCAGCTGGTGTAACGTTACTTGAGACTGTGAGTTTTTCAGGCCAAGATGTTGGGATCCCTTACCGTAAATATCAATTAGCCAACGGATTAACCGTTATATTACATGAAGATCATTCAGATCCGCTGGTGCATGTTGATGTTACCTATCACGTTGGTTCAGGGCGTGAATTGGAAGGTCGCAGCGGTTTTGCGCACTTGTTCGAACACATGATGTTCCAGGGCTCAGAACATGTAGGTGATGAGCAACATTTTAAGATGGTTACCGAAGCGGGTGGCACACTTAACGGAACCACCAATACAGACAGAACCAATTATTTTGAAACTGTGCCGAATAATCAACTAGAGAAAATGCTCTGGCTTGAGTCGGACCGAATGGGCTTTTTCTTACCAGCGTTAACCGAAGAGAAATTTGAAGTACAGCGTGAGACGGTTAAGAACGAACGTGCACAGCGGATAGACAACCGCCCTTACGGCAGAATGGGAGAGCGTTTCAATCAGGCTTTCTATCCCCAAGGCCACCCTTATTCATGGCCCGTCATTGGTTGGCCAGAAGATTTAGATCGTGCTGATGTTGAAGATGTTAAACATTTTTTCCAACGTTGGTATGGGCCTAATAATGCCACATTGACCATTGGTGGCGATTTTGACGAAGTGCAAGCGCTGGCTTGGGTAAATAAATATTTCGGTGAAATCCCTGCAGGCCCAGCAGTTGCTGAACCAATTAAAGAGCTGGTGACGTTGGATGAAGACCGCTATTTATCGATGGAAGATCGCGTTCATTTGCCACTGATCCGCATGGGGATGCCGACGGTCTATGCTCGCCATGAAGATGAGCCCGCTTTAGATCTACTGTCTAATATTCTTGGCGGTGGTAAAACATCAATTTTCTATAAGAATTTAGTGAAAGATGGTTTTGCTGTACAGGCTGGTGTTAGCCATCCTTGTCAGGAGCTTGCTTGTCAGTTCTCTTTGTATGCACTCGCTAATCCTGCTAAAGGCGGGAATTTGGACGCCATTGAGAAAATCATGCGCGATTCGATAACTGAGTTTGAACAGCGTGGCGTGAATGATGAGGATCTGGAAAAAGTTAAAGTTAACTTTGAAGCGGCCACCATCTTTGGTTTGCAAAGCGTGCAGGTTAAAGTATCCAGCCTAGCATTTAACGAAACATTTTCTGGTAACCCCAACATGATTGGGTCTGATTTGGCTCGATATGCCAACGTCACCAAAGAAGATGTGATGCGCGTGTTTAATCGATATATTAAAGACAAGCCTATGGTGGTAATGAGTGTTGTACCACAAGGTCAGAAGCAGTTAATCGCTAAAGCTGATAATTTTGTTGCGCCAACTGAAAAAGTCGCTGCCGTTGCCGTGCAAGATTTAAATGTGAAACCACAAATTACCTCTAAGTTTGATCGTAATGTGGTACCGCCTGTTGGCGCTGCACCGGTATTGAAAATCCCAACACTATGGCAAGGTGAGTTAGCCAATAACATTGAAGTGATAGGTACTGAAACCAATGAAACACCTACGGTTGAAGTCGTCGTTTACCTCAATGGCGGTCATCGGATACTTGATGTGCAGCAAGCTGGTCTAGCTTCAATCACAGCATCAATGATGAATGAATCAAGCCTAAAGCGCAGTGCAGAAGATCTTACTCAAGCACTAGAGATGCTCGGCAGTAATGTCAGTTTTGGCGCGAGTAGTTATCAAAGTCATCTGAAGATCTCTGCTTTGACAGAAAATCTTGATGCGACAATGAAAATTGTACAAGAGAAGTTGTTTGAGCCAGCCTTCAAACAAGCTGATTTCGACCGGGTTAAGCAACAGTTACTACAGAACCTTCAACGTCAATTGACTGAACCCAGCTATCTTGCTTCTAGAGCATTTGGAACGCTGTTGTACGGCGATAAAAGTCCGTTTGGAGTGAGCAGTGGTGGTTCTATTGAATCTGTTTCTGCAATCACTTTAGATGATGTGAAAGCTTTCTATCAGCGCCAATACACAGCGGGCAATGCTCAAATCGTGGCTGTAGGTAACTTAAGTAAAGATCAGATGCTAACAAAGTTGAGCGGCCTTAACAGTTGGAAGGGCGATAAAACCCCATTTCCTGAGTTAGCTGAATTACCTACATTCTCTGGAGGTAAAATCTACATTGTAGATAAGCCTGAAGCGGCACAATCTGTGATTAAGATTGGTAAACGTGCACTAGCGTATGATGCAACAGGTACTTTCTTTAAGTCGTATTTGATGAACTACCCATTAGGCGGCGCATTCAATAGCCGTATCAACCTTAATCTTCGTGAAGATAAAGGTTACACCTATGGCGCAAGAAGCTATTTCTCAGGCGGACCAGAGCAAGGCTATTATCAAGCTACTGCAAGTGTTCGTAGTGATGTCACTACTGAAGCATTGATAGAGTTTATTAAAGAGATCAATGAGTTCCAAGCGACTGGTATGACTGAGGATGAGCTAAACTTTATGCAAAACTCTATTTCACAGTCTAAAGCGTTAGATTATGAAACGCCGTACCAAAAAGCGGGCTTAATGCGTAATATTCAACGTTATAACCTGGATGACAATTACAGTGAGCAGCAAACTAAGATCACTAATGAAGTGACACTTAATGAGCTCAATGGTTTAGCTAAAAGTCAGTTAAAAATTGACGATATGCTTATTCTTGTCGTTGGCGATCGTGCCAAGATAGAGTCTGAATTATCTACACTTGGTTACCCAATTGAGATATTGCAGTTGTAAAATTGGCATTTAGGCCCAATATAGATGAGGTGCTCCGATAGGTGGGAGTGCCTCATCTATAATTGTCATGATATAGACATAACAGTTATTTTTATATGACTTGAAAGTTTAGTTAATTAGCACGGGTCTGATTATCTTGAGCTTTGAGTTTAAGTCACGTACTAGAGAATAATATATTGAAATCATTCAATGAATTAGTAGGGGATCTGTCTGATCCAGTAAGTCGTCAAGCACTTAGGGCAATGCAACGAGGCATTGAACGCGAGGCGCTTAGAATTGAAAAGACAGGTCACTTAGCTGCAGACAGTCATCCACAAGCATTGGGCTCTGCATTAATGCATTCGCGGATCACGACTGACTATAGTGAGTCTCTGCTAGAGTTTATTACTCCAGTTTTTGAAAATATTGACTCACTCGTTGAAGATTTAACTTACACCCATGCTTATAGCGTCCGTCATCTAAATGGACAGCGTTTATGGCCTGTAAGCATGCCTTGTTATGTTGGAGATCTCGCTGATATTCCTATTGCAGATTATGGTAGCTCTAATAATGGCAAAATGAAGCGACTATATCGTAAAGGGTTGACCTATCGATATGGCGCGCAAATGCAGATTATCTCAGGCGTGCATTTTAACTTTTCAGTATCAGATGATTTATGGAACCGTCTTTATGACTTATCTGATAAAAGCCTAACGAAAGATGCATTTATTTCAGAGTCATACTTTGGCTTGATCCGAAATTACCGCCGTTTGGTGTGGGTACTTCCCTACTTATTTGGTGCATCCCCCGCACTGTGTGGCTCATTTATCAAAGATCAACAGACGTCACTGCCATTTGAGAAAGTCGGTAAAGGCACGCTTTATTTGCCTTACGCAACGTCACTTCGTATGAGCGATTTGGGCTATACCAACCAAGAACAAGACAATTTGGATATCAGCTACAACAACTTATCCTCCTATCTTGAAGGTATGAATGCTGCCATCAATATGCCTTCTGATAATTTTGCCAAAATAGGCGTAAAAGTCGATGGTGAATATCGTCAACTAAATGCAAATGTACTACAGATTGAAAATGAATTTTATTCTCCAATTCGTGCCAAAAGAGTGGCGAAAGGAAATGAGAAACCTTCTGAATCTTTAGCGCGTGCAGGGGTTGAATATATTGAAGTTAGAGCGTTGGATGTTAACCCATACAGTGCTGTAGGGATTGAAAAATCACAAATTCGTTTCTTGGATATGTTCCTACTTAATTGTTTATTACAGCCCTCTGCTAGCACTGATGCGGAAGAAGAGGCCGAAATTGCAGCCAATTTACAAGCTGTGGTGCTTGAAGGGCGCAAGCCAGGCTTAAAACTAACTCAAAATGGTAACCAAGTATCGCTTTCTAACTGGTTAGAAAGCTTATTTGGCAATATGAGTTCAATTGCCAGCTTACTTGATGATGGAGCCGATGGAGACTATCAACAGGCGCTAGCGCATTGGCACAAAGCGGTTGTTAATCCAGATGAGACATTGTCAGGTCGAATTATGGCTAAACTAAAACTGGAACAGGTTGATCACAGCCAGTGGGTGATGTCGCTTGCCCAGCAGTATCATCAAGAACTTAAAGACTACCCTATTAGTGACTCTGTGCTTGCACGCTACGAGCAAGATGCTAAGGCATCTCTTCAGCAGCAAGCTGCGAGTGAAGCGGTTGGCGAAGTGAGTTTTGATGAATTTCTAGCTGATTATTTTGAGTCATAAGTTTGAAAAGTCTTAAGTTACTGGCTTTAATATCTATATCACTGTTATCTGGCTGTGCTTCGCAGCTAGATAACAGTAACCAGTGCGGCACGGTATCAAGCTTTTTGGCGCCAGAACCTGAGCTTGGCCAATACCGAGCTGTTGTCACCCATCTTGATGGCAAGCCTGTTATCTCTCAGCCGAATTACCGCTTAAGTGTTGGCGAACATCGCTTCACTTTGGCTGAGTTAATTGACTCTCCAGACTTAAATGTCACACTTGCTGCTCGCACCCCAAAAGATTTGACCGTGACTGTTGCGGCTAATACCCGGTACCACATTGGGGCAAAGTTTAATCGTGATAAAATTTATAACGGAAAAAACACTGATTTTTGGCAACCCGAGGTTATCAGCCAAGAACCTTATGAATGTCAATTCCCTGAGTCTCAATAAACCCCATCCCCGCTTGATTTCTAACACAATTTAACTATTGGTTAATTGCATATTGATGCTATCAATGTGACACTAGTGCATTGCTATTATTGTCCGTTGGTATAAATTTTTATGAAATGGCCTGCATTATTTGCGACTGTTATCTTGGCAACACTGTTAACAGGTTGCGCGACGCCTCCCCCGAAAGATCCTGAAAACCTATGCTCGATATTTCAAGAAAATCGTTCTTGGTATACAGCGGCCAAAGATACCAGAGAGAAGTGGGGCGTGCCGGTGCACGTGCCGCTGGCAATGATGTACCAAGAGAGCTCATTTAAGCATAATGCCGCGCCGCCAATGGAGTACTTCTTAGGTTTTATTCCCACAGGAAGAGCGAGCAGTGCTTATGGCTACGCCCAAGCAAAAACCATGACTTGGGATGATTATGTAAGAGAAACTGGGAACTCTTGGTCAAGCCGCAGCAACTTTAGCGATGCGATGGATTTTATGGGCTGGTTTATCTATAAAACACATAAAATCAATGGTGTATCTAAGTGGGATGCGCGTAACCAATACTTAAATTACCATGAAGGTTGGGGCGGTTATAAGCGTAAAACATATAATCAGAAGGCTTGGTTAGTTAAGGTCGCTAGAAAGGTCGATGATCGCTCAAAGCGTTACGCGGGCCAATATCGGCAGTGCCAAGAGGATCTTGATTCCTCTTGGTTATGGCGACTGTTTTTCGGTTAACCCGCGTAATTTGTGTTAGTTTTTATTAAAACCAGTCTGTAATCGCGACTGGTTTTTTTGTGGATTTCATAAATTGGCCCTTCATGTTTTTCCATCTTGTCCGATAACAAATGTAGATATTTTGTTAAATCAAATTTATTCTGCTGTGGCAGTTAATAATACACTCCTTGGCTCTGTCTATTGAATGGAACTCTTTATGCAAGATAATGATGATCACAAGTTGCAATTTAAGCTTATTTTCCCTGTTGTTGCGGTTGGTCTTGCTGCGTTACTGCTATTTATATTGTTTGCAGATGCTTCAATCTCTAAGTGGAATGTCGCTATGTTACTTTTGGGCATAACGTTTGCTCAAGTGATTGGCAGTTGGTATGTGATTAAAAATGCACTGAGTAAGCGATTAGCAAGGTTAAGGCAATACCTCGCATTAGTGGTAAGTACTGAAGAAGCGCCGAAGCAGCGACTGGTTGATGTTAGCGACGATGGATTAGCCCTGATTACTAATAACTTAAGTGAATTTATTGAAGGCCTTAAAGACGTACTTGATAAAGTTCGTAATGACGCAACCATTTTTCGGCAAGGCTCTGAGCAGCTGGCAGAGCAAATGACGTTAGCTGAATCTTCTGTAGAGCTAAGCAGTGGTGAAAATGAAAAAATAACTCAGTCATTGAGTGAAATAGATACTACAGCTCAGGAGCTCACTGGCAACGCTAAAGAGCTACAATCCACCTCGATGAAGGTGAACGAATTATTGCAAACAGGTACCAATGACGCCATAAAGAATCAAACTTTTATGGGGGATTTTACCCACGGTATTGAAAGCTTGGTTAGCGAACTTGATGTGTTACATAAAGACAGTCAAAAAATCGGTAACGTGTTAGAAGTGATAAAAAGTATTGCTGAGCAAACAAACTTGTTAGCACTTAATGCAGCCATTGAAGCTGCACGTGCGGGTGAGCAAGGTCGAGGTTTTGCTGTTGTGGCTGATGAAGTCAGAGCATTGGCGCATAGAACCCAAGAATCAACGGTCGAAATTCAAAGCATAGTTGAAGGCCTGCAAGGCAAAACCAGCAGTGCCGTCACAGCAATTGGTGAGAGTCAGCGAGTGAGCCAAGAAAGCTTGCAGCAATGTCAGCGAGTATCGCAAGCATTTACCGATATCGGTGGCGCTTTTCAGCAACTTGATACGTTGACGGGAAATATTAATGACAGTATTCAGGGGCAACAAACATCAACTTCAAGTATTAATGACCGAGCATCTGAAATATCAAGGCTTAGCCAAGATGTGCATAGCAATTTGAAGATAATTGCTGAACAAGCAAGAGAGCAGAAAAGCACATCAGCTCAGCTGGATAAAATCCTCAAACGAGTGTGTGTATAGGACGATGACTAAAACACTTATCGTTAAAGGGTTAGGCTTAAAAAGCCTAATCCTTTATTAAAAAGGTAGGTTTTATAAGAACTCTATAGGCTCTTATTAACCTTTCCGCGCTTTTGTTTATACATGGCTTCATCGGCAGCCTTAATCGTCTTGTTTAATTGACCGTGATACTGCTCGATGCCGTAGCTAAAACTAATATCTCCTAGTTCACTCAGGGCTGTTTCTATAATATTTATCTCATTTTCGATACGCTCTAAAGGCCCGTGGCACAGCGCTATAAATTCATCGCCGCCATAACGTGCCACTAACTGATTTTCATGCCATTGGCCTTTGAGGAGACTGCTAAAATGTTGCAGTGCTGCGTCGCCCGCAGTATGACCATGCTGATCGTTAATCGCTTTAAGGTTATCTAAATCGATGAGTATCAAGTAGCAACCAAAGTGGGGCTTCAGCTGCCACTCTTTGACAAGCGTTTCAAAACGTTGACGATTGTACAATTCCGTTAAACTATCAAAGTTAGCCAGCAAATTAATCTTATGAGTTTTTTGGTAAAGAGAAATGGCATTTGCAGCTTCGTGAGTCAATATAGCCACGAGGTTGCGGTCATAATGGCTAAATGCTTTCACTTTTCCGCTGTCTAAATTGAGCATGGCGTATAGCTGACCATCGATATGGATCGGGCTCGATAGGGTTGAGCGTATCGGTGTTGAGGGAGCATCAAGCAGGATATTTTGAGCTGACGAGCTTAATGAGCTGCGAGAGTTGATAGCTTCCATATCATCAATGACGACCACTCTGTCGCACTTACCTTTGGTTAACCGATATTCAAATGATTGCTTCAAATTGATATTGAGCTGCCTAAGCTTACCAATATCGATTCCTACACTCGATTCAAATGATAATGCACCTGTTTCGGGCTCGACTCGAATAATAGAACCCATTTCAGCGCCATCAACACTGCTCACGGCTTTATTAAGTAGCGCGTTTAAAAAAGCGGTTTCATCTTGATACTGACCGGAAATGTTGACTAATTCGAAGGTTGTTTCATTCACATGCACAACTTGCTGCAGATGTTCCCAAAGCCTTGTGAGTCGTCCCTGATGAAAATAGTAATTGAGACTGTAGCCAAGCAGATAGATGATGGCAACGAGTAGCAGGTTTGCAACGGCGTTTGGTGATGCTGTGATGCTGAAAAAAAATGACCAACAGATAAAAAGTAGCATTAAAGGCGCGCCTAGCAGAGCTAAGTGGGTCTTCCAATCGAGTGAATCAATTTTTTTCTTTTTTAAACTGTCTTTGATGGGCAACATTAATATCCTATTCTACTCGTTCAAACCATATGTCTGCTGCATTCAAAAGAAAATGTGTGCGGGTAAAATTCATTTTAAATTACTTAAAGAGTAGATAAAAAGTACAACTCTAACAAGTGGTTAATCTTGCCATGGCTACAAGGCTCAATTGTTTGAGATTATTGGGCAAGTTTATCAAATTTGCCGTACTAAACAGTAGTGCTATTTAGGTTTAATAACGGAAATGTATACATCATCATTTAGACTTACAAAATTATTTGTATGAAAGTCCGCCACCTTTACAAAATGATACAAAACTTGCACATTTTAAAAGCATTGGGGGCTCTTGCTTCTTTGTCGGCGTGAAATCACAGAGATCTAAAGGTAAATAAGGGAATGACTCGCGATCTTAATAATTTGTTATACATATGTACTAATAAGTTATTTGCAGTCAAAACAAAGCTTAGGGATAATTACGCTATTGGCTTTGGGGGAAGCCTGTTTACTCTTTGCGCTTGTTTTCATTATAATGCGCGCAAATATAATAATGTACCGCCCTACTGAAGGACTTAAAATGAGCAAACCATTTGTTGCAGTATTAATGGGGTCTGATTCTGACCTGCCTACAATGCAATCTACCCTAGATGTACTAAAGACTTTCAACATTACGTTTGAAGCTAAAGTAACATCTGCCCACCGCACTCCAGCTGCTACACACGCTTACGTGACTGACGCTGAAGCTCGTGGTTGTAAAGTATTTATCTGTGCAGCAGGTCTTGCGGCACATCTAGCTGGCGCAGTTGCTGGTATCACCACTCGCCCAGTAATTGGTGTTCCAGTTGATTGTGGTCCACTACAAGGTCATGACGCATTGCTATCTACAGTGATGATGCCAGGTGGCGTTCCTGTTGCTACCGTTGCTATCGGTAGTGCTGGTGCTAAGAATGCGGGTTACTTAGCTGCACAAATGCTAGCAGTGGGTGATGATGCATTAGCGGTAGCAGTAAAAGAAGAACGTGCTAAGTCTGCTGAAGCTGTTCAAGCTAAAGATGCAGCGCTTCAAGCTAAACTAGCTTAAGCGACAGCAAACAAATAAAACCGTAGTGTTTTCACTGCGGTTTTTTTGTACCTGCTAATACTAAGGTTATTATTGCAATGTCGTCCGCTATAGACAAATTCCCCGCAGCGATGCAGACTTATTGTTTCAATACTCTGTAAAGGACCTTGGCGTGTTTGAGCCCAATCCCCCAACAGATCAACCTGTAAATGCAGATCCTGATCAAGTGCTCATGCTGCAATATGCAAGTGGCAATGCTCGCGCGTTTGAACTGCTATACAGTAAACACAAAGGTCCGTTATATCGCTACTTTGTGCGGCAAATCTATGACAATCAATTAGCTGAAGATCTGTACCAAGAAGCCTGGAGCAGAGTGATAAAGGCGGCAGCCAATTATCAAGCTAAAGCAAAGTTCACCACTTGGTTATATCGAATCGCCCATAACCTGATTATCGACCATGTAAGAGCCAAAAAGCCTGAAAGTAGTTTTAGTGACACTTTTGAGGATGAACAAGAAACTGAATTCGTCGCCAGTTGTTTGTCTGAATCTCCAGAGCAATTACTGCAACAACAGAAAAAAGCACTGTTACTTAAAGACTGTGTGAAAGACTTACCGCAAGTTCAACAGGAAGCGTTCTTGCTTAATATTGAAATGGGCTTCACAGCTGCAACGATTGCCGATATTGCAGGTGCTACAGTGGAAGCAACTAAAAGCCGTCTTCGCTACGCAAATAAAGGCCTTAAAGCCTGTGTCGACCTGAAGTGGCAGGAGGTGGAATATGACTAAAGAGGCTGAAGACAATACTCAAAAAGAGCTGCATGCTCTTTATCAACATATTGAACAAGAACAGCCATCAAAGGCACTTGATAATGCCATTCTAGAACTCGCTGCAAGTCATGCAAAGCCGCGGGTGAAAAGCCAGTCATTTTGGCGCAAGCACCGTTGGCCACTGTCTTCTGCGGCTTCTGTATTACTGGTGGTCACTTTGTTTGTGATAAATCCACAAATGCAGACGGGTAATTTGAGCGATGAGGCTATGCCAGCCTTAATGTCGACGCCACAAGAGCACAACGCTCCAGCGGTGATGAGAATGGCTACGCCAGAACAAGAGTCAGGTAAAATATCAGCTCAAGAAAGTACTCGCGCAGATGAAACAGCGCAAATCAAGCTGCAATCGTCGGATTTCAATGGTGCTAACAAGCTAAAAAACGTTGGGACTGATACTAAAGCGCTGATTGCTGAATTCGATGAGATTGAAAAAATGCTTACTCTAGAAGAGTTTGCTCAGGCTGAACAAGCACTACAACAGATAGAAAGTGAATATGGAACCCAGTTGCAGTCAAATGAGGCATTGCAAAATCGCTTTAACAAATTGCAAAAACAGCTAGATGATCCGAGGGAGTAGCATCATCCAGTTTATTAATAGCAAATAGCCTTATCATGAATAATGCCTACTCATGCAGTAGGCATTATTCATTGAACCAATCCCAGATCCCAAGAGAAGTACCTTCAAATAGATCAATGCCTAATGCTGATTTTAGTAAATAGAGTAGCAGCAAGCCAAGAGCCATAGATAGCATAATAAAGCCAAATAAAGACAGGATGAAAACGGCCATAGATACCTGTTTTTCCTTGCGATTTAAAGCGCGTTTATTTCTACCTAAAAGGAATACATAGAAAAAACGCCAGCCAACAAACGGAAAATAAAACGTGCCGCGGCTATCAATAAAGTGTTGCTGCCACGGTTTGCCAATCAGTGCTAGTCGGAAATAGATAAGCTGTGATTCACTGTAACTATTGGCATATCCGCTTGGCATATCCAATAACGCTTTGTGGACGCGGGGGTCGTCCCTTAAAGAGGGGCGTTGATATTCGGAGGTCATTTTTATCCTTTATTAGGGACTGTTGATCTTCACTTAGCCATCTAGGCTTCATCGCTCAATCCTTATACTAGAAGTACTGAATTTGAACAAACTAAGCGCTAAAGATCCGCTGTCTCTTGCCAATACAAGGTGTTAGTTGGAAAAGTGTGTTGACCTATCAAGCGTAGCTGATTGTAGGCAACACTCAAATAGAGATGAATGCGGCAATATCAATCGGTATAAAGATTTGATCGCTCAGCGAGCGTTTAGCGGTTTTGAGGTAAGGTCATTAAATGCTCCTCGGTAACAGCTCCTGCGTTACTCTACCTCCTATATCCATATAGTCGTGCATTAAAGACATTCACCACATCTGACCTCCAAGGATGGAGGGAATGCCTTATACCAATTGCATTAAGTATTTGACCATTTCAGAGCCCCTCAGCCTTTTCAATTCAAAGCGCATTGGTAAAGAAATGGTTATTCCCTTTTAAGCCAATGCAAAGCAGAAGTGGAAAGACTGAAGGGCTCACGTAGTGCGGGTTTCAAAAACGCTGTATGCTTCGCTATGGGATTTGGATATAGAATAACTATTAGCTCAAATTCCACTACTTGCCTACAACGTTTTGAATTCCCGCTGAATGGTCAAACTTTTAATGCAATTGGTATTAAGCATGTCCGCAACATGGCTTGGCCATGTGGTTCGCAGTGAGTGAAGATCATCGTTAAACTAGGTTCAAGTTCATTAACGCATTAACAGAGTCGCTATAACTCGCCTGCCGGAGTGTTTTTGGCTTCCTACTACGGTGTTGGATAAATGCCAAAGGGAGCAGCCATTATGTCAATTATTCGCTTTGAATTAGTTCGCCAAAAACACCTTGAGTAGATCAACTACTTATACCTATTGGTATAAGACACATTTGCTAATAATTCTTTGTGTTGATTTTGCTGAATAGCTGTCAAAAGTTTGCTACTTTGTTTGGCTGAATCGCTCCCATTTAGAATAAATACAATAGGATGGCCTCTTTGATGAAACTTCGTCACTCACTTGCATGTTGCATGTTAGCTTTGGGCACTATGAATATTGCCCCCTCATTTGCCTCTGACTCTAGTGATAAAGCTGGCTATTTTCGCGCTCCAGCACTGAATAATCAAACATTAGTCTTTACTGCTGAGGGCGATCTTTGGACTAAAGATCTGACTGAATCGAAGGCCAGGCGATTAACCAGTTTACCTGCTGAAGAGTTGGGGGCGACCATTTCTCCTGATGGTCAATCTGTTGCTTATGTGGCGAACTATGAAGGTTCGTCAGAGGTTTACGTAATTGCAATTGATGGTGGGCAAGCAAAGCGAGTCAGCTTTGAAAACTCTCGAGTGAGAGTGCAAGGCTGGACCCGTGATGGCAAAATCCTGTATGCCACCGATAATGCATTTGGTCCAGCAAATTATTGGGTATTACGTACGGTAGACCCAGCCAATCTTGTGACAACGGACTTACCTCTTGCCGATGCAATAGAAGGGGTCATTGATGAACAAAATGAATATGTTTACTTCACTCGTTTTGGCCTACAAACCACAGGTGATAATGCCAAAGTGTATCGAGGCGGCGCTAAAGGGGAGCTTTGGCGTTTTAAGTTAGGCGACAAACAAGAAGCGCAGCAATTAGCGGCTACCCATAACGGCTCTGTCAGACAACCCATGTTGTGGCAGTCTCGTGTTTACTTTATCAGCGACAGTGACGGTAACGACAATATCTGGTCAATGTCAGTTGATGGTAAAGATCTGCAGCAACACACGCATTATAAAGAGTGGCAAGTGAGAAGCGCCAAGCTTAATGAGGGGCGTATAGTTTTCCAGCAGGGTGCCGATATTAAGCTTTTCGATATCGCTTCGAATAAAGAACAAGTTGTTGATATTGAGTTAATTTCAGATTTTGCACATAAACGAGAGCATTGGGTCAGCGATCCAATGAAGTATGCAACGTCGACAAAATTCACCCCGCAAAGTGATAGAGTTGTGATCACCGCTCGTAGCCAAGTCGCCATCGCCTCAACGGATGGGCAAAGATTGGTACAGCTGATGATTCCTGCAGACAGTCGAGTGCGTAATGCCATTATGAGTAAAGATGGCCAGTGGGTATACGGGATCAGTGACATTAGCGGCGAGCAGGAAATATGGCGATTTGCCGCCGATGGCAGTGATAAGCGTAAGCAGTTAACCGACAACGGCAAAGCATTGCGCATGGGGTTGCACCTTTCGCCTGACGGCCGTTATTTGGCTCATGACGATTATGACGGTAATGTTTGGCTGTTAGATCTAAAGAAGGGACGTGATAAGAAAATTATTATCCAAGGTGAAGGGCTTGGACCGTACGCCGACATCGTTTGGTCAGGAGACAGTCAATTTATCGCGCTTACCAAAGCCGAGATAGGTAAAAACCGCACCCAAATCGTGTTGTACTCTTTAGATAAAAACAAAGCGCAAGCACTCACCACAGACAAGTATGAGTCGTTTTCGCCCAGTTTTAGTAAAGATGGCGACTGGCTTTATTTTCTCTCAAACCGCAAATTTGTCTCAACTCCAAGCTCTCCATGGGGCGACAGAAACATGGGGCCAATGTTTAACAAGCGGACTGAAGTGTTTGCGATTGCGCTTAATCGTAAAGCACGTTTTGCTTTTCAAAAACCCAATGAGTTACTGAGTGAGCCTAATAAGGACAGTGATGACGAGGTTAAAACTCGTGTTGACTGGGATGGCTTGTCGGCGAGATTATGGCAAGTACCTGTCGCAGCTGGTAACTATTCATCACTGCAACTCGGTGAAGATAAGTTCTATGTGCTTGATAAAAATGTGGGTAGCCGTAAATCTTCTTTGAAAGTGGTTAAGTTTAATCCGCTAAACCCTAAGGTAGATACATTCTCAAAGGATGTGGGTTCATATGCCTTGTCTGATGACAGTAAAAAGCTGTTTATCCGCAAACAATCGAAGCAGGGCAAAGAGATGTTGATTGTTGATGCGGGCGACAAACTACCTAAAGAACTCGATAACGCCAAAGTGCAGGTAAATAATTGGCAGCTTGCTATTCAACCAACAGCTGAATGGCAACAGATGTTTGAAGATGCCTGGTTGATGCACCGTGACTCGTTTTATGACAAAAAAATGCGTGGTGTCGATTGGCAGCAAGCTAAAGTGAAATATCAACCTTTGGTAGATCGTCTAACTGATCGTCATGAGCTCAATGATATCTTCAAGATGATGATGGGGGAGTTAGATTCGCTGCACTCTCAAGTGCGTGGCGGCGACTTTGCTAAAGATCCCAACAAGGCAAAATCAGCAAGCTTAGGTGCGCGTTTAGAGCAAACAAAAGCTGGCGTGGTGATTGAGCATATTTATCAAGGCGACCCAGAGCTTCCTAAGCAAGCGGCGCCGTTAAAGCAGATGGGGGTTGATGCCAAAGTTGGTGATATTATCGTCGCGATAAACGGTAGAAAGCTGACTAATATTGCAGATGTTACTCGCCTTATTCGTAACCAAAGTGCTAAGCAGGTGCTACTAGATCTTAAACGTGGCAATAAAATACATCAAACAATTGTAAAGCCTGTCACTGCATCTGCGAATGCAAAATTAAGATACCAAGACTGGGTCAACCACAACAGCCATGAAGTTAGCAAAGCAAGTGATGGTAAGTTCGGTTACTTGCATCTTTATGCGATGGGCAGTGGTGATATCGCTAGCTTCGCACGTGAGTTCTACGCTAATTATGATAAACAGGGACTAATTATTGATGTTCGCCGTAATCGAGGCGGTAATATCGACAGTTGGATTATTGAGAAACTTCTTAGACGTACATGGGCATTTTGGGCACCAACCCATGGCACTCCATCAGGAAATATGCAACAAACCTTTAATGGTCACTTGGTCGTACTGACCGATCAGCTGACGTATTCAGATGGTGAGACTTTCTCTGCAGGAGTTAAAGCACTAGGTATTGCTCCGCTTATCGGTAAGCAAACTACAGGTGCAGGCGTATGGTTATCTGGCCGTAACTCTCTTACCGATAAGGGAATGGCCCGAGTTGCTGAGTATCCACAATATGCAATGGACGGAAGCTGGATTATTGAAGGGCGCGGCGTCAGTCCTGATATAGAAGTCGATAACCTACCTTACGCAACCTTTACTGGTAACGATGCGCAACTTAAAAAGGCGCTGGACTACCTTAAACAAGCGTTAGATAAACAAGCTGTGGAGGATTTCAACCCTAAAGCGCTACCTGCAAGCGGTATGGCAGAGGATGTAAAAAGAGCCCACTAGCTTCAGCCTAGTATAAAAAATATTGATGAGTTTCGAGCGTTATTGGCCAAGCAGTTCCCAGGTTGATAACGCTCATTTTATTCCTGTGTAACAAAGCCCCCCTGCAGCCGCTTTCGACAAAACTTTTGCCGTTAAATTTAAAATTCAGGTATTGATTGCAGCCCCAATCCGAATATCTAGTGATGTATTTGAGTCGATACTAGGGGCTGCTGGTCTTTCGAGCTTAGTCTTTGTTTGATTACTTACCGTAAGGAATAATTGTTTTAGTACAGGGCTTCAGCGATGCCTGCTTAGCTGGCTAAGCGAAAAACTCGTAACGCATTCTAGCCATAAAAGAATAAAAGCATTGAAACGAACCCTAAGGGCCGCGCTTCATGGCTATTTTGACTGTGTTGTAGGTTATTTGTGGAGAATAACTAAACGACATAGCCTCCGCCTTGTCAAAATAGCCAATAAACTGCGGCAAAAACAACCGTTAAAAATCAACAGCCCCTAAGCTTATTTCCAAAAGATATTGAATTTTACGTGTTTTTAACACTAAACTGGTTAAAAAATGGTAAGTGTTCTAAGCAAAAGCATCGGTTAGGGATAGGGAAGAATATGACTGAACAAAAGGGTACGCCTGAAGAAGTATCTGCAAGTGAAAGTGCCAAGGCTGAAGCCAACCCAGCTGAGGACAAAAAGAACAGTAAAATTCGTAAGGCGACTAACATCATTTTGATTGTTGTTAGTTTTCTATTTGTATTCCACTTAATAGCCGACCGTTTTATTCCTTCCACAGATTTAGGCCGTATTCGCGGCTATGTCGTGCCAATTAGCCCGCAAGTCTCAGGTGAAATTGTTGAGATATTAGCAACTCCCAACACGCTAATTAGAGCGGGAGATGTGTTAGCTAAAATAGATACTACAGACTATGAGATTGCGCTTCATCAGGCTGAACAATCTTTAAAGAAAGCAGGACAAAATGTTGGCGCTCAAACTGCCAATGTCACTGCTGCACAAGCTAAAGTGACCAATGCTGTTGCCAATTATAAAAATGCACAAGTTCAGTCGAAGCGTATTTTCACCATGGTTGATAAGCAGGTTATGTCGCAAGCTGATGCTGACAATGCCCGTGCAGAGTTGACTAAAGCAGAGGCTGGCGTTGCTAGTGCTAAAGCGGATTTGGCCAAGGCAGAGGAGCGTTTAGGTGCAGAGGGGGAGAATAACACCAATGTTAAATCGGCATTACTAAGTTTAGAGCAGGCACAGTTAAATTTGCAGCGCACCTCCATTACAGCACCTACTGACGGTGTCGCGTCTAACTTTAGGTTGAAAGAGGGGATATATGCTAGCGCTGGTCAGCCTATTATGACCTTTATCTCTTCAGAAGATGTCTGGATTGAAGCGTATTTCAGAGAAAATAGTTTAGGCAACATAACTAGCGGTGATGAGGTCGAGTTCGCGCTAGATTATGCGCCAGGCCAAGTGTTTAAAGCAAAGGTGGGTAGCATTGATTATGGTATTGATTGGGGACAGAGTGAACAAACGGGCAAACTTGCTCAGATCTCAGGCCAAACTGGTTGGCTTAGGCAGTCACAACGCTTCCCTGTCACCATAGTATTATCAAAAGATGAAGCGGTCGGACTACGACGTGTGGGCGGCCAAGCCGATGTCATCGTTTATACCAAAGATAATTCAATGATTAACTTATTTGGCCGCGCTTGGATCAGAGTCGTGAGCTGGTTCTCTTATGTCAGATAAAGCTCAGGAGCTTATCGTCAGCACCGAAAAAGCAGCACTTGAAGAGGCTATCTATACTCGGCGAGTGCTCAGGTTCACCTTAGGAATAGGTCTTGCGGTCGCAGTCTCTTCTATATGGGCCTGGCCGCTAGCGTTTATTGTGCCTGTGTTTGTTGCTAAGTTTTTGGTCGACAGACAAGAGCCTACCGTGCAAACCGTGTACGAGTTACTTATCTCAATGATTTGTACGATCGCGATAGCTTGGTTAGTCAGCTTCGGGCCAACACAATACCCTGCGGTTTTACTGCCATTGTTGGCGATGATGATGCTGTGGGGCTACTACCTTTTCAGTAGTCCTAAGTGGAACTTCTTTGCAACGATCTTTATCGTCGCAACGCTGTTGTTACCCTATCTTGGACTGTTGCAGCCGGGCGCATCGTTGATGGTTGGGGTTGGGCTCAGTTTTTCTGGGGTTGTTGCGGTTGCTATTTTTGCATTGCTGCATGTTTTATTGCCTGATCTCTCCCCGGAGAAAGAGTCGCTAGCCAATGCAGAGCAAAGTCATGATGAACGCACTCACGAAGCATTCCGAGCCCTCATCCTAGCGTTTCCTGTTATCTGTTTTTTCTATTTTTTAGAGATCTCTGGCGCGTTACTGACGATGATATTTATCGCTATCTTGTCGCTGCAGGCAGCAGGGGCAAAGAGTATTAAAGTGAGTCTTTTTTTGCTGGTCACTAATGGAATCGGTGGCGTACTGGCAATCGTGTTCTATAACTTATTGACGATTGTTCCTGAATTGCCATTTTATATAGGTATGTCGATGTTAGCAGCGCTAATATTTGGGCAGAAGATATATGCCGATCCCACTAAAGCACCACTCTTTGCGGGGATCTTGTCGGCTTTACTCGTAGTGGTTGGCTCTACGGTTTCCTCAACAGACAAAGATGTTGCGGTTAACTTTTATCTGCGGATTTTGCAGCTATTCTTAGTCGGCGTGTACATGATATTCGCTTCTTTTTATTTAGAATCTAGAGATTGGAAATTCTTGAAAAAGAGAAATAGCCTTTAAGTCGATATAAGAACAATACAGATAACTTTATTTGTATCAATAGTATGGAGTTTATTGGTCATGGATCATATCTTTATCGGACTAGTACTATTTGGTTTATTTTCTCTACTTATTGGGCTGTTTCTGCAGCTTAAACGCGCAGTCAATCAAGATATATCTATCTTTTTTAAACTAAGAAAAAACCGTGTATATGCCGCATTATCATTACTGGTTTTTACGCTTATTTTACAACTTGTTGGTGCGATAGGCTTATCGATTACCTATGACCATGAAGTTAATAAAAGCGGCGAAGCGCTTAGAACATTAACCAAAACTAGCGATGTAGCCCTTTACTCTTGGGTCAAAGGTTGGGAATCGCGAATTACAGCTGTTTCGAGCAACCCTCTTTTGCAGAAACGGACAGTTGATCTCATTGCTGAATCTAACAACAAAAATGTACTTGTTAGTGAAAACATTCAGTGGTCAAGAGAAGCTTATCAGCGCTACAGTCAATCTTTTGGGGCTTTAGGTTTTTTTATCACAGCTTTAGATGGTACTAACCTGTCTTCTTCAAGAGATGAAAATATCAATACGTTAAATATTGTTGCCCGTAAAGAGGCTAAGATTTTTGCTCGCGCAGTAGCTGGCGAAACTGTGATTACCGAGCCTATCCGTTCTGAAGTGATGTTGAAAAACCCCTACGGTATTGAGCAAATGCAAACACCGACAATGTTTGTGCTGAGCCCTATTCGTGATGCTAAAGAGAACATTTTGGCAGTATTGATGCTGCGTATTGACCCTTATAAAGAGTTTGCAAAGTTAGCTGAAAGTGCTGGCGTTGGCAAAACAGGAGAGTCTTATTTTGTCTCTCAAGAGGGATATATATTGTCTCACAGTCGTTTTGAGAAAGATCTGCAATCATTAGGACTGGTCGCCCCAGGACAGATGTCGGTATTAAACCTACGGGTAACCGATCCTGGAAGGTTACTTACCCCAGAATCCCCAGCAGCAACAAACCACAACGATAACCCTCTCACATACAGTGCTAATCAATTAAGTATGCGCATGGATGGACATAATTATGAGGGTTACAAAGATTATCGCGGAAAGGAGGTTATCGGCGCTTGGCATTGGGACAGTCGCTATGGCTTTGGTGTTATTACCGAGATGGACCTTGATGAAGCGGCAAGTAATTATTTCTTCTTTAAAAATATTATCATTGGGATTATGGCGGCGATTGTACTGTTGTGCGTTTTGCTGTCATTAGGCGGGGTAAAGATAAGTCGCCTCGTACATGATAGGTTGCAAATTGATAATGATAATTTAGAGCGAAAGATTGGCTTGCGAACTAAAGAGCTACAAGAGCGGGAAGAGGCGCTGTGGGATCTCTATGAAAACTCATTCGTGGCCTATGCTTCGGTTAATGTAGACGGTAATTTTATCAAGCACAATCGGCAGTTTTCTTTGTTAGCAGGTGTTAGGCGGGAAGCTTTTAAAAGTGTCAATTGGCGCGATGTAATCAATAAAGAGAATGATCCAATTGATACTGTATTCAAACAAGGATTACGCGGTATCAGATCGCAAGATGAAAGAGTGCAGCTGTATGATACCAGCGGCGAGATGATATTTGTTTCAGTATCGACCGATCTTGTAAAGGATGACTCGGGACAAGTCACCGAGGTTAGGTTTTCATTACTAGATATTAGCGAGCAAGAAAAAGTCCGTTTAGAAATGCTGAAAAACCAACAACAATACCAAGTTTTACTGGAGAACATTCAGGGTGTTGTATATCGATATCGGGTGGATATTCATGATGAGTTTGAATATACACTGCAGTATTTGAGCCCAAATGTAGAAGTCGTGACAGGTTATAGCAGTCAAGATTTTCTTGGTGATAATGCCCGACGTACTTTTGTTGATATTGTTATCCCCGAAGATAGAAAGGAGCTCAAAGCTGAGTTGAGTATTGCTTATCAAGAGCAGAGCTTTGTTACTCGCGATATTCGCATTAAGAATGCTGCAAAGGAATTAAGATATTTACAGATTAAGGCGCAATTTGTTTACGATGAGATAGGTGATACTTACTATTTTGATGGCACATTATTTGATATTACTGAGCAAAAGCTAGCTGAAAATCGACTCCAGCTATCTGAAGATAAGCTAAAGGTAGCCGCTGAAAGCGCAAGAATGGGAATGTGGGATTATTATCCCACTGAAAATAAAGTGGTGGTTAATACAATGTACGCCAACATGCTTGGCTATGAGGTGTTGGATCTTTGTATTGAAAATGAGCAGTGGTCAACGCTAAATGCAGGAGAGCAGACTTGGCTGGAATTAGTGCACCCTGACGACAGAGAAGCTGTGCTCGATACCCTGAAAGCGCAAAGCAAGTCGAATCCACAACTGTTAATGCGTGAATTTAGAATGCAGCGAAAAGATGGTGGCTATGATTGGATAATGAGCATAGGGCAGGTACACCATTATACTGAAGAGGGGGATGCCGGTCGGATCAGTGGGGTTCACCTCAACATCAATGAGTCGAAAGCGTTGCAAAGGGAGCTAGCCTCAGCGATTGAAATTGCTGATGATGCTAATCGCGCTAAGGGTGAGTTCTTAGCGAATATGAGTCATGAGATCCACACGCCGATGAATGCGATTATTGGTATGACACATCTTGCACTTAAAACCGAGTTGACTAAGCAACAGCACAGCTATATTGAAAAATCACATCGCTCTGCCCAGTCTCTATTAGGGATCATTAATGACATACTCGACTTTTCAAAAATAGAAGCGGGTAAACTGGATATTGAAACGATTCAATTCCGCTTAGAGGATGTACTAGAGGATATTATCAACTTTGTTGGTATTAAAGTGGCTGAAAAAGAGTTGGAATTGTTATTTGATATAGACCCAACAATCCCTGCTATTTTACAAGGCGACCCGCTCCGGTTAGCGCAGATCCTGACCAATCTTGCTAATAATGCGGTTAAGTTTACCGAACATGGTAGCGTGATCATTGGTGTCAGTATCGAAAAGCTGACTGACGATGAGGTAACGCTTAAATTCTCGGTTACAGATACAGGGATAGGGATGACGGCAGAGCAGCAGCAAGGATTGTTTAAAGCATTTTCTCAAGCCGACGCATCAACCACTAGAAAATATGGTGGTACCGGATTAGGGCTGGCAATTTGTAAGAATTTGGCTGATTTAATGGGAGGGGAAATTGGTGTTTCAAGTGAAGTGAATAAAGGCAGTATTTTCTACTTTGAGTCGGTATTTCCCATAGTAGAGCACCATGATTTAGCTCCAATTTATCAAGGCAGTTTAGAAGATGTTCGAGTGTTACTTGTAGAGGATAATGCCAATTCTCGTGAAATCCTTTTAGCCATGTTAGCCAGCCTTAACGTGCAAGTGGAGTGTGCTGAAGATGGTGTTGAAGCCGTAGCAATGCTCAAAGCAAGTGAGGCTTCACCTTATCAATTGGCATTGCTTGATTGGAAAATGCCAAAGCTTGATGGAATAGGTGTGGCGAAATTTATCAAGCAGTTGCCCGAATCCATAACGCCCCATGTTGTCATGGTGACCGCTTACGGCAAAGAGGAGTTATTATTAGATGCCGTGGATGTGCCCATTGATGCAGTGCTCACTAAACCTGTTACTCAATCGACTTTATGGGATGCGTTATTGCCAGCTTTGGGCTTTGCGCCACGCAAACTCACTAGCTTTTCAAAAAGACGCAGTCGAGTTGAAGCTGCGCTATCTCAACTTGCAGGAGCAAAACTGTTAGTTGCAGAAGACAATGATTTAAATCAGGAGCTCATCGTAGAGCTGCTAAGCAGTAATGGTATAACGCCTGTGCTGGCTAATAATGGTCAGGAGGTGCTTGATTTTCTCGAGCAAGAACAGTTCGATGGTGTATTGATGGATTGCCAAATGCCAATCATGGATGGCTATACTGCCACTCGCAGGATTAGAGATAATGAACAGTTTGAACACCTTCCTGTACTGGCTATGACGGAAAATGCAATGGCAGGTGATAGAGAGAGAGCGCTCGAGTCGGGAATGAATGACCATATTCCTAAACCGATTAATGTTGATGAGTTATTTACTACTATTGCTAAATGGGTGACTCCTAAGCATCCGCAAGTAGCAGAAGTGACGGACACTTCTGCTAAGGGAAGCGATATTGACTTTAACCTCTTTGAACATATCGATACTCAGTTAGGTTTACATCGTACTCAAGGAAAAACAGCGCTTTATATAAAGTTACTGCAGAAGTTCGTTCGCGGACAACAAGACTTTTCAACGCAATTTAGTGTGAGTGCCGAAGCCGATGATACCGTGACATCGGCAAGGCTTATTCATACTTTAAAAAGCGTTGCCGGTGCGATTGGAGCCGTAAAGCTAGCTGACTATGCTGAGCAATTAGAGCAAGATATTGAAAGCTTTGTACAATCTAAAGCAGATATTACAGCTAGTGCTAATTATGAATTATTAGAAGGTGAATTATCGCTAGTCTGTAAAGAGATTACCTCGCAATTGCTTAGTGGGATCAATGAGCAGGCGTTGGTTGGTTTAGATGTTGATAAGGCTAGTGCCGTTTTAACTACACTTATCGATATGCTTAACGACTTTGATATAGCGGCAACCGAACTTATTACAACAGAGCGAACTGCACTCTCATCTAAGCCACTTGCATCTTTGTTTAAGCAACTTGAAAAACAGTTAGATGAATTTGAATTTGATGAGGCACTAAAAGTCGCAATACAGATGCAAGCGATAGTCGCCAAAGACAACTAATTTTTACGATATAGGAAGGATGTGATGGAACAACAAACCTTACTAGTCGTCGATGACACCCCTGCGAACATAGATGTTTTGGCTGGAATGTTAAAAGATGATTATCAGATAAAGGTGGCTAAAAACGGTGAAATAGCGCTTAAGATTGCTCGGCGTTTGCCTTTAGATCTCATTTTACTTGATATCATGATGCCAGGAATTGATGGTTTTGAGGTTTGCAGGCGCCTTAAAAGTGATCATACCACCCGACACATTCCTATCATTTTTGTTACCGCAAAAATTACCGCTGAAGACGAGCTTAAGGGCTTAGAACTTGGCGCGGTAGATTACATAACTAAACCATTTAACCCGCCTATTGTTCAGCAAAGAGTTAAAACCCAGTTAGCGCTGTTTAATCAGAGCCGTGAACTGGCAATTAAAGTAAAACAGAAAACAGCTGAGCTGGCCGCGACTCAACTCAAAGTAATACAGAAGCTCGGACGGGCGGCGGAGTATAAAGATAACGAAACAGGGATGCATGTTATTCGGATGAGTCACTATACGCATATCTTAGCGAAGGCGGCCGGTATGTGTGAAGCTGATGCCGATATGTTAATGGCAGCTAGCCCAATGCACGACATTGGTAAAATAGGTATATCGGATGCCATCTTGCGTAAGCCTGGTAAGCTAACCGATGATGAGTTTAAAGAGATGAAGAAACATGCTGAAATCGGTGCCGAAATCATTGGTGAGAATGAATCAGAGCTGCTTAAGATGGCAAAAATTGTCGCCATTAGTCATCATGAAAAATGGAATGGTACTGGTTATCCCTATGGGCTTAAAGGGGAGGATATTCCTCGCATTGGGCGCATTGTTGCCATTGCAGATGTATTTGATGCATTGACTTGTGAGCGCCCCTATAAGCGGGCTTGGTCTGTAGAGGAAGCTATAGCTCATTTACAACAGCAGGCGGGTGAACATTTTGATCCACAGTTAGTGCCTTTATTTCTAGAACATATGGATGAAATAACAAAGATTATGCAGTCCTTTAAAGACTAAATCAGTTATTTGATTAATAAATTCAAGTCATCATTTTCTATTTTTATAAATGTTGATTTTTGACTGAAAAGTGAACTTAGCCCTCGGTATTACTGCGTTTGAAGAGTGTAGGTGACTAAGTTGTGAAAGTGTTAGGCGTCTGCTGTTCAACATTTGTTAAGCTTGCTAATGATATAGTTTAATCAATAACTTGAATCTTGTGCTATAGCTTATATAGCGCAAATTTTTAGTGGATGTCTAATTCTAAAAATGCAGCTCTTAGCTGCGTTTTTCGTTTTACCAAAAGGATAAAACTATGTTCCAACTGAATAAAGCAACTTTCCAATTTAATCGAGTCAAGTTAGCAGCAGTACTCGTTCCAGCATTACTTGTTGGTTGTGCAACTGGTGACACGCCTGATTCAAAGAAAATGAATGCTCGTGAAGAGACTCAGGCGGCATTGCAAGAGATCTACAAAGAGCATCCGGGAGCTAAATCTGCGGTGGCTGAATCAGTTGGTTATGTTGTATGTACAGGTAGCAATACATATCTTTTTGCATTATCAACCGGTGGTGGGATCTGTGTACTGCATGAGGGTAGCAAGAAGTCTTACTACCGCTTCGCTACTGGAGGCGTTGGTGCTGGAGTTGGTTGGAAGCAACTCGGATTTGTGCAAGCATTTATGGATAGAGATGCGCTAACACGCTACAAAGAATCCGGGTATGAAGGCCAAGCTCAGGCTGAGGCGAGTGCTAAGTATGAAGAGAGTGGTGAGCAAGCGTCGGCTAACCAATCTGTAGACATTTCAGGTGTGAAAACCTATCAAGTCAACCTTATGGGCGCAGCTGCACAGGCAACGGTTCAAGGGTATAAGTATTGGGAAACTGACTTTACCGATGATTTTGTAGAAAAAGGCGAGTAAGTCTTTATTCTTAATAAAAGCCAGCGATTAAGCTGGCTTTTTTGATGATTCAATCTAGGGGCTATTGATCTTTCACGGTTGTTTTTGCCGCAGTTTATTGGCTATTTTGACAAGGCGGAGGCTATGCCGTTTAGTTATTCTCCACAAATAGCCTACAACACAGTAAAAATAGCCAAGAAACGCGGCCCTTTGGGTTCGATTCAATGCTTCTATTACGGTGTTATGAGCTTTTCACTTAGCCGGCTAAGCTTTATAGCTCAAGCCTTGTACTAGAAGCATTGAATTCGAACAAAAACTAAGCTCGAAAGATCAACAGCCCCTAATAAAATAGATTTAAACGACAGCGAAAATTGTCCTGGTTGCTTGTCAGCAAGTAGAAAGCCTATCTGTTTTACATCTGTGAGTTTCAGTTCTGGCGCATTGACCTGTTGTCCACGAAAAAGCGCGATGAACTCCGCAGCACTAAACTGATAAGTTAACCATTCATCGCGCTTGGTATTGAATGTTCGTGAGTAGGCTGCAGCGTCCCAGTTACTATCAGTACGTAACCTCAACTGATACTTTCTGCCATCGCCTTTTACGCGAATATACACGTGGGTTGCCTTTGCTGGCACTTTAGTGGTTAAACGCGCTCTTATTGAGGCAAATCCACCATTGTTATCAAGTGATAGCTCACCACTAAACGTCGCGACCTTGTTGTCATAACTAACAGAGCTGCTTGATCCCCCGCCCATTACAGAATCATTGATAATATTCCAACTATTCTCGGGCTCAATAGTGAAAGGTGCCGACTGACTTACGCTACTCATGAATAGGCTCCCTAGCAACAGTGTAAGGTTGGTTGATAAAGTTTTTTGTTTCCGATATTGATAGCTGTTTGCCTTCATATTGTTCTCTTGTAATCTGCCTTATTACCAATACGGCGCAAATACTGATTTTGATTACTGTTTATTTTTTAGAGAGTATTTGGGGAAGGATTGGGCATAAAAAAGCCGCGATGCATGGAGAGTTACATCGCGGCAAAATAGACCTAATATTGTTAAGTGTTAGTTCATTGTCAGTATTTGGCTTTCGCTATCGGCCATGTAGCTCCACTCAACATATTGTGGGTTTTGTCCTTCATAAAACCAAATTACGGCAATTAACTGACTCTCATGATTAGCAATTTTTAACTCTTTGCTTAGTTTACCATCGCTTAAAGGTCCCCTGAATAAGCATGAGTCAAAGTTAATATTGTAACTGCCGCCTTGAGCCGTGTAGTCATCACATAGTGAGAAATAACCGCGGCTTTGGCTACTCTTCTCGACGTTTATCGTTAACAGGTAAGAAGCTTCTAAGGCGTTATCGGCATCAACAACTAAATCATCTAAAGACGTTGGAGCTGGTGTTGGATCCTCCTCTGTTGTGGTGGTCGTTGTTGTAGGTGTCACAGCCGCAGGGGCTGGACTTGCACTATCGCCATCTCCGCCACCGCCACAAGCAGTGAGTGCCAATAATGAAAATGTGATAAGACTTAAGTGAATACCGGTGATTTTTTCAATTTTGCTTTTCATGTGATACTCCATTAATCGTTAAAGATAAGTGCATTATCGGCATTTTCATACCAAGTTGGGTTAGTCGCGCCAGTGTCATCGGCAGCGAAGTCAACAAACTCGGAGTAAGCATTGTCTAAGCGCTCTTTCTCTTTAGGGTGCTTCCATGTCACAGGGATCTCAATTGCCCAAGCCATACCGTTTTCATTTTGAAAGTACTGGTTAGCTCCTGGGTTTGATGCATCTTCTCGATAGCCGAAGTAGTTACTTGAGAACTTATCCGTTGGCGCTTGGTTCTTTAAGTGGATCTCAAGTTGACGTCCAGGGTTCCCACCCACTGCATTTTTTGCTGCTAAGCCATGATCGGTATTCGGCGTAGCAAAGATGAAGGGGTCATAGGGAAAGTCTGGAACAATGCTTTCAGAAACAGGCGTCTCAAAAGGAATATCAAATGACCACTGAGTCCTGAAAGAACTTTCACAGCCTGTTTCAGTTCTTAAGTATGTGCAACCTTGCTCTAGCGTTACATAATCTGATAAATCTTGGGTGAAGATAAATACCGCATTAGTTTGTCCTGTTTCGAGCGGTGAGTCTTCTTGAGCGATGTTATCAATGCTCCAACTTATCAATGACTCTTTAATTTTCCCACGGCTAACACCGGGTAGATGTACGCCGAAACCATTATGATACGCTGCGCCCATCGCTGCTAGCTGAGCATCTAAACCGATACGTCTCACTTTGTTGTTTTTAACGTATTCGGTAATTCGTAGCTGAACAACCACATCGTTCATGTCAAAGTCGCCTTGATCTGGGTATAGATCTTCGTAGGCCAGTGTGGTGTAGGTTGAAGAAGAGGGGTAATAGTTAATAGTGACGCCAGTTTCTGTCAGTGTCACTGCATAGTCCTCGACCTCGCCATCACCGACACCACCAGTGGCACTAATATCTTGTTGAGTGCTTAAACGAAAACGCGCCCAAGTTGGTCCTTCTTTTGCCCAACTTGGTACTTCAATATCGATTGTGTTGAGGCCATTATCTAGTGGCTCTGCTAGTATTATTTGCTCCTCCAGATCGAAAGTACCATTTTGGTTCCAGTCAAACCATGCATTGAGGTAACCATCACCGCCAGTTGCTGTGATGAGTAATATAGCTGATTCACCAAGTTCAAAACCTGTAGGCATCGTGACTCCATCTTCATCATCAGCGCCATCACTTGCGTCATCAGACAATGGAGAAATATATCCATCAGACTCGTTATCAACAGAGGCACCAAGGTAAAGGTTGTTACTGATAGAGTGTCGTGCACCATTTGATGCGAGAGAGGTGCCGTAAGAGTCGGGGGCATCACCAAAATCAACAGAATCCCCCACAGTGACTTCGGCTAATGCACATCTTGCACCGTCATTACTAGATGATGCTGGTCCATAAGCAAAGAGTACAGCGCTAGGAGTTGCTTGTTCTACATTGACCTTATAGATATTACCGTTACTGTTATTGCTGACATATAAATTGCCATCAGGATCGAAGAATTGTGCACCAAATATATAATTCCCTGAATTGGAGGTGATTACAGTCCCTAAATCAGTCGCTTCCGCTGTTGTTGGATCGATGCGGAGTAATTTACCTTTTGAGCCATTGCTTATACTGTAGATGTACCCATCTGTTGGGTGAAAGGCTAAATCCGTAATGTTATAGGATGCAAAACTTTTGCTGCCAGGGACGATTGTCATATTGTAACTTGCGGGATTGTCTAAGGGGATTTTAAAAAGGCCTTTACCTTTGCGATAGCCATACCAAACGTTTTCAGCAATTGCGACGTCGCCGACATAAAAATTTCCCGCGGTTGCTGCAGAAACATCTTTTACTACGGTTAACGGAGTAATCTGATAGTCATCGCCTGCTTTACCGAGAGTACTATTTGCATAGTCCCAGCCGTAGACGTAGTTGTCATGGTAGTTAAAGCCTACACCGTTAAAAGCATTCCCGGTTCCCATGTCGTTAGATAATACAACGTAGCTACCTGTCGCGAGGTTAACTCCAAACGTTTTTGGGGTACTGGATTGCTTCTGAATGACAAAGGCTTCTGTAGGACAAGCGCTAAATGGATCCGACGCACTAACATTCATTGATATAAGAAGGCTAAGAAGTAAAGGGGAGCCGCAGCTCAATGAAATAGTCTTGGATATTTTCATAATGCATCTCTCACTGTCATGTTATCAAAGTAAACTAGATAAGGCATAAGACATGCCATTATTAAAAGTCGTTATTTATCAGTCTTTTGGCTTGTTTCTTTGTGAGGTTGCTTGCTGGTTTTTCGCATTTTGCAAACGAATTAACTAAAAGGAATCACTGTCATCAGCGATGCAATTAGGAGTGATTCAAAGGTGAATAAATAGTAGTGAGTGTATGTTTTTTATACTGATTTGCTTAACTGTATAACAGTGCTAAGTTTTATCTAGCAATAACATCTTATTAACTATTGTTTGGGTGGTAGCAATTTATGTCGAAACTGCGCATCGGGATAGTGTGTCACCCCAGTATTGGTGGCTCAGGCTTAGTAGCAACCGAACTTGGCCTTGGCTTGGCCAAGCTTGGGCATGAGATTCACTTTATCTCCAGTGTTAGGCCTTTTAAACTGATTGAAGATTTTCAGCAGCTTTTCTTTCATTCTGTAGAGGCAATCAATTATCCGCTTTTTTCAGACCCTTTATATACCTTTGCGCTAACGGCTAAAATTGTTGAAGTCGCGGAGCAATACCAACTTGATGTAGTGCATGCTCATTACTCTATTCCTCACTCTTTATGTGCATACCTAGCTGGAGAGATAAGCCAGCATAAATTTGCAACGGTAACGACGATTCATGGCACCGATGTTACTGTGGTTGGGCAAGATAAACCGCTGTATCCACTTAATAAATTTAGTATTCACAAAAGTAATAAGGTCACAACCGTCTCAAGTTTCCAGCGTCACTATATTTACAGCCACTTTGATAATGATAAATCGATTGAAGTCATCCATAACTTCATTGACTTAGATGTATTCTCGCCAACATTTGCCAACATCAATACTCGCAGGCAGATGGCAAAAGATGATGAAAAAGTGCTGATGCATGTCTCAAACTTTAGAGCGCTTAAAAATATCGATACGGTTATCCAAGCTTTTCACCTATTACTTCGTAAAGTGAATGCTCGCTTGGTGCTGCTCGGTAGTGGGCCATATATAGATAAAATTAAAACTCAATGCGACAAGCTCGGCATATTACACCAAGTCACCTTTATGGGTGATGTGATGCATGTGGAGTCATACCTTCCGAATGCGGATTGCGTTATTCAGCCAAGTTATCGTGAGTCATTTAGCATGGTGCTACTTGAAGCAATGGCCTGCGGTGTTCCCACTGTTAGTAGCAATGTAGATGGGATCCCTGAGGTGGTTGAGCATGGAGTGAGTGGTTATATGTTTGACCCAGAAGATGCATTAGCGATGGCAAAAGCAATGGAAACTATTTTGCTAGATGATAATAAGCAGCAACAAATGGGGCTCGCCGGGAGAGCAAGGGCTAGAGCACTCTTTAGCCCCGAGCAAAAAATTGCCCAGTATGTAGAGTGTTATCACAGCGCTATTGCCGACAATGGTTACTTAAAGGTTGTAGTAAATAGCTGAAGAAAGGACGAATTCTAATATGGTTGATAAGACAGCAGTAGCCGATGTAAATAATGACAGTGAGCTTGCAAAAGAGAGTGTAGAAAAACCAAAGAAAAAGATGAGTATGTCTACACTTGTTCTGCTGTCATTTGCAGCGGGTATTGCGGCAGGGCTTTTTTTCGGCGAAATGCTAGCTTGGATGTCGGTCATAGGTGATGCTTTTATTAAGCTACTGCAGATGACTATTATTCCCTACATTATAGTGTCGCTTATCTCTAGCTTAGGTAGCTTGACCTTGGTACAAGCTAAATCACTAGGGATAAAAGTGGGAAAGCTGATGCTGGTGATTTGGATGTTTGGTTTGCTAACCATGTTCCTTATTAAGTACAGCTTTCCAGATTGGCAAGCGGGGGAATTTTTTAGTTTAACGGCGTTGGAAGACCCCAATTCAATTAATCTACTCGATGTGTATATCCCATCAAATCCGTTTTTTTCTCTGTCTAATAGTTACATTCCAGCGATTGTGCTTTTCTGTGTCGCTACAGGCATAGCGCTTATCTCTATAGATGATAAAGAGTCGTTAATGCGGCCGATGCAACTGCTAGGCGAGTCATTCAATAAGGTGACGCAAAGCATTGTAAAGCTAATGCCTATCGGTATTTTTGCCATGACAGCTGCAACGGCAGGCACAATGGATTTTGAAGAGTTTCAAAAGCTACAAGTTTACTTTGTCGCCCATGTGGTCATGACTCTGATTTTGACCTACTGGGTGCTACCAGCAATTTTGGCAGCAATTACACCATTTTCATACCGTGACATTACTGGTATCGCAAAAGATGCGATGATCACCGCATTCGCAGCGGGTAATATTTTTATTGTTATTCCGCTGCTGATTCAGCGAACTAAAGAGCTATTCCATAAATACGACATTGGCAACCAACAAACAGATGACTATGCCAATATTATTATTCCAGTGGTGTTTAGCTTTCCTAATCTTGGCAAATTGTTAACCATTGTCTTTGTGCTGTTTGCGGCTTGGTTCTCTGGCAAAGAGATTGATTTTTTTACTTACCTACCAATGTCGATAAACGGTTTAATTAGCTTATTTGGCAGTGTGTATTTAACCATTCCCATGTTGCTAGATTCGTTAGAGTTGTCATCGGATCTATTTCAGCTCTATATGGTGTCGAGTCTGTTTACCAGCCGATTCACCTCATTACTCGCTGCGATGAATATCTTCATTCTCGCGGTCGGAGGTACTGCCATGCTGGTGGGCATTGCTAAGGTGAGCATGACGCGATTAATCATGTATAGCGTTTTGACGCCGGTGGTGATTGGGGTGAGCCTTTTAGGCTCTAGTTGGCTATTAAGTAGTATTGTTAACACAGAGTATAATATGGATGAAGTGGTTGCACAGATGAGCGCCGCAGAAAAAGTACCTGATCAGGTAACCTCTTTCCGATGGGATGAATTAGCCAAAGCTACAGGCCCAAGAAGTGTGGCTGAAATTAGAGAAAGCGGTGTATTAAGAGTGGGCTATAACCCCATTCAAGTACCATTCTCATTTTATAATGCCCAAGATGAGCTGGTGGGTTTCGATGTTGAATTGATGAAAAAATTAGCGGCAGAGATGGAGGTGAAAATAGCATTTGTACCTTACACATTTGCCAACGTGCTAGGCGCGATAAACCAAGGTCAGTTTGATATCGCGATATCAGGGCTACAGATGACGACTAAACGCATTGAGCATGTGGGTTTCACTACACCTGTACTCGATCTGCATTACTCGTTTGTGGTTAAAGATCATCGCGCTGATGAGTTTAAGACCGATAAACTGCTGCATGAGGCTGGCCCGCTTCGTATTGCTTCTGTTGGTTCTTATTCAATAATTCCACATCTACAAAAGAAGTTTGCTAACGTTACGTTTGACACTATCCAGTCCGACCGCTTGTTCTTCGAAGATGACGGTAAAACATGGGATGGCTTGATGATCAGCCTTGAAGCGGGTAAGACATGGACTATTTTGTACCCAGAGTACACCACGCTATATAACCGAGAAGAGATTAAGTCTTTTCCTGCATCTTATGCCGTAGCGCGCGATAATGCATCACTGCAGACATTCCTTAACAGTTGGTTAGCGATTCAAAAGTCATCGGGTTACGTCGATAAACTCTATGGGTACTGGATTTTAGGTGAAAATGCCAAGCCGAAAAAGCCGCGTTGGTCAGTGATTAAGGATGTGTTGCACTGGGTTAAAGAGGACACCTAATGCTGCTAAGCGCAGCACCTTAAATTGCAAGTAACTTAAAATCGGCGAATAACTGGTTCTAGGTTACTTGTGGTAGTTGTGCACTACATTATCCAGCTGTAACTCAGTACCCCATAAGCATGCCAATCCTGTGGATCAGATTCATACTCTTTGCTGTAAAAATCAAAGCGCCAGCTTAGAGACCAATTCGGAAAAGCCCAAACGACTCCCGCACTTGCTTGCGCTTGTTGATTTTTCAGCTGAATATAAGAGTCGTAAGGGAGATCGCCCTCAAGTGTTAAATCGTTAAAGCGGTAACCCGCTTGAGCGCGAGTAAACACCGTTAAACTGCCACTGTCTTTCGCAGACATACTGTATTGGCCGTAATGCCCTTGATGACTGCTTAGCTGGCCAAATGACTGGGCTAAGTCATCGCCCCAGCGCAAGGTCATGCCGACGTTGGTTTCAGAGCGGAAATTACCCAGCTGCGAATAACTGTGACCACTAAGCTCCCAATCACTGTTTTCAAAAACTGCTTGCCGAGTGAAAAGATAATCTGCTTCATAAGCAAATTGCATAGTGAACTGGTTCTCAACCTGATATTTCCAGCCCAAAGGCTCAGTTGATGAGGTTATCTTATGCACCAACTCCTGTGTTGCTTGAGCACCAGAAGCGGGTCCCATGAGCCCGATACTCAACCAGTTCTTTTGCGCGAACTGGCTTCCGTAGGCCGCGGTATAGCTTTCTAGTTCTAGTAAGCCTGCGTAAGGGCGCTCATTAGGTTGGGCATAATCATAACCAATTTCCGTTGGCGTCCACATGCGTTGATAAATTTTGGCGCCCCACTGTTTACGACTCTCTCGTGGGGAGAACAGTAACTTTGATTGCCAGTTAAAGGGTAACAGTGCGTGTGAGAAGTCGTTATCGTCTGCGGTTTGCCAACCAATACTAATGCCGTTGGAAAAGTCACCGTCATCACCGATCACCACGTCATTATCTAAGCCTAGATTCCATTGGTCCGCATGAGCAGGCATTGATAGTAAAATCGGTATGAGTGCGGTGGCGATAGCAGGTTTCAGCTTCGCCGGTTCTCTAGAGGGGAAGAAAGTCACAATAGACTCCTCAATTTAGTTCAATGCATGATTTCAGGCGAGAAGATACACAAAACTAACAGAGTCAGCATATAGATAAACGACAGGCATGTATATGCCCGTTCTATTTGAATATGCTCGTTTCAGAGGCTGTGCGTCAGTTCAATGCTAGGCCCATTAGCGTAGAATTATTCCCTTTTAAGTTATACCAATTACATTAAGTATTTGACCAGTTCAGAGCCCCTCAGTCTTTTCAATTCAAAGCGCATTGGTAAAGAAATGGTTGTTCCCTTTTAAGCCAATGCAAAGCAGAAGTGGAAAGACTGAGGAACTCACGTAGTGCGGGTTTCAAAACGCTGTATGCTTCGCTATGGGATTTGGATATAGAATAACTATTAGCTCAAATCCCACTACTTTCCTACAGCGTTTTGAATTCCCGCTGAATGGTCAAACTTTTAATGCAATTGGTATTAGTGCAACAACCAAGTGGGCAGGCACAAAACCTTGTTGATGGGCGTTTCTTATATAAAAAGCATGGGCTTTACTCTGCGTAATTGATTTTACTAAGGGAGCGACCATTCATGGCAATCAATGCCTCGGAAACATGAATGTCGGTGCTTATACTGATTGGTATTAGGTTCAGCATGGAGCAATGAACCTGTGATTAAAGCCCATTAAACTCCCGCTGAATTTTGCACCTTCAGGTAGCACGTGTATCGCTGGCCTAGCTAACTTGTTGACGATAGGCTCGTGGCGATAGACCCGTTATGCGTTTAAATGCCCGAGAAAAGTGTGGCTGATCGGAATAGCCTAAAGAGGAGGCGATGCGGCTGATAGGAATATTTACATCAGACAACATCTCGCAAGCTTGATTGAATAGAATATTCTCAACGATGTTTGAGTAGCTGGCATTCTCCTTTTTTAAGCGCCGTTGTATGGTGCGAACTGGCATCCCTAAGATTTCTGCAGCAACTTCTATTGGTAGCCTTCCTAAGCCTAAATAGGGCTTAAGTGCTTGCTTTAATGAGTCAGCAAATAATGAAGGTTTTAAAGGGATATGAGCAGGAGTTTCATGCCAATTCAGCTTCAGTTTTACCGGGGAAGCTAACTCTTCTGTAGATAGAGATAACCCAATCACTCGGCGATTGAGATAAAACTCAGTGTTCTCAAGCAACAGAGATGCTTTAATTTCTTCGGCATTAGCTCCAGTGAGCATAATTGCGGAAGGGGACCACTGTCTGTTTGTTAATGCCCGCACCAGTTCGACCATAAAAGTGACAATAAAGTGTGCTCTAAAGTCTTGTAGTTGTTCATTATAGAAACGGTGCTCTCGAATAAACCAATGACGACCAGCAAGATGTCGAAGCTTTACTGCCGAATGCAGCGACTCTTGATTAAATAGTTGCTCAAACTCAATCAAGGCCTCTTCGAGAGTCTTAGCATGCTGCATTTTACCTATATAACTTGGGATCAAAACTTGTCGACATACTTGCCATATTAGCTGGCTGTATCTATCTGGCCCCGCTTTTTCGCCAATAATGTTTAGTAGTTTGACTAAGGGAAGCTGAGGTATGTAATCATGACCTGGTGCTAGAATGTTTTCTGGTAATTGAGCTTTAGCAATAGATGGATAAATATCACTGTCTATCTGCTTAAGAATATCCACAAAAGCTAAGGCATACTGGGTTTTGATCAAAGGAACGATAGGCGTAGTTTTGTCCATAGTCTCTCTTATCAAAATGAGGGGTTGCTTTTACTTTGTTTATTATTAGCCTAAGCCGCAGAGTTAGGCAATAAACTAAAGAAAAATTACCCTGCAAGCTATTAACTAACAGCAATTGAGTTGAAATCCACTGAGTTGCTGTTAGGTTAGAGAAGTGGCTAAATTTTCAACAAGTTATAGCAAGGGGAAAGTCGATGAGCCAAGAGTCTGCAGTAATAAATGCTAAACCCACACTAGCAGCACCGATAAAAGAGTATGGATTTAATACTCCTCAGCGTTTCTTTGTTGGCTATACGCTCGCAGTCCTGGTCGACCTTACCGTATTAAATCTGTTTAATGAGTTTTGGCAATACATTCACGGTTGAGTCTTTTCTATTTCGTTATTAGTGGCTATTTTATTGCAGTTGCTGTTAAAACTGACGATTGCCGCAGAGCATGCTATTGCTAATTATTTTAAAGATAAACCGGGCAAAGCGCCCAAGTTTTACCGTGCATTTTGCACCTGGCTTATTTTATTTGGCTCTAAGTTCATCATGTTAGAGGCCATAAACTTGGTCTTTGGTGACAGTATTAATTTTACTGGACCTGTTGATGGTATCGTGGCCTTTTTTGCTCTGGTATTTGGGATCTTAATCGCCGAGTTCATCGTTTCGAAAATCTACTTCTCGTTAGAAGATAAGCCTAAAGACACCGCTTAAGCTGCCATGCAGCCTTTATTTCATTGGCAACATTCATTGATAAAGGCTGCTTTAGTTGCAAAGTAAAGCACTTGCTTGTTGAATACTAACCATTGCACTGCGCTTTATTGAAAAGTAGTCTGATGAAACATAATCGATAGAATCTAGCTGACATGACCCCAACAATAGCCACTATAATGAACCACCGCTCTGTAAGGCATTTTACTGAGCAAGCAATAACCGCCGCTAACCTTGAGCAGATCTTAAACTGTGCGTTAGCGGCATCGACCTCAAGCTTTATTCAATGTAGCAGTATCATTCGAGTATCAAGTTCTGATAGCCGTGAGAAGCTGGCACAATTTGCGGGTGGCCAACCTTATGTGGCCTCAGCTGCTGAATTTTTGGTATTTTGTGCAGACTTTAATCGTCACCGACAAATTCACCCCGATGCGCAACTTGGTTTTACAGAGCAAACCTTGATTGGTGCGGTAGATACCGCACTGATGGGGCAAAATGCTTTACTTGCTGCCGAGTCATTAGGTCTAGGCGGTGTATTTATTGGCGGCATTCGCAACAACCCGCAGCAGGTGAGTGAGCTATTAGATCTGCCTCAACATGTACTGCCATTGTTCGGCTTATGTATTGGTTACCCAGCCAGGGAGCCAGAGCAGAAACCGCGTTTGCCGCTCAATATCGTGCTGCACCAGGACAAGTACCAAGCGTTAGACTTCGAGGAAGTTGCGGCCTATGACCAACATATTCTTGAGTATTATGCTGCTCGCAGTAGTAATAGCAAGCAAGTGACTTGGTCACAGCAAATCACCGCCACATTAAGCAAAGAGTCTCGACCTTTTATGAAAGAGTTTCTACAGCGACAAGGCTTTAGCGAAAAGTGATGATTAATCAGCATTGACTCTTTGCCGATGGTTCCGTGCATTACTGTGCTATCACAGTAAACTTGCTACCTTACGCAGGTAAAGCAACTTATGAACTGAGGCAAGTTCACAGGACAAGATTTTGAATCTAGATGATATTCGAAATATTGATTATAATGTGCCTTTGAAATACGAGTTATATTGATAGCAGCCTTAGTTAACAACGCTATCAAGCATAATTCACCAAATTATTGACTAAAGAGAATATGCCATGAGCGCTTTACCACCATGCCCAAAATGTGAATCTATCTATGCTTACGAAGATGGCTCACAGTTAATTTGTCCTGAATGTGCTCATGAATGGAATCCTAACGAAGTTATTGTTGATCCAGATGCAATTATCCTAAAAGACGCAGTAGGTAACTTGTTAGCTGAAGAAGACAAAGTCACTTTGATTAAAGATCTTAAAGTGAAAGGTTCTTCACTAGTACTTAAAGTTGGCACTAAAGCGGTTATCAAGCGTTTCGTTGACGCTGACCACGACATCGATTGTAAAGTTGATGGCCACGGCCAGATGATGCTTAAGTCTAAGTTTGTTAGAAAACAAAACTAATTAGCTTTTAGCTAATAGCTAACTCAACATCTAAAACATCTGCCTTGTGCAGATGTTTTTTTATGTGCTTTAGTTGGCGTTTGGTGCATTTTTTGTGAAGCTCGAGGTTTTATTTTTGTTAAATTAGTAATTTTTTTATGATGGTTAATGTTTAAATTAAGCTTTATTTAATATAAAGCTCGCTTTTAAGGCTGAGTTGCTTTGATCCGACACTACCTTCTTGTTATTCTCCAGCGAAAGACTGAATAGTGAATATTTTCCAGTCGAAATAATAATTATAATTCAGCCAGCAGGAAACCTTTTTGAAACTGTCCCCCTACCTACTAACACAGACCAAGCTGCCTTTATCGGCAGAAGCTTGTAATGGGGGTAAAGCTAATCTCTCAATGATATTAACTGGGTTACTGTTGCTGTTATTCTCCGATGGTTTGTCAATATCTTCTGCTGGATACCTAGACCTTAGTGAGTTCATTGCGCTTAACGGCGGTTTTCTCTTTGACTGTCTGGCTGCTAGCTTATTTAGTTTATTGTTAACTAACCCCATTGTTATAGAACAGCTTTGGCGATTGATTCGTTATATCATTAAACTAATCAATAAGTTAAGTTTAGCTGTTTTGTTCCCTGATTTTTCAATTCAACAACTTCAAGCTCAAGTGCAAACTGCACATGGCTGCCGCGCTCCGCCTCTATCAACTCGTCACTTCTGATAAAACTAAGCTTTTTAATAGTTAAACCATAGGCTTGAACTTCAAAGTTCTTCTATTTTGAGGATTCGTCAAGCATGACGATTTCTATATTTAATTGTTATTACAGCCAATGCTGTAGGACTTGTTATCAATGCCTGCAGAGCGATACACCCTAAGGTTAGAGGAATCTTCCTTTGCTAATCCGAAATATAAGTAAAGCTGCAATGGTGATATTTACAATATTGCTGAGCGGCTGTGAAGGCGGCGTATTAGATCCGAAAGGCCAGATAGGCATCGATGAAAAACATCTCATTGTTGTTGCTACTTTGCTGATGCTCGTCGTTGTTCTCCCAGTCATATTCATGACGTTATTTTTTGCATGGAAATATCGTGATGGTCGGGACCATGAAATTTATGCACCGAAGTGGGCGCATTCTAAATTAATTGAGATTGTTGTTTGGCTAGTGCCAATCGTGATTGTCATAATTTTAGGTGTCATTACTTGGGGCTCAACTCACGATCTTGACCCCTACAAGCCTTTAGACCACCAAGCTACGCCGATAACTGTTGAAGTCGTTTCTCTTAATTGGAAATGGTTGTTTATCTATCCTGAGTTAGGGATAGCGTCTGTCAACGAACTTGCCTTTCCAGCAAATGTTCCAGTGAACTTTAAGATCACGTCCGACACTGCTATGAACTCATTCTTTATTCCGCAATTGGGTAGCCAGATCTATTCCATGGCAGGCATGGCGACACAGTTGCATCTCATTGCCAATGAAGCTGGGGTTTTTGAGGGGATCTCTGCCAACTATAGCGGCGCGGGATTTTCGGGAATGAAATTTAACGCCATTGCTACCGCGACTCCCGAAGGATTTGATGCTTGGGTTGCCAAAGTTAAGCTGCATAACCAGCAGTTAAATCCTGATAGCTACCAAATACTCGCTAAACCTAGTGAGAATAATGCAGTTCAGTATTACAGCTCCGTAAGCGAGGGCATGTTTAACCATATCGTTATGCAGTATATGCATATGGATAGCGCTATGGAGATGTCACAACATTCTGGACATTCATCCTCTAAACATGGGGAGACGGAGTAACCATGTCTATTCTTGGCAAATTAACATTAGAATCAATTCCCTACCATGAGCCAATTATCATGGTGACGTTAGCTGTTGTTGCAGTCCTTGCGGTTGCCATCGCAGCCTTAATCACAAAATACAGAAAGTGGGGGGTGTTATGGAATGACTGGTTTACTTCGGTCGATCATAAGCGTCTAGGTATCATGTACATCGTGTTGGCATTAGTGATGTTAGTACGTGGCTTTTCTGATGCCATAATGATGCGAACCCAGCAAGCTTTAGCGACTAATGGTGCTGCTGGGTATTTACCGCCAGAACATTACGATCAAATATTTACTGCTCACGGCGTCATCATGATTATCTTTATGGCCATGCCATTCATGATTGGCCTGATGAACTTGGTATTGCCACTGCAAATTGGTGCCCGAGATGTCGCGTTTCCCTTCCTGAATAACTTAAGCTTTTGGCTTACCACTTCTGGTGCAGTGTTGATAAACATTTCATTAGGCTTAGGCGAATTTGCCAAGACGGGCTGGGTGGCATATCCGCCATTGTCTGAATTGGCATTTAGCCCCGGAGTTGGCGTTGATTACTACATTTGGGCATTACAGATCTCCGGTATTGGCACTACGTTAACCGGGGTCAACTTTATCGCCACGGTGCTAAAAATGCGTGCTCCGGGTATGAAGTTGATGCAGATGCCGATTTTCACATGGACCTGTACTTGGGCTAACATTTTAATCGTGGCTTCATTTCCAATCTTAACTGCGCTACTTGGCATGTTGACCTTAGACCGTTACATGGATTTCCACTTCTTTACTAATGCGGGTGGTGGTAACGCCATGATGTATATCAACCTGTTTTGGGCTTGGGGTCATCCAGAGGTATATATCCTCATTTTGCCTGCATTCGGTATTTTTTCTGAAGTGATCTCAACCTTTACCTCTAAACGCTTGTTTGGTTACACCTCCATGGTTTGGGCTAGTGGTGCTATCTCTATCTTGGGCTTTATCGTTTGGTTACATCACTTCTTTACCATGGGCTCAAGTGCCAATGTAAATGCATTTTTCGGTGTCATGACTATGGTGATTGCGGTGCCTACTGGAGTGAAGTTATTTAACTGGCTGTTCACTATCTATCGCGGTCGTCTAAAGGTAACTGTCCCTGTTTTATGGACACTCGGCTTTATGGTGACCTTCACTATAGGCGGAATGACTGGTGTATTACTGGCTGTACCTGGGGCTGACTATGTATTGCATAACAGTCTGTTTTTAATCGCTCATTTTCATAACACCATTTTAGGTGGTGCGGTATTTGGCTATTTAGCCGGATTCTCCTATTGGTTCCCTAAAGCCATGGGTTTTCACCTAAACGAGCGGTTAGGCAAAGCGGCATTCTGGTGCTGGCAGATAGGTTTTTACGTCGCCTTTATGCCGCTATATGTATTGGGATTCTTAGGTATGACGCGCCGTCTTAGCCATACTGATAATCCCGCATGGAACTTCTGGATCTACTTTGCGGCGGTTGGTGCTTTCATCATCTTCGTTGGCATCATTTTGCAGTTTGTACAGCTGTATGTGAGTTTTCGCGATCGTGAACAAAACCTCGACACCACAGGTGACCCATGGAATGGCCATACCTTAGAGTGGTCGACTTCATCTCCGCCTCAGTTTTATAACTTTGCAAAACTTCCTCATGTATCAGATATTGATGCATTTACTGATCAGAAAGAGAAAGGGCAAGCGTACCAAAGATTTGCTCATTACCAGCCTATTCATATGCCTAAAAATACTGCTAGCGGGATCTTGATAGCTATTTGCATCACAGCTGCCGGTTTCGCTGCCGTTTGGCATATCTTGTGGCTGGCTATTGCAGGCATGCTTGGTGCTTTTGTGGCTTTCCTATTTCGCGCCTATGGCAATGACCATGATTACTATGTGCAGCCTAGCGAGGTTGCCACTATTGAAAATGGGCACTTAGACAAGGTTGTGAGGGGGACAGCATGAATACAGCCATTACAACAAACCTAAACGATACCCACTCTAAAACATTGATTAGCGCCGCACATGGCGAACATCCAGACAGCAGCCAAAATACCCTATTCGGTTTTTGGCTCTACTTGATGACCGACTGCATTTTGTTTGCGTCTGTGTTTGCAACTTATGCGGTGCTCTATATGAATACCGATGGTGGCGTTTCGGGAAAAGATATTTTTGAGTTGAATTTCGTTTTAATTGAAACCGTAGCGTTATTGCTCAGTAGTATCACCTTTGGCATGGCCTTAATTTTCGCTAAGCGACATAACCGCAGGGCTACAGTGATCTGGCTATTGATCACTTTAGCCCTCGGTTGTGTGTTTATCGGGATGGAAATCTATGAGTTCCACCACTTAATAGAGCAGGGCAATGGACCCCAACGTAGTGCATTTTTATCCTCCTTCTTTGCTTTAGTCGGTATGCATGGTTTGCATGTCACTGCGGGGTTGATTTGGATGGTAATCATGATGATTGAAGTGCTCAAAACAGGCTTGAATCACCGCAGCATTACTCGACTTGGATGTTTAAGTTTGTTTTGGCATTTCCTCGATATTGTGTGGATCTGCGTTTTCACCGTCGTTTATCTATTGGGAGCTTGTGATGGGGCAGGAAAATACCTTAGCAAGACAGCAAACTGATGACCTTTCAAGTCAAGTGAAGTCTTATTTGGTTGGCTTTATGTTGTCTGTGGTTTTAACGGCAATTCCATTTTGGGCGGTGATGAGCCACCACTTTGAAAAACCGCTAACAATAGCACTGGTGCTTGGATCTGCTGTGGTACAGATTGTGGTGCACCTCAAGTATTTCTTGCATCTCGATTTCTCAAAAGAGGGCAAGCTCAATACATTTTCATTCTTATTCACAGCTTTGATTATTGTCATGGTTGTGGGCTTGTCGGTGTGGATTATCTACGCCGCCAATGCATTGATGATGTAGCGAGAATAATGTCATGAGAATTCAAGACCAGTTTATGTCAGCACGATTGAAGTCAACGATTCTAAGTTATGTCCAGGTCACTAAGCCCGGCATCATCATGGGGAATACGATTTCCGTTGCGGGTGGCTTTTTGTTAGCCGCTAAGGGTGATGTGAATTGGCTCTTGATGCTAGTCACTTTGCTTGGTTTATCTCTGGTGGTTGCTTCTGGCTGCGTGATTAATAACTGTATTGACCGCGATATCGACGGCAAGATGCAACGAACCCGCCATAGAGTCACTGTTACTGGACAGATTTCGCTGCGTTCGGCATTGATTTTTGGCGTAGTGATAGGTGTTCTTGGCTTTGCCATGCTGGGGATTTTTACCAACAGCGTTGCCTTGTTATTTGCAGCACTTGGTTATCTGGTTTATGTCGGCGTTTACAGCTTGTATATGAAGCGAAATTCAGTCTACGGCACATTGGTGGGGAGCATCTCAGGTGCTGTTCCACCTGTGGTCGGATACTGCGCGGTGACAGGCCAACTTGATATCGCTGCCATTATTTTATTACTGATGTTTAGTCTGTGGCAGATGCCGCACTCCTATGCGATTGCCATCTTTCGCTTTAACGATTATTCCGCCGCAAAAATCCCAGTATTACCGGTTGCATCAGGGATCACTAAGGCAAAGCTACATATCGTGCTTTATATCGCTGTATTTGCTTTGGTTAGCGCTTTATTGCCACTCGCCGGCTACACGGGATTAACCTTTATGGCGGTTACTTGTGCAACCAGCCTATGGTGGCTGGCAATGGCACTGCAAGGCTATCGCCACGGGGTTAACTTGCAGAGTTGGGCACGACAACTCTTTGGTTTTTCCATCATTACCATTACAGCACTAAGCGTCACTATGGCGCTGGATTTTCAGTTAGTGACACAAACCCCGCTAGCGCTTTTAACACATTAGCTTTGGTGGGATCCCCACATAGCAGGTAACAAAAACAGTAATAAATCGAATCAACAACTTGAAGAAATGTTTCACATAGCGAGCTTAATGATAAAACTTAAATAAGGAAGGTAAGCACATGCGCAAGAATTTGATCACTCTTACAATCACCATAGCATTTGTTCTAGGCGGTTGTTCATCATCGTCAAATGATATGTCGACAGATAAAGTCGGTATGAGCAATAGTAGTAATGTATTGCTTTACCCAAGTCCGCTGCAAGATCATGCGCCTCAATTTGATAAAATAAGACCCACAGATTATCTACCTGCATTTAGAGAGGGAATACGACGCCATGATGAAGAGCTAGCCTCTATCATCAACAATCCATCAGCAACAGATTTTGAGAATACTATCTCTGCAATGGAATCTTCCGGCGCTGCATTAAACCACGTGTCACGAGTGTTCTTTGCTTTATCCTCTTTAATGTCGAATGATGAGATGCAAAAGATCCAACAGACTATTACCCCAGAGCTCAGCAATCATGGCGACAATATCTATCTCAACCAGAAGTTGTTTTCTCGTGTGGAAGCTGTGTACCAACACAGGTCAGCACTTAAAGGTGAACAGAAGCGTTTAACTGAGATCTATTACAATAACTTTCTCCGTGCTGGTGCCAAACTATCTGCAGCCGAGCAAGCCAAAATTCGAAGTATCAACGCCTCGTTAGCTAAGGATACCGCGGAGTTTTCGAATAACATCCTTGAGTCATTTAAAGAAGATGTCATTTTAGTGAAGGATAAAAGTAAGCTTGATGGACTGTCGGCAGATGAAATTTCATCTTTGGCTGCGGCGGCTAAATCGGCAGGCAAAACGGGTTACATGATCACCTTGGTAAACACCACCAGACAACCGATACTGGCCCAATTAACCAACCGTGATTTACGTAAGCAAATTTGGCAAGCATCTTCAACTCGTGGCATGTCTAACAATGGTCCATTGGCACTAAAAATTGCTAGGCTTCGCGCTGAAAAAGCAGCATTACTTGGCTATTCTAGCTGGGCTGCCTATGCGGTTGCCGACCAGATGGCAAAAAAACCATCGGCTGTGTTTGACATACTTGATGCCTTAGTGCCCAAAGCCGTAGCCAAAGCGGATTCAGAAGCGCAAGACATACAAGCTGAAATGGCAAAAGAGGGCGTGACTTTTGAGTTGCAGCCTTGGGATTGGGCTTTCTATGCCGAAAAGGTACGTAAAGAAAAGTACAACCTCGATGAGAGTCAGATAAAACCTTATTTTGAATTCAACCGAGTATTACAAGATGGTTTGTTCTATGCGATGAACAAGCTCTACGGCATTGAAATTAAACCAAGGCCCGATCTGCCAGTATGGAATGATGATGTCTTAGCATTTGAGGTCTTTAACAAAGATTCGAGCTCAGTGGGGATTTTTTATCTCGACCCATACGCAAGACCTGGCAAGAGCGGTGGCGCTTGGATGGATGAACTGGTGACGCAGTCTGGCCTCATGGGCAACAAGCCTGTTGTTTATAACGCGCTTAACATACCAAAGCCTTCAGCGGGTAACCCTACATTGATGACGTTCGATGAAGTCTCCACTATGTTCCATGAGTTTGGTCATGCTGTACATGGTTTGTTCTCTCAAGTGAAATACCCAAGTATTGCAGGCACTGCAACCGCCAGAGATTTCGTTGAGTTTCCATCACAGTTTAATGAGGACTGGGACATTAACCCTGAGGTGATCTCCCACTACGCCAAACATTATCAAACAGGAAAGCCAATTCCCGCTTCGCTGCTAGATAAAATACTCAAATCTCATAAATTTAATCAAGGCCATGACACCACCGAATATCTCGCTGCGGCTATTTTAGATATGGAGTGGCACTCAGTAGGCGCAAACACTCAAATTTCAAATGTAGAGGAATTTGAGCATAAAGTGCTAGCTAAACATGGTATTGACTATGCTGCTGTACCACCAAGGTACAAGACCAGCTACTTTAGCCACAGTTTTAGCGGTGGCTATTCAGCAGGTTATTACGCCTATTTGTGGACCGAAGTGTTAGCTGCAGATGCTTTTTCTTATATGGATAGAACCGGTGGGTTATCGCTTGAAAATGGTGACAAATTCCGTGAAGCAATTTTATCGAAAGGTAATAGCCAAGACTTAATGCAAGACTACATTAACTTCACTGGCGGCGAACCTAATATCGACAACCTGCTTATTCGCAGAGGACTCACTGAGTAGATTCCGTTGGCTCATCCTCTCCCTGCTATTTGAGGGGGAGAGGTTCTTGAATTTAAAGCATAAAAAAAGGCCAACCGGTTAAGGTTGGCCTTTCTTAATATTTGGTGGAGGCGGCGGGGCTCGAACCCGCGTCCAAAAAGCCTACATCCAAGGCGCTACATGCTTAGTCTCTCTTTTGGTTAACCTTGTAAGCTCCGAAAGACAGGATATTACAAGGCGAGTTCAGTACTGTTTCGCGGTTCACCCCTGAACGTGGTTCCCTCGCTATCAAATGTAAAGGTGACCATCTATATACTCTGCCCATTTGATAAACGTGAGCTAGATGGCTAGCGAGCCTAAGCTGCTAGAGAGTAGTTATCGTCGTTTGCAACTATAACAGTGCGGCTTTTTACGAGGCCAACCGCCCCTCGGCATGCTCCCAGGGTTTCGAGAATCTTGTCGAATCCAGAATCGCCCCCAAGTACAATGTGATTGTAACGCGACCTTTCTTGTTTTACCAAGCATAAAAACCGCATTTGCAACCGATTGTTCGTTATACGTACGTTATCTAAACCATACTGACGTTGAAATTACTGCTGAACCGCTTTTTTCATGGTACGAGATTTTTCAATCTGCCATTCGCGATCTTTAGTATCTTCACGCTTATCGTGATCTTTCTTACCTTTACCTAGACCAATCTCGATCTTTACCCATGCACCTTTTTGCCAGTACATTGAGATAGGTACGATTGAGTAGCCTTTACGATCAACTAAGCCTTGTAACTTATCTAACTCTTTTCTTTTGAGCAGTAACTTACGTGAGCGTAGTGGATCGCACACAACATGTGTTGAGGCGGTATTCAGTGGCGCAATAGTACAACCAAAAAGAAAGGCTTCGCCATCTCTGAGGAATACATAGCTTTCAGACAAGTTGACCTTGCCCATACGAATAGACTTAACTTCCCATCCCATTAGGGATAGGCCAGCTTCCATCTTCTCTTCAAACTTATAGTCGAATGTCGCGCGTTTATTACGTGCGATAGAAGCGGAACTGTTCTTTGAATTTTTTGCGTTTTTCTTAGCCATAGGCAAGCTATTATACGCAGGCATGACGGATTTGGAATTAGCCAAACCGAAATATTCGCTTATTTGTGACTTCCTTGAAGCGTTTGTCTGCTTTTTGAGCACTCAATAACAGCTATGTGCGGCAAAGATGCGTTTTTTTGTGGTCATGTTAAAATCCAACTATTGAATTTATATTTTTGAGTATCAACTTTAAATGCCACAAATTTCCCGCAATGTATTAGTTCGTTTTAGTGCGATGCAGATGTATGACCTTGTCAATGATGTCGAATCTTATAAAGAGTTCTTGCCGGGTTGTGTGGGTGGCAAAGTATTAGAGTTTGATGGCGAGACCATGGTGGCTTCCGTTGATGTAGCCAAGGCGGGGATCAGCAAAACATTTACTACCCGTAATAAAGTGGTTGCTGGTAAGAGTATAAAACTACAGTTAGAAAATGGTCCGTTTAAAGAGTTAGTTGGAGAGTGGACCTTTACGGAGTTAACTGAAGACGCTTGTAAGGTCGATTTTGAGCTTAACTTTGAGTTCTCAAGCCCAATCGCGGACTTGGCTTTTGGTAAAGTCTTTAAAGAGTTAATGGCATCGATGGTGACGGCGTTTACCAGCAGAGCAAAGGTGATTTACAAATGAGTACCGAGCAAGGGCAGTTCACTGTCGAAATTATCTATGCACTGCCACACCAGCAAAAGTTGATTAAAGTGAATATTGAGCCTGGCACTAACTGTATCGACGCCGTTAAGCAAAGCGATATGCAGCGTTATTTCCCTGAGATTGATCTCGAGACGGTTAAGTTAGGTATTTTTAGTCGTTCGGTAAAGCATTCTGAAGTACTTAAGCCGGGTCAACGGGTTGAGATCTACCGGCCATTGATTGCCGATCCTAAAGATGTACGCCGTAAGCGTGCAGAAAAAGCTAAAGATGAAGGGCGAGTCAATAAAATTACTGGCGCTAAACTCTAAAGCCTGTCGACCATAGCGATTGATATTTCTGCTTGTGGATGTAATGGCTTAACTAACGCTTATGTTGCTCGCGTGAAAGCAAATTACCAACAGTTTTGGCTACAAAAAAATGCGAGCCTCTATTTATAGGAGCTCGCATTATTGTTTCTGCACTGTGACTATTGATGGAGACGGAACTAGTCTTTGTCTTCGTCTCTTTCCGATAGTGATTCAGGCTGAGTTTGTTTCTCTTCAACTAAAGGATTTGCTTGAGGACGCTGTTCTGGGATCAAAGGATCATCTTCAGGCGTATTCAACTCAGGTAACTTACTTTCTTCAAGTGGAGTATTAAATTCTTCACTTAAATCATAATCACCTGTAACCGATATGAGTTTGTCGCCATCAAAGTTAATAATAAGTTCTTTGTGGATGATGCTAGCATCACGGCCACTCTTGTAGTGATAGACAAAATACCAAGTATCGTCTGAAAAGCTATCACGCAGTACAGGTCGACCTAATACGTATTCAACCTGCTCTTTAGTCATATCGATACGCAGCTTTTCTACCTGCTGCTTTTCCATATAGTTACCTTGTGGGATGTCTGGCTTATAGATTAACCAGTCAAAAACACCACAACCACTAAGTGATAGTGTGAGCGCAGCAGCGCCCAAAAGGGTAATACTTCTTTTTTTAATTGTCATTGAGTGCGCTACTTCATAAAAATCTGTCGGTCATAATACCCAAGCAATCCCCTATCTGACAAGGGCTATTGTCGCAGAGTATGCTCAGGTTGTTGATTTATACTGTTCCTCAGTTTTAACACGGAGGCTACATAAGCTGCTTATATTGAGTCATAAACTGCTAATTAGTTCATTGCTATGAGCCTTTTTCTTGATATCAGTTGATAGTTGCCTGGTTTGAATGAGTCAGTATGAAGTCAAGTAATCTCTAATTTTTAATGACTTATGCATATTTAGGTCGCATTCACCTTAGCCGCTGTAAGCTTTGCTGGGCAGTTAATGCTTGAGGCGCTTATCTACTTTTTTGCTCCGTAGCTTAATACGGGGGCTCAGGGTTATCGGCTTTACTGGCTTAATACCATTTAACAGCTTAATGCTGGTAATTTGTCTGCTTATTGATATTTTTTCAAAAAAAATTCATGCAAAACCAATATTTATTGTGATGTTAGTCGCAATACACCCAGAGTTTAACTTCTTAGGCGTTATTTATAGATGGTTACTTTTACGTTAACGTAAGATTTAAACGACTGTTTAATTTCGGTTTTGTGAACATGTTACTTAACTAATTGGTAATTAATGATTTATATAACTAACGCTCGAGTTAGTTGTAAACGATAACGACTCATGGGCGGATTATTATTGTCCACCATCGCTGTATTTATAATATTACACTAGGTAATTAAATTACGAATTAGAATTCTACCCAAGGGTCTTGGTCAATTTGTCTTACAAGACTTTCTTACTTGAATATAAATCAATAGCTTTTTGATGTTATCTTTTTGTTTTTATGATGTTTTGTTTGGTATTTCTTCTGCATTCAACTGCTTGTTTATGGATTTTTACTCGTGAAGAACTGATTGCTGAACCATGTGGCTAGGCTTGCATCGTTTCTGTTTTGTCGTTAGTTTTTTGTTGCAAATAACTACATCTTACTTAGAACACTGATTAATAGTGAGCTTAGCTTCTATACCTAGGATAGGAGTAAAGCGCATAGGGCAAGAAGAGTTGGCTTGAATAACTTAGCTAATAGCAACTACTGGCAATACGGTTTGGAGAATAGGTTTATGACAGATCAAATAACAATGGATAACGGTATTACAGCAGACGAGATTGTTATCAATGCAGATCCTGTCAAAGGACAAGAAACGGTATTAACAGAAGGCGCACTGAGTTTATTAAAAACCTTATGCAAGCATTTTGCTGCTGATGTGCCAACCTTGCTGGCAAACAGAAAGGTTAAACAAGCTTTAATCGATAACGGACAGTTACCTGACTTTCTACCAGAAACAAAATCATTGCGAGAGAATGAGTGGAAAGTTAGAGGGATCCCCAACGACCTTCAAGATAGGCGTGTTGAGATCACAGGGCCTGTCGATCGAAAAATGGTGATCAATGCACTTAATGCCAATGCAAAAGTATTTATGGCTGACTTTGAAGATTCTCTAGCGCCGAGTTGGCAGAAGATAGTTGCTGGGCAAATCAATTTACGTGATGCAGTGGCTGGTGATATCAGTTATATCGCTGCAGAAACAGGCAAATTATACACATTAGATGATGACCCCGCGGTGCTTATTTGCCGAGTTAGAGGACTGCATATGCTAGAAAAACATGTCAGTTTTGCAGAGCAAGCGATTCCAGCCAGCCTATTTGATTTTTGTATCTATTTTTATAATAACTATCGCCAACTATTGAGCAAGGGCAGTGGCCCTTACTTCTATATCCCCAAGCTAGAAAGCCATCTTGAAGCACGATGGTGGGCTAAGGTATTTGCTTTTGTTGAGGAGCGCTTTTGTCTTCAACCAGGCACCATTAAATGTACATGTCTTATTGAGACTTTACCTGCTGTTTTTGAGATGGATGAGATCCTATTTGAACTGCGCTCAAACATCGTTGCGCTGAACTGTGGACGTTGGGATTACATTTTTAGCTATATTAAAACGCTGAATCGCTATAGCGACCGCATATTGCCGGACAGACAGTCAGTCACAATGGATACGCCTTTTCTTAGCGCTTACTCACGTTTGCTGGTTAAAACTTGTCATAAACGTGGCGCGTTAGCGATGGGCGGAATGGCGGCATTCATTCCGTCTAAGGATGCAAACGAAAACCAGCAGAACTTAGATAAAGTGCGTCAAGATAAACAGCTAGAAGCGCGCAATGGCCATGATGGTACTTGGGTTGCTCATCCGGGATTAGCTGATACCGCAATGGAGATCTTCAATGAGTATATTGGCGAAGATCATGTTAACCAGCTGCATATCACTCGTGATGTGGATGCACCCATTCTAGCCCATGAATTGTTGGCTGCTTGCGATGGTGCGCGAACTGAAATAGGAATGCGCCGAAATATTCGTATTGCCCTGCAATACACTGAGGCATGGATCAACGGAAATGGCTGTGTGCCAATCTATGGACTGATGGAAGATGCGGCTACTGCCGAAATTGCCAGAACCTCTATATGGCAATGGATCAAGCATTCACAGCACTTATCTAACGGTGTGTTAGTGACTAAAGCACTGTTTAAAGAGATGTTAGTACAAGAGCTTGCACAGGTAAAAGAGGAGGTGGGGGCAGCAAGGTTTACCCATGGTCGTTTTACCGAAGCTGCAGTTATTCTTGAACAAATAACTACTGCAGATGAGTTGGTAGATTTTATTACTCAACCTGGTTACGAGTTGCTTGTTAGCTGACCCAGTAATTGTGCTATAGATGTTCAATCTGAATGAGTTTGTGTTTGTATTAGAGTTTTAGTTTTAGCTGCCTTTTGCAGCTTGTGTCCCCCGCGGAGTATTCCTACGTGCTACGCGGGTTTTTAATTAAATAGCACTCTCTTAAGTAAAGAGATGGTTACTACACTTGTGATTGGCGGCTCCTCGGAGTCGCATTTTTTTGCCTAAATTTTACTGAGCTAAAATGTTCAATTAGAAAGTTACTAGGGGCTGTTGATCTTTCGAGCTTAGTTTTTGTTCGGTTCTTTACCGTAAGGAATAATGCTTCTAGTACAAGGCTTGAGCGATAAAGCTTAGCTGGCTAAGTGAAAAGCTCATAACACCGTAATAGAAGCATTGAATCGAACCCAAAGGGCCGCGTTTCTTGGCTATTTTTACTGTGTTGTAGACTATTTGTGGAGAATAACTAAACGGCATAGCCTCCGCCTTGTCAAAATAGCCAATAAACTGCGGCAAAAACAACCGTGAAAGATCAACAGCCCCTAATCTTTCAAGCATATTTTCGATGTTTGAGAATATTGTGCGAGTAAAAATCCCTCTTTGGTACTGCTGTATATTTATCTGGCTATTGCCACTGCTTAGCTGTCCCAGCAATGAGCAATTGCTGGTTAACAAGCAACACTGAAAAAATAGCAGTCAAATAGACGACTCAAGGCTCAGTAACCTGCACTTTGGAGTGATTGCGTATACAATTAAGTTTATTATTATTAAAAAATAAACGCGTATCACAACCATAATAAAACGCGATATCTTCAAGTCAAATTTGATGGTTTATCCTGTCATAAGCAGAGTATTAATTGAAAGCAAATAGCAGACAAGAAAGCAAATTGAGAGGGGCTGATTATTGGACTCACAGGATCAGTGATCAGGAGATGCCCGCATTATGCTCTACGGTCAGTACATTAGAGAAGCTGGCCAAAGATGATGTCTCCTCCTTAGCAATATTAGGCCAGAGTGTCATGCATGATAATGCACTCACCTCGCGTATTTTACGGGTCGCTAACAGCGTGACATACAGTAAAGGGATCACCCAGGTGACGACGGTGAGTAAAGCTGCTGTGGTCTTAGGGTTTGATGCTATTAAAAATATCTGTATTACCGCCAAATTACTCAGTAGCTTGCTAGAGTCGCAGGGGCTTTCAGAAGATGTTTATAAGCGGTTACTGAGTTTGATGGCAAAGTCTTTTCAAGCAGCAATGTTCACTCGAATGTTGATGCATGGGCATGATGAAGAGTTACAGGAAGAGGTTTTCATAGCCTCTTTGTTATATCACTTAGGAGAAAGTGCCTTTTGGAGCACTGGCTGCGCTGAAACCTTAGTATTGGATAGTAAGCTTAATCGATGTGAATCATCAACTGAATACGATCAAGCGGTTAGAGAAGTGCTTGGCACGAGTTTTAAGCAACTGTCAGCAGGAATAGCAAGGAACTGGGGCTTAGGCAGTGTTTTGATTAAGTCTCTCAGTCAGCCTGATGAAAGAACTCCTGAAATTCGTAGTATTTATCTGGCAAACAAGCTTAGCGATCTACTGTCGCAAACACCGCCGCCAGTGCTTGAGCTATCAAAAAGATTAAAGCAAGCTGCGAATATTCTTGATATTGAAGTGGATGAACTGAAAGGACGTATGATCCGTTGCCAGAAGGCGACGGAGTTGATGGCTGACGCATACGGCGCAAAAGCATTAATTGATTTTCTACCTGATGCCAAACATCTGTTGCTTGAACATGATGAGCCTGCTCCGCAATCCGTTATTAGGGGCTCAGATCCTTTAGAGCAACTACGGTGTCTTCGTGCATTAACCCAGTGCGCATTAAATAAATCTGATTTTAATCAGGTATTGTCTCTGGCACTTCAAGGTGTATTGCAAGGTGTAGGGGTCGATCGTTGCGCAGTTCTGTTGTTAACACCCAACAGGAAACTCCTCCAGCCCCGTATCGTGCTAGGCGATGGTGCTATTGATATGAAAAACAATTTCTCCATTGAACTTGGCGGTACAAAAAACTTATTCCAAGAGTCAATTCAAATCAAAAGCGCACTGTTTGTCGATAACCCTCATTCAGCTAAGTGGCGACTTTACATGGATGATGCGCTGCGAAGTTTAGTCTCGCCAACAGGTTTTATGGTGGCACCTTTGATAATGGATCATACGGTTATCGGAGTTCTATATGCCGATAGAGACAGCTCTGGACGGCGCTTAAACGAAGAGGACTTTTTGGGTTTTAGCCATTTTGCAGAACTTTCAAATGTTTGTTTTTCTACCAGTATGAAATAACCTAAGGAGTGTTTTTGTCTTCCTACTTCGGTGTTGGATAAAGGCAAAAGGGAACAACCATTCTGTCAATTATCCGCCTTAAATTAGTTCGCCAAAAAACACTCTGAGTAGACCAACTACTTATACCGATTGGTATAAAACGCTCATTTAGCCTTACTTGGATTGGGTGGCGGTTATCTGCTTGGTGATCTCTTTAGCTATCTGATTGGGAATAGGAAAGCTCAAATGGTACTGAGCAATCTTCCATCCTTCAGCGGTATTGATTAAGGTTCCTGTGCCTCGACTCACTCCGTAAGACTCACTATGTAAAATCTCGTCAAACCAAATAACGTCGCCATGCTGCGTCATCTTTCTGCTGGTGAGATCATAGCGCCAGCCCTTTGTTGGACGAGCGTATTGTTCAAACTGGGCTTTATCCCAATGCTCATTGACGTCAGTGCCGATAAATATGCCGTTATCTGCATACAACGAAAAGTAGTTATCCCAATCAGCATTTGCCGAATAGGTATTAAGGTTATCGAGTAAGTTCGCAGCTTGCTGCTTAGCGTTACTTTGTTCAGTAGCATGGGCGTTAACGCCAACACTCCAAAATAATAATAGCGTCGAGATAAGTGCGAACGTTGTGGATTTTAGCTGACTCACTCTTTGCATAAGGTTCTCTTTTTATTATTTAGTGGCTTAGTCATTTTTAGAGCTAGGCTAGCATTATTTCTGCCTTTAATGCCAGTTAACGGGATCGAGTTGGTAGAACGAACTCACTTCATGGTACAGGGCTGGGTGCTGGGCAATGAATTCATGCGGCTGTTCAAAAAACACTTCACTTATCACAGCAAAGAATTCTGCAGGGTTAGTCGCGCCATAATAACTAAACAATGAATACTGTTGATGTTGGCTGGCCTCTACCAGTTGTTGGTACTCCTGCATCATCACGCTTGACCAAGATGCATAGTCTTTACTGTGACCGAGTATAGGCGCGCCATTAGCATTGCCGTCTTCTTGATCAAGCTGATGAGCAAATTCGTGAATGACAACATTACTGCCGTCATCGGGAATCGCAGCTCCCTCCTTAGTCGTTTGCCACGACAAGATGACTTTTCCATGCTGCCACGACTCGCCTGATAACACTCGGCGACGCTCCGAAACCAGTCCATTACTGTCGCGCTGCTCATTGCTAACAATAAATACGGATGGATAGACCAGGATCTCTTTTAAATGAGGGTAGTAATCGGTTTTTCGATTTAGCAGCAACAGACACGCTTGGGCGGCAACGGTGACACGAATTTCATCATCAATCTCCAGTCCATCGCAACCAACAAACTGCTTTTCAGCAATAAACACTTGTATATGCTTCTTCAGTTGCAGTTGTAAGTCGGCTGGTAAGGAGCGGAAAAATGGGATCCGTTTCTTTAAAATCATTCGCCATGCGTTGGGAAAAGGCTGTTGAGTGAGCTTGTTTCTGCGCAGGCTTGCTCGCCAATTACGACTAGCGATCCAGAAAATAGCGCTACCACTAAAGAGTATTATCAGTATGATCGCGAGCATCGGGTTCCTTTTACCAAACAAAGCAATTGCTCTGTTTGTATTTTAAATGGGCGATGTTAATGATATGTGGACTGGTTTGCTGAATTTCAATAGTGGCTTGATACTCGGAGAATTCGGGGGCTTGCAAAGGGCTTATAACGATGAAAAAAAGGCTGGCAGATCAAATTGAGAACTATGGTTAAAACGTTTGATAAGACTTTTCCATATTCTGCCAGCTAAGTTGGGAGGGCTACTCAACAATAATTCGTTTTTCTATCTCTCTTCGTTCTTGAGGTGTCATAGTAAAATAGTGTTCAATTAAAAAGCGTATCAACTTTGACTTGGCAACATCGCCGTCATCAGCCAAAGCTGCTAAGTGAGCTATCGCCGATTCACTAAGAGTGAAAGTGGCTTTTCTAAACGGCGCATCTCCTTTGATGATTTTCTTAATGTTTTGCTGAACATCACTCTCTTCAGGGCTCGAATGTGTTGTTTGTACAGTTTGGCTCGTTGAACCTGTATCTAACTGATTTTTTTTAACATTTAGCTCAATAATTTTATTTGTTACTGGAGAGCGTTGCTGTTCTCCAATAGCATAACGACTGGCATCATTAATGAAATCATCAATTAAATCGTCTAATGCCAGCTGAGTTGTCTGAATCTGTTGATGAGTCGATTTAGACGGCGTAGAGTTTTTCTTGAGATCGGTTAGACCCATATTCACCTCTCATCTTTTTCATCTTTTTTTCTGCAATGCGATTACGGATCTCAGTAGCATTCGCGACTTGCAACATTTCTGTGGCGATACCTCGGATCTCGTTGGCAGCCTTACCCTTAGGTTCAATCTCTAGTACAGATAAGCCAGACTCTTCACTATCATCATAAATGTTACGGCTATAGGTAATGGCATCGAGCACATTGATGTCATAGGTTTTACAGACTTCTTTAGCTTCAAATATGCGGTTCGCCTGATTAGGTAAACTTGGGCATTGAGTGATAACGAAGGTTGCACGCATTTTTGGGTTTATCATCATGCAGGTTGCGACGATGTCATCCATATGGCTCACCGTTTTTAGATCACGTCTTTTAGGTCTAAGCGGCATTAATACATGTGAGGCTACCGACATGGTGGCGCGAAGTGCCAGGTTATCTTGGCCACCACAATCGACGATAACATAGTCATAGTGTTGTTCGAGGCTTAACAGATCGTTGCGTATTTTGCCGTATAATTGCACACAATTAATGCTGGGTAAGTCAGCATTATTATTTCTGGCATGGATCCAGTCTGACGTAGTGCGTTGAGGATCGCAGTCAACCATAATTACAGAAGCTTGGCATTCTGCCGTTAGAAATACGGCTATGTTTTGCGCTAAACAGCTTTTACCACTGCCGCCTTTTTCACCACCTACTAATATAATCATGCTTTGTCCTCGAGTACGCGTTTGTTTATCTGGGTGTGTCTGTTTGATTACCTTTAGCTGTTGCTTGCGTACTGGTTTTATTGGGGAAGTTTCTATTGACTTCATGTGCCCAATGCAGCAGCTGTGATATTAATTTAGGCAGGGATTGCGATAAGGTCAACTGTATGATTTTTGACGTTTTTGTTTCAATTGACTGGCGAACTATTTTTGACGCAAACGCTATGTTTGATGGTTTTTTGACACTATAAGCTTTTACACCCTAGCTTAAATTGGTTTGTTAAATTTATTAGATACTTAGGTTTGTAATGTGTCTTTAATTTATCTCAAATTAGGCCACGATTAGCAACGCGTGTGGCTAATGGTTTATCACCCTTTAGTTTAATATTCTCTAGTTGAATTAAAAAAAAATATTTATGCGAATTGAGTATATAGGATTGTGGGCTCCTAAACATTTGAAACAACAATGTTTGTGATAAATGCACTCGCACGCCAATTCAGTTTCCTCTAGCTTCGCAATGGAGTTACAGTTTGGGCTCAGCATTAAAAGGTCTAGCGCTTTTGAGTCTGCTACAGAACTGAGGACTTTGCTGGGCTAAATTATTCAGGTCAATGGAGCCTTGCCCATGTTAGGCTTTGCCGATAGAACCATAAACGTAATGAGTGCGGATATAACACTGTGGACGAGAAGTTATTACAAGAAGCAATAAGCCAGAAGATGCCATTTGGAAAGTATGCGGGTCGCTATCTACTCGAACTACCTGAACCCTATTTAGTGTGGTTTCATTCAAAAGGATTCCCTGAAGGCAAGCTTGGCCAACAACTTGCTTTAATGTACGAAGTAAAACTCAATGGTCTTGAAGGGATGTTGCAACCGCTCCTTGATAAGGTAAAGCAGGCTAGAACTCGATAATTAGTCATGGCTTATTAGAAAGTTCCTTGCTAGGGCAAAATTACCTTTGGAATGAGAGTTGGATCTAATAGTTGATGATTTGATTATGATTAGTGACGAGTATTAGAGATTTATGCTTTATTGCGTGCTTTAATATATCTGAATTAAAATATTTGATTGATAACTTTTAAAGGAAATTTCCGATGATAGCTAAACTAGTTAAATTGGCTGCTGCGGCAACACTGGCTCTTGGTATGTCTAGCGCTTGGGCTCAAGGTGTTATGCATGAAGGTACTGTCATGGACACTATGAATGGCGGCGGTTATACCTACGTACAAATCAAAGAAGCCGACAAAACATTCTGGGCTGCCGGACCACAAGTAGAAGTGAAGAAAGGCGACACTGTGGTTGTTCAAGAGCAGATGTGGATGAATGATTTTGCTAGCAAAACATTAAACCGCACTTTTGACGAATTATTGTTTGTTGGTCGTATCGATAAAAAGTAAAGCAGATCTAGGTTGCCGCTAGTGCCACAATGATCATGCTCTAAAGAAAACGGCGTAGACTCAGTCTACGCCGTTTTCTTTTACCACCATTTAGCGCAGAATAACGTTATTGTTTCGCTGTGTTAGTCATCATGCTCAAATTAATTCCCTACCAAAAACAGTATGCGACTCAAGTGAGTCAACTTTTTCATCGGGCTATCAATGCTATTGATGAGGATGTTTACTCAAAAATAGAACAACAAGCTTGGTCATACTCACCGCGTTCTCGCTATCACTGGCATAAGAGGCTGACTCGGTCTAAAACATGGTTGATGATCGACAGTGCCCAAGACCATGATGGCGCTTCTTTATGCTGTGGGGTGATAAACCTAGAGACACAATTTCATAGCCGTGGTTATATTGACAGCCTCTATGTTCATCCTGACTTTCAACATCAAGGGATTGCGACTGCGCTACTGGCAGAGCTTGAAGCATGGGCCATAGCAGCTAACATCGACAGTTTATCTGTTGATGCGTCTAAGTTATCTAAGCCACTTTTTCTGGCCCACGGCTTTAAACAGTTGCATCGCAGTTACCAGGAGAAACGTGGCCAAATCATAATGGGCTTTCTCATGCGTAAGCCATTAAAAACCTCAAAGGATAGTTGAAATGAGCAAAAAGTGCCGAGTTCGATTATTGGCTAAGGACGATGTGGGACAATTGGCAAATGTGTTTCACTTGAGTATTACTCAAGCTGCTGCAACTCATTATAGTGAAGAGGAGAGAGCTGTTTGGTCGCCAGCGCTTCGCTCTGATGATGAATGGCGATTACGGTTAGCGCCAACAGTCACTTGGGTTGCTGAACAAAGGGGGCTTATTAGTGGGTTTATCAACCTAAAACCAACAATAGAAACTCTTGCTAGTGGAGGGCAGTCTTTGTTATCGGCAGAGATAGATTGTCTTTTCACCCACCCTGACTTTGTAGGACAAGGCGTTGCCTCAAAGCTTTATCAATGCCTGGAACACTATGCACTATCGCAGCAAATTTCAGAGTTAACGGTTGAAGCCTCTTATTTATACCCATCCGACCTGAAAATGCAGGATTCAGTGGGAGTTTAATGGGCTTTAATCAAGGCATTGATTGCAGCTAATGGTCGCTCCCTTGGTAAAATCAATAACACAGAGTAAAGCCCATTAGAACCCATCGAAGAAGGGGTTGTGCAAGCCCACTTCGTTGTTGCGGCAACTTAAAAGGGAATAACCATTTCCACGTTAACGCGCCTAGAATTGAACTAGCACAACACCTCTGAAACGAGCATTTCCAAGTGGGATGGGTATAGCTAAACCCTTTTTCGAGAAGCAGGGATACTGCGTACTATCTCAGAATGAGCACTCGCGCTCAGATCAAGTTCTTGTTAACTTTAGTATGCGGAAAATGCTGAATATATCGGGATGAAGCAAAAGCCCCATGCTGATAGGGGCTTGTATTTTATCTATAGTATTGCCATCGCAACGACCTAGCTTCTGTGACTGGTGTAATGCACCTCTGGCTCTAGTATGTCATTTAGTGTATCAGTGCGGCTCATAAAGCGAATGAAGGCCTCTGGTAGTGTTAACTCATCGACACTATGTTGCCAATTGGATTGCAATATAGGGCTATAACCTTCTTTTCCTGATGCGGTATAAGCCGAAGACACGCCGATATAGTGCTGCAAAGGGTCAATATCAAACCATAGCGGCTGACCATTGGCAGGGCGCATGATCTCAAGCTTGACTATCCGTTGCCCCAAAGCTTGTCTACCGTCATAGAAATACTTAAGCCCATAGGTGTATGGGAAGCTGCCTGCACCGGTGCCGATAACACTGTTATTGGTTGCTGCATTGATAGCTGATTCAAGCATCTGGAACAGGTATTGGCCTTGAATTTGGTAGGTCACTAATGGCAGCTCAAACGGTAAGATCCGGCCAATCACTTCTGCTAGACTCAATTGCCCTTTATTGAGTGATTGTCTTACGCCGCCAGCATTGTGCAGCGCAAAGTCAACCTGCATACCGATCGCCTTTGTCTCATGGTACATACTACGACTGACCCATGGCGCAATTTCACTACCATGCGGCAGTGCTTTACTTGGCAGACGAGTATGTTCAAAGTTTTTAGGCACAAAACTTAAAATTTGATTATCCAACGCGTCTAGGCTTGGGCGGTACTTTTGTAAAATAGTTTGCTGTACAAGGCTGTCTTCGCCATCCCAAAAGATAGAAGGATTTGCATCGAGCTTAGCGCGTATCGCCAGGTAGTTTTCAGCGCAGACCTCACCGTCACTGGCTTGCAAAATAAATTGCTGGTCAAGCATGAAGAAGTTGCCACCGTTGATCTCGGTCACCAAGCCTGTTTCATTAAAGCTAATGTCGCAAATACCTATGGTTTCTGCGTATTTTCCTGCATGTAAAATAGGGGTGTTGTTGATGTTTTCTGCGTAGGGAATATTGCTTAAACCAAGGTCACTAAAATCACCTTGCAGCGTGTGAGAGTGACCACCAACAATTAGGCTAATGCCATCAACTTCAGCTGCAAGTACGCGGTCTTGATCGAGCCCTAGGTGGCTTAATACTATAATGTGATAAATCCCTTCAGCGTGCAGCTTTGCTATCGTACGTCGTGTGGTCTCGATAGCATTAATGAAGTGAGTATCTTCGTCAGGACGGGCGATCTCTTTCATCTGATCAAGCGTTATGCCGACAATAGCGACTTGCTTATCATGCAGCGGCTTTAAAATGTACTTTGCAGTCTGACTGCGATTATCGTAGTCATAAAGATTGTGGTGACCACTAAGCTTGGCCGCTTTTTGTTGATCTTCACGACTCAAATCCATATTGCCAGCAAGTAGCGGAAACTGAATGTCATTAAGAAAATCGAGTACTGGACCATTACCTGCATCAATTTCATGATTACCCAGTACCATGGCGTCAGGTTTTAAGAGATTCAGTAGATCTGAATTGGCCTTGCCTTTAAATTCGTTGAAATAAAGAGTGCCTTGGAAGCTATCGCCGCCGTGCAAGAATAGAAAAGATTGTTGATTAGCTTTGGCTGACAACTTTGCCTGAGACAGCTGATAACCGATACGCGCGTAACCGCCACTATGAGTATATAGCGTCAGCTCTTGCTGTTGCTCGGTGATAGTAAACTGCAGTCGATTAGCGTCGAAATGAGAATGGGTGTCGTTGATGTGGGCAAGTTTTAATGTATATGTTGACGTCATTTCAATCCTCAGAACCAAACAAGAATTATAGCACTAACTGCCTAGATAGGTGAAACATTGATTTTGGCGATTAAAAAAGGGAGCTTAGCTCCCTTGTTATGTCGATAAAGACTTACCCCTTTTCGGGCTTATCGTCAAACTCGCCATCATCAGAAAGCACAATGCCTTTATGCTGCATTCTGCGACTCCACATTTACGCGCTAATTGCTGCATATCTGTGACAGGATCATTTGAATCGACAATTTCGAGGCCCAATAGTGACTCGACAATATCTTCTAAGGTGACAATACCTTCACCAGAGCCATACTCATCAACCACCATAGCGATCTTGGTATTACGCTTAATCATCAGCTCAAATAGTGGCAGTATTTTAGCTGTCTCAGGAATAACCAACAGGTTCTTCTTCAGAACAGCAATGGACTCCTTGGGGGTCTTACGTTCAGCCAATAGCACGTCATTACGATTCACATAACCGATAATATTATCGGGTTCACCCTGATATATCGGAATTCGGGTAAATGGTTTTGCCATAAACTGAGCCGCGAAATCACCTTGCGTTAAGGTTGTCTGCAGCTTAAACATCACCGTTCTTGGTGTCATAATGGCAGTAACAGGCATCTCTTTAACTGACAACATTTGTGTCAGAATTTTTGATTCCTGCTCATCAAGCTCGCCAGATTCTCGACCAATCTTAGCCATGGCGCTCATCTCTTGACGAATATACTGGCCTTCATCACCTTTACCCATCAACTGTGTGACCTGTTTAGACATCCAGATAAGCGGCCTAGTAGCGCGCTCCATCCACACTAATGCAACAGAGACGACCGGTGCTAGTGAGCGCCAGTAGTTTGCACCTAATGTTTTAGGAATAATCTCTGAGAAAAACAGAATAAGGAAAGTAAGGACACCAGAAAATACGCCTAGCATCTCATCACCAAATACTTTAGCTGCCTGTGCACCAGCTACCGCAGCGCCAACAGTGTGGGCAATGGTATTTAAAGTAAGAATGGAAACGAGTGGAGATTCAACGTTTTCTTTTTGTTTATTCAACCTAGCGGCTGCAGCTGGATTCGTCCCGGCAAGCGTGGCGATATAACTGGGTGTGACTGACAGTAAAACAGCTTCAAACACACTACAAAGAAAAGAGATAGCAATGGCGACAAATACTATAATGATAAGAGTTATCATAAAGGTGAAATTACACCTCCATATTACAGACCAACATTAGTCTGAGCGGATTCTAGCACAGGTTTAATTCGCGGCAATTGCTATTAGTGTCGAATTTTGCATTTTTATCTGTGTTGTCAGGCGATTTACAGGTGATTAGGCGGTTCTGCGCAGCATTTACTATAGAGCCGTTACAATTAATGTAATAAATATCAGCATCATCGAATAAGCCGAGCAAGGTTGCTAGCCTTATTTTACAAGGATCTGTATAATTCGCCGCCCACATGCAGGTTTTAGGTTTTGAGGTTACACACAATGAGTGAAAAGAAGATCAATTTATTGGATCTTGATCGTAAGTCGATGAGAGCGCTATTCGCCGATATGGGTGAAAAGCCGTTCCGTGCCGATCAATTGATGAAATGGCTTTATCACTTTGGGGTGAGTGACTTCGAACAGATGACCAATATCAACAAAGCATTACGAGCGAAACTTGCGCGTAAATGTGAAATTGTTGCACCAAAAATTGCCAGTTATCAAAAGTCTGCTGATGGCACCATTAAGTTTGCTATTGATGTGGGTAATGGCCAAGAAGTTGAAACGGTATATATTCCTGAAGATGATCGCGCCACATTATGTGTATCATCTCAAGTGGGTTGTGCGTTGGAATGTACTTTTTGCTCAACTGGAGCACAAGGCTTTAACCGCAAGCTTGAGCGTATCAGAAATCGTAGGTCAAATTTGGCGTGTGGCTGACTTTATTGGCTTTGTGAAAGATACGGGTGAGCGACCCATCACCAACGTTGTTATGATGGGAATGGGTGAGCCATTATTAAACCTTAAGAACGTTATTCCAGCGATGGATATCATGCTGGATGATTTCGGTTTTAGTCTATCAAAGCGCCGTGTCACGGTTTCAACTTCAGGTGTTGTGCCTGCATTAGACATTTTAGGCGATGCGCTAGATGTCGCTTTAGCGGTAAGTATTCATGCGCCAAATGATGAACTGCGCGATGTGCTCGTTCCAGTTAATAAAAAGTATCCCTTAGAGGATTTCCTTGCAGGAATTCGTCGCTATATTGCCAAGTCTAATGCTAATCGCGGCCGTGTGACTGTTGAGTATGTGATGCTAGATCATATCAACGACAGTACAGACCAAGCGCATGAATTGGCTAAGTTGATGAAAGACACCCCTTGCAAAGTGAATTTAATTCCGTTTAACCCGTATCCTGGTTCACCTTACGGTCGCTCTTCTAATTCACGCATAGACCGTTTTTCTAAAGTACTGATGGAATACGGCTTAACGGTTATTGTACGTAAGACTCGTGGCGATGATATCGATGCTGCTTGTGGTCAACTTGCTGGCGATATTCGCGACAGAACCAAGCGTTTGGCGAAAAAACAAATGCAACAGAATCAAATTTCGGTCACAATGGATTAACTCTTTGTATCTATTGGTAGATAGGCTTAACGATGAATCATAGAAAGGTGAGCTTGCCCTTGCTTATTTTGTTGTCTGCGACAGCGCTTTCGGGCTGCGTGACACAAAATACTTATACGGGTACAGATACACCGGTCTCTGAGCGCAAAGTCGATAAAGTCGCAGCGGCTCGCCAGCGGGTGCAGTTAGGCTTAACCTATCTACAGAAAGGTAACAGTGAGCAAGCTAAGTCTAACTTAGACAGAGCCTTAGCATTTGCACCTGAACTTGAAGATGTGCATTTAGCCTTTGCTTATTATTACAGCTCAGTGGGTGAGTTAGAAAAGACTGAACAGGCTTATCGCAACGCCACTCGCCTTCGAGACGCTAGTGGTGATGCTTATAATAATTTCGGTACTTTCCTGTGTCAGCAAGGTAAGTATGCTGAGTCTGAGGAGATGTTTCTTAAAGCAGTTGAACGCCCCTTATACACTCAATCAGCCTCTACTTATGAAAACTTGGGAATTTGTAGCCGAAAAGCAGGTCAAATAGAAAAAGCGCAACGGTATTTTACTATGGCGCTTAAGTACGATCCTAGAAGACGCACGTCGCTTATCGAGTTAACCGAAATGGAACTCGAAGCTGGACGATTCGAAGAAGCAAAAATTCGCTTATCAAACTACCACAAGGTAGCGGTTGAATCTCCGATCAGTTTAGCGCTAGGAATTGAAATTGAACAAGGCTTGAATGACCAAGAAGCGGTTAGGAAATATGGTATTTTACTATTAGCAAAATTTCCCTCTTCGGCTCAAGCCAAGCAATATCGGGCTAATATGCATTAATGAAAAATGAACAAAATGATCTGCCCAACATAGACACTGAAAGCCTAGTGGATGAGCCAACGCTCACACTGGGCGTTTTGCTAAAAAAAGCCCGCGAAAACAAAGGGGCTTCGGTAGAGGATATTGCGGCGCAATTGCATTTACGCCCAGCTATCATCAGAGAAATAGAAGCCGACAACCTATTAGAAATTGGCGCGGCAACCTATGTTAGAGGCTATGTAAAGAACTATGCGCGGGCGGTGCAAGCTGATCCGTTCGAAGTACAAACTTGCCTAGACAAGCAACTGCTTAATGATGAGCAGCCGTCGATGCAAAGCTTTTCACGAAAGACAACTCATCAAGCCCGTGACGGCAGGTTAATGGCGTTAACCTACATCATCGTATTTGTCTTATTGGCGTTAATGGTGCTGTGGTGGTTCCAAAAATCGTCGATGGAGACCACCGTTGATTACTCTCAACCGACAGTTGAGGAAGTTGCCGCATCTGCTGAAGAAGCCATGTATGACGAGTCGCTGATAAATAGTGAAGCAGCCCTTGCAGCGCAATCAAATAACATTCCCCTTGATGAGCGGATTGTCGAGACCATTGGCGACGACGTAGCAGATAACAATAGTACTGAGCAGTACATTGCTTCAAACCAAGACGTCACGTCAGAAGAGCAGCCTGAGCTTCAAGTTGCCGAAGCAAGCTCGCAAGTCTCTGCAGCGCAATTACTTGCTTCAATGGTCGACAGTCAAGACAATGATACCAGCGACGCCGTGACTTCAGCGTTAATGCTAACACTTAGCGGTGACTGCTGGATTAAGGTTACTGATGCTAACGGTAATACACTTATCGATGGCTTAAAGAAATCGGGTCGCGATATTAATGTCACAGGCGCTGAGCCTTTTGCGGTGATATTAGGCGCACCACAAGTTGTGAATATCCAGCTGAATGGAACTCAAGTCAGTTTGGATCAGTACCCCAGCGGTAAAGTGGCACGTTTTAGCTTACCACTTGCGGGACAATAACGAATGACAGAGCACAAAGACGATGTATAACGAATCTCCAATTATTAGACGCAAATCCAGCCGCATTTATGTGGGCGATGTTCCCATTGGTGACGGCGCACCTATTGCTGTGCAGTCAATGACCAACACTCGCACAACAGATGTTGCTGCAACAGTTGCACAAATTAAAGCACTAGAAAACGTCGGCGCCGATATCGTCCGCGTGTCGGTGCCGACCATGGATGCCGCAGAAGCGTTTAAACTGATTAAGCAACAGACTAATGTACCATTAGTGGCTGATATTCATTTTGATTACCGTATCGCACTTAAAGTGGCGGAGTACGGCGTTGATTGCCTGCGGATTAACCCAGGTAACATCGGTAACGAAGAGCGTATCCGCAGTGTTGTTGAGTGTGCTCGCGATAAGAATATTCCAATCCGTATTGGTGTTAATGGTGGTTCATTAGAGAAAGAACTAATGGACAAGTATAAAGAGCCAACGCCGGAAGCATTACTTGAATCTGCAATGCGTCATGTGGATATTCTTGATCGTCTTAATTTCGATCAGTTCAAGGTCAGCGTTAAGGCCTCTGATGTTTTTTTAGCCGTAGAGTCGTACCGTTTACTGGCTAAGCAAATCGTACAACCACTTCATTTAGGCATTACGGAAGCCGGTGGTGCGCGTGCAGGCTCGGTTAAGTCTGCTGTTGGCTTGGGAATGTTACTCGCGGATGGTATTGGCGACACGCTACGTATTTCACTGGCAGCCGATCCGGTTGAAGAGATTAAAGTCGGTTTTGATATTCTTAAGTCATTGCGGATCCGTTCGCGGGGCATTAATTTTATTGCCTGTCCGTCATGTTCCCGTCAGGAGTTTGATGTAATCTCTACCGTTAATGAATTAGAGCAGCGCTTAGAAGACGTGGTAACACCAATGGATGTTTCAATCATTGGCTGTGTGGTAAATGGCCCAGGCGAGGCGCTTATTTCAGATATTGGCCTAACTGGTGGTAACCGCATGAGTGGTTACTATAAAGATGGTGTGCGTCAGAAAGAGCGTTTTGACAATAACAATATTGTTGATCAGCTAGAAGCTAAAATTCGCGCCAAAGTGGCGATGAGCGAAAGCCGAATTCCAGCGCAAGATGTAACTAAGTAACCCGTTTTACGTTTAGTATTGAAACGCCTATAATGCAGGGCGTTTTTTATTTTTAAATAGCAAATTTGGCGAGTCGAATAGTGGCAAAACAGATCCAAGCGATCCGCGGAATGAATGACATTCTGCCGACCCAAAGTCCTATATGGCAAAAACTTGAAACCGTTCTTAGAGAAACAGTGAGTGCATACGGTTATAGTGAAATTCGTACACCTATTGTAGAAAGTACCGATCTTTTCAAGCGTTCAATCGGTGAAGTTACTGATATCGTTGAAAAAGAAATGTACACCTTCGATGATCGAAATGGCGATAGCTTGACGTTACGCCCCGAAGGCACTGCATCAACTGTGCGCGCAGGTAATGAACATGGTTTACTGTATAACCAAGAGCAGCGTCTTTGGTATATGGGCCCTATGTTCCGTCACGAACGCCCACAAAAAGGTCGTTACCGTCAATTCCATCAATTTGGTGTTGAAGTTTACGGGATCCCAAGTGCCGATATCGATGCAGAAGTATTAATGCTATCTGCCATGCTTTGGGAAAAATTAGGCATCACTGAACACGTCACGTTAGAGCTAAACACCTTAGGTGATAGTGAAGAGCGTGCCGCGTACCGAGATGCTCTTATTGCCTTTTTAGAGCAACATAAAGATGTACTTGATGAAGATAGTCAGCGCCGCATGTACAGCAATCCGCTGCGAGTTTTAGACTCTAAAAATGCAGCTGTGCAGGCATTGCTAGCTGATGCGCCAGCCTTGATGGATTACTTAGGCGAAGAGACTCGTTCACATTTTTCACATTTATGTGAACTCTTAGAGGCTGTTGGCATCCAATACACAATCAACCCTCGTCTAGTGCGCGGCTTAGATTATTATAACCGCACGGTATTTGAGTGGGTGACATCAAGTCTTGGTTCACAAGGCACCGTATTAGCTGGCGGTCGTTATGACGGCCTAGTTGGTCAACTTGGTGGTAAATCAACACCCGCTGTAGGCTTCGCGATGGGGCTTGAGCGTATCGTGTTATTGCTACAAACGCTTGAACTTGATAAAGATATCAAACCTGCGGTAGATGTATATGTTACTGCAATGGGCGATAGCTGCCGTGTTGAAGCGATAAAGGTTGCACAAGATTTAAGAGCAAGCTTGCCGAATCTAAAAGTAATGAGCCATTGCGGTGGCGGTAACTTTAAGAAGCAGATGAAGCGAGCAGATAAAAGCGGTGCTGCTGTGGCGCTTGTTATTGGTGAAGATGAACTTGCCAATAATCAAGTTGCAGTTAAGTACCTTCGTGAAGATAAAGCACAAGAATTAGTTGCCCGAGATGCGTTGGCGACTTATATTGCAGAACTGGTTTAAAAGGGGAAGTACACGTGGAAGTCTATAGCACAGAAGAGCAACAAGTAGATGCTATCAAACAGTTCTGGAAAGATTACGGTTCCTCAGTTGTCATAGGTGCTGTTGTCGGTTTAGGTGGATTATTCGGTTGGAACTATTATTCTGACTATCAGCTGGCTCAAGCGGAAGCGGCTTCTGAGTCTTTTCAAGCACTAAGCAGTCAAAATACAGCTGACGCTGCAATGCTTAGCGCTGCAGAAACTTTTGCCAAAGAACATGGTCAGCAAGGCTATCAGTCATTGCTTGAGCTAATGGTGGCTAAGTCTGCTGTTGAAACTGGCGATTTAGAGAAAGCAGAAGCAACACTTAAGAACGTGATTGCGGTTAATGCCGATAGCAGTATCGTGCTGATTGCCACTATGCGTTTAGCTCGCGTACAAGCTGAGCAAGGTCAATTTGCCACTGCGATTACTACGCTTGAGCAGATCAAAGATGTTGCTTCAGCAGCGCAAAGAGATGAATTAAAAGGTGACTTCTTGGTTCGCCAAGGTGAAACCGACAAGGCAAGGCTTGCTTATCAAGCTGCAGTAGAAAATGGTGGCACTATGAGTAGTCCAACATTACAAATGAAGCTTGATAATTTGAACAAGGCATAAGGAATCTGCCCATGAAGTCTTGGTGCAAAACACTGCTCGCATGTGGATTGAGTATCGGTTTGCTGTCTGCGTGTTCATCGAACGATGTAGAAGAAGAGCCTATTACGCCACTTGCAGAGATAGAAGCAAGCGTATTCCCAGCAGTAAGCTGGAGCGCCAATGTAGGTGATGGTGTCGGTGACTACTATTCTCGCCTGCGACCTGCAGCTCGTTACGATAAGCTTTTTGTGGCTGACCGTTACGGTAAAGTCTTAGCATTTGACGAAGCGACTGGCGAAAAAGCGTGGGAAAAAGATTTTAGCTCAATCTTTAGAGATAATATTTTAGCTAAAAACAAAGGCGCACGTTTGGCGGGTGGTGTAACAGCTGCACGTAACAAGGTATTTGTGGGCGGTGAGAGCGGTCTGGTTGCAGCATTTGATGCTGAAACTGGTGACAATATTTGGCATGTGATTGCTGGCGGTGAAGTGCTATCGGCGCCGACGGTTGGTGAAGACATTGTCGTGGTTAATACTGGCGCAGGCACACTAGAAGCGTTTAACGTTGATGATGGCGAAAAGCGTTGGACCTATGAAAACCAACTGCCCACATTAACATTGCGTGGTACGGGTTCTGCAGCTTATGACGCTGGCGGCTTTTTCGTTGGTACTGCTGATGGTAAAATAGCGGTAGTAATTAAAAACAACGGTCAGGCAGCCTGGGAACAAGCGATTTACACACCCGCGGGTGGTAATGAATTCTCGCGCATGGCTGATGTTGACATGAAGCCACTGCTAGTCGGTGAAAACCTATATGCAGTTAGCTACAACGGTAACTTAGTCTCAATGGAGATGCGTACAGGTCGCGTTGTTTGGACACGTAAGTATTCAAGCTTCCATGAGTTAGCCTATTCAGGTGCAAGTCTGTTTGTTGTTGATGATCATAGCCGTATTTATTCTGTTGATAGACGAAATGGTCTAGAGTTATGGAATAATTCAGAGCTTGCTAACCGTGGTTTAACCGCAGCAGTTTCATTTAAAGACTATGTTGTAGTGGGTGATTTTGAAGGTTACCTGCACTTTTTGAACAAGTCCGACGGCCAAATAGTAGGTCGTGTTGAAGTAGATAGTTCTGGTTTATACAGTCAGCCACTGGTTGTTAAAGACAACTTGTATGTGCAGACTCGTGGTGGAAAAGTGGTTCGAGTTACACTTCCGTAAGCCTAGTTGTGAAAGATGATAAGGCCCCTGGATGTGTATTCCGGGGGCTTTTTAGTTAATAGAAAATGAGTAATAGAGGCAATTAAATGATTCCTGTTGTGGCCCTTGTTGGGCGACCAAACGTTGGTAAGTCGACCCTTTTTAACCGACTTACCCGTACCAGAGATGCTCTAGTGGCAGATTTTCCTGGGCTAACTCGGGATCGTAAGTACGGCCGAGCGCATCTGGCTGGCTATGAATTCATTGTGGTTGATACTGGCGGTATCGATGGCACTGAAGAGGGGATTGAAACCCGCATGGCAGAGCAATCGCTAGCGGCGATTGAAGAGGCTGATGTAGTGCTATTTATGACTGATGCTCGCGCTGGTCTTACAGCCGCTGACTTAGCGATTGCCCAGCATCTTCGTAGCCGTGAAAAGACAACCTTTGTTGTTGCTAACAAAGTTGATGGTATCGACGCTGACTCAGCGTGTGCCGAGTTTTGGTCATTGGGTCTTGGTGAAGTATACCAAATGGCCGCGGCGCAAGGCCGCGGCGTGACAAATATGATTGAGTACTCTTTAGCACCTTACGCAGAAGCGATGGGGATCACCAAAGACGGTGAAGGCGAAGAGAGCGAAGAAGAGCGTGAATATACTGAAGAAGAAGCGGAAGCTGAGCAGAAGCGTCTGCAAGACTTACCGATTAAACTTGCCATCATTGGTAAGCCTAACGTGGGTAAATCAACGCTAACCAACCGCATCTTAGGTGAAGAGCGTGTGGTTGTTTATGATGAGCCGGGCACCACTCGTGACAGTATCTACATTCCAATGGAACGTGAAGGTCGCGAATACGTATTGATTGATACTGCCGGTGTACGCCGTCGTAGCAAGGTACATGAAACCGTTGAGAAGTTCTCAGTTATTAAAACCTTAAAAGCGGTTGAAGACTGTAACGTCGTACTACTGATCATCGATGCCCGTGAAGGTATTGCCGAGCAGGATCTAGGTCTATTAGGTTTTGCATTGAACGCTGGTCGTGCGTTAGTGATTGCCGTCAACAAGTGGGACGGTATTGACCAAGAAGTGAAAGACCGTGTTAAGAGTGAACTTGACCGTCGTCTAGGTTTTATTGACTTTGCACGTATCCACTTTATCTCAGCATTGCACGGAACGGGTGTTGGGCATTTATATGAGTCTATTGAAGAAGCATACGACAGTGCTACGCGCCGCGTAAGTACCTCGATGTTGACCCGTATCATGCAGATGGCACAAGACGATCACCAGCCACCATTGGTGAATGGCCGTCGTGTGAAGCTTAAATACGCTCACGCAGGTGGTTACAACCCACCAATTGTCGTGGTACATGGTAATCAGGTTAAGAAGTTACCTGACTCGTACAAGCGCTTTATGATGAACTACTACCGTCGTTCACTAAAAGTTATAGGTACGCCGATCCAGATCCGTTTCCAAGACGGTGGCAACCCATTCGAAGGGATGAACACCAAGAAGCTAACGGTGAGCCAAGAGCGTCGCCGTAAGCGTATGGTCGGGCATATTCGTGATAAGAATAAAGATTAATGCTTTGCTTATTATTTGGTGATCGAGTTTGATGGCCAAGTTAGTGATTAAAAGGAACCTACGGGTTCCTTTTTTGTTGGGCTAATATCTATGACCAAGCGCCTACTAGCTTGTTATTGGACTGAAATGCCTTTGCACAAAGAGTTTAAAGGCTAGTATAAGGGGTCAGAAAGTATAGGGTAATTCAATTGTATTGAGCTTTTGCAAGTCGCCGTGAATATATCCCTATAGGCTCTACTAAATCATCCATGATTTAGAAGCTTGCACAGCCCAAATCAAATGAATAACTAGCAAAATTCATTTTAGTCTTTCGTTAACCCGTTTTTGGACAAGAGCTTGTTAGAGTTAAAGCGCTTGGGGTGTTGAGTTTTATTAGGGAAAGTATGGTAAACGGGTTTACGGTAATGCATCAATAAACGTGGAGTTTGGCCTTGTTAGGGGAGCTTCACTCAACAATGTCACCAGTTGAAACACTAAACCTATAAGTAGTCCCCCCCAGTGTTGTTAGAGTGAAGCGTGATCTTGACAGGTTAAATTCGTGAGACTCTAACCAACGATAGTGCGAAACAGTGAGGTCGATACTGTTTTTGTTCTTAATTAAATCTTTTGTTGAATATGATTTAATTAGGCGGCCGCTATCATAAAAAGCAACAGCCAAATCTGTTTCCTTCAGCTCATGACCTCTAGGCCAGTCTCCCAACCTAACTAAGTTTTGGGCATCTTTCCCTGCAAGATAAACCTCACGAGCATACCAGCCAGATACAGACCAAAGTTCAGTATTTGAACCATCATAATTTAACCTGTAAGCTTTCCCCCACGCCTCTTTTTCAACTATTAACGCTCCATTTTCATAATAGGAATATTCTGGAATCATCTTGAAATAGTATGATTCCAACGCAGTATCCTGTGTTGCAATAAATGGTTTAGAAGGTGCTTCTTTATCTGCTTTAACAGAGAATGACATACAAATGATGATTAATAATATGAGCCTAGACATGTACTCCCTTAACGCCATATTAATAAGTGAACCTGGTACTGAGACGATTTGCACGGCAAATGACATGACAGCCTTGGTGAATCTTGATTTAGCAGCTTGTTAGGTTATTACGCTATACCAACACTAAGGATGGAAAAAAATATATCACTGGAAAAGTAGTTAAGAATAACTGCCACCAGCATTAGAATAGGGAACAAATACAATGCATTAACTTGCCACCCCTTAACTTTACCAGTGAAGTTGCACACTAACAAACATGAAGCTGCAATTACTGCAATCGCAGTCACTGGTGAATTCCTAGAATATGAAATCACACTCGAAAATCCTAGAACAAACAAGATTACTTGTAATAAAGCGAGGTATCCTAGTCGGCTTAAAGAGTGATTACGCTCTCTAAAAACACCAAATACTGGAGTAATAATCCCTATTAAAACCATTACTAAAGTAAATTCTAACCAAATGCTATAAACAGAATCAATCATATTCACCTAACAGCTTATTCATTGGTCGAACGATAACGTTCTTAGCAACTCGCCAATATTTAACAAGCTATCACGGCCAAAGTATTGCTGTAAATTGATAATTTCTAAGTTTAGGCTGCATAAATTTCCTTATTGGCAGCGGAGAAAGAGAGCCTAGGGTGTTCAATGGGTCCGTGTATCACTTTTTTACATTTGTCATAAGTCTGATTTTTTTATAGGTTTTGTGAAATGTTAAAAAATTATCGATGCCTAGCAGGACCGTTTCTGGCATCTTTAATTGCGCCATAATGAGTGTTTTTACTCACTTTCAGTTATACCTGTGTAAATATCCAGCTCACGACTTTGATCAAGCTTAGCTTGATAAAACTTATAGAGCTCCAACTAACTTTGGGGCATTTCCGTACTAGAAGCCTTACCACTACAGTACAAATTAAAACACCAATTATCCAAGTGCAGATACGGCCGTGACCGTCCATGACATGGACGTCATGGCTGAGCCTCCATGGATGGACTTGCTGCGTGTCACGGCAGTGTCTGCATATGCCCCGCTGGAGGCGATTTATAACTATGAAACTACAGCTTCAAACATTCCTCTTGGTAACACTCCCCAAAAAAATGTAATTAGTCTTCATTCGAAGGCCAACCAACTTAGGGGCAAAAGTTAGTTGTGGGCTCTTTATTAACCCGCGCAGCATAACTCTAAAGCTCCTGATGTGAACCTGTCATACAAAATAACTTTTACTGTCTAAGTAAATACTAACTTGTGAGTCTCAACTAAAATCGCTAGCTTAAGTGTTTAAACCGAAAAACGCTCCCATCGCAACTAGAGTGCAACTGCTGGTTGACACAATGTTAGTCGCAGTTGGTAGTGCGCAACCATCTGATTTAATAAGCTTACGGCTAAATAACAGACCAAGGAACGACGCTTATGATTTTAGCAGACAAGATAATCAGATTAAGGAAGCAGTGCGGCTGGTCGCAGGAAGACCTAGCTGAAAAGATGAATGTCTCAAGGCAGTCAGTCTCTAAGTGGGAAAGCGCCAATAGCATACCTGACTTAAACCGGATAATAACACTGGCAGAGATTTTTGAGGTCTCAACTGATTTTTTACTAAAAGATGAAACCGAAGTTAGTGAAACTCTAGAAAGTGTATCTCAGACCAATTTGATAAGCTTAGAGCAAGCCTTAGCCTATACCGATAAAAAAGTAACAGTGTCTGAACTCATTACCAAAGGGGTGGTACTTTGTGTGTGTTCTGTTGTGCCACTGTTTTTCTTTTTGGCGATGGCTGAAACCAGTCGATTGGGAATAAGCGGAAATACCGCTGCGGTATTGGGAGTGGTGTCAATACTGATTATGATATCAATCGCAGTAAGTTATTTTATTAAAACCAATCAGTATGAAGATGATTTCGTTGCTATTGATAAGCAACCTTTTGAGTTAGCCTACGGAGTTCACAGTGTCATTAGTGACAAATTGCACAGATTTAGACCTCGCTATAACCGTAGGTTATCGATAGCGATATTCTTGTTTATTGTCAGCTTTGTACCGTTAATGATAGCGAATCAACTGTTCAGTGGCGGTACTAGTGTGCTTATGATGCTCATCGTAATGATGTTAATGATCGCCACTGGGATCTATGTTATCTCCTCTGTTAGCGCAAAATACACTGCTTACAGCCATATTTTACAAGAGGGTGGTTTAAAAGAAGGTAGGAGTAAGCGAGCTAAAAAGGCTGAGAAGCTAGCCGCGTTCTACTGGCCGATGCTGGTTGCTATTTACCTTGGCTGGAGTTTGTGGACCATGAACTGGGGTGAAACTTGGATTATCTGGCCGGTCGGTGCAGTTCTATTTGTCGCGTTAATCGGGCTCGTGGAGCTGTTTGATAAAGATGATTTGCATGGTACGGATTAGTAAATTTAACCTTAAGCCGCAAGTCAAATACTTACCGTCTCCATCTTTTGCTTACAGTGATGAATAAGAGAGCAACTCAACAGTGTTTTCTTTGTTTATGCTGGGAGAAAGGTAAGAGTAGAGCATAAGCTCTGCTCTTACCTAATCGCATTAGAATCTCTCTACTGGCGCTGTAGCTAGTGCAGGAATAACATTTTTATCTTTTCCATCTTGGAGGTGTTTAGGGTGATACTCCCCAACAGGTAGAGTTGTTACTGCATTAGCGTGAACACGGCGAGCTACAGGGACATAATCGGTAGCCGCGGTGGTAATCGCTGTGACTACTAGGTCTGCAAGTATATTCCCAGACGAACTTGAAGTGTCAAGGACAAAGGTGTTCTGATAAGACCATAAAACATTATTAGTGTCCGCAGAAACTAATACATATTCCATCCCGACAGTAACATTCCCTGAGATAACCATATAATTGGTTTCCCAAGTTTTTAGTTTAATAAAAAGGATTGATTCAGCGCCAAACTTATCTTTATAGGTTGAGAATGGGATCCCTTTAAGTTGCGTTCCATCTACAATGCCCGCTTCTTTAAATATATTGCTGACAATTGGTACAGGTAGAACATAATAACCTTTGTTTGCTAAAGGTTGTGCGACAGTCGCATTAAGGAAGTCTGGCGCTTCAGCAGCGGTTGTCTCGTTGATGACAGGTACAATGAGCATCGTTTGACGATTAACGTCAGAGTACATTTCGGGGAAGGCAGCTTCCTTAGTGGTTGTTGTTGCAGCACAGCCTGAAATAAGTAAGGCAATAGTAACAGTAATTAGTAAGCGCATTTTTATTCCTATTTATTATCAGCGATTAAACGTTCAATAAAACCTTTAGACTCAGGGTATAATTCAGCCTCTTGTCGGTAATAGGCAATACTGTTATCACTATCTCCTCTTTTTGCTGTGATATAACCAATCTCAGCATAAATACCTGGAGGAACTTTTAAACCTTTCTTTTTTGAAGTATCCACAATGTCGTTTAATTCATTGAGATGATTGGTCACAGTTTGCTCTGATGGAGCCTTAATGTATTCATAGTAAGTCTCTGAATAGTTTCCCCAGTAGTAGCCGCTTTCCGTTACAGTTGCACAACCTACAAACATAAAGCTTGTAGCAAGTAAAATAAGGTACTTCATTCTAGTTAGCATTTTTGTTAATCCTTTAAAGTCGTATAGTTCTTACTTGGCCGTCAGCAAGGTAAATTTCTTTGTTATAAATAAGAGTACCTGACGGGCTCTTGATTGAAATTCTATGGGAACCTTTATCTAGTTTAATCACTAGTATTTGACGGTTTTCATCGGCAGCATCTGCCGCACCCGCTATACCTGTAGCATATGGTGTTAAGTCGTTAGCAACAATTGTATGGTTATTTATTGCGGCTACTGTAATAGAACTGCCAATGAGCGATTCGGCAATGACTACTACTTTTTGTTCATGCTCTAGACCGGTTTGGCTTCGTTGAACATTGGAGCCACAAGCAACTATAAAGATGCTTAAAAAGAAAAAAATAATCGTTTTCATGAAAAGTCTCTTTATTTATCAGATAAGTAGTATTTTGAAAGGTCATCACCGACGCTGCCTTCGACAACATCAACGAAAGAAATCTGCTCGAACTCATCGTCACCATAGGTTGATAGGACTTGAATTTTACCGATTTCTTTACCTGGAAGAGAAATGATACCGCCGGTTTGCGGGTTTTTGACCTGCTTGCCATTTTGATAAATAATTAACTGCATTCCTTCAGTGAGACCTTGAGCATCACCACCAGATATAATGAATGTGCCATCTTCATTTGATAGAAAGTAAGATTTCCATGGCTTGGCAGTCATGTTTTCTACCAAATTACTGATCATTTGAGATATTGCTTGAGAAAGGGCTTTATCTGTAAGACTCTGATCAAAAGCTGCAGAGGTGCCAGCACCAAGTGTTTTCTTTGTTTCGGTTGATGCTTCACCAGCGCCCTCAACAGAACTTATGATCCTGCCGGTTGATACATCAACGAGTCGAACATTGACCTTAGTGTAGGCTTTTTGAATTTTAGATTGGGAAAAGATGCCTGTTGTACTTTCAGCTGAGCGGCCAAACTCGCTTACAGAGCCAACAATTAGGTAATCAACGGCAACACCACTATCACTGATCCCTTTTAATATGTTCTCTGAATTAAGATCTTCGGTATCTAGACGTTCAAACATGATGAATTTGTTGGTATCGGCGAGGCGTGCACTTAATATATCGGCAGCTTGTTTGCCTATTCGGTTATTGGAACTGTCAACTAAAAAGCTATTTGCAGCTTGAGTTTCGTTTGAGAATCTAGCGATTGCTATTTTACGTTTAAGAAAGGTAAGGCTATCGTTTGACGCAACAGTCGTTGACGCTTTAGTTGCATCTAGCCCTGATGCGGATACTGGCGATTGCAGGCAGAAAATTGCCAAGCATGTCAGTGTAAAAATATTCCATTTTTTCATATTTCATCTTCTTATTTTCAAGATAGAGAGCACTAAATACTCATTCATTAAAGGTGTATCAATTGCTTCCGTTATTTTTAATAAACGCATATGTTTCTAGTTTTAAATTCTAGATGAATGTTGCGTTTTTGAGCTGTATTTAATTGGTATGGCTGATTTTGTAACAAGCTGAATAGTATACCATTAGATGTTAATTGGCACTGACTTTTTTGTTGAATTTTGTTGATGATTACTAGCTTTTGAAGTGTGCATTAGGTTAGGGATATGGGATATCTAATTCTGGTTTTACTAATGTATGAATCGTTATTGGGTATTAAATAGTTGTACTTATAGCTATCTACAGCCCGCAGGATATGGGCTGTAAGTGAGCTTGGCTATATTAGTAATCTTAATTCGATTAGCCTTTCTATATATCAATTACAGTTGAAGTTATATTACCATCTCGTAATCGTGTGGTGAGTGTATCTCCTACACTTGTGTCATCCGCACCTTGCACCACCTTTCCTTCACCATTTAAGGTAATACTGTACCCTCGGCTTAATGTTGCCAGCGGGCTTACAGTATCGAGCTGCTGCGCACGATGGGCAACGCGCTGCTCACTCATAGCAAGCTTGTCTGTCATGGATGTTTTTAGCTTTTCGGCTAAATAACTTAAGCGCTGGCTTTCCAGTTCTAGTCGATGTTGTGGTGACTGGTTATCGAGTCTATTTGCTAACTGTTGCTGCTTAAGCGTCAAGCTATGTAGCTTTGTTTGCAGGGCTTTTTGCAGTCTTAGTTGCATCTCATCAAAGGTTTGCTCATAGGTTTGCAAACGTCGTTGTGGATCTTGTTTTTGCAGCTTATGCTCGCAAGTTTGCAACCTATTTTGCTGCTTTAACTGATAGTGCTGCCAGCTTTGTTGCAAACGCGATAATACAGCATTTAACTTCTGTGCTTTGTTATCGGCATCTTTCGATAATAATTCGGCTCCAGCTGATGGTGTTGGCGCACGCAGATCGGCAACATAATCACTAATGGTCGTGTCAACTTCATGACCAACGGCAGAAACTACCGGGATACCACTGTTATAGATGGTATGGGCTAAACCTTCATCATTAAAGCTCCATAGATCTTCAAGGGAGCCGCCACCGCGGGTCACTAACAGTACATCAACTTCAGCGCGGCTATTGGCTAAGTTAATGGCATTACAGATACTCACCGCAGCGTCAGTGCCTTGTACGGCTGTTGGGTAGATGATGACCTCTATTGATGAGTCGCGGCGGGCGAGTACATGCAATATATCGCGAATGGCGGCGCCAGTCGGGGAGGTTACCACGCCAATACGCTGAATATTTTCTGGCAGCGGACGTTTGGTGTCGGTGGCGAACATGCCTTCGGCGGCAAGCTTCATTTTCAGTGCTTCATATTGCTGAGCAAGCAAACCATCCCCGGCTGGCAACATAGATTCAATTAATAGCTGATAGTCACCTCTTGGCTCATAAACACTAATATTGCCTTTAACGAGTACTTGTTGACCGTTAGCGGGTCTGAAGGTTACCGCTTGGTTGCGGCCTTTAAACATGGCGCAACGGATCTGAGAAAAATTATCTTTAAGAGTCAGATACCAATGGCCAGAACCGGGCGCGGCAAAATTTGAGATTTCAGCATTTAGCCAAATTCGACCTAGTTGCCCCTCGAGAAGTTGTCTGACTTCTCCATTGAGTCGAGAGACGGTGTAAACGTTGTTTTTTGAGGTTTTCATTATTTTTTTACACACAAATGCTAATTAATGCCTATTTTCCATTTACCAACCCAGATATGCAAGGTATAATCTCGCCGCAATATTTCACCTCTAAATCCTACTCTCTTGGGGAGATGTTGCATGTTAAGATTAAAGAAAGAAGCGCTAACGTTTGATGATGTGTTGCTAGTTCCAGCGCACTCCACCGTCCTCCCAAATACTGCCGTTCTCAAAACACGTCTAACAAATACGATAGAACTGAACACGCCTATAGTGTCTGCTGCGATGGATACCGTCACAGAAGCACGCTTAGCTATTGCGATTGCGCAAGAAGGCGGTTTAGGATTTATCCATAAAAATATGACGATTGAGCAACAGGCCGAAGAAGTTCGCAAAGTAAAAATTTACGAAGCGGGTATTGTTCAGCAGCCAGTGACTGTGACGCCGACCACCACTTTAGCCGATCTTAAAGTATTGACTGAAAAGAACGGTTTTGCTGGTTACCCTGTCGTTAATGAAGCCAATGAACTTGTCGGTATTATTACTGGCCGTGATGTGCGTTTTGTTACTGATTGGAGCCGTACTGTTGATCAGGTAATGACGCCTAAAGATCGACTTGTTACCGTAGCTGAAGGCACTAAGCTTGATGAAGTGCAAACACTGATGCATTCTCACCGCGTTGAGAAAGTATTGGTTGTTGATGACAACTTTAAGCTTAAAGGTCTTATTACTGTTAAAGATTTCCAAAAAGCTGAGCGTAAGCCTAATGCATGTAAAGACGAACTAGGTCGTTTACGTGTCGGTGCGGCGGTTGGTGCAGGCCCAGGTAATGAAGAGCGTGTTGACGCGCTTGTTCTTGCCGGCGTTGATATCTTACTTATCGACTCATCTCACGGTCACTCAGAAGGCGTACTACAACGCATTCGTGATACTCGCGCTAAATACCCTGAACTACAAATCGTTGGTGGCAACGTCGCTACCGCTGAAGGTGCCTTAGCCCTTGTTGAAGCTGGCGTTAATGCGGTTAAAGTGGGTATTGGTCCTGGTTCTATCTGTACTACTCGTATCGTGACTGGTGTAGGTGTACCACAAATTACCGCGGTATCTGATGCAGCGACAGCAGTTAAGCATCTAAATATTCCTGTTATTGCCGATGGTGGTATTCGCTTCTCTGGTGATTTAGCAAAAGCACTTGCTGCAGGTGCATCATGCATCATGGCGGGTTCTATGTTTGCTGGTACCGATGAAGCACCTGGCGAAACTGAACTTTATAATGGCCGAGCTTATAAGTCATACCGTGGAATGGGCTCATTGGGCGCAATGACACAAACACAAGGTTCGTCTGATCGTTACTTCCAAAGTGATAACGCTGCAGACAAGCTAGTCCCTGAAGGTATCGAAGGTCGCGTTGCTTACAAAGGCAAGCTTAAAGAGATCATTCATCAGCACATGGGCGGTTTACGTTCATGCATGGGCCTAACAGGTTGTGCCACGATTAAAGAACTTAATGAGAAAGCTGAGTTTGTTAAAATCACCGCTGCTGGCATGGGCGAGTCTCATGTTCACGATGTGAAAATTAGCAAAGAAGCGCCGAACTACAGTTCAGGTTCTTAAAGTTTGCTAGGCGACCATGACGGTCGCCTTTTATTTAGTTGTGAACTGCCTTAGCGATTAATCGCTATACACGCAGCACTGATAGATTTTAGTTAAACAGAAATATAAAGATAAGGTACCCCATGAGCAACATTCATGAGCATAAGATCCTAATCCTAGATTTTGGATCGCAATACACCCAATTGATTGCCCGCCGTATTCGTGAAATCGGTGTTTATTGTGAACTTTGGGCTTGGGATGTTTCCGAAGAGCAAATTCGTGGTTTTGCACCCAACGGCATTATCTTAGCGGGTGGTCCAGAAAGCGTGACTGCAGACAACTCTCCACGCGCCCCTGAGTATGTGTTTAACGCTGGCGTTCCTGTACTTGGTATTTGCTACGGCATGCAGACAATGTCTGAACAGCTTGGTGGTAAAGTGATTCAAGGTGTTGGAGAGGGTGAGTTTGGTTACGCACAAGTAGAAGTACAAACTGAATCTGCACTATTTAAAGCTATTGAAGATGCGGTAAGCGAAACTGGTAAGCCATTACTTGACGTTTGGATGAGTCATGGCGATAAGGTATCCGAGATCCCTGACGGTTTCGTTACCGTTGCCAACACTGAGACGTGTCCGTTTGCAGCTATGGCAAACGAAGACAAAAAATTCTACGGTGTTCAGTTCCATCCTGAAGTGACTCATACTCGCCAAGGCAAGCGCATGCTTGAGCATTTCGCGCTCGATATTTGTGGTTGTGATGCTAACTGGAAACCCTCTTCAATTATTGAAGATGCTGTAGAACGTTTAAAGAAACAGATTGGTGATGATGAAGTTATCCTCGGTCTATCTGGTGGTGTTGATTCATCTGTCGTTGCAATGCTGCTGCACCGCGCGATTGGTGATAAGCTGACTTGTGTATTCGTTGATAACGGTTTGCTGCGTTTAAATGAAGCTCAGCAAGTGATGGATATGTTTGGTGATCACTTTGGACTGAATATCATCCATGTTGATGCTGAAAACCGTTTCCTTGATGCGATGGCGGGTGAAGCCGATCCAGAATCTAAGCGTAAAATCATCGGTCATGTATTTGTTGAGATCTTCGATGAAGAATCAAAGAAATGCGCAAACGCTAAATGGCTTGCCCAAGGCACTATCTACCCAGATGTGATTGAGTCTGCAGGTAGCGCAACAGGTAAAGCACACGTGATTAAATCGCACCATAACGTTGGCGGATTGCCTGATGATATGGAACTTGGTTTGGTTGAACCACTGCGTGAACTGTTTAAAGATGAAGTGCGTAAGATTGGTCTAGAGCTAGGTCTACCGTACGACATGCTTTATCGTCACCCGTTCCCAGGACCTGGTCTTGGTGTACGTGTGCTTGGCGAAGTGAAGAAAGAGTACTGTGACTTACTGCGTTTAGCTGATGCGATTTTTATCGAAGAGCTACACAAGGCTGATCTTTACAACAAAGTTAGCCAAGCATTTACTGTGTTCTTACCGGTTCGCTCTGTTGGCGTTATGGGTGACGGCCGTAAATACGATTGGGTTGTCAGCTTACGTGCGGTAGAAACTATCGACTTTATGACAGCACATTGGGCACATCTGCCATATGACTTCTTAGGTCGTGTATCTAATCGAATCATTAATGAAATAGACGGCATTTCACGTGTTGTTTACGATATTTCAGGTAAGCCACCTGCAACTATTGAGTGGGAATAACCCATTTTAGCTAGCGAGCTATACTGGTTGATATAAAAGGTGCTTCGGCACCTTTTTTATTTTGCAGCACAATTGCTAGAATAGCGCCGATTTAATACATGTATCTGGAGAGTCGATTGCCAAATCGCGATAACACACAACAAACTGCAGCACAGGTAGCACAAGCCGAAGACGATAGCCGTTTTATGAAAATGGCAATGGAGATGGCAGCTAAGGCGGAAGAAAAGGGCGAGGTGCCCGTTGGCGCCGTTTTGGTTAAAGATGGTGAAGTGGTTAGCGCTGGCTTTAATTACAGCATTGGTTTGCATGATCCAAGTGCTCACGCTGAGATGCAATGCATTCGGCAAGCGGGGCAGTTGCTGGAAAATTACCGTTTATTAGATACCACGCTATATGTCACGTTAGAGCCATGTGCCATGTGTGCAGGAGCAATTGTTCACTCTAGGATTAGTCGACTGGTTTATGGCGCGAATGATGAGAAAACCGGGGCTGCAGGCACAGTTATTGATATTGTGCGCCACCCTGCATTTAATCATCAAGTAGAGGTTACCGCAGGGGTGAGAGACGAGGCGTGTAGTGAGCAACTCAGCGCTTTTTTTAAGCGCAGAAGAAAAGAGAAGAAAGCGGCGAAAGCGTTGGCTAAACTTGAATCTTCTGAACTTGCTAGTAAGGACTAGTCGTTACTAATATTAGCGCTAAGATAGGAAATCTTGCACAGGGTTAATCTGTCGGTCTAATAAAAACAAAGAACTGCTTTTGCCTATTGAGTGTTTTTAAGTGACGTGCTTTTAATTGTGTGCGGCGACGAGCCGCCATATTGTTTACCGGTCTTTTCTTCATCTTCTACCTCCTTATTTTACCTTTATACTAACTTACAGCAATATGATGAATTTTAAATGAATGGCATAAAATAAAGTTCAATGCTTTTATTGTGGCTGGGCACCTTCCATTGTTTGGCCACTGTTATCTGCTGTTTGGGTCACATCACTTTTAAGATCAAGCAATATGTTCTGATTATCGATCCACACTAGCGTATCGTAGTAACGGCGAATACTGTCGACATAGTGTACGGCTTCATTGCCGCGGGCGTAGCCGTATCGAGTCTTTTTGTAGTGTTTTCTTTTTTGTAACAGCGGTAATACTTCTTTAATGTCACGCCAAGCACTGGGGTTAAGTCCCATCGATTGCGCCAGTTTCCTTGCATCTTCAACGTGACCAAAACCAATATTATAAGAGGCAAGGGCAAACCACATACGCTGACTCTCGGGGATCGACTCAGGCAAGCGTTCGAGCATGCTGTTGAGGTACTTGGCACCACCTTGAATACTTTGGTACGGATCAAGCCTATTCTCAATTCCAACTTGTTTGGCGGTCGGAAGGGTGAGCATCATCAGTCCGCGTACACCAGTAGGTGAGCGGGCATTAGGGTTCCAGTGCGATTCTTGATATGCGGTCGCGGCGAGTTTACGCCAGTCGATATCGCCAGCATACTTTTCAAAGGTTTCTTGATACTTGGGTAGCTTATTATCGATAGCACGGATAAAGGCACGGGTATCGACATAGTCAAAACGTCTAACGTGGGCAAAGTACTTTTCATTTAAATGGGCAAGGGTGCCGCTGCGTTTTTCTATGTGCCAAAATGCCAGCAACTTACTCATTAAGCGGTCGCTATTGTTAGGTGGCAGTAGCCATACGACCGGTTGCTTCTCTTTAAGAACGGCGCCTTCACGTAGTTCAGGCATAAAGCGTCTGTTAATATCTAAACTGGTTGAGTCTGCGATGGTGTACTGTAAGTCTCCACTGGCGATCATCGCCAATAACTCTTCGGAGTCTTTATCCTTTTCCTGTTTCCACATTAGATTAGGGTTGGATTTTTGCAGTTCGCTTAGAGTATCGACAAACGACGAGTCGGTGATAACGGTTATATCGCCCTCGAGATCGTTGATATCTTTTGGTGGTCGTGTGCCTTGCCTATATACCAATACTTGATTTACACGATAGAGCGGAGGGCCTACTCTATATTTTTCTCGTCTTGAAGGCGTGTCAGCCAGACCCGCAGCGATAATATCGATTTTTCCAGCCCTTAGTGCGCCGTATAACTCACTAATGTTGGCAAATGGCATCATCTTCAGCTCAAGGTTGAGATACTTAGCGAATCTTGCTGCCATCTCATAATCGTAACCAGATTCACCCTGACCGGAGCTAAAATAGATTTGAGGACCAAATAAGGTGCCGACGACTAACTCTGTTTTTGGTTCAATGACTGCCACTTGCTTTTGTTCCACGACGACCTTCTGGCATGCAGCCAGTAAGGTTATACAGCAGAAAATAAGGCAAAGCTTTTTTATCATTACTATTAGTTAGCGCTTAAAATATAAGGGAATTATGGTTTATTATATCACAGTATTAAACTGTGCATAAAAAGGGGCGTTTTTCGTAAACACTTGTGTTTTAGTATGACCCCAAATTGAAAGTTTGCTTGATATTTCTACGTCCATTCTACAAAAAATAAGCTGCGCTTTTTTCTATACAGGAAACACTGTTTTGTATAGCGACTGCTAATGCTTTGTGGCAAACATTTCCCTATAATAGCGCCAGATCTGACCCTGCAATTATAATTTATAAGGTGAAAAGACGTGATGGAGATCATCCGCGGAGCCCCTGCACTTTCGGCGTTTAGAGTACAGAAGCTTATGCAAGCTTGTGAGTCGGCTGCACTACCAGTGCGCCAAATCTATGCCGAGTTTATCCACTTAGCTGATTTGAAAGAATCGCTAGAAGAAAATGAAAGTCAACAGCTTGAAAAAATCTTAACCTATGGTCCTGCTATTGAAGCACATCAGCCAGAAGGTAAGCTCCATTTTGTCACGCCCCGTCCTGGTACAATTTCTCCTTGGTCTTCTAAAGCAACCGATATCGCCCACAACTGTGGTCTTGATAAAGTGCTGCGCTTAGAACGTGGTATTGCTTACTACGTTGTTGCCGATGAGTTAACTGCTGCGCAAACCAAATCGCTACTTGAACTGTTACATGACCGCATGGTTGAAGTTGTTGTTAATGACTTTAATGCGGCGGATGTATTGTTTGCTCGCACTGAACCTGCAAAATTTAAAAGCGTTGATATTCTAGGGCAAGGACGTAGCGCGCTCGAGCTGGCGAATACCACCTTAGGACTCGCGCTTGCTGAAGATGAGATTGACTACCTAGTCGAGAATTTCAAGCGTTTAGAGCGTAATCCTAATGATGTTGAGCTTATGATGTTTGCTCAAGCAAACTCTGAGCATTGTCGTCATAAGATCTTTAATGCTGATTGGACAATCGATGGCGAGGTTCAGCCAAAGTCCTTGTTCAAGATGATTAAGAACACTTTTGAGACTACACCTGAAAATGTACTTTCTGCTTATAAAGATAATGCTGCGGTAATGACGGGCTCAACAGCGGGTCGTTTCTTCCCTAAGCAAGATGGAGTATATGGCTATCACACTGAGCCAATGCATATCTTAATGAAGGTTGAAACCCATAACCACCCAACAGCAATTAGCCCATATCCAGGTGCGGCAACCGGCAGTGGTGGTGAAATTCGTGATGAAGGTGCGACAGGGCGAGGCTCTAAGCCAAAAGCTGGCTTAACTGGATTTAGCGTTTCAAACCTTAAAATTCCAGGTTTTGTACAGCCATGGGAAGCCGATTACGGTAAACCAGACCGCATTGTGACCGCGCTTGATATTATGACTGAAGGCCCACTTGGTGGCGCAGCATTTAACAATGAGTTCGGTCGCCCAGCGCTTGTGGGTTATTTCCGAACTTACGAGCAGGAAGTGAATAGTCACAACGGTGTTGAAGTTCGTGGTTACCACAAGCCGATAATGTTGGCGGGTGGTTTAGGTAATATTCGCGAAGAGCATGTCCAAAAAGGCGAGATCACTGTAGGTGCAAAATTGGTTGTACTCGGTGGCCCTGCAATGAATATCGGTCTAGGTGGCGGCGCGGCGTCTTCGATGACATCTGGCCAATCAAGCGAAGATCTAGATTTTGCTTCGGTGCAGCGTGAAAACCCAGAGATGGAACGTCGCTGTCAGGAAGTTATCGACCGTTGCTGGCAGATGGGTGACGCAAACCCAATCCAGTTTATTCATGATGTGGGCGCAGGCGGCTTGTCGAATGCTTTCCCTGAGCTGGTTGATGACGGCGGACGTGGCGGTAACTTTGAGCTGCGTAGAGTGCCTTCTGACGAGCCAGGTATGAGCCCATTAGAGATCTGGTGTAACGAGTCGCAAGAGCGCTATGTTATGTCAATTGCACCAGAGAATTTAGCTGTATTTACTGCGATTTGTCAGCGTGAACGTGCACCATTTGCAGTAGTTGGTGTGGCAACTGAAGAGCGTGAGTTAATCCTTAGCGATGAGCACTTCGAAAACCATCCAATTGAACTTCCTTTAGAAGTGCTTTTAGGCAAAGCGCCTAAGATGAGCCGTGACGTTGTGAGCGCGAAAGCTAACTCAAGCGCATTGGATCAAAGTGATATTGCAGTTAAAGAAGCTGCACATCGTTTACTTCGCTTGCCAACCATTGCTGAAAAAACCTTCCTTATCACCATTGGTGACAGAACCGTAACGGGCTTAGTTAACCGCGACCAAATGGTTGGCCCTTGGCAGGTGCCCGTTGCGGATTGCGCCGTGACGGCTGCTAGTTATGATTCATATGTCGGTGAAGCTATGTCGATTGGTGAGCGTACTCCGCTGGCACTGCTCGACTTTGGCGCATCAGCACGTATGGCGGTAGCTGAGTCTATTTTGAATATCGCCGGTACTGATATTGGTTCATTCAAGCGCATTAAGCTTTCTGCTAACTGGATGTCGCCAGCAGGTCACCCTGGTGAAGATGCCGGCCTTTATGAAGCCGTTAAAGCAATTGGTGAAGAGCTTTGTCCTGATTTGTCACTGACCATTCCAGTTGGTAAAGACTCGATGTCGATGAAGACTGCCTGGGAAGACAACGGCGTACAAAAAGCCGTGACTTCGCCAATGTCGCTAGTTATTACCGCTTTTGGTGTGGTACAAGATGTTCGAAATACAGTAACGCCAGAACTGCGCAGCGATAAAGGTGACAGTGAACTGTTGCTGCTTGATCTAGGTCTTGGACAAAATCGTCTTGGTGGCTCTTGTTTAGCACAGGTATACAGCGAACTGGGTGATATCGCCCCAGATCTTGATAACTCTGCGACGTTGAAAGGCTTCTTTGAAGTGATTCAGCCACTAGTCGCAGACCAGTCAATTCTTGCTTATCACGACAGAAGTGATGGTGGTTTATACACCACTCTAGTTGAGATGGCGTTTGCTGGACACACTGGCCTAAATGTTGATTTGAGTGCGTTAACAGGTACTGATGTTGAGCGTTTATTTAACGAAGAGCTTGGCGCTGTTATCCAAGTTCGCCGTGAAGATTCCGCAGCCATTAGTGCGAAGTTTAATGCTGCAGGTGTAGCTTGTCATAAGGTGGCTGAGCTGACTGATACAGATCAAATTGCTATCTTTGATGGTGAGCGTGAAGTGTTAACGGAAACGCGTACCTCACTGCGTACTATTTGGGCTGAAACGACTTATCGCATGCAGTCACTGCGTGATAACCCTGAGTGTGCTAAAGAGGAACATGCGCTTAAGCAAGACGCTAATGACTTAGGTCTTACCGTTGATTTGAGCTTTGATCCAAGCGAAGATGTTGCTGCACCATTTATCTTAAAAGGTGCTGCGCCTAAGATGGCGATTTTGCGTGAGCAAGGCGTTAACTCCCATATCGAAATGGCAGCGGCATTTGATCGTGCAGGCTTTGAGTCTAAAGATGTGCACATGAGTGATATTCTGAGTGGCCGCATTAGTTTAGAGGAGTTCCAAGGTCTTGTGGCTTGTGGTGGTTTCTCATACGGTGACGTACTTGGCGCGGGTGAAGGCTGGGCTAAGTCTATCTTGTTTAATGCGCGTGCTCGTGAGCAGTTTAGTCAGTTCTTCGAACGCGATGATAGCTTCTCATTAGGTGTTTGTAATGGTTGTCAGATGCTGTCTAACCTAAAAGACATCATTCCTGGCACCGATTTGTGGCCACACTTTGTACGTAACCGCTCTGAGCGTTTTGAAGCACGCTTTAGTTTGGTTGAAGTACAAAAGAGCCCATCGTTATTCTTCCAAGGTATGGAAGGCTCGCGTATGCCGATTGCTGTTTCTCACGGTGAGGGACGTGCTGAGTTTGCATCACCAGAGGCATTAGCTGCTGCTGAAGCGTCAGGGACTATTGCACTGCGCTATGTGGATGGTAATGGTCAGATAGCCACTCAGTACCCACAAAACCCTAACGGTTCGCCGAATGCAATTACAGCATTGAGCTCGACCGATGGCCGTGTAACGATCATGATGCCGCATCCTGAGCGTGTATTTAGAACGGTTGCTAACTCATGGCACCCTGATTCATGGGGTGAAGATAGCCCATGGATGAGAATGTTCCGTAACGTTAGAAAATCAATTGGTTAATTAGTATTAGCGTATAAATGCGCTAGTATTAACTGCTTATGAGGCTCCTAAATATTAGGAGCCTTTTTTATGGATAAGATTTAGCTGAAAAAAAGTAAAGCTAAACAGCGCATTAGTTTAAGTTTAGTGATGCATGTAATACTAAATTAATTGGTTTTGTAGCAATGACATGAAGTGAGGGGGTTAGGTTTACTTATAGTCAGTTACTGATTGGAAACAGTTCGACAGGAGATTGATTCGGGTTGTCATTTTGTCACATAAAAAAGCCCCCTTTAATACTAAGGAGGGCCGCTTTGCGCTAACAAAACTTCAAGATTTAATCTTGCAAAGAGAGCTTGGCTTAAAGCTCTCTTGAGGTATAAAGCTCAACGAAAACACGCTGGTAGCTGCTAACTAGACGCTCAAAAAATGTATTCATAATGGTAACTCCACGTTTAAATGTTGATGATAAGCGGAGTCAGTCTATCCGGGCTACTTCACCGGGTTAACTTGACCGTCTCCTTAACTTGGTGCTCATTTTAGGTGAGTGAATTATTTATATCAAACGAGAAAAAATGCTATTTGAGATTAGTTTTTCTAATGTGTGTTTACTGTTTTGGTTGACTGCTGGTTCTTTAGTGTGGCTTAAGTGGTTGTTGTTACTAGTGATTTTGCTTTTTAGTGGCTATACCTGTAATGATTAGGGTTAAATAATCTGGCTCAAGTTATGATAATAACTTGTTAAAAGTGGCTTTGAGTGGAATATTGTTTTTAAACATCTAAAAATAACTGTCTATATGCATTTTAGTTTCTCCCTAGCATGGGTGGAGTATACTGTCAATGATGGGGTGGGTGGATTTGTGTACTCCCCCTCAAAACCCATGCAAAGCAAATGCATTGATTGATTTGAATCAATTTTGAATGGTATAAATTCATTACTGAAACCCTCGTTTTGCATTGCAAGTAACTGATATTACTTATTTGTTATCAAAAAACTTGCCTAGGTGAGACGGTGATCACAATAATTGTCTTTATTGAGATGTTACGCTGCAGGTTGTCAGTGTTTTTGGCTTTAAATTACACAAATTATGAATTAAACAACGAAACGCAGCCAAATAGGCCTTTTTGAAGAAGAGGGCTTAAGTGTCTGCATTAATATTCCTATATAGGCAGTTATGATTGTTGATGGGGATCTAACAATAATAATTGGACGCACTACCTAAGGAGTCACAAATGATTTTAGAAGAGGTTGTTGAGCTGTCGCGCTTTCAGTTTGCGATGACGGCCATGTATCACTTCCTATTTGTTCCCTTGACCTTGGGGTTAGCATTTTTGCTAGCCATTATGGAATCACTTTATGTGATGACCAATAAGCAGATCTATAAAGATATGACCAAGTTCTGGGGTAAGTTATTCGGTATCAACTTTGCACTCGGCGTAGCAACTGGTTTGGCGATGGAGTTCCAGTTCGGTACGAACTGGTCCTACTATTCGCATTACGTCGGTGACATTTTTGGTGCACCGCTAGCGATTGAAGGCTTGATGGCTTTCTTCCTCGAATCGACATTAGTCGGTATGTTCTTCTTTGGTTGGGATCGCTTTAGCAAACGCCAACATCTTGCTGTTACTTGGTTAGTCGCTCTAGGCTCAAACATGTCAGCATTGTGGATCTTGGTGGCTAACGGTTGGATGCAAAACCCAGTAGGGTCTGTATTCAACTATGAAACCATGCGCATGGAGATGACTAGTTTTGCTGAAGTAATATTTAACCCTGTAGCGCAGGTGAAGTTTGTTCACACTGTTGCATCGGGTTATGTTGCTGGCGCAATGTTCGTGTTGTCGATCAGTGCTTACTACATCTTGAAGAAGCGTGATTTGCCTTTTGCTCGTCGCTCATTTGCTATTGCAGCAAGCTTCGGCATGGCTTCTATTCTTTCTGTTATCGTACTGGGTGACGAATCAGGCTATAAAGTCGGTGAAGTACAACGTGTTAAGTTAGCTGCTATTGAAGCTGAATGGCACACTGAGCCTGCACCAGCTGCATTTACTGCGGTAGGTTTCCCTAATCAAGAAACACAGCACACTGACTATGCAATTAAAATTCCTTACGCGATGGGGATCATTGCTACGCGTTCACTTGATGAGCAAGTTACCGGAATTAAAGATCTGATTTCAGAGCACGAAGTACGGATCCGTAATGGCATGGTGGCCTATGGCCTGCTTGAACAGCTTCGCGCAGGAAACGAAACTCCTGAAATTAGAGCTGCATTTGAAGAGTCGAAAGTGGATCTTGGCTACGGTCTATTGCTGAAGCGCTATACCGATAAAGTGGTTGATGCAACGGATGAGCAAATTAAAGCGGCAGCTGATGACTCTATTCCAAACGTAGCGCCTATGTTCTGGTCTTTCCGTGTCATGGTTGGTGCAGGAATGATTATGTTGTTAGTGTTTGCCGCAGCATTCTGGCAAAGCACACGTCATCAAATCGAAGAGAAAAAATGGGTACTTAAAGCCGCGCTTTACAGTCTACCTCTACCATGGATCGCCATTGAATGTGGTTGGTTCGTTGCTGAGTATGGCCGTCAACCGTGGACAATTTCAGAAGTATTACCGACCTTTATGTCAGCTTCTAGCTTGTCGGTTAATGACCTATTGTTCAGTATCATTTCGATTACCGTATTCTATTCAATCTTGCTTGTGATTGAGCTTTATCTAATGATTAAGTTTGCTCGTAAAGGACCTAGTTGTTTGAAAACTGGTCGTTATCACTTTGAAAAGCTTGATGCCTAAACTGGAGATCTGATTATGTTTGATTATGAAATGTTAAGATTCATCTGGTGGGCACTGATTGGCGTGCTGTTCATCGGTTTTGCTGTCACCGACGGTTTTGATATGGGTGTGGGTGCGTTGCTGCCAATTATTGGTAAAGACGATACCGACAGACGTATCATGATTAACTCAATCGCCCCACATTGGGATGGTAACCAAGTTTGGTTGATCACCGCTGGTGGCGCACTGTTTGCTGCTTGGCCTATGGTCTACGGTGTGTCATTTTCGGGTTTTTACGTCGCAATGATGTTGGTATTATTTGCGTTGTTCCTAAGACCTGTAGGCTTTGACTACCGTTCTAAGATTGAAGATCCAAGATGGCGTAAGTCTTGGGACTGGGCGTTATTTGTTGGTGGTTTTGTACCGCCACTGATTATCGGTGTGGCATTTGGTAATTTATTGCAAGGGGTACCGTTTAACTTTGACGAATACCTTCGTGCAACCTACCACGGTGGCTTCTTCGGTCTACTGAATCCATTTGGGATACTTGCTGGCTTAGTGTGTGTGAGTATGTTTATGTTGCAAGGTTCTACTTGGCTACAGATGAAGACAGAAGGTGAGCTACGCGAACGTGCTGCTAAGATGTCACAACTATTGTCTGTACTGTTGTTTGTGTTCTTTGGTGCTGCAGGCGTATGGTTAATCAACGGTATTGATGGTTATGTGATTACCTCTGCTATCGACACGGCTGGTTTATCAGATCCAACGTTGAAGACTGTGGCTATTGAAGCTGGCGCATGGTTAGTGAACTACGATAAGTATCCAGTGACTATGCTGTTCCCTGTATTGGGTTTACTGATGCCTATCTTGGTACTGCTATCAAGCCGCATGAATCGTTCAGGTTTTGCGTTCTTCTTTAGCTCAATAGGTATTGCTGCTGTTATCTTAACGTGTGGCGCAGCGATGTTCCCATTTGTTATGCCGTCGTCACTTGAGCCAAACGTGAGTTTGACTATGTGGGATGCGACGGCGAGTGAAGTATCGCTAACCGTTATGACGTGGGCTGCAATCATCTTCGTACCGATTGTATTGAGCTACACTGTTTGGACTTACTTGAAGATGTTTGGTCGCTTGTCGCGTCAGTTCATTGAAAAGAATAAGACTTCACTCTACTAATAAGGAGCTTAAACTATGTGGTATTTTGCTTGGATTTTAGGCGTATTGTTAGCCTGCTCCTTCGGTATTATCAATGCACTTTGGCTTGAAAATACAGAGAATATGGATCGTGAAGTTGAGTCTGAAGATTAATTTCTAGCTCAATGACGTACTGATAAAGCCCCGCAATTGCGGGGGCTTTTTGTTGACTATGGCTTCACTCTAAAATAAGTCGACTCTTTGGGGTTTTATCCATGAAGTTAGAAACTGCTAAAACGTAAGGTCTGCAAAACGATTCTAATCGCTGTGATGAATATGCCGAGATAAGTTAAGTACAGGTGGCTTTTAGGTGAGAGCAAAAATGGTTTCAAGGTACTGCTTAGCATCTGTTTTAAGGGGATAAAGAACATCTTTGGCAATAAGCCGGCACAAAATAGCATGACAGAAGCACCTATATGAACCAACAGACTATCGAATTTCAGCTCGGCGTTGAGGTAGTTATAACTTGTTATGCTGACAAGGGTAAAGCTGGCGCTCCAACAGAATATGGTCACTAGTATCCCCGTGCTACTTGAAGATGCAGGATTCAGTGGGAGTTTAATAGGCTTTAATCACAGGTTCATTGCTCCATGCTGAACCTAAGCACCTACATCCATGTAGGCGAGGCATTGATTGCCATTAATGGTAGTTCCCTTAATAAAATTAATAACACAGAGTAAAGTCCATGCTTTTTATATAAGAAACGCCCATCCAAGAAGGCTTTGTGCCAACCCACTTCGTTGTTGCAATAACTTAAAAGGGAATAACCATTTCTATGTCAATGCGCCTAGAATTGAACTGGCACAATGCCTCTTATACCAATTGCATTAAAAGTTTGACCATTCAGCGGGAATTCAAAACGCTGTAGGCAAGTAGTGGGGTTTGAGCTAATAGTTATTCTCGGCTCTGGCATCCTGCTTCGCTCTCGATAATTGCTCCTGCATTATTCTACCTTCGACCATCCTTGGTCTCGTACCTCCTAAATCTGACCGCCAAGGAGGGCCGGAATGCCTTATTTTGTATGGAACAAAATAGACCATTTAGTCGTATATCCAAATCCCATAGCGAAGCATACAGCGTTTGCCAATTTGTTTAACCTCAGCCGCACTACGTGAGCCCCTCAGTCTTTCCACTTCTGCTTTGCATTGGCTTAAAAGGGAATAACCATTTCTTTACCGATGCGCTTTGAATTGAAAAGACTGAGGGGTTCTGAACTGGCCAAATACTTAATGCAATTGGTATTAAACGAGCATCTTCAAGTAGAACGGGGACTTATCTTTAAAATGTAAATCTGGCATTAACACTCCTTGTTAATCTATCGTATTGATGATGTCAATTCTTCATACTGATTGGAATCAACTAGTTACGATAGCATCTTCTGTCGCAGGGATTAAATGGATATTTTACTTTGAAAGGTGTTGAGAGATGATTGAACACTGTCGACAGTTATTCAAAAGAAAAGGCAACAGAAATGATGCTGTTGCCTTTAGGCTGCTGGCGATGAACTATAGCCCTTGGTTATCGGGTGATTATAGGGCCAGTAGCAATACGCTAGGCCTTAAATACACTAATTTTTTGTTTGATATCATTGGCGATAATAGCAAGGCTTTCTGCTGAATCCACGGTATCACCTGAGCGCTGTTCACCATCTCTAGCCAGCTCAGTGATCTGGTGTAGGTTTCGAGTGATCTCTTCAGCTACAGCGCTTTGCTGCTCGGTAGCACTGGCAATACTGCTTGAGGCTGTTGCAAGTTCACCAATACTTTCGGTAATAGTGATTAATAGCTCTGTAGCTTCTTTGCCCTGTATTGCAGAGCGATCACCAAGCTCATTGCTTTGGTTCATTTGGTCGGCAGTCGCTTTAACCTGAGTTTGCAGTTGAGCAATGGTTTGCGATATTTCAGAGGTTGAGGTTTGTGTTCGTTGGGCTAGGGTACGAACCTCATCGGCAACAACTGCAAAACCACGACCTTGTTCACCCGCGCGAGCCGCTTCAATGGCGGCGTTGAGTGCGAGCAAGTTAGTTTGTTCAGCAATACTATTAATGACTTCAGTGACCTGACTAATGGCGATGCTTTCTTTACTAACAAGTTCGACACTCGTATGGCTGGTTGCTAACTGCTGGCTCAGTGCTTCTAAGCCATGTAATAATTGCTCCAAATGTTGCTTACCGTCTTGGCTTGCTACATCAACTTGCTGACTCATGTTTGCGCCTTCACTTGCATGATTCGCGACATCACGAACCGATGCAGACATCTCCTCGATAGCGGTGGCTATTTGATCGGTTTGCGCCATTAACGCCTGCGACTCTTCGCCATTCAATCTTGCGGTTTCTTGAGTTTGCATCGAATGCGCTTGCAAAGAGGTCACTGATTGCTGCAGCGAAATAATTAGCTCTCTTAAGTTTGTTGCCATGCGAGACGCACTTTGGGTGATCTGATCGACCTCATTTTTTGAATTTGGATCTGTTTGAGCAAAAGACTGCGAAAGATCGCCTTTGCCCAAGTTCTCTAGTTGCACTTCCAACGCGCTAAGAGGTTTTAGTGTTCTCAGTAAGATTAATGACAGCAGTAGAGTAATAACCAGCAAACCAATAATACTCACGGTAACATTTATAGTTAGTAGCTGGCCGCTCTCTTCGTTAAGCTCTTTCATTGGCACTTGACCAACGAGTGCCCAGTTCCAACCAGGGATATTAAGAGTATAAGCGTAGGACATCGCACCGTTATTATTGCGGTACTCAAATGAGCCCTTATCCATTAACGCCTGTTCAACAGTGATCCCGTTAAGCACCTGACTGTTGATTTCAATACCGACCTCATTTCCCGGGTGCGCCACGATAGTATTGTCTGATTTACGTATAATGAGGAAGCTACCAGACTCTTCTAGCCGTAAACTGTTAGTTGCCTGACGTAGCTGTGTTAACGACGCACTGATATCAAAACCGATATAGAGAATACCGATAACTTTGCCAGAGGCGCTTTTTATTGGGCGGTACACGGTCATGTAGTCTTTACCAAAGAGACGAGCATAGCCCTCGTAAACCTGCCCATTAAGTAAGGTTAGGTAACCTGGATGGCTTTTTCCAAGATGGGTGCCGAGCGCTCGCTTGCCATCAGCCTTTTTCAAGGAGGTGGCGATACGCATAAAATCTTCGCCATCCCTTACAAATACCGTTGCGTTACCGCCTGTTAGCTTTGAATAACGATCAACCTTACTTTTTGAAGAGTTTATCTGTTCACGCTCATGAACAAGTGCAGGGGTTGATTTGCCCATGACTCGGACCGTTCTATCTGGCTTATGAAAATTCCCTGGATACATGGCTCTAAAAACATCAGCGTTACGGTGGGCAAGCGCTAGTAAACTATCGTATTGCAGCTCGATAAGATCTGCGGTGCCATGCATTTGTGCTTGCAGTGCAGTTTCTGCTTTTTCTGTGAGAACATTTGAGGCCGACATGTAGGAGATGCTGCCCAATATGCCGAAAATGATAATGGTAAGAATAAAAGCGACCAATCCGATTTGTTTGGCCACCGGCCAGTTTTTATAGTTCATGATAGGTTTTAGCTATTAGTAGGAAGTAGCGGTTAATTTAATCGAATTTACAGACAATAAATTTGATATAGGTCTATTAGTTATCGAATTTAGCTCTAAATGCTAATAATTAGTTTTCTTCAGCAGTTAATTTTACGTAACTTATTAATTTTTCGAGTGTATATCAGGTGGGTGTAATGTAAGGAAGCCCTCTAAAGAGAGGGCTTTATGTTGAATTTTTGTTGGAGTTTAATCTGCACAAACTTAATACAATTGGTATTAAGTTTGTGCAAAAGTGTCTAAAGTTTGTGGTTTTTCATCACCTGCGTCTTTTTTGGGTCGCATGATTAAATGATACATAGTTGGCACCCATACTAACGATAGCAGCGTTGTTAGCAGTGTTCCGCCTGCAATCGCTATTGCAAAGGGAGGCCAGAATCCGCCGCCAGCGATAATCAATGGCAGGAAGCCACCTATAGTGGTAATGGTGGTAGAACCGATATGACGGCCGCAGCTGGTGACAAGATCAACATTCACATTGGTATCACCTTCTCGAGTGGCCGGAACCTCCTCTAGCTCAGCTAAAATGACAATCGCAGCATTAATTGCAAGTCCCATCAATCCAAGCAGGCCGATAATGACGGTAAAACCGAACGGGTAACCAAAAGTATAGACGGCAAGTAATCCAAGCCCAGCCGATTGCATCGCGCTAAATAGTATTATGCCGGTAAGTCTAAATGAGTTGAATGACAACACTACAGTGGCAAAGAGTAGCGTGACCACTAACACGAGATTGGACATCAAATTGCCGACCGCTTCATTACGTTTTGCGCTTTCGCCGCCGATCTCAATGCGATAGCCTCCAGGTAACGCAATAGCATCTAGCTTGTCTTTAGCGCGTTCGAGTACTTCTTGCGGCAAGACACCGCTGGTGATGTATGCTTCAATTGTGTTGACTCTTTGTCCGTCTCTGCGGGGGATTGCTCCGCGGCTAACTTCAATTTTGTTGCTTGATATGGCGGATAATGGAATACCATTACCATTGCCCGACACCAACATTAATCCAGATAGTTTTGTTTGTTCTTCGCGGGTACTGTCGTACAACCGTACTCTGATAGGTAGAGATTCTGTTTGCTCTAGAATACTGCCACCATTAATGCCGGTGGTGGCCATTTCAACTTGCTTAGCGATATCGGTTAATGACAAACCGCTCATCAAGCTTGCATCTTCATTGACCTGTAACCAAACCTTAGGAGCACCTGCACTTAATGTGGCGCGAGTATGAATAACATCAGTGGTGTCACTGAGCACCTTTCTGACTTGTTCACCGAGCAATTTCAGCTGGTCGAGATTGGGGCCAAAAATCCTCAATTCGACAGGGGCATTAAACGGGGGGCCTTGCTCAAGCTTTCTGACAATGATCTGTGCTTGTGGAAAGGCGATGTCGAGCGATTCTTGCAGTTGTGGAATGAGCCTATTTGCAGTATCAAAATCACTGACCTTTACCATCGCTTGGGCATAATGACTGGCTCCTTGCTGACGCTGCAGTAAGTTGTAGTAAAAAGAAGGGGCATTACCGCCAATCACCCAATCTATACGGGTTATACCGTCTGTTTTTCTTAGCTCCTTGTCCATCAACTCCACTTGAATACGAGTATTGTCGACACTGACATGGGGCGCTAAATAAACTTCAATTTGGAACATATCTCTATCTGAAGGCGGAAAGAATTGCTCGGTCATCTTGCCTGCGGCAATAAAGCCCATAATGGGTAGAACACCGATGACAACGGCTGATAGCAGTGGACGAGACAGTGCAAAGGACAAACTGCGTTTAAAGGCGTTACTCAATATGGGCAGTTTAATACCATGGTGGTACCAGTGTGTCCCGTTTCCATCGACGCCAAAACGACCCGCAAGCCCAGCGATAATGGTGTGAGAGATTATAAATGAACCGAGCAGGGCAAACATGACTGATATCGCGATACCACCAACAAACTCCCCCGCAGCGCCAGGCATCAATACAATCGGTGCGAAAGCTAACATGGTGGTAATGGTAGAGCCTGCTAGTGGTAGCCACAAATGCTGTAGCGTCTCTTTCACGGCGCGAATTCTGTCTTGCCCTTGCTGGCGTCGTTGAGAAATAGCATCAACAATAACAATGGCATTATCGACCATGATCCCAAGGGCCACCACTAAACCGGTGACTGACATTTGATGAATCGGTAAGCCGATATACTTCATGCAGGCGAGAGTAAATAGTGCAGTGAGTGGTAGTGAAAGAGAGACAATAATGGCATTTCTGAGGCCGAGGGTTAGCATCAATACTGCAAGAATAATCACGAAACCAAGTAATAGGCTTCCAACCAACCCACTGAGTCGATCTGTCGTGTAATGCTCTTGATCAAATAGCCATTCAATTTCTATATTAGCGGGGATCCCTGCTTGCATTTCATCGACAACAAGGCGCACTTTCTCAAGCCAGAGATCCACGCGAGTATTGTTGAGCATACGGGCTGCAACCATCACCCCTTGCTGCTGCTCAACCAAGGCAATGCTGGTGGCTGGTAATTTCGGTTGTCTGCTAATGGCTGCAATATCGCCTAAACGGATGATTTGGCCGCTGTTGGTGACTTTTAAAGGTACTTCCCTAACGCGAGCCATGGAGTCAAGTTCGCCAGAGACTTCTACCAGCGCTCTAAAATTATTGTTGTTAATCTCGCCAGCAGCTACTTTCGCGTCAGCGTTCTGCAATATTTGAGCTATTCCTTTGGGGGTCAATTGCAGTTGATTAACTTTATGGCCATCAAGTTGAACCAAGATCTCCTCAGTGGGTTGGCCATAAAGTTTGACAAAATTAGTGCCATTTAGCAGTCGAAGTCGACTTTGAAGTTCTTTTGCGTAACGGTTTAACATGTCGGTGCGGACAGCGCCTTCTCCACGCCAAGCAATGCCTAGAATAGCGGTATTCGCGTAGCCAACTTTATCATCGAGAATAGTGTTCTGGGCTGAGGTTGGCAGCAGGCTTTTTGCATCAGAGACCATATCTCTAGCGCGTGACCAAACTGGCGCTGTTTCTAGCACATTATCTTTAAGCTCAAGTTGAATGACCGAGATCCCTGGGCGTGATGTTGATTGCACCAGCTTTAATTCTTCTAGGCGGCGTAGCTCACTTTCCAATACTTCAGTGACCAGTGCTTCAACACGTTCCGCAGAGGCACCAGGGTAGTGAGTGATAACAGAGGCAAAGCGGTTGGTTATATCGGGGTCTTCCATTCGTGGAAGGCTAGATATTGCCCCTAGGCCAGCAACTAATAACAGTGCGATGACCAAGCTAATTAAGCGGCCATTTTCAACTAATGCTTTAACCATTTCGACTACCTCGTTGCTAAGCTAGTTTGGCGAGTGACTATTTGCCCAGCAACTAACTTGTGTAAGCCTTGGTCGACATAGGTTTCGTTAGCACTGATAGCACCATTGATAAAGGCTTTGTCTTTTGAGGTATAGATGATCTCGACATCTCTGCGTTCGACCCTATCACGCTGCTGGCTATCTTGGGTTATGACATAAATGTTCCATAGTCCACGCACGCCATCTGTTAGCGCTGATATTGGCACCCAATAACCAGCAGTCTCAATATCGTGTTGATAACTGAAATAACTGAGCTCACCATTGATGACCTCCGCATCTTTCGGCAGTGTCACTCGAAGTTCTACTGTACGAGTAACTGGGTCTAACTCGGCGCCTATACCGGCAATTATACCTTGGTAGAACTTATCTCTAACGCGTAAATTAACGGTTTTGCCACTGCTTAAGTTGTTTGATACAGCAACAGGAACGCCAATATAGGCTTGTACATTGTTGTGCTGAACTAAAGTAAATACAGGACTGCCCAAACCGATCACTTCACCGAGGTTATGGCGACGTTTACTAATGCTGCCATTAAAGGGAGCTAGCAGATCTGACTTTTGTATCTTGAGTTGATTGGCCTGTAAAGAGGCTATTAAACGGCTTTTGGCTGCTTGCAAACTGCTTAGTTGACCTTTTAACTCATCAAGTTGCTGCTCTGAAGCGTAGCCCTGTTTCTTTAATTTTAAGCTTCTATTTAAGGTTGCAGTCGCTAAGTCTAGATCAGCCTTATTTTGTGCAAGACTGGCGTTGAGTTCTCTCTTTTCCGCCTGCAATAATCGGGTGTCTAGTTGTGCTAACAATTGCCCTTTGGCGACAGTATCTCCACTGTCGACCAACAGCGCATTAATTTTCCCTGCTAACTCAAAACCCACGCCAGTGGTGTTTCCTGCGCGGATAGTGCCTGAAAATTCTTGCGAGTAGGGGTAAGAAGATTCGGCTACTAATTCACTACTACTCACGGATTGATAACTCGGGGTATCTAAGACGGCAACGGGAGCATCTTGGCATGCAGTTAAAAAGCTAACAGCAACTATGCTTGCGATAAGCCTACGACGAGTTAAAACTCTCATAATATCCATTTTATAAAATCCGTTTGAGTTAAGTTAATGGTTAACACAGCGTAAAGGAAACGTTAAACTAGACTGTCTAGTCTATTTTGTAAGAACTAGACTGTCCAGTCCATTTTGTGATTAAATAGCTTAACTGATATTTTTCAGCAGCCTAAAAAGAGCGTAAATGCCAATGAATACACCTGTGATGAGCCGTAGCGAGCAAAAAAGAGACCAAATTTTACTTGCGGCTAAAGAGCTTTTTTGTGAACAAGGCTTTCCGAACACCAGTATGGATGAGGTGGCGAAGCTTGCTGGGGTGTCTAAGCAAACTGTGTATTCTCACTTTGGCTGTAAAGATGACCTGTTTGTGGCATCGATAGAATCCAAATGCATTATGCACGGGGTTAACGATGAAATGTTGGCCGATCCATCGACACCGGAAACCACCTTAGCCATGTTTGCTAAACACTTTGGCGAAGTGATCACCAGTCCTGAAGCGATTACCGTGTTTAAAGCCTGTGTGTCGCAAGCTGATACTCATCCAGAGATCTCCAAATTATTTTATAGTGCAGGCCCTGAGAACATATTGGGCTTGTTAAGTGACTATTTTATTAAGGTGGCTGAATTAGGGAATTACCAGTTTGATAACCCTCACCATTGTGCTGTTCGCTTTTGCTTATTGATGTTTGGTGAGATGCGAATGAAGCAGGAGTTAGGGCTGGATATTACTGAACTATTGCCTGACAGAGAGGAATATCTTAGCGGTAGCGTTGAAATGTTCTTAAGTGCTTATAAGACAAATTAAGTTTTAACTTTTTTTCTGTTACAAAGTGATCCTATTTTCATTAACAAACGTAAGTTAGAGTCAGAATAACAATTATAGATTGTCTCCTTTTCCGCTAATGGAGTTAGCATGCAAATAAAACCGATATTACTAACCTCAATGGTTCTCTCCACTATGGCATTTTCATCATATGTACATGCCAAACCGGGCAAACAGTATTCACCATTAAGTGTTAGCGTATCTCGAATAGCGACAGGCACTGCGGCTGTGGGTGAGCAGGGCAATGAACTACAGCGTGATCAGTGGATGTTTGATCTGAAAACGGGGATGCCACTGAATAAGCAGTGGATGATTGCTGCAAAGCTTGGTTACGACAACCTCGATTATGACTGGACATCTACTAGTATTGCGAGTCAACAGACTTGGGACAAGATTGAACGGTACCGCGCCAGTGTTTCTTTGTCTTATCGACCAGATGAGCATTGGATGTTCATGTTAGCTCCTAAGATCCAGTACGCTGCGTCAGACAATGCATCTTTGAGCAATGCGCAAAGTTATGGTGCATTTTTATCAGCAATGTACCGTTTTGGTTCTGGCAATATGATTGGTTTTGGCGTCGGTTACCTAAATGATATTGATGAGGTAAGAACGGTGCCTTTTATCGCTGTTAACTGGCAAATTACTGAAAAGCTTAAGTTAGGCAATCCATTCTCAGCAGGGTTTAGTGGCCCAGCAGGTCTTGAATTGAGCTATGCCATGAACCCTGACTGGGATTTTGGTGTAGGAACATCTAAAAGAACCAACCGCTTCTTGATAGCTGATGATGAAGAGACCGCTGAAATTGATGAATGGGTTAGTTTTGCACGCGTCGGTTGGAAGGTTAACTCATCATTTAGCGTTAACGGATACGCTGGATACTTTTTTAATGGTGAACTTGAATTGAATCCGCAAAATAGTAAAGAAGAGATTGAAAACCAAGGCGCATTGGCCTTGGATCTCACTTACAAATTTTAAACCCGATTCGTTTGAAAGATATTACTTGCCCAACATGGCTTTCTTTAAGCTTTTTTGGGCAGGTTCATCACCTAACCATATCTTTAACAACGCTTGACGAAACGGCTCGCTAGTAATGGTTGCCTGAGCGGTACCATTTTTAAATGCAGTAACCCCAAGATCCTTACTTGCCAACAGGGTGAACTGATCGCCCTCAACGATTTCGTCGCTGAACAATCCCATAAACTGGTCTATTTGATTTTGGATTGGTGCAGTATTGCCATCAGTTGCATCATCAAATCCTTCGTTAATCGCATCGGCCATTTTCTCGGCGGTGATCATCCCTGAAGTAATGTTCAATCTTACGGCTGCGCTATCGGCCGACAAAACGGCAGCGGTGTTATCGAGAGTTTGGGGAAGATATAGGCTGCCTACATAGAGATCGATAAAAAACTTACTGCGAACCCCCGCGCCATTGAATACCAGTGTTTGTTCGTTTAGCCTCACAGAGTCTTCAAGTTGAACACCTGATACCTCTTTAGCTTGTAAGCTAAGGGGGAGAAGCAGCGCTGCAGCAAGCGCTATTCTAGAAACAAATTTCATAATAACCTCAATTAGGTGTGCGTTAGCCGCGAGATCCAAGCTTGTATTGACCGCTCTGTAAAAACATGATTGCTTGCTTTTGCTTAGGTGAAATGAGCAATGGACCATCATCAAAAAACAGGAAGCACTTCCAGTTCCTGACAAAGACATCCCAACGTGTTTCAATGACTTGGTATTTTTCATAACAAAAGTAAACTTTAGCAGCATCTTGCCAATCAATGTGCAGCGCTATTGGCTCTGGAATAGCGGCTTCTTCACTGTCCCAAGCACTTTGCCAATGTTCAGTATCGCTCCAAGCACTATCTTTAGCGGCCCAGTCGCCCTTACCAAATTGTTCTGCATAGCTGCTTTTACTGCTGATCCACTTATTCCAAACTTCCATAGATGCTTTTTGTGACAGTGGCTTAATCAGCGCTTTATCTTCATCGGTAACCGGTAAGTCTTTGTGGTTGAAAATCCACTTACGTTTGTATTGTTCTAACGGAATATAGGTGTCTGACACACGGCCTCTCTGTTGAATTCATTTTGCTAAACATGCAGTGCTCGACATTATATACGTAAAACTGTCACTAGCGGCATAAATGGCAACATTTAAATGGTTCATCATAGGGGCGCTAGCTAAGGCTTTAATTATCGCGTTGACCACAAAACGGTAAAAACAGTATGGATCACAATGACTGTTTAAAAATGGTGCGGGACTTCTTTAAGGTTTGGCTGTCTTTGCAAGAAAACGACAAAATACTTGAGTGAATTACTCTGATTTTAGCGTAGATTTAGTGACTATTTAGATAAACTTACTTATAAATCACCTTTACACGCTATTAAGTGTACATTTTCTTAACATCCGCTTAAGTGAGTCCACTTTTAAGCGCTGTCACGTTACAATAATATTACAGTGGATATTATGTGCAATTTTGCGCCGTATCGATTTTATCATTTAGTTTTTTCGTTGTTACATTTTTATTGCTAACAAAAATAAGCAGTTATGCAATGATAACTCAAGAGCTTTTTATGACATTAAAATACAAATTATTATATTCGTTTGTTTTATTGGGGATGGTTCCCGCCGCCATCATAGCGTTTTTTTCCCTGTATATCGCCAGTAGCAGTATAGAAGAGCAAGCTTACGACCAGTTAACTTCAATGCGAGAGATAAAGAAAAATCAGTTGGAAGATTACTTCCTTCAAACTCAAAAAGATCTCGCCTTAATAAACAACGTATGGGCGGATAACCTGAAACTGGATTCAGAGCTGAGGCCTGAGTTATTGGCACAGTTGAAACATGGTTTCTTTGAGTCTTTTATCAGAGAGTATAACTATTACGACCTATTTATTATTGATAAATCTGGCGAGGTATTTTACACCGTCGCAAAGGAGTCTGACTATAAAACCAACCTAAAAACGGGCCCTTACAGTCAGTCTGGTTTAGGGCGATTATTCCAAAGAGTGAGTTTGAGCCAAAAGGTAGAGATCGAAGATTTTGCACCTTATGCCCCCAGCAATAATGAACCCGCGAGCTTTATCGCCGAACCGATAGAGGTGAACGGTAAGGTGATCGGGGTGATTGCTTTGCAGCTTTCCATAGAAAAAATAAACCAAATTATGCAATTTCGTCAGGGGATGGGGGATACCGGTGAAACCTATCTTGTTGGTGATGATTTCAAGATGCGCTCAGACTCTTTCTTGGATCCTATTGGGCACTCAGTTGTAGCAAGTTTTGCAGGAAATGTGCGCGATAATGGCGTACAAACTGAGGCGGTTAGCGCAGGCTTTAGAGGTCATTCTAGTACCGATATTGTTATCGACTATAACGGTAATCCAGTTTTATCATCTTACACTCCATTGGAGTTTCTTGGCTTATCTTGGGTGTTATTGGCAGAAATTGATGAGTCGGAAGCTTTTGCTGCTTTAAACCATTTGCAAACTATCATCGCTATTATCTGTTTATTGACAATTGCAGGGATCATTTTGGTGACATTTTTTATTGCAAAATCGATACTTAAACCAATAGGAGGGGAACCCGCAGAGATGGAATCTTTAACTCGGAAGATTGCTGAGGGCGACTTGACGACTCAGTTTAATCGCAGTGCTAACCGTACAGGCGTATACGCGTCGATGGTTTCAATGACACAGGGCTTGACTCGAATGATGGGATCTTTGACTCATGTTACCTCGGAGTTATCAAGCGCTGCAGAGCAAACCAGTAGTACCAGTGTGCAAGCTAGTGCTAGCTTACAAGAGCAGCAAGCGAGCATTGAAACGGTTTCATCTGCTATGTATGAGATGTCAGAAACCATAGAAAGTGTGTCAGAAAATGCTCGTTCAGTGGCTGACTTGTCAAGTAATGCTACTGAGACGTCAAAGCTTGCCAGTCACAATGTTAGCAATACAATTGCAGAGCTTCATGAGTTAGTGGATGAAGTAGGGACTGCCACTGAAGTGATTGCTGAAATTGAGTCAAAAAGCCAAGGTATAGGCTCTATTTTGGAAGTGATTAGAGGGATCTCTGAGCAAACTAATCTATTGGCGCTCAATGCCGCCATTGAAGCTGCCAGGGCTGGTGAGCAAGGACGAGGATTTGCCGTCGTCGCTGATGAAGTCCGTCAATTAGCGCAGAAAACACAGCTCTCAACTGCCGATATTGAAGAGATGATTGCACAACTTCAGTTAGACACACAAAATGCCGTTGCGGTGATGAAGCAAAGCAGCGAACACACCCAAAAGACGATTCAATCTGCCGCTAGCAGCAAAGAGTCTATCCAGCTTGCAATGGAAGAGATGGTCAGTATCTCTGCCAATGCAGAGCAGATTGCGGCAGCCACAGGGCAGCAATCATTAGCTGCACAGGAGATAAGCCAGAGTATCACGGCAATTAACGATACAGCGGCGCAAAATGCAGCGGGTTCTGAACAAGTTGCGGCGGCAAGCGAACATATCGATCAGCTTTCAAAGCAACTAAGCTCGTTAACCGCGCAGTTTAAATTGAAGGGTTAATATTGACGGTAAACTTGTGAGATATATTCATTCACTAAGGGCCCGCTACAGGGCTCTTTTCTTATTTGTCTGTGTGAAGACACTGTAAACTCATGGTGTACTCTTGATGACCTGTGTGCTCATCGACTCCCTCATTGATTACCACAAAGCCTTGAGATAGGTAGAATCTAAAACTTGCTAGGTTGTCTTGAAACACATTGAGTGTCAGGTTATCTCGCTGGGTTTTAGCATGCGCCAATAACTGCGTTCCAATACCATTACCTTGCTCATTCGGTGTGACAAAAATAGCAGCTAAAGTGTTCTCGTATAGCGCGTAAAAGCCGACCGTTTTAGCCTCTTTCTCAAAGGTATAGACCAGCGAAGCTGGCAAATAGATATCCCGCATCGCATCAACTTGAGACTGCCAGAAATTAGCAGGCATAAAGTCATGGGCTTTAATCGATGCTTCGAGCCATATATCGAGCACTGACGTCATTTTGTCTTGGGTAAATACTTCTATCATTGGCCATTATCTCTGTGATTAAAACGATTAGCTGCGACATCATAGCAATGGCTGCCTTTAGCTTATTGAAGATTTACGACATCTTGATCGAGAAACGCGAATTAGTGGCAGAAGGTGTAGGCCTTATCTGCCTTAATGATTTCCACTACAGAGCTTAATGGTAGTTGTTATATAGCGGGGGAGGGTGTGCACATTTTTTATACTTAAAACCCTCATTTCATTACAATTAGTTGCAATGTTTTTATAGGTGTATTACTTTTCCAAAATAAAACTTAAGAAGGATTTTTTGTGTCGTTACTAAGGACAATTGGGTTATATGGTCTGCTCATATTTTTACTTTGGGGCTGTGCGGTAGATAAAAGACCAGACCAATACACCAGCGCGATGACTGTTAGCAGTTTATTGTCTGCTCACGCAAGTCATTTTTCCCAGTACAGCGAGTTACAAAAAGCGCTAAAGTATAGAAACTTAAGCGTGACTGATGCAGGTCAGATATTACCTATTAATCAAAGTGTTTGTAATGCGGCGCTTTTCTATCGTATCACTCAAACCACTCTTCCTCAGTATATAGGCAAACATCAAGATCTACTGTCAGGCTTTTATATCGATGTCGCACGGGTCAACCAAAACTGGCTGGTGGTCGATACAGATAATGACTTCTCAACTATCGGCAATCAACAGGAGCTGACAAAAATAGCAGCAAGCCTAATGTCGAAAGTGATGCGCCATGACACAATCATGATTAGGCCTGAACCCGGCCTTGATAACTCCAGCTTGATTGATTTAGTTCAAACCGCTAAATCGCTTTTTTTAGGTCATAGACTGCAATTTATCGTCGCGAAACATCACCTTGCCTTAGTGAATAATTTAGCTGTTGAACCACTATCCACCACGGCTTCGCAATCCTATGGCTTTATCGCAACGACGGAGCAAACCTCTGAGGCGCGTAAACGTATGGTAATGACCATGGATAGCTTTGATGTTGCAGACCCTATAGCCATAGTTGTCGATTCTCAACCGTTAATAGCCTGCATGCAGGCTAATAAGCATGCCATTTTGTCGCCAACGCAAAAGGTAACGGCTGCGCCACTTAAAGTCGATACCGTTTTACTGGCCAGTATTTTGCCAACCAATGCCGATTTTAACCGTTTACCTGAGCAGCAACAGCTACTTAGTGAGGGAAAATATCTCAGCATTAATAACCAGCAACTCAGTTACCGTGTGGGTAACAAACCACTAAGTAATCGCTGCAGTTTGCTCAAAAAAGGTGATGAAGATTATCAGTACTGCATAGACAGACAACAAGATGGCGACACGGTCATCACGACTCAAAAATACATTATGAAGAAACAGAAATGAAGCAAAGCAAGTTGTCAAACCATGCAAAAATCTGGATGTTGCTTGGGCTATTTACCGTTTATGTCTGTTTAGAGTTATCGCTAAACATTTTATTGATTGATATGTATGCCCAGCCTATTCAGGCTGTTTTTGGTGAGCATCGAATAACTGCTGAGCGACTGGAGTTATTTGGCCGGACGCTGTCTGGTTTTGGTTTAGCACTGGCTGTTGCTACTTTTATCCCAGCCAAACAGTTTAATTTACTTATTCGTGATAAAAGCCAAAAAGTAACCTCAAATACAACATTAACACCTAAAACTGCTCGCCTTATAAACGGGATTTTTCGTCCATTATTATTAGTTATCGTTTGGGCGTTGATTATTCCTTGTCTGAGAATTGCGGTCGATGGCATTGTAGATACAACTTCAAATGATAAGAAATTGGGCGCAGTACGAGCCATTGTCTATAAAGAGGCTTACTTAGCTGAAACCGTCGCAATTGAGGGTTTCCCTCAGTTTGATGAAATTGTTAGTGACCCTAAGCGTAGAGATTTGATGGTCGCGCTTATTCCATCTTTGGCTTATTTCTCGAGCGGGTTTAATCAGTTGATTGAATCAAACTTAGAGAATATGGCCGATCAATTCTTACTTAATCGCCAAGAGGAGTATTTCATTAAAGATGCTATTCCTCGAATTAGGCAATTTGACCGCACTTATAAACAGGAGTTGGCAAGTTACCAAAAGGCGAGCAAAGACTACCTTGAGGCACTAAAGAAAGAGAATAACTACTCGCTGATTGAGCGCGAGCGAGTGGCTTTACAAAATAAAGCCAACGATAAAATAAATAATCATTGGAAAAGTTATTCGCAAGCGCTTTTAGATGCTGACAACTATAAAAAAGAGGTAGCTGAGGATTCTACTAATGCCATTAGAAAAGGTTATAGCTCAGTAAAAGATGATTACTTTAGCTCAAACTGTAATTCAGCATGCCGCCGACAACTTAAAGTCGATTTTGCTCAGTACTTAACGACGCTTAAATATGACACGGGTGAATCGTTCGGTGTTTATCTAACTGCTGATGATATCACTGTTGCTAAGATGCTTAAGTCCAAGTATTACCTCATGGCAATGTTTGAGCGTGGCCGTATCAACTATATTCACCGCGTATATGGTATTCCAGAAGATATGGAGTATGAGGAATACAATCAGTCAACTCAGGCATTAAAAATAGCGCTTGGCCAATTTAAAGAACAAGGCGTTAAGGTTGCTGATAACTGGAGCTTTAATGATGAAAGAGCCTTGCATAAAGCGATTGAGGCTAAATATAAGGGGCGTGCCAAAGCGCTTTGGGATGAGTACCGTAAAAGCTCACGCTTTGCAGTAGCTAAGCCTCGTATAGATAGAGTTGGTTTTGCCCGCTTGCCACAAGTGACTCAATACGCCCAGAAAACCCTTGGTAGTTATTATTTAGCAGAATTTAGCCCCAGTATATCTGAGCGTAAATATAAGAAATTGTGGCTTAACAAGCAGGACAATATCTCCTTTATCAAAATGGTGACCTCTACAGCTGCCACTGCGGCATTTTCGCCAGGCGGGAGCATGTTCATGCTAGGTAAAGATGCCGTTAAGCTTGCGGTTATTCCGCCTATGAGTATAGCGGCAAGCTTATTAGCTATATTTTTACTGTTTATTAAGCTTGCTGTGTATTTATGGCCAAAGAATAAGGGCTATTTAACGCTGGCAATGCTCGCAGGTATATTGGCGTTTGCCTTGCCTGTAGGCGCTTCTATCACGAATAAAAATGCTTATCACACTATGATGGGCAACTTTGCAAAAGCGTTTAGCACGGTTGACCCTTTCGATAAGTTTTTCACTGTCGGCTTTGGTTATGTACTTGATATTGAAAATGGTATTTTCCAAACCTACCGTGATCTTAAGGTTGTTAGGCTCGTCGGTAAAATCATTAAATATCAGCCACCACACCAAGCAGACGACAGCGTAAATACGCCAAGTGAGGCTATTGCTGTTCATGATGAGCATTTATTAAGAAGCTATGATGACTTTGCCTATCACTGGCTATCATTCTTGCCTAAAAGCCTCGGGCTTGGTGAGGTGATAAAACCCTTCGACACCAATATTACTGTGCTTAAACAAGACATGAATGTTGGTGCGTATATGGGGGTTCGGCTAGAAAATGAGAAAGTAGCCGCAGTTAGTATGCCTAATTTTATGCAAAATTCTGATATTGGTTTGCTGGCAGATCAAAAGTTTTTCTATAAACCGGATGTAAAAGGCTTGGTTGAAGAGTTCTCCTCTAATTATGACGATCCACAATATTGGTTACAATTAAGCCAAGGCAATATCGGTAAACAATCCTTAATGCAGAAGCTTGAATTGAATATGGCTGCTTACCTTAATAGCAATGCATCTACTTTAGCACTGCTAAATACTCTAAATAACAAAGGGCAGAATAACTTAATTTTGCTTGAATTGGAGCGCAATAAAAAGTATCGCTGTTTTGTGCTCGGTGTCGTTGATGCACAGATGATCAGTGACTCGATTAATGTCAATTTCTTTGATTACCAAGAGCTTCCTAAATGTAAGGCTGTCCTATGATAAAGAGTATTTCTAATAAGATTATAGAGTGGCTGACTAAGAATTTGGTGCTGCTGTTTATGGTCGGTGTTTTATTTGCTTGCATTCAATTCTTTAATGCGCGAGAACACCAAGCAATAAGCGATGCAGCAAAGCAAGCTGAAATGATAAAAATTAAACTTTCAATGATTACGGAACAATAATTATGACAACGGAAACTAAGAGCAAGCGTTTCTCTTTTGAATTTGATGTGTTTAGCCTGATCACGCTAGCTGCCGTTTTATATCTAGCCTACAGCGCTCACATGACTAACATGAAAAATGCAGAAAAGTTAAATGGCCTGCTGAGTAAGTATGAACAAACCTTGGATATGGCAATTGCTAACGATAAAGTGACCCTGGCTCGCTACCAAAAAAACGTCAAAAAGGCTGTGCAGTCATTGTCGCCTAAAGAGCGCGAACTGATGTTAGCACTGCTTGAAATAGAGAAGAGTAAAGAGCGACTTTAAAGCTAATAAGGTAAGAAATAAAAAGGGCTTCCAATAATATTGGAAGCCCTTTTTATATCAATTGCATTAAAAGTTTGACCATACAGCGTTTTGAAACCCGCACTACGTGAGCCCCTCAGTCTTTCCACTTTTGCTTTGCATTGGCTTAAAAGGGAATAACCATTTCTTTACCAATGCGCTTTGAATTGAAAAGACTGAGGGGTTCTGAACTGCTCAAATACTTAATGCAATTGGCATTATTTCTTGTCCTATTTTCAATGCTATTTGAGAGTACTTATTAAAAATTAAAGTCTTGCAAAATCAATATAAAGGTCTTTTATCTTGCTTGTGGTGATTTTATTAATAGTTTTCACTGTTTGGGGCATGTTTTACCTAGAAAGTGCAGGAGGTTATTTGGGAATGCTTACTTGTTAAGCAGTAAGAGCCTGTCGAGTTTTTAGCGTATTTTTTATTTCAGCATGGAAATGTAATGAATTTATCACAATAAAGTTACAAGCTTATTACTAAAGCAGGAATTTAAAATCACTCAACAAATTGAACAGGATAAAGTATGAAATCAAAAACAAGTGTCTCACGCTTGTGTTGGTTAACTCTTTTTGCCAGTACCTTTGCCGCCCAAGCGGGTGCGAGTCAAAAAGAGATCACTACGCAAAAATCAGACAAGTTTCCCTTTGCCGCTGTCGCCGCTAAACATGATGGCGAAACTTGCGGTACTGACCATAACGGCCAAGATTGGCATCAACTGCAAACAGAGTTCGCACAGCAAATAAGAGCAACAAAGTCGCAGAAATCACCAATGATGCGCAGTATGAGCGCAGCATTTCAGACAAACTCCTTAATGGCATCGTCAGGTATTTCATCGTTACAGACTAACGCTGTCAGCGCGGTTGAGGGCAGTGTTGCAGTTGAGGGGCGCTACTACATTCCTGTCGTGGTACACATTTATGGTGAGATGTATAACTGTAGCGATGACAGTGATAAATGTTTGACGGATAGTAAAATCAACGATGCGATCCGCAAGCTCAATGATGACTTCCAAGGACTTTCAATCGATGATCCTGAAGTCTCACCACAGTTTGCTGCCATTCGAGAAAACTTAAATATTGAGTTTGTGCTGGCAAAGAAAGACCCAAATGGTCACAGTACTAACGGTATTGTTCGTTATGATCATGAGCAAGCAGGTTACGGTAATGGAGACAGTGAAACCAACGCCAAAATAGCCAGTGATGCATGGGATAACTTTAAATACATGAACTTGTATTTAATGCATGACTTACATGACGACAATGTTGGTAATAACTCGGGCATCGCTTGGTATCCTGATGTGTCTATGTCTACCGCTGGCACATCGCGAGTGGTTTATAACGGACATTACACCGGGCTTAATACCAGTGAGAACTTCCGTTCAGTATTAACCCACGAGTTTGGTCATTGGCTGAACCTCATTCATACCTTCGAAACCAAGTCATGTTCGATTACCAATGAGGCATTTTGCGCCACAACCGGTGATAAAACCTGTGATACCCCACAGATGTCTTTGCCATCGCAGATGCAAGCAAATGCTAAAAACTGTCTAGGTCAGCCGACCAATACAGAAAACTTCATGCACTATACCGACAATTACGCCATGTTCACTCAAGATCAAGTACAGCGTATGACGGCTGCTTTGCATGGACCCTCACGGTCAACACTGTGGTCAAATGAGAACCTTATTGCCACAGGCTTAGAGTTACTTACAAGTGACTCTGAGCGCTATTGGGATGGGATCTCAGGTGTTGATAGTGAGCCAGAAGGAACAGTATTAGAAACGGTTGAGAATATATCAGCGCCATTAGATGGTATTGAAACGTTTGAATTCAACTTACCGCATGGTGCGACCAACATTCTGTTCCACCTTGACGGACATACAGCCGATCCCGATATGTACATATCAAAAGGTGAAGAACCAACTCATGATGGAGCAGGTAATTGGGATGCGGACTATATCTCTTTTAACTCCCCTGGTTCGACCGAGTCTGTGTCGATAGATATACCCGATTACAACCAACCTTATTACGCATCAATTCATGCTTTCACTGAATTTGAAAACTCACGTTTAAGAGTTATTCAAGGTAACGATCCTTATCTTGAAGAGGGAGAAAGTCGTTACACGCTGTTAAAAGTTGAGAATTTAAAGGCTGACAAAACTGATAATGCTTGGACAGATCGTCCAGGTAAAGTGCATAACTTCCAGTTTACAGTGCCAGATGATGCTACCCGAACGGTCATCATGGTTCCGGGCGGTTACCATGGTCCAGTTATGGCATCAGGAGTGCCAAACTTTAACGGCGATTTAGATCTGCACGTAAGCCGTAACCAAGAGGTTTCATTAGAAAATTATGACTGTCGTCCATTTAGTTGGAAAGGTCTAGCAGAATTTTGTGAGTTTGACGGTGGCGGCACCTACAATGTGATGATCGATCCGTTTGCCACTTATACTGACGCGACATTGCATGTGTATTATGAAACAGCAAATACAGGCAATCAGCTGCCTTATGCCAATACTAATGGCAATAAGTACTTAGAGGCCGTTGGCCATGCCATTGAATTTAGCAGCATAGGTTCGAATGATCCTGATGGTGAAATTGTTAGCTATGAGTGGGATTTTGGTGATGGTGCCGTTAGCACTGAACAAGAAGTCGCTCATACTTACACAGATACCGGTGAATACAATGTGACGCTAACAGTGACTGATAACAGTGGTGAATCCACTACAGCGTCGACGTTGGCGATAATCACCGAGCAATCGCCAAATGATGCGCCACTTTGCTCAAACTGCGATCGTGTCTACCTTAACGATGAAATAGCCTTATCGTCATTTGAAGGTGATACACCGCGTACTTACCAATTTGAAGTGCCAGTGAATGCTTCGCTAGTGACCTTCGAGCTGGTTAATGGTTACAACGGTGATCCAGATATTCACGTTAGCCTTAACCAAGCAGTGTCGACTGAAATATACGACTGTCGTCCATGGGAAGCACCTGGACAAACTGAGTTATGTCAATTAACGAGTGGCGGTATTGTCAATGTGATGATCGATCCATTCCATGATTATGATTCCGTTAGATTCAGAGCCTACTACGATATCGATAAAGGCGTGACCCCGATAGAGCCCAACAAGCTGCCAATTGCCAACGCTGGCACTAGCTACAATGGTGTAGCGGGTGAAGCCATTAACTTTAATGGCCTACAATCAAGCGATGAAGATGGCAATATTGCCTTATATACTTGGGACTTTGGCCATGGTGTAACAACCACTGGCGCAACCGTTGACCATGTATACGCCAATGCAGGTACCTATTTTGTCACACTCACAGTGACCGATAATGGCGGCGCAGTAAACTCTAGTACAGTTGAAGTCACTATTTTACCAGTAGGTGATATGGACGGTGACGGTAATGTTGATAGCGATGATATCAACGCACTGCAAGCTGCAATCAGCCAAGGTTCTGCAATTGATGCAAGCTTTGATTTGAACAATGACGGTGTCATTAATGGCGCGGACGTTGCGTTAATGAGCGGCATCTGTTCCTTTGACAACTGCAGTAATATCGCACCACCGCCACAGGCACCTGTTGCTGTCTCTGCGGCATTGGACAACAACGTCCAGGTGAATACAGACGTAAGATTCAGCAGTGCAGGTTCTAATGATCAGTACGGTCAGATCGTGACATATGCTTGGGATTTCGGCGATGGAAATAGCAGTAACTGGGCCGATCCAGTGCATCAATTTGCTGAGCCTGGAATTTATGATGTAACGCTGACACTTACAGATAACGATGGCATGACAGCAACAAGCACTACCCAGGTGAATATTGACCATGCGCCGCTTACTGATGTTTGTCGCACTGAGCCTGCTGCAAACGAACGAGACTTGATTGCCTCTGTACCCGTTTGTGTTGGCACTGAAGATAGTTTAACCATTGCGCTGGTTAATCGTCATCAAACGGTTGCTATCTCTATGGTTAATGCGGCAGATGATGCGCTGATTTACTTCGGCTCAGGTAGCTGGCCGAATATTAATACAGGAGACTACAGCGCCGTATCAACTAGCCAAGATGGCCAGCAATGTGCCTTCTATACGATTCCTGATGATGCGAAAAGCTGGGGCTATATAGAGTTAACTGGGGCCGTTGCAGGTGCAACAATTGTTGTTGACTATGATGTAGCGTCTTGTCGTCCAACAAGCCTAGTGACTGATGATAGCCTGCAAAATGGCGTTAGTCAGCTAGCTTCAGGTCAGCGTGATGAAGAGGTGCATTTTAGCATGAATGTATCTGCTGGAGTATCAGCCTTAACCTTTGCAACAGCAGGTGGCACGGGTGATGCGGATATGTATGTTAAGTTTGGATCTCAACCGACAGTCAGTGACTATGATTGCCGCCCTTATAAAGGCGGTAACCTTGAAAGCTGTAACATAGATAATGCTCAAGCTGGTACCTACCATGTAATGCTACGTGGCTACCAAGACTTTAATGACGTGAGTGTTACTGGGCAGTACGTTGCTGCAGGTCATAGTAATCAGGCGCCCGTAGCGCAAATTGACGGCCCGTTTGTGAGTAATATTGGTGACAGTATTACCATGAGCAGTACCTCAACAGATGTTGACGGCTCAATTGCTAATTACCTATGGGATCTCGGTGATGGCACAACCAGTAATTCAGCTACGGTAAACCATACGTTTGCTGCAGCTGGGATCTATTCCGTTACGTTAACGGTTACTGATAATGAGGGCTCTACTAGTACAGCCACCACTCAAGCAAGCATCTCAGTACTTCAATCAGGCGTTGCGACGTTAGTTTCTGGTACTACAGGTGCTGAAATAGTCTATCAAATGCAAGTGCCAGCAGGCGCGAGCAACCTAAGCTTTAGTACTAGCGGTGGCAGTGGTGATGCAGACTTGCATGTGAAATTTTCTAGTCAAGCGACCTCATCTGACTTTGACTGTCGTCCTTGGAAAAATGGTAGTAATGAAACCTGCGTTATCGACAATGTGCAAGCGGGGACTTATTACATCATGTTGCAGGGTTATAACGACTTTACTGGTGTGCAATTGCTAGGTAATTACAACCTTTAATGCACGAGTAATATTGTATGACTCATTCAAAGGCCTCGCTTTGGAGGCCTTTTTAATGGGTTAGTTACACTCGCTATTTAGCCTCTCACTAATTACCTACTGTTGATAGAAGCCTTAGGCACCAAATTAAAGCTGCGATAACGATAGCTTGTGCCTTCTTGCTGCCACTTTTTAATCATCAACAGAGAAATTAGTCCTGCTTTGCGTGACTATAAGAGAAATTAACGATGATAAAAAAAACGCTCACCATATTATTACTTGCACTCACTTCACATTCAGCCATGGCTGCGACTGAGCGAGACGGCGCCTATCGAACACAAGACACAGACAATCAAGGTGTTGAACATGTGCGTTCTAGCCAAGACTATATGCCGCAAGTTGCACAGCCGCTAACAAATGAAATTGCCGATGAAATTCGGCCCGACAATAATACAGTATCGGCGATCAGTACCCTCAGTACATTCTCAAGCATGAGTGTCATGAGCAGCGTCGAACAGGGATGCAGTGAGCAAGTCTTTACTTCGCTATCAGGAGGTGCCTTACTCGCAGCACTAAGAGATAATGGCCGTGACTGTATCGACACTTTATTTAATGATGAGCCTGAAACGTTGGCGTTGGGTGCATATTCTGATGCCAACTTAACCACGGTTGTTAACGAAATTAAGGCGCAAGCTTTAACCTATGACGGCAGCGATCCCGACGAGTACCTAAGTGCACTGTTTTACTGGTTAAAAGCTTATGCCTTTTATGATGAGCGCCGATTTGTTAACGCCAACAGCCAACAATCGATGGAGCAAGCAGTGAATGCGCTCTACGCCAGTGAACATTTTTTTGATAAAAACCCTCAGAACGGATTAGTCGTCAGAAGCGCATTAGGCATACTTAAAAACGCTAATATTGCAGAGCGTTTTGTGCATATCACTAAAGATGTGCTGAATCGCTATGATGAGTCTTTTGAAAATGTCAGTAATTGGGGGAAAGGGATCTCCCCCTTGCTTTGGCAAACATTGCAGTCTTGTGCCAGCAAGAAAGAATGTCGGGCGCAACAGCATAATATCTCGCTAATTAATGCCATTAAAACATTTATCTATAATAACCTTAGCTGGTTAGATAAACCAGATAATGACTATCACTTATTTAACCTAGGTTATCAATTAGTCAATCTTTATCGCGGTGAGAGCGAAGCACATTTTGCTGCAATAGAAGATGAGTTCGTCACCGAGGTTGATAAGATCCTTAACAGCAGTTTTGGCCCATTAAAATCAGATGCTGCACGCACACTTTATTTGGCTGTATTTGAGTCAGTCAATTACAACGGTGTATGTGCTGTGTATAACGTTTGTGATCTTAAAGATGAGCTTATCGCTTCTGTGCTTGATAAGCGTATGACGTGCCCGTCAGGCAATCTGTTTATTTGGGCGCAAGATATGGACCAAGCTCAGCTTGAATGGGCATGTAGCTCATTAGCCGTGGATGAAAACAACTTCCATGAAAAGCTAAAAACCAACCGCACCCCTGTGAGCCCAGATGATAATGACCAGCTGCAAATGGTTATTTTTAATGACAAGAAAGAGTGGGTCACTTATGGCGGTGCACTGTTTAATGTCAGCACAAACAATGGCGGAACTTACCGTGAAGGCGATCCGAGCCGAGCAGGTGATCAAGCGACCTTTTACGCCTACGAAGATGTGGGTGAACGGCCTATTTTCGATATTTGGAATTTGCGCCACGAGTACATTCATTACCTTGAAGGAAGGTTCATCTCCAAAGGCAGTTTTAGAGATAGCGACAGTGCAGGGCGCACCGTATGGTTCGGTGAAGGGATCGCTGAGTATATCTCACTGGTTGACTGTAATGCAGCTGCAATCGATGAAGCGCGTAGTGGTGACTATGCATTGAGCACCATCTTTAGTAACGAATATGGTGTGGGACAAACTCGGATCTATGATTGGGGTTATTTATCTAATCGTTTCATGTTTGAGCGCCAAAACAGTAGCTTTTTTGCTATGTTAGATCTCTTTAAGCAAGGTGACTTTCAAACGTATCGTGCCGAGCTTGTCGACCCATGGGTAAATCATCAAACATTTGATGCCGAGTTTGCTAGTTGGCTCACAACTGTTGAATCAACAGGCTGCAGCATAGATAACACGCGCCCGCCGTCGCCTGAAGAAGCGATAGATATTGATGATGTGCAGGGTAATGATCAAGTCGGTATCAATGCCTGTGCTTTGGGGAGAGAGCAGCTGGAATTTAGAGTTCAAGCAGGCGTTGCCAGCTGTTTGAGCTCTGCTAACGCAGGTAAAAAAAATGAATACGCAATCAGTGTTCCCCAAGGTTTAGCTGATGTGTCGCTCGAGATCACCCTAAGGCACGGTTCAGGTAATGCTGACCTTTACCATGAGCATGGTAGCGCCAATAACGGCAGCAGTTATGAGCTTGAGTCAACGGGGCCAGACAACAACGAAACGATAATCGTCACGCCAGTGCAGTCGGGTTGGAACTATATCGGTGTCAGCGCTGAAAGCAATTACTCTGGTGTTACTTTACTTGCTAGATTTGTACAAAATAATCTGCCAGTCGATGACAGCACATTACAAAATGGTATCAGTCAGCACGCATCGGCTGAACGTGGTGAAGATATTCATTTCACTATGAATGTACCTGCTGCAGTATCGGCATTAGCATTTGATACTAGCGGTGGTAGTGGCGATGCTGATCTATATGTCAAATTCGGTTCTGAGCCAAGGTTAACTGATTATGATTGCCGCCCTTACAAAGGTGGAAACCAGGAAAGCTGTGAGATAAACAATGCCCAAGAAGGCACCTATTTTGTGATGTTACATGGCTATTCCGACTTCAGTGATGTCAGCGTGACTGGCCGCTATAATGCTGATGGTGGCAACGATGATACAAGGGTATTGGAAAATGGTACGGCTAAATTGGTATCAGGCACCGTTAGTGGTGAAGTCACCTATACAATGACGGTGCCAATTGGTGCGACAAACTTAAGTTTTAGCACCAGTGGTGGTAGTGGCGATGCTGATCTGCATGTGAAATTTGGCAGCGCAGCGACCCCGTCTGACTACGATTGCCGCCCATGGAAGAATGGCAGTACTGAACAATGCACGATTAACAATGTTCAAGCGGGCACCTACTACATTATGCTACTCGGGCATAGTGACTTTAGCGACGTAAGTTTAGTGGGACGTTACACCCCTTAATGTTTCGACATTGTATTAAATAGGTCACATGCCATCCTTGATGGCTGCTTTTACCTATGAAAAGTATTGTTTTAAGTATGCGCTTATTTAGTAAATCCATAGCGTATGAAAAATTCGTAAACTCAAATTTTAGGCCATGAGTCGATATGCATCGATAAGATGGAGATAATAGAGGAGGGCATATTAATGTTGACGGGGTCTGGAAGCGAGTGAATTGAGCAAGGTTAATTTATTACGGTGTTTTGAAAATTCACTTTGATATGCGGATTAAGCACTTATGATTACAAATAAGTGCTAGTAGCCAAAGTGCTGACAACTGGATTGTATAAGCATTAAATAAAGCGAAGTATAGCGTTTGCATATTTCTTGATACTTTCTAACTATACATTAGGCTTTATGGTCTCCCCACAGGGACTCGAACCCCGATCGATCGCTTAGGAGGCGACTGCTCTATCCTGTTGAGCTATAGGGAGACGCCAATGATTATACTGGTTTTACTCTAGATAGAAAGAGTGCATGAAAACTCTTTGGCTTTATTTGCTTGGTTTTTAATCGGTTAGAGTTTTATGACCAGATCATTGAGCTGAATGTTCAGTGACGCACTGACGCCTTTAAGTACTGCAGTGGCACTTTCTTCGGTCACTTGGTCAATGGTGATGGTGGCTTTACTCTTACCGGCTACCGCACGCATGTTCTCGAGTCTATCGGGCATATTTTGTTGCAGTACTAGCTGTAATGTATCACCGACGCGAATGCCATTACGTCGTCCCAGGTTAAGGATGACTCTGTCGGCTTGTCTTGCAACAACCTGGCCTAGTAGGGGGCGACAGTTGAGAGTGCTGTCTATATCTTGGCTCGCTTCGAGTAACACGCCTTTTATCATTTCGCCGTATTCAGAGCGCCAGAATTGGTCGCTGTTCGAGTTGACCGTTTGTTGCAGTGAAAACTCCCATTCAGCAGTCTGGCTATATTGTTTGCTCCAAACCTTCTCACCACTAATGGCGTGGAATAGCGATAATTTAAATTGGAACACGCGCATTGGATCATTTTCCCACAAGCCAAAGGTACGAGTAGATTGCTCTGGGGAGATATCAATAATTTCAGGTAGTAAAATATATTGGCTATCGGTGATCTCTCCTAACCAACTTGGCAGTCTATAGCCTCGTACATCAACAAGTGCTTGATCGACATCTAAACGCTCGTTGGCGTGGAGATGAGTAAAGCTGCTGTTAGAGTGGTTTTCAATAACTTGCGCTAATTGTTCTGACAAATTTTGCTCGAATAACCCTAAGTTGCCATACCTTAATTGTGCTCTGTCTTTAATAAGTGCCTGAGGAACCAGAATTGATGCTTTAAGTTTACTGTTTTGACAGGCCTGCTCGAGTGGCTCGATCATATCTATACGAACATTGACCGTTATGTAGCCATCCTCAATTAACTCGCTAATCATCTCTACTTGTTGACTCTGAGCATTGTGGCTGAGGGTAAAGCTTTCATTGACCAGCTGACCATTTCTCACCGTTTGTTCACTGGAAAAACGTGCCCCAGATTTTAAGGTGGCATAGCTGACTGCTTGTTCAATGGCATCTTGGCGTGCTTTGGCTAGGTTGTTATCAATTATTTTGGCCTGGCCACTGGCCTGGATCCACTGTGCTTGCACGGGAGAAGTGATAAAAAGTGTGCAGGCTAATAGTGTGTTAATAATGCTAAATAAGCCAAGTTTCATATTGATTTTCCAAGTCTTTACGTTGCACCGCAACGAATAAAAGGGGGACTGTTTGTCATCTAAAGAGGGGCAATTAACGCCGACAAAATGACAGTCGTATTGATATGACTAGAATAAAGCAATAATCGTGCCCCTTATTATACTAATCAGTATAAAGATTTGATCGCTCAGCGAGAGTTTAGCGGCTCTGAGTAGATCAACTTCTTATACTGATTGGTACTAGTCTGCAACTATACATTTAGCCGTAAAGTTATTCAGCTTTGCGCCGATAACAGCATTAGATGAACTTATTCTTTTAGAAATGCTTTTGGGGCTATATAGGTTCCTGAAAGATAGGAATACAAAGATGTATAAGACAATAATCTTTTTGCCATTACTCATGTTGCTTGGCTGTGCGGCAACGCAGAATGAAGCTGCTGATGAACAAGTGCTTGAAAGCGGCAATGGCTTGCCTCATTTGTCGTCAATTAACCATTTGGCTCAGCAGATGGTCAATGAGTTGGTAAGGCAAAATGATAGCTTAAAACCGACTCAGCCATTGCTGGTGGCTACACCGGTATTGCTAGCTGATTTGGCTACCACGAACGAACTGGGCCTGCAGTATCAGCAAGGACTAATTGCTGCACTACATGATCATCAGTTTAATTTAATTGACATGAATGTGGCAGAGACGCTACGTGTGACTCAGGAAGGCGACTTTATCTTGAGCCGAGATTGGCAGCAATTACCAGCGGATATCGATGTTAGGCATGTGGTGGTGTCAACGATGAGTCCAAGTAAAGAGGGAGTCGTTGTGTATAGTCGCATTGTGGATGTCAGCAACAATCGAGTGATATCAGTGGCTCAAAGTTTTGTTCCAATAACAGCGATGCCAGATATGTTAAGCCCTTCAGAGAGAGTGGTGTCTGAAAACGGTTTGTTGTATCGCTCAGAACATGCAGGACGGAAAGCGGTAAATCTTGGGGGAGTCAAATAGATGAGAGCGATAATAGTTATTGCAAGCCTATTAATTGCAAGCATGTTTGCAGGTTGCTCGGCACAAGACCGCTATGTGCAATACGAGACCGAGGCGCCTGAATCCTTTCCGACATTAACTGCGATTGGTTATGCGACATTAGACAGTCAGCCTTCGAATGATCCCGCGCAGCGTGTCCTTATGGCGATGCAGGCCTCTAAAATTGCTGCTTATAGAGAGCTGGCCGAGCAAGTGTATGGTCAGCACTTAACTGCGTCTAGCCAGATGAGCGATTGGATGTTATCGAGTGATGAGATTAAAGCTTCGGTTTCAGGGGTTATTCGCGGCGCAAGGGTCGTTAAGAGTTATCCTGCCGGTGAGCATTATGTCACTGAGCTAGAGTTGGATTTTGAACAGGTTTGGGCGTTATATCAGCAACAGAACCGTTCGCAAAAAGTGAAAGAGATCACTTATTTTTAAGAGATAGGCTGCTCGCAAGCTCTGCTAGAGTGGCCATTGGGCTGATGTCAAGATAGGTCGTAGATATGAAGCAAAAAAGCGAAGCACTAGCTTCGCTTTTTCTATTGAGCTTTTTAAGCTCTTAAATTGTTACCTAAGCTGGAGATACTTGAGGTGCGGCCTTTGCCATCATAGGTGAGGCTGGTAGAACTTCGACTGACCTGCAGTGCTTGAGAAAAACGATTTAAGCTGGCTAAGCTCAATTCAATTAAAGATTCGTTCTCAGCGTTGAGTTGTTGGCACTCTGCGAGCAAGCTCTTTGCTTCGCTAACTTGCTGAGATAATGTTGCATCGGTCTCTAATATACTTTTATCAGGCTGCGCGGCTATCATCTCATCGTTATGCTTTAAATTATCAAGTAAGCTCGCTTTTGTGCACGCTAGCGCTAACAAGGTGTCTGCATCTTGCGACTGTAATGCTTGTTTTTCTTGGCTGATAACGGCTTTAAGCTCAGTCAACACGCTATGTTGTGAGCTTAATAGATGAGATAAATTTGTCATAATGGCCTTATCTGTTTTGCCTTAATCCGCGTTTAGCGGCGAGGTTTAGTTTAAATCGCTGAGATCATTCTCGAAGTTTGCGATATTAGTTGCAAGTTTATCAGGATCGATTTTGTAACGGCCTTCAGCGATAGCAGCTTTAATTTCGTCAACTTTCTTTTGGTCTATATCAGGCATATCAGCCATCTTTGTTTGTACATTCTGGAGCTGTTGAGCCTGTGGCGTAATTGACACAGAGTCGGCTTTTTGTGCTGCCGCTGTTTGCGCGGGGGCGGCAGGTGCACTTTGTGCTGCAGAGCCTTTGCCCGCATTACTGCTGTTTATACGCGATGTTGCAGCGCTATTTACTTGTTTAATATCCATAGCCATTTTGGTATCCAACATTGAATAAAGAGACTTTCTTACACATGCTATCGGCGTGATAACTATTAACTTTAGACTTATTTTACATTCTTACTTCAACTTGGCCAACAGCAGTGACTTTTGCATTCAATGTTTTTTGTGAATGAGTGTTTTTAATACGGATTTTATCGCCTAGATTACCGTCGTGTAAGGCTTCGCCAACGGTTTTAATTTCAAAATTTTCAGAGCGAGCGAATATAGAAACGGTATCTCCCTTACAAACAATGCAAAGGTGGTTATTGAAAATGGGTTGCTGCGGGGCAACACGGCGCTTTAATCGAGCTCCTACCACTTGATCCACTTGGTCAAATTGTTGACCGCGCAGTGTGGTTTGCTCTACATAATCGATTTCGACATCACTGCTTGATAGCAGATCGCCGGGACCTAAAGTAGATTTCGCTACCACCACGGGGTAGAGAATATCGACTCTCACCGATAAAAATATTTGCCACGGGTAACTTAAGTCTGGGCTGTCGCAACTGATCTTAATGGTGTTATTACGTCTAATTGCGCGGTCACTGGCAATTTCAGCTTTAATCGGTAAGTAGCAGCTAGGCAAGCTGATGCGACTATCGAGACTCTGAGGGGTGATATTTATCTTAGCTTTTTCAGGCGCTTCTATTTTTTCTTCAACTGCGGCTATAGCTAATCGAGAAATGGTCGATATAGAAGGTACGCTAGCAAGTTGATCTGCATTTGCAATAGCGGCGATGGGTACAAATAATACGGTTAAAAAGAGCCAAAAAATTATTTTCATAATGAATACACCAGCTTGATTCGCTAGAATGCACCTAAGTCGTGTTGTTTTAGAATTTCTGTAGCGAACTCATTAAATTGTCGGGTGTCATAAAGTTGACTAAAATCGCAACGCTAGAATCAGATAGTACAAGCTAAGCAAGTAGTATGCCTAAATGTAGGTGTTAATTATATTGATCAGTATCGGCAGCATCGATGCGCTAAATCAACGTAATAAGTGGTCACTCAACTAAATTGAATCTTTTTGATTTAATCGATAAAAATAAGTACAAGGCAAATTTTCATGTCGAACATTCTTGAATCAGTAAATAAGCGAACGCAATTGGTTGGACAGAACCGACTAGAGTTGTTGTTATTTAAACTTAATGGACGTCAACGGTTCGGCATTAACGTATTTAAGGTAAAAGAGGTGCTGCAATGCCCTCCATTAACCAGTTTACCTAGGCTCAATTCAAACGTACGTGGGATTGCTCATGTTCGCGGAATGACAATTTCAGTGATTGACTTAAGTGCAGCCACAGGTGGTCGCCCGATTGAGAACATTGAGAACTGTTTCATTATCATCTCTGAGTACAACCGCAGTGTACAAGGCTTCTTGGTCAGTTCTGTAGAGCGTATTATCAATATGAACTGGGAAGCTATCATGCCGCCACCTCAAGGCGCTGGCCGTGGCTCATACCTAACGGCTGTTACCGAGATAGAAAACGAACTTGTAGAGATCCTAGATGTAGAAAAAATCTTAGATGAGATCTCGCCGGTTAACACCAATATCAGTAAAGAGCTGGATGATAAACTGACTATTGATAGAGATCTGCATCATCACATAATGGTGATCGATGACTCATCGGTTGCACGTAAACAGATTATTCGTGCGTTAAGCTCGCTCGATCTGCAAATCGACACTGCTAAAGACGGTAAAGAAGCGTTAGATAAATTACGGTTGATGGCCGCTGAATTGGAAGATGTCTCAACAGAGATCCCGTTGATCATTTCAGATATTGAGATGCCAGAAATGGATGGCTATACCTTAACCGCTGAAATACGTGATGATCCTAAATTGAGAAACATCAAAGTCGTGCTACATACTTCGCTCAGCGGGGTATTCAACCAAGCTATGGTTGAGAAAGTAGGCGCTAATGATTTTATCGCGAAATTTAATCCAGATGAGTTAGCAGCGGCTGTAAACAAGCACTTAAGTTTATAATCCGCGATCTTACAACGTATCGAAGGCCCAAGGAAGCCAACTCCGGCTTGTGTTTCCTTGGGGGCTAATGTATAAACCTGCGATTGTTGTTAAGCTGCAGCGACTGCGTGGCTTTGTTTTATAGATATTTAGGATACTAGAGTGCCGAATAAATCACTTGCTGAAAACGAGTACCATCAATTCAGGCTATTTCTAGAGCAGCATAGCGGTATTGTGCTAGGTGAAAACAAGCAGTACTTAGTGCGTAGCCGCTTGGCGCCGCTGATGGGTAAGTATAACCTTCCTTCTTTGTCGGATGTGGTCAAACATTCAATGAAACCGACTGAACGTCAACTTCGCACCGAAGTTATCGATGCTATGACCACCAATGAGACCTTATGGTTTCGAGACCGTTACCCTTTTGAACTGTTGGCCAATACCTTACTGCCAAACTACAGCCGGCTGGGTAGACCGATTAAAATTTGGTCTGCGGCATGTTCTTCGGGGCAAGAGCCGTACTCGTTAAGCATGACCATTCTTGAACATCAGCAACGTCGCCCCGGTAAATTACCGAGTGGTGCAAGCATTCTTGCGACAGATCTGTCTCCTTCAATGCTTGAACGCTGTAAAAAAGCAGAGTATGACAATTTAGCCTTAGGGCGTGGCTTGTCAGATGAAAGGAAACGTCAGTTTTTTGATACTTTGCCGTCCGGCAATATGGTGATTAAGAATAATGTAAAACAGTTGGTGAACTTCAGAGCACACAACTTGCTTGAAAGTTATACGTTACTGGGTAAGTTTGACATCATTTTTTGCCGTAACGTATTGATCTATTTTTCGCCAGAGGCAAAGCGGAAAATACTGCGGCAATTTGCTGCCGCATTGAACCCAAATGGTATTCTATTTTTAGGCGCCTCGGAGTCTATTGCTGGTCTATCTGAAGAGTTCGATATGATCCGCTGTAATCCTGGGATCTATTACCAAAAGCGCAGTTAAGCTGTCGTAGTCAGGGTGTTTCAACGGCGTTTAACGCAATTTTGACACCCTCTTATCTTGTAAAACCTTCTTTTTGACATCGCTACATCCTAGATATACCTCTATTTTCACTTGTTTAAACTAATCTGGCACACCAATTGCTTTATTTCAGATACCGAGCTGAGGAGGCAATTTTATGGCGATTAGTTTTGATAAAGCATTAGGAGTTCATCAATACACTTTGGGCGTACGCTCCCAACGTGCAGAGGTCCTATCCTCAAATATTGCCAATGCCGACACGCCAAACTATAAAGCGCGTGATGTAGATTTTGCCAAAGCGATGAATTCAGCGCAGTCACGTCAATCGGGCTTAGCGATGGCTAAAAGCGACGGTAAACATTTTGATATGGCAGCGTTAACTCAGCAAAACGTTGCTTACCGTGTACCTAATCAACCCGATACCGGTGATGGCAACACCGTTGATATTCAACAAGAACAATCAGCATTCATGCAAAATGCACTTGAGTATCAGATGTCCCTCGGTTTTCTTGATGGTAAGTTCTCAGGCATGAAAAAAGCGATAAGAGGCGATTAATTATGAGTTTATTTAATATATTTAACGTCGCAGGTTCAGGCATGTCTGCGCAATCAGTCAGGCTTAATACCACTGCCAGTAATATTGCAAATGCTGACGCTGTATCGAGCAGCGCAGGCGAAACTTACCGTGCTCGCCATCCTATTTTTGAAGCTGAAATGAGCAAAGCACAACAGCATCAAAGTGCATCACAATCTGTTGCGGTTAAAGGCATTGTTGAAAGTGATTTACCTTTGAATAAAGAATTTTCTCCCGGCCACCCAATGGCAGACACTGACGGCTTTATCTATAAGCCCAATGTCAACGTGATGGAGGAGATGGCTAACATGATCTCGGCCTCTCGCTCATACCAAATGAATGTACAAGTCACTGATGCAGCGAAATCGATGCTTCAGCAAACTCTTAGAATTGGCAAGTAACTCAGTGAAAGCTGGAGGTAAATTTTGAGCCTGATTAATCCGCTCAATAACACGCAATCGGCAACCGGTCAGCCACAGCAGACCAGCGCCGTTACGCCGCAAGCATCGCAAGCGACGACACAAAGTAGCGCGTCGACAGAGCAGACATCTTCAACCGGTAACCCGTTTTTAGATAGCCTTCGTTTGCCGGCAGAAAACTCAATACCAGAGCCTAATAGTCAGGAGCTTTCTCAAGAAGATTTTTTCTCGTTATTGAGTCAGCAATTGTCGATGCAAGATCCGTTTAAACCGGTCGATAATGACCAGATGATCCAGCAAATGGCATCGTTTTCAACCGTTGATGGGATTAGTAAGCTTAACGAAGAGATTGTTAACCTTAATGCATTAACCACCTCGAGCCAAGCGCTGCAGGCGTCAGGACTAGTGGGTCAGAAAGTGCTTATTCCATCAGACACAGGCTATGTGTCTGCAGAAGAACCCAACATTAAAGCCATTGTCAGCACCCCCGAGGCGATTAAGGACTTAACGGTTCGCGTCGAAGATGAAACTGGCCAACTTATTTCGACCTTTGCCGTTGATGGTAGTGCAGGCGGTAACGTCGATATTACTTGGGACGGCATGGGGAAAAATGGCGAGCCAGTTGCTGAAGGGAGTTATACCCTTAAAGTGACGGGTAACGTTGATGGTAAAAGTGAAGAGCTTCCCGTTTCAACCTACGCACATGTGACCAGCGTATCATTAGGTACTGCTGCTACTGGGGCTATTTTGAATTTACGTGGTGTGGGTGGCATTAAGATCAGTGATGTATTAGCGGTATCAGAATCGTAAACGTCTGACAGATATTAATAGCAGAGGCGAGTATAGCCTCTGCTAAAACGAATTGAACAAGGATTGAGGTGAACTATGTCATTTAACATTGCTTTGAGCGGTATATCGTCTGCGCAAAAAGATCTAAATACAACGGCAAACAATATCGCTAACGTAAACACTACTGGCTTTAAAGAGTCTCGCGCTGAATTTGCCGATGTTTATGCCAGCTCTATTTTCGCTAACAGCAAAACAACCGTTGGTGGTGGTGTGGCAACCAGCCAAGTGGCACAGCAGTTCCATCAAGGTAGCTTACAGTTTACTAATAACTCACTTGATATGGCGATTAATGGTGGCGGTTTCTTCGTGACCTCTTCAGAGATTGGCTCACAAGATCACTCTTTCACCCGTGCTGGTGCGTTTAAGTTTGACTCGAATAACTATATGGTCGATTCAGCGGGTAATTTTCTGCAAACCTTCCCTGTAGATAAAGATGGTAATTCAACCTCGGTAAGTTTAACAACGACCGAGCCAGTTCAAATCCCAGATACAGCGGGTAGCCCAGTAAAAACCGATAACATCGGCATGCAGATGAATCTAAATGCGGGTGATAAGACGTTTGATCCTGCTAATTTCGACCCCGATGACCCAGATACATTCAACAACTCAACATCGGTCACCATGTATGACTCATTAGGTGAGCCACATGTGATGACCACGTACTTTGTTCGTCCTCCGAATGCTGCCCATACCGGTGAAAGTAACTGGGTTGCATTTTATGCCGTTGACGGTAAACAGGTCGATTTGGACCCTGCATCTGGTACCTATGATATCGATACAACAGGCGATGGTAATCCTGATGGCACCGCTAATGCTGAAACCGCAGGTGGTTGGAAAGGTGCTGCGATATCCTTTAATGATACTGGCGCGTACACTGGCAGTAACCCAGCAGTTATTCAGACTGAGGCGTTGGGCGTCGGTGGGGCAAATGTTTTAGGCCCTGGCGCTGATGGTGCGCAAACTTTGACACTTAATTTTAATAACCCGACGCAATATGCTTCACCCTTTGAAGTGACTGAGTTGACGCAGGATGGTACTACCGTTGGGCGATTAACTAACGTTGAAGTGGGCGCTGATGGTCTGATTAACGCCAGCTACAGTAATGGCTCAACGGTACCTCTTGCACGCGTTGCATTAGTTCGCTTTGCCAATGAGCAAGGCTTATCACAAGCAGGCAATACCTCTTGGAAAGCGAGCCTTGATTCGGGTCCTGCATTAGCGGGTGAAGCTAACAGTGGCACCTTTGGTAGTATTCGTTCATCGGCACTTGAGCAATCAAACGTAGACTTAACCACTGAGCTTGTTGATTTGATTTCGGCGCAACGTAACTTCCAAGCTAACTCTCGTACTTTGGAAGTCAACAATACCTTGCAACAAACGGTATTGCAGATCCGTTAATTCTCACACCTCTATCCGCTTTAGCTGCGGTAGAGTAAAACACGTTGCCGCAGCGGCAACGTGTTTCCTCTCTCGACTCATCGTTAACAGTTTTATTCGTAACCTCCTCTTTCTATACTTAATTTATAAAATCAATTTCTGGCACGATGCTTGCTAATTAATACGTTAGACGGAAGTTTGACGGAGCATTACGTGGACAAGTTACTCTATGTCGCTATGAGCGGCGCAAAGCAGAATATGAATTCGTTGGCGATTAGCGCCAACAATTTGGCAAACGCTAACACTGATGGGTTTAAAGCTGATCTCGCACAAGCGCGTTCAATGCAAGCCTTTGGTGAAGGACTGCCAACACGTGTATTTGCTATGACAGAGAGCCCGTCAGCAGACTTTACCAATGGTCCTATCAAGACCACTGGTCGAGATCTAGATATTGCCGTTAAAGGCGATGGCTGGATTGCGGTTCAAGCTGATGATGGCGGCGAAGCTTATACACGTTCTGGTAGCTTGAGTTTCGATACCACTGGTGTGCTCCGTAACGATAAAGGTACCCCACTAATGGGTGACAACGGACCTATCGTATTACCGCTTCCGATCGAAAAAATTGAAATATCTCAAGATGGCATTATCTCTGTTCGTCCAACAGGGGCCACTGCTGAGGTCATTGAAGAGGTTGGCCGTATTAAATTGGTCAATCCTGGTAATGAAAACTTAATGCGCGGCAAAGATGGACTATTTCGTCAAATGTCGGGTGAACCAGCACCTGCTGATCTTTCCGTTGGTCTGCTAAGTGGGGCAGTTGAAGGCAGTAACGTCAATGCTGTACACGAGATGGTATCGATGATTGACATACAACGTCAGTTTGAGATGCAAGTCAAAATGATGAAAACAGCTGAAGAAACAGATAAAGCATCTGCTTCATTAATGCGCATTAGCTAGGAGATAGAATATGCATCCCGCTTTATGGATAAGTAAGACTGGTTTAGACGCTCAGCAGACTGATATTTCTGTTATTTCGAATAACGTGGCTAACGCCAGTACTGTTGGCTTTAAAAAGAGCCGCGCAGTGTTTGAAGATCTCCTGTATCAAAACGTTAACCAAGCGGGTGGGGTAAGTGCATCAAACACCAAACTGCCAAACGGTTTAAATATTGGCGCGGGTACCCAAGTGGTTGCAACGCAAAAAGTCTTTACTCAAGGCAACATGCTAACCACTGACAACTCGCTTGATTTGATGGTTGAAGGTCCAGGATTTTTTGAAGTACAAATGCCAGATGGCACCGCAGCATATACACGTACTGGTCAGTTTAGCCTCGATGATACTGGCCAAATTGTTACCCCAGGTTCTGGGTACGTGGTGCAACCTGCAATCACTATTCCAGATGATGCCACCAGTATTACGGTGTCGGCAGAAGGTGAAGTCTCGGTAAAGACACCGGGTAATGCTGAAAACCAAGTGGTTGGACAGCTAGCTATGTCAGATTTTATTAATCCTGCTGGCCTTGATCCTATGGGGCAAAACCTCTACATGGAAACCGGTGCAAGTGGTACGCCTATTCAAGGGACTGCATCACTTGACGGCATGGGCGCCATTCGTCAAGGGGCGCTTGAAACCTCAAACGTGAACGTTACTGAAGAGCTGGTTAACTTGATTGAAAGCCAACGCATTTACGAGATGAATTCAAAAGTTATCTCAGCAGTCGATCAGATGCTGTCATACGTGAATCAGAACTTATAACGCTAGTGCAGTATTCGCCATTTTTGACAGGTTTTGGCATTCGATTTGCCCGTAATATTTAAGAGAGTTTTTATGAATCGTTATTGGATTTTACTCGTTATTGCTGTGCTTTCAGGTTGTAGTTCAACCAATGAAAAGCCAATTGCAGACGATCCTTATTATGCGCCTGTTTATCCTGAAGCGCCGCCAACGAAAATAGCAGCGACAGGGTCAATGTATCAAGACAGCCAAGCTTCTAGCCTTTACTCCGATATTAAAGCTTTGAAAGTGGGCGATATTATTACTGTCATGTTGATGGAATCGACTCAAGCTAAAAAGAGCGCCAATAACGAAATCAAAAAAGGTACTGACCTGTCACTTGACCCCATTTATGCCGGTGGTGGAAACGTCACCATTGGTGGCAATCCTATCGACCTGCGTTACAAAGACAGCATGAATACAAAGCGCGAATCTGACGCCGACCAAAGTAACAGCTTATCAGGCAGTATCTCAGCTAACGTGATGCAAGTGCTCAATAACGGTAACTTGGTTATTCGCGGTGAGAAGTGGATAAGTATCAACAACGGTGACGAATTTGTGCGTATTACCGGTATTGTGCGTGCTCAAGATATTCGCCCTGATAACACCATTGATTCACCGCGAGTAGCCAATGCACGTATTCAATATAGCGGCACTGGAACATTTGCAGAAGTTCAAAAAGTGGGCTGGCTGAGCTCATTCTTTATGGGTAGCTGGTGGCCGTTTTAGATTTTCTAAGAATAACGAGCAAAGTACTGCGCGGACTGCAGTACTTCACCGCCGAGTAGGGCAGCTGTTGAGCAATTTTAAGCGAGTTAACTGAGCTAAGGACTTTTCATGATGAAACTTAAACTGGCATTACTGTGTGCAATTTTAGTAATTGCATCGCCAGTACATGCACAGCGCATTAAGGACATTGCCAATGTTCAAGGGGTGCGAAGTAACCAATTGATTGGTTATGGCTTAGTGGTTGGTTTACCCGGAACCGGTGAAAAAACCCGTTATACCGAACAAACCTTCAAAACTATGTTGAAGAACTTTGGCATTAATCTACCTGATAATTTCAGGCCTAAAATTAAGAATGTCGCGGTAGTTGCAGTGAGTGCCAATATGCCGCCGTTTATTAAGCCTGGTCAAACACTTGATGTTTCCGTTTCAAGTTTGGGTGAAGCTAAGAGCTTACGTGGCGGCATGCTATTACAGACCTTCCTTAAAGGTGTAGACGGTAATGTCTATGCCATTGCTCAAGGCAGTATGGTGGTGAGTGGTTTTAGTGCTGAGGGACAAGATGGCTCTAAGGTGATCCAAAATACTCCAACGGTTGGCCGCATTCCAAATGGAGCGATTATTGAGCGCACGGTAGCCACACCGTTTTCAACTGGTGACTACCTCACCTTTAACCTGCGCCGCGCTGACTTTTCAACAGCAAAAAGATTATCAGATGCTATCAATGACTTATTAGGCCCAGGAATGGCGCGGCCACTTGATGCCGCATCAGTGCAGGTGAGCGCTCCTCGTGATGTTTCACAACGGGTCTCTTTTCTTGCAACACTGGAAAATATCGAAGTAGAACCTGCCGCTGAATCGGCAAAGGTGATTGTTAACTCACGTACCGGCACCATTGTTGTTGGCCAAGACGTCAAATTATTGCCAGCTGCCGTTACCCACGGTGGGCTAACGGTAACGATTGCTGAGGCAACGCAGGTTTCGCAGCCCAATCCGTTCGCGGGTGGTCAAACAGTCGTCACTACCGACAGTACTATTGATGTCGCTGAAGATGATAGTCGCATGTTTATGTTTAACCCTGGTACCACGCTAGACGAGCTAGTACGGGCGGTTAACCTAGTAGGCGCTGCGCCATCAGACGTGTTAGCAATACTAGAAGCGTTAAAGATGGCAGGGGCTTTGCATGGAGAACTGATAATAATCTAAAAATTGTCGGTTTGAGTGGGAAAGTAGTCATGGATAAGCTGTCGAATGCATCGCAATTTTTGGATCTGGGAGGGTTGGACTCACTCAGATCCAAAGCCCGAAATGGCGAAAACAGTGCACTAAAAGAAGTTGCACAACAGTTTGAAGGTATTTTCGTGCAAATGCTGATGACCAGTATGCGAGATGCTAACGCAGTGTTTGAATCCGACAGCCCTATGAACAGCCAATACACCAAGTTTTATGAGCAGATGCATGACCAACAAATGTCCCTCAACCTATCTGGTGAAGGCATGCTGGGGTTAGCTGATTTAATGGTGCAACAACTCGACCCTGCTAACAGCCCAATGACGCCAGCCTCAGTACTTAGGGGCGACAGCAACAGCTCCGCGAAATCAAACGCTTTTACACTTGATAATCCACATGCGATGCAAATGCCGGCCACAAGAAGCATGAGCGCGGTGCCCGTTGACACAGCAGTAAACTCAACCGTAAATACAGCCGTGGCACCACAAACCTTAGATGCCTTATTAAGTGGCAAAGTCTTGCCGTCGGCGGCATTAACTGCTGATAAATCACAAGCCGATTTTACTAGCCAAGATGAATTTGTTAGTCGGCTTTACCCTCATGCAGAGAAAGCGGCAAAAGAGCTCGGCACAACACCAGAGGTACTAATCGCTCAATCAGCATTGGAAACAGGTTGGGGCCAGAAAATGGTAAAAGGTGCGGCTGGTCAGCAAAGCAATAACCTATTCAATATTAAAGCAGATAGCCGCTGGCAAGGTGACAAAGCACAAGTCAGCACCCTTGAATATGAGCAGGGTGTGGCGGTTAAGCAAAAAGCAGATTTTCGGGTTTATGAGGATATCGGGCAGAGCTTTAATGACTTTGTATCATTTGTTTCTAACAGTGACCGCTACCAAGATGCGACGACAAAGGCGGCTAATCCAGCTGCATTTGTACAGTCACTGCAAGATGCGGGTTACGCAACTGACCCAAAGTATGCCGATAAAGTCATGCAGGTCATGAAAACAATCACACGTGATTTTAAAGATGTTTTACAAGGGGTGAAGCAATGATTAACCAAGTTGTCGAGCCGTTTGTAATGGGGAGTTGTCACTAATGTCGATGGACTTGCTTAGTATTGCTCGCACCGGAGTGCTGGCGTCACAATCTCAATTGGCTATTACCAGTAATAATATTGCCAATGCCAACACCGACGGATACAACCGTCAGGTTGCTTCACAGTCGGCACTCGATTCTCAGCGTATGGGAAATGAGTTTTATGGCGCAGGTACTTATGTGTCTGATGTTAAGCGAGTCTATAACGATTACGCGGCGCGCGAATTACGCATAGGTGCGACAGCCGCCAGTGAAGCACAGACAAGCTACAGTAAAATGTCAGAACTCGATCAGCTGTTTTCGCAGATAGGCTCTGCTGTACCGGCATCACTTAATGATTTCTTTGCTGGCATAAATAGCTTATCTGATATTCCTGATGATTTAGGACTGCGTGACTCTTTACTGACCAATGCCAATCAGTTGGCAAACAATGTCAATCAAATGCAAAAACATCTTGATGGTCAGATGAATCAAACCAACGACCAAATCTCAGCGGTTACCGACCGTATTAATGAGATCAGTAATGAGCTTGGCAATATCAATCGTGAGCTAATGAAGTCTCAGGGTCAGGATATGCAATTGCTAGACAAGCAAGATGCACTGATCTTAGAGTTAAGCGAATATGCCGAAGTGAATGTGGTACCGCTAGAGTCTGGCTCTAAAAGTGTCATGTTGGGTGGCTCAATCATGTTGGTCTCTGGTGAAGTGTCGATGCAAGTGGGGACTAAACCTGGCGACCCACATGCAAATGAGTTACAGATAACCGCATCATCTGGAAATAAAAGCTTAGTAGTTGATGGGTCTAAAATTGGCGGTCAACTCGGCGCACTGGTTAATTATCGAGATGATACTTTGATACCAGCGCAGCTTGAGCTTGGTCAGTTTGCTTTAGGAGTTGCCGATGCATTTAACCAAGCCCAATCTCAAGGTTTCGATCTAAACGGTCAAGTGGGCAGCAATATCTTCACCGATATTAATGATCCATCAATGCAGTTAGGCAGAGCAGGGGCATTATCAACCAATACTGGTAATGCAAATCTAGCCGTCAATATTGATGATGTGGCTGCGCTAACAGGTAATAGTTATGAGCTTAGCTTTACCGCGCCATCGACCTACGAGCTTAAAGATGCTCAAAGCGGTAATGTGACGCCATTGACGCTAAACGGCACCACTTTAGAAGGCGCAAACGGATTTAGTATCGATATTGCAAGTGGCGCTATGGCTTCAGGCGATAAGTTTGAGATCCGTCCAACGTCAAGTGCAGCAACGGCATTATCTGTCACCATGACTGACGGCAAAGGCATTGCCGCAGCAGCGCCAACAATTACCGCGGATGCGGCAAACTCGGGCAACACCAGTATCAACCTTGTCAGCATCGACAACCGAAATGCTGCTGGCTTCCCTACCACAGGTTCTGAGCTAACCTTTGAAATCGATCCATCGGCAGTGCCACCTACTTTTGAAGCTTTTGATGCACAGGGCAACTCTTTAGGACCCGCTGCACCTTATACACCTCCGAGTATTAGCGCGAATGGTTTTACCTTTGAAGTTGATTCCACAGCAACCACTAAAGAGCGATTTACTTTTGACTTGTCGTTTGCCGAAGGTGACAACAGTAACTTAGTGAATATGGCGAAGCTTAACGAAAGCAAAATAATGAATGGTGGTAGCACCACTCTGACTGATGTATTTGAAAATACCAAACTCGATATTGGCGGCAAAACAAAGTCGGCTGAAATTGCAGTAGGTTCAGCAGGTGCTATTTACAATCAGGCATATACCCGGGTGCAAAGTGTATCGGGAGTTAACCTTGATGAAGAAGCGGCAAACTTGATGCGCTTTCAGCAATCTTATCAAGCGTCGGCGCGGATCATGACCACCGCGACGGAAATATTTAATACCTTGTTTAGCTCATTACGCTAACTCGGCATTAGCGAGTAGAGAAAGGAAAACAGCATGAGAATCTCAACGGCGCAAATGTTTAACCAAACTACGACTAATGTGATGAAAAGCCAGTCTGCGACTAGCAAAATCATGGAACAGTTAGCATCGGGGAAAAAAGTCAGCACTGCAGGTGATGATCCAGTCGCAGCTATCGGTATTGATAACCTTAAGCAACAAGGCGCTGTGGTTGATCAGTTTATAAAGAATATCGATTACGCTTCAAATCGTTTGGCCGTTAGCGAAAGTAAAATTGGCAATGCTGAAAATGTGGTTGAGAGCATGCGTGAGCAGATGCTGCGCTCAGTAAACGGCACGCTCAGTGATGCCGATCGGCAAACAATTGCCGATGAGATGCGCGGCAGCCTAGAAGAGCTGCTATCTATTGCCAACAGCAAAGATGAATCGGGTAATAGCTTGTTTGCCGGTTTTAAAACAAATACTGAACCGTTCGCTTTTGATAACAATGGCAAGGTTGTCTACAGCGGCGACTCCGGTATTAGAGATTCGGTGGTGGCATCGGGCGTTACTGTAGGCAGTAATATTCCTGGCGACAGTGTCTTTATGAACGCTGCTAACGCAATCGGCGACTACAGCGTCAATTATTCGTCAACTCAACAAGGCAAATTTAGCGTTGAAAGCGCAAAGATAACGGATCCTACTTTACCGGTTACGGGCAACTATACCTTTGACTTTGTTGATAATGGAGCGGGTGGACTTGATGTCAATGTGACAGATTCTGCCGGTACGGTAACCACAATTCCCAATTTTGATGCGACTCAACCTCTAACGGTAGATGGCATTGAGTTACAGCTGAAAGGTACGCCGCAAGCGGGTGATTCCTTTGAGTTAGCGCCAGAACAAAACTCAAACATATTCGATACCTTAAATAGCGCGATAGCACTGCTTGAAGATGGTAGTAAGTTAAATTCTCCGCAAGGGCAAGCGGAAATGGCACAGTTATTGAATAACGTAAGTAGTGGTCAAGAGCAGATGGCAACCAGCCGCAGTGTGGCAGGTAATAGTTTAAAGAGTCTAGAAAACTACACTAGTACACACAAAGAGGAGCAGTTGGTCAATCAATCGGCACTGTCTTTACTTGAAGACTTAGATTATGCAGAAGCGATAACTGAGTTCGAAAAGCAGCAGATGTCGCTTAACGCGGTATCGAGCGTGTTTAGTAAGGTTGGCTCTATGTCGCTTTTTGATTATTTATAAAAACAGGCCATTCATAACGCGCTTAGCGATATGACTTGTAAGTAACAGGTAAACAAAATATTAAATAATTCCGATTTAATCTAAATGTTGGCACAAAAAAAGCATTAATAAATCTGAAATATTTAGCTGCAACTAGAAAGATAAAAAATTGACGGTTAAGCGTTTGTTAATATTCATTAAAGGTGAGATTGACTACGCATTAGATAAGTCAAATAAAAAACACTTTGCCAGGAACAGCGGCAATGGTGATACAGATTCAGTTTGATAATTGAAATATTAACAATTTTAGCCAAGTAACCAATCTTGGCAAACCAACTAAGAAGAGGATTACACCATGGCTATTAGCGTTAATACTAATGTCACATCAATGAAAGCCCAAGCCAACATGAATAAGGCGAGCTCTAATCAGCAAACATCTATGGAGCGTTTGTCTTCAGGTTTGCGCATTAACAGCGCCAAAGATGATGCTGCGGGTCTGCAGATTTCTAACCGTATGACCAGCCAAATTAATGGTATTGGTGTTGCTATGCGTAACGCCAATGACGGTATCTCTATTGCGCAAACTGCAGAAGGCGCAATGCAGGAATCTACCAACATTTTGCAACGTATGCGTGACTTATCTTTGCAATCAGCTAACGGCTCAAACTCTTCGGATGATCGCGCAGCCATGCAAAAAGAGATGTCGTCATTGCAATCGGAGTTAACACGTATCTCTGAAACAACCTCATTTGGTGGCCAGAAACTATTAGATGGTACTTATGGTACGCAAAACTTCCAGGTCGGTTCAAATGCCAACGAAACAATTTCTGTTTCATTGATGGATACAAGTGCATCTGCTATCGGGCAGCATCAACTTGATGGCACTGGCACAACGGGTGCCAAGTTAGGTGCTGCAGTAGCTGATGGTACCTCAGCTACTGCGACCGGCGTTACCACGGGAACTATGAAGGTTAATGGAGACTCTCTTACAATAGCCGCTGATGCGAAGGCGACAGAAATAGCGACTCAAGTTAATGGATTGGATAATGGTGTTAAAGCTGAAGCAACCGTGACTGCGACAGTTGGAGCTTTAACTGGTGCTACAGTTGATGCTGACTTGAAAATTGGCACAAAAACTTATGCGATGGCGGATTACGTAGATAACCAAGATAAGCTTGTCGAAGACTTGAAAGCTGATGGTTTTGAAGCGTCAAATGACAACGGTACTGTAAGTATTACCGCTAAAGGCGTGGATTCAATTGCGCTCGAAGGTGGGGCGGCTAACACGGCAACTTTAGATGGTGCAGCTGCTGTTGTAGCAGGTAAGGTTAAGTTTGCTGCTGTTGAAATGACATCTCAGAATAATATCGCTTTATCAGGTACAGCAGCGACAATTACAGATGTAGTCGGTACTGCAACATCTTCAACGCTTGCAAGTGTTGAAGGTTTAGATATTACTGATGCCGATGGTGCACAAAGCTCGATTGCGGTAATCGATGCCGCTATCGCGGGTATCGATTCACAACGTGCTGACTTAGGTGCGGTACAGAACCGTATGAACTTTACCATCAACAACTTAAGTAACGTTCAATCAAACGTATCTGATGCGCGTAGCCGTATTCAAGATGTGGATTTTGCTAAAGAGACTGCCGAGCTAACTAAGCAGCAAATTCTATCGCAAACCTCTTCAGCGATGCTTGCACAGGCTAATCAGTTGCCACAAGCGGCGCTTTCATTACTGGGTTAAGGTAAGCAGTTAGTAGCTTAGAGTGGCTACAGCGTGTTTAAATTGACGTTATCTAGAGCTTCGGTAGAAATATCGAAGCTTTATTATTTTGTATAAGTTTTACTTTGATTGTTAATGTTCTCGAACAGCCAGTGCCTCTTAACTGTTTCTATTTCCTATCGCTTCTAACTCTTTAATATATGAGTCATCGTTGACAACTTTTGTCACATTCTTCAAATGCGGCTCAGGCCGATTGGCGTCTTCTCTAGGTTTAACCCATTGAGTTTGTCTTGGTTATTTTCGCATTTTCATCATGTTGAGTTAATGGTGCCTCAGGTTAAAGTGTTGATTTTTTAATGGTTTAAAATTTATTTTGCGAAATCACAAAATAAATACTAAAGCTTAAAAAGAACGTGCCGTTAAATATACTGTAACCAACATGATTCGCCTGGCTTTAGAAAGACAGGCACTAATATAAGTACTGTTGATTAGTACAGTCTAAAGCAAGGTAAGAGGGAATTAATAATGGCTATTTCAGTAAATACGAACGTCACCTCAATGAAAGCGCAAAATAACTTAAACAGCGCTACGAGCAATCAGAAGACATCGATGGAGCGTTTAGCATCTGGTCTGCGCATTAACAGCGCCAAAGATGATGCTGCGGGTCTGCAGATTTCTAACCGTATGACCAGCCAAATTAATGGTATTGGTGTTGCTATGCGTAACGCCAATGACGGTATCTCTATCGCACAAACCGCTGAAGGTTCAATGCAAGAGTCGACTAACATCTTGCAACGTATGCGTGATTTATCACTGCAGTCAGCTAACGGCTCAAACTCTGCAGATGACCGTGATGCGATGCAAAAAGAGATTAATTCATTGAACAGTGAATTAACACGTATTGCTGAAACAACCTCATTTGGTGGTCAGAAACTACTAGATGGTACTTATGGTACGCAAAACTTCCAGGTCGGTTCAAACGCCAATGAAACTATTTCAGTGTCACTTTCAGATACTAGTGCTTCAGCGTTAGGCCAGCATCAACTTGATGGCACTGGCACAACGGGTGCCAAGTTAGGTGCTGCAGTAGCTGATGGTACCTCAGCTACTGCGACCGGCGTTACCACGGGAACTATGAAGGTTAATGGAGACTCTCTTACAATAGCCGCTGATGCGAAGGCGACAGAAATAGCGACTCAAGTTAATGGATTGGATAATGGTGTTAAAGCTGAAGCAACCGTGACTGCGACAGTTGGAGCTTTAACTGGTGCTACAGTTGATGCTGACTTGAAAATTGGCACAAAAACTTATGCGATGGCGGATTACGTAGATAACCAAGATAAGCTTGTCGAAGACTTGAAAGCTGATGGTTTTGAAGCGTCAAATGACAACGGTACTGTAAGTATTACCGCTAAAGGCGTGGATTCAATTGCGCTCGAAGGTGGGGCGGCTAACACGGCAACTTTAGATGGTGCAGCTGCTGTTGTAGCAGGTAAGGTTAAGTTTGCTGCTGTTGAAATGACATCTCAGAATAATATCGCTTTATCAGGTACAGCAGCGACAATTACAGATGTAGTCGGTACTGCATCATCTTCAACACTTGCAAGTGTTGAAGGTTTAGATATTACTGATGCCGATGGTGCACAAAGCGCGATTGCGGTAATCGATGCCGCTATCGCGGGTATCGATTCACAACGTGCTGACTTAGGTGCGGTACAGAACCGTATGAACTTTACCATCAACAACTTAAGTAACGTTCAGTCTAATGTATCTGATGCACGTAGCCGTATTCAAGATGTTGATTTTGCCAAAGAGACAGCGGAGCTAACTAAGCAGCAAATTCTATCGCAAACCTCTTCAGCGATGCTTGCACAGGCTAATCAGTTGCCACAAGCAGCACTGTCACTACTGTAAGCTTAAAGTAGTCACTGAAGTCGAAAATAAGGTTTGACCTTATGTTGATAGAAGAGCTGAATTTATTTGGCTAATTGATTAAAGGGGGAGTCGGCAACGACTCTCCCTTTGTGGTTATAATTCGCTAAAAACTTGCTCATTTGTATTAATACCTCCTTAAGGGAAATGTATAAAATAGTTTGTTTATGAGGAGCATTTACTGCCAGCAATGGTGATTTTAGCTATTGATAGTCCTTATAATCATGAAACTAAGGTGTGGTGAAAATGGAACTGAATTTAACCAGCAACAATGTTGCTCCAACAGTCGTCGATACAAATATAAATCAGAATGGGTTAGTGAACCAAGATAAGGGGTCAGCTAATGCTCTCGCAAGAACTGAGACCGTCAATAAAATACAAGATGGCAATACGGTCAATGCGCAAGAGCAACTATCAGAAGAGTTAGCACAAGAGAAGATACAAGAGGAAAAAGCGGCTGAATCGCCTGAAGAGATGGAAGAGGTTGCTGAGAAGCTGTCTGATATGATGGCTATGTTACGTAAAGGGCTTACTTTTAAAATTGACGACTCTCTTGGAACTCAAGTGGTCAGTGTTCTAGATATAGACACTGGTGAATTGATCAGGCAGATCCCTAACGAAGAAGCGTTAGAGTTGGCCATTAAATTGCATGAGAAAATGGCTGAGATGGATGGCTTATTGATGTCTACTGAAGTATAAAGTAGATAGAGAGTGATTGAGCTCAAATCTGTTGCTGCAGGTTTTCTGTTATGGTTCTTTAACTGGGACTTTTTAGTAATTAAGTATTGAGGTTGTTATGGGTTTAACATCAGTTGGTATTGGTTCAGGAATGGACATTAATGGCATTGTATCTGCGTTAGTGCAAGCTGAGAGTGCGCCCAAAGTTGCCAAGTTCGATGCCGATGAAGGTAAGTTAAATGCCGAAATATCTGCCATGGGGGCACTTAAAAGTGCTTTAACCGAATTTCAAGATAGCTTAGAGAAATTAACTGACCCAGATACCTTTATCGCTCGTAAAGTGAAGCTCTCTAACAGTGGCTTCATAAGTGCAACCGCAGATGAGAAAGCGGTTCCTGGTAGCTATAAAGTTGAAGTTGAACAGTTAGCAGAGAGTCAAAAACTTGGCTCTGCGCCAGTGGTTGATGCCACGGCAGCTCTAGGTGAGGGAACATTAGTTTTCGGTGTAGATGGAGAGGACTTCACTGTTGCGGTAGAAACTGGTGATTCACTAGAAACTGTGATGCAAAAAATCAACGATGCTGAAGACAATGTTGGCGTTACTGCGACCATTATTAATGGTGATAACGGCCCACAATTAGTGATGACATCGGATAAAACAGGTATTGATAAACAAATAACGGTGACCGCAACTGACACCGATGGTGGTACGGGATTGGCCGACACTTTTACTATGACTGAACTTAGCGCTGCAAAAGATGCTGTGCTTTATGTTGATGGGCTAAAAGTAACTTCAAGCAGCAATACGGTCGATAACGTAATTACTGGGGTCAGTATTACTTTAACTGACGCCGACTTAAGTAAAAGCACTCAGTTAACAGTTTCTGCTGATTCAGACGCAGTGAAAAGCAGTGTCGAGGGTTTTGTTGAGTCTTATAATGAGTTAATGGATACGATTTCCAACATGTCAGGTTATGATGCTGACACTAAGAAAGCTGGGATTTTGCAGGGTGATTCAATGATCCGCAGTATTCAAAGCCAACTTCGAGGTGTGCTCTCGAGTAGTTATGATTCTGAAGATGGCTCAACAATGCTAGCCAATATTGGGGTTAAAACTACTCAACAAGGGACGTTAGAAATTGATGACAAAATTCTCAATAGCGCCCTTGAAAACGATATGACACAAATCAAAGATATGTTTAGCACCGAGGACACAGGTCTTGCTGCAAGGCTCGATGGCTTAGTGGAAACCTATGTCCAAACTGGCGGTACTATTGATAGCCGTGATGAAACCTTAGATAACCAAATTTCGCGTATTACTGACAGCCGTGAACAATTGACTCGTAAAATGGTTTCTTATGAGGCAAGGCTGTTAAAACAGTTCAATGCTATGGATTTGGTGGTAGCAAACTTAAGCGCGCAGTCCGCAGACTTAACTAGTCGGCTGGCTTCATTACCAGGTGTGGTTCCAAAAAAATAGCATTAAGCTAACAGTTATCAGATGATTTAATTGTTGTCGTTTATGGATGGCAATAGTATGCCTTAACAGAAGTGGCAGAGACGGACGTTGACCTGTTTAGTGATATTTACAGATGAAAGTTGTTAGCGACACACAATACTTTGCCCGAACTCCAATCTAGCGTTAAAGTCAGTCGTCATGACGAGAAACTATTGAAGTGAACACCCTATGAATACACCACTTATCCCAGTAATTGAGGTTATTGAACAGTTAGCTGCGGTTGACAGCGCAATGACGGAACTACTCGACAACCTAGAAAAAATTCAATTTGAAGATGACGAAAGCGACACTCTGGTACTTAAATTGCAGGATGTGATTAGTGCGCGTCAAATTTTGATTGGTCAGCTAGTGACCGATAGTCAATTTGAAGATCGAATCTACCTGCAACAACAGGCAGACAAGACCACAGAATTTGAACATCGAGCCAAAAAAGTATTAGCTGATCGCGAAGCCTTATTACGCGGAATGCGCAAAGGTAAACGCCAAACTAATTTATATAAAACAATAGATTCAAATAGGTAGGTATTTATGAGAGGTTCGCTTCAATCATATCGTAAAGTTTCTCTTGATAGCAGTATTGCAGTTGCTTCACCCCATAAAGTGATTCAAATGATGTTTTCTGGCGCTTTAGAGCGTTTAGCACAAGGGCGTTATGCCATTGAGCAGAACAACTTGGAGCTTAAAGGTGTGAGTTTAGGCAAAGCCGTTAGCATTGTTGCAGGACTCAATAGCAGCCTTAATATGGACGCTGAAGGAGATGTTGCGAATAACCTAAGTGCTCTTTATGACTTCATGTTGCAAAAAATCTCTGATGCAAACATTAATAACGATGTACAAGCAATTGATGATGCGACAGATATTTTACGTGTCATTAAAGAAGCTTGGGATGCTATTCCGACTGAGCTTCATGAGCTATCGTCTGAAAGCTAATAAGAGTGTCTTTGTTTATAAAGGCTAAAAAGGAGTGTAGCTACACTCCTTTTTGACACTCGTCAAAATCTTGGCATCGCGAAACTAGTGGTTGATGAGTTTTTGAGCAAAAACGTTTCGGTTTCTCATAATATTCATCAGAGGCTTGCTAATGGCGAGCTGATAATACACTATTCAATCTGGTAGTGAATTTGATAAGGTTTCTTTGATAGAAGCTACTGGCTTGAAATAAGCAACGAACACTAATAATTAATGCGCTGATACATATAAGCCTAACGGCCTTCGGAATGATGCAAACAGATCAACGAATTCTACTTGTCGGTAACCAGTCAGAGCGAATTAATCGCTTGTCTTGTGTATTTGAATTTTTAGGTGAGCAAGTCGAGTTGATCGGTTTCGATAAACTTGAGTTGCATACTAAACAAACGCGCTTTCGTGCGATTGTTTTACCTGCTGAAAATCAATCAAAAGAACTTATCCAGTCTTTAGCTGGAGCGCTTCCTTGGCAGCCATTTTTGCTGTTGGGAGAAGTTGCAGACGTTAAGGCGTCTAATATTCTTGGCTGTATCGAAGAACCACTTAATTATCCGCAGCTCACAGAGCTTCTTCACTTCTGCCAAGTCTATGGTCAAGTGAAACGAGCTGATGTGCCGACTAGTGCCAATCAAACGAAACTGTTTCGCAGTCTTGTGGGGCGCAGTGAGGGCGTAGCCAACGTGCGTCACCTCATTAGTCAGGTTGCCAGCTCCGACGCCACTGTATTAGTACTAGGGCAATCAGGCACTGGTAAAGAGGTTGTTGCGCGTAATATCCACTATATTTCAGAGCGTCGTGACGGTCCTTTTATTCCGGTTAACTGTGGTGCAATTCCGCCAGAGTTACTTGAGAGTGAGCTATTCGGCCATGAAAAAGGCTCTTTCACTGGCGCGATTAGTGCCCGTAAAGGTCGCTTTGAGCTCGCAGAAAAAGGCACGCTGTTTCTTGATGAAATAGGTGATATGCCATTGCAAATGCAGGTTAAGCTGTTACGTGTATTGCAAGAGCGTATGTTTGAACGTGTTGGCGGCAGTAAGTCTATTGCTGCAGACGTTCGCGTGGTAGCTGCAACCCATCGTAACCTTGAAAGCATGATCGAAGAGGGCGACTTTAGAGAAGACCTCTACTACCGTTTGAATGTATTCCCAATTGAAATGCCTGCTTTGTGTGAACGCAAAGAAGATATTCCATTACTGCTGCAAGAACTTGTTAGCCGTGTCTATAACGAAGGTCGTGGACGTGTTCGCTTTACTCAAAGAGCGATAGAGTCGCTTAAAGAGCATGCTTGGTCTGGCAATGTTCGCGAGCTATCTAATCTAGTCGAGCGCTTAACCATTTTGTATCCTGGTGGATTGGTAGACGTTAATGACTTACCAATTAAGTATCGTCATATTGATGTGCCTGAATATTGCGTTGAGATAAGTGAAGAGCAATTAGAGCGTGATGCTTTGGCTTCTATCTTTAATGATGAAGAGCCAATTGATATCCCTGAGTCTCGCTTCCCAAGTGAACTGCCGCCTGAAGGTGTAAACTTAAAAGATCTGCTTGCAGAACTTGAAATTGACATGATCAGACAAGCATTAGATCAACAAGATAACGTAGTTGCTCGTGCTGCTGAAATGCTTGGTATCCGCCGCACAACTCTAGTTGAGAAGATGCGTAAGTACGGTTTAGGTAAAGATTAGCCTTCCACTCATACTTTCTGTAGAAAAAATGCGACGCTTCTGGTGTCGCATTTTTTTGCACTCATTTTGTGTAGTTCTTAAGGAACGTAGGTATTAAGCGCTAGGCATTAGCAAAGACGGTAAAGCCTTAGACGCACGGCCTACAGCCATACGGAACGCTTCGCTTAACGTAAAAACGAGAAAAGAGCAATCTGACGGCATAAATGTCGACCTACAAAAGATAGCAGCGTCATAACTTTATGGCCTGTAGGTTGGGCTTTAGCCCATCAATGATTACAATCGACCAGCAATCTGACGGCATAAATGCCGACCTACAAAACAAGTACCTAACCTGACGGCATAAATGCTGACTGAATAAGCCATCTAGCCTCTGTTAATAAAGTGGCACAAAACCTGCTTTAACTCCGTCATATACAGTTTTTTGACGGAGTCCTTATGTCCGCAGTTCCTCAGCCAAACTTTGATCCGCTTGCTAGCAATCGCCCACAACTGGTCGATGTTCAGCAAGCCGCGAATATGTCCAACCGTATGGAGCATATTCTGCAGGCGATGCCGTCAGGCGTAGTGATCATTAATGGCGACGGAATTGTAACAGATGCAAATCCCGTTGCGACGGAGCTGCTAGGGGGGCCGTTAGAAGGACTGCGCTGGTTTAAAGTGATCAATCAAGCCTTCTCACCGAAAGATGATGATGGCCATGAAGTATCACTGCGCAATGGCCGACGGGTAAAACTTGCGATCACACCGTTAACGCCTGAGCCCGGTCAACTGATTGTACTAACCGATCTGACAGAGACTCGTTTACTACAAAAGAACTTGTCTCATCTGCAAAGGCTATCGGCTTTAGGAAAAATGGTGGCAACGCTGGCTCACCAAGTTCGCACGCCACTGAGCGCAGCATTGTTGTATGCATCAAATCTCGCCAGTCCGAAGATTTCAGATAGCGCCAGACAGCGCTTTCAAGGGAAGTTGGTTGATAGGCTCAACGAGCTAGAGCATCAAGTTAATGACATGCTATTGATGGCGAAAGGTCGTCAACAAGAGTTAGATGTGGTGGTTAATATCGAAGATGTTATTGATAGCGTACTGAATAATTGCCAGCCAATAGCGGCACAAAAAAGCTGCCAGCTCGATTTTATTAATCATGCGACACAGTGTATTCGTGCCAATGATTCTGCGTTAAGTTCTGCGATTAACAATTTAGTGGTCAACAGTATTGAAGCGGGCGCGACTAAGATCGTAATCAAGACCTACGATACTGCAACAGCCCTGCATATTGACGTCATTGATAATGGTAAAGGATTGGATAGCGACATGCAGCAACAGGTGCTAGAACCCTTCTTTACCACTAAAGCGCAAGGCACAGGGCTTGGCTTGGCTGTTGTGCAATCTGTCGTTAATAACCATGGTGGCATGATGCAGTTTAGCTGCCATGTAGGTAAAGGCTGCACTGCTGCACTTAAATTCCCACTGGCGAAATCCCAAGTTATCACTGATACAGTAGTTGGAGCATAGAGCATGTCTGAAGGAAAATTACTGTTAGTTGAAGATGACGCATCATTAAGAGAAGCATTGTTAGATACCTTGATGTTAGCCCAATATGATTGCGTTGATGTAGAGTCGGCTGAAGCGGGCATTTTAGCGCTTAAAAACGACAGCTTTGACATGGTGATAAGCGATGTGCAAATGGAAGGAATTGGTGGCCTTGGTTTACTCAATTACCTGCAGCAGCACCATCCTAAAGTGCCGATGTTATTGATGACGGCTTACGCGACCATTGATAACGCCGTCAATGCCATGAAACTGGGCGCAGTAGATTATTTAGCTAAACCTTTTTCGCCAGAAGTGCTGCTTAATCAAGTATCACGTTACCTCCCTGAAAAATCTATTGAAGGCAGCCCTGTTGTGGCCGATGAAAAGAGCCTGGCACTGTTATCTTTAGCGCAGCGAGTTGCGGTATCTGATGCCTCTGTGATGATAATGGGCCCAAGTGGCAGCGGTAAAGAGGTGCTTGCGCGTTACATACATCAGCATAGTCACCGCTCTGCTGAACCATTTGTTGCAATAAACTGCGCAGCAATACCCGAGAACATGCTAGAAGCAACACTGTTTGGTTATGAAAAAGGGGCCTTTACAGGGGCATACCAAGCTTGCCCTGGAAAATTTGAACAAGCTCAAGGAGGCACATTACTGCTGGATGAAATTTCAGAAATGGAATTGGGTCTGCAAGCTAAGCTATTGCGCGTGCTTCAAGAGCGCGAAGTTGAGCGTCTAGGCGGGCGCAAAACCATTAAGCTGAATGTCCGAGTGCTAGCAACCTCTAACCGAGATCTAAAAGCGCTGGCGGAGGCTGGTGAATTTAGAGAAGATCTTTACTATCGAATAAATGTTTTCCCTCTTACGTGGCCAGCACTGAATCAGCGTCCTGCTGACATTCTACCTTTGGCAAGGCACTTAATTAGTCGCCATGCAATGGCGATGAATAAAACGGAAGTGCCTGAATTGGCAGAATGCGCATCACGCCGATTATTGACACACCGCTGGCCTGGTAATGTGCGCGAGCTTGATAATGTGGTGCAGCGAGCACTTATTTTAAGTGTAGGGAATGCAATCACCATTGCTGATATTATTATCGATTCGTGCGATATCTCTTTAGCCGCGGAGGTAAACTCGGTAGAAGAGGAGGCTAAGAGCAATGAGCTTGACGGTTTAGGGAATGAACTTAAAGCCCAAGAACATGTAATCATTTTGGAGACGCTTAGCCAGTGTAACGGTAGCCGTAAAGAGGTTGCAGAAAAGCTGGGGATCAGCGCGCGCACATTGCGCTATAAAATGGCCAAAATGCGTGATTCCGGGATTGAAATACCGGCTTAAGCGCTGACAAGGACGCATTGGGTAACTAATACGCTGCCTGCTATTTCAAGGTTAGATTGTGTTCTCAGCCGTGCTAGCAAAGAGTAGTAACAGTAAAAGTGTCAGATTTTACTGTTGCTTTCTCCATAATGAGTCGCTGCTGTTAACGTAGGTAGACATTTATGCCGTCGCTTTGCTTTGCCGTTATGGCTTGAAGCTCAATCCACTACTTCAAACCTAATTATCACCTTTCTACATACTGGCACGATTTCTGCTTTATCTAATTCAATTAAGATTTTCGTCAAGAAAACGACATTGGGAGATAGTTATGCAAATCGGCGCTAATTCTTTACTGCAAGAGATGCAGTCACTTAACGGTCAAATAGGCACTCAAGGCGCTCAAACAAGTGTTGCCCGTCAAGTGAACAACACTTCTGGTGCTGATTTTGGTCAACTGCTCTCTCAAGCTGTTGGAAATGTGAGCGAACTTCAGTCAAATGCATCTAATTTGGCCACTCGCCTTGATATGGGCGATACCACAGTGACATTATCTGATACCGTTATCGCGCGTGAAAAATCTAGCGTTGCTTTTGAAGCAACCGTACAAGTAAGAAATAAGCTCGTAGAAGCTTATAAAGACATTATGAGTATGCCTGTTTAGGCCTTAACTGCAGGTAGCAATCGTGAGTACAGAAATGGTCGTAGGAACAGGTTCAAATGTCGCTGCCGGTGGGCAGTCTGGTGGTGTTCAAGAGGAGCATAAGCCAGGTGTGATGGGATCGATTGGCAATATCGACATGTTACGCCAAGTGACCATGATATTAGCCTTGGCTATCTGTTTAGCATTAGCCGTTTTTGTGATGATTTGGGCGCAAGAGCCTGAATATCGACCCTTGGGGCAAATGAGCACCCAAGAGATGGTTCAAGTACTCGATGAACTCGATAAAAATAAAATCAAATACCAGATCCAAGGTGATGTGGTAAAAGTCCCTGAAGATAAGTATCAAGATGTGAAGATGATGCTAAGCCGTGCTGGTTTAGATCAAGCCGCTGCCAATGATGACTACTTAAGTAAAGACAGTGGATTCGGTGTTAGCCAGCGAATGGAACAGGCTCGCCTTAAGCATAGCCAAGAACAAAACCTTGCTCGCGCTATTGAAGAGCTTAAAAGTGTTAGCCGCGCCAAAGTTATCTTAGCCCTGCCAAAAGAAAATGTCTTTGCTCGAAATCGCTCTAAGCCAAGCGCAACCGTGGTTGTTAATACTCGCCGTGGTGGCCTTGGTCAAGAAGAGGTGGATTCGATAGTCGATATCGTTGCATCTGCGGTTCACAATCTAGAGCCGAATAAAGTGACTGTTACCGATTCAAATGGTCGCCTTCTTAATTCAGGAAGCCAAGATGGCGTGTCAGCGATTGCTCGTCGTGAGCTTGAAATTGTTCAACAAAAAGAATCTGAATACCGTAACAAGGTAGAGTCAATTTTGATGCCGATTCTAGGGCCTGAAAACTTTACCTCGCAAGTTGACGTTAGTATGGATTTTACGGCCGTAGAGCAAACGGCTAAGCGTTACAATCCCGACTTACCGGCGTTGCGCAGTGAGATGGTTGTAGAGAACAACTCTAATGGCGGTACCACTGGTGGGATCCCTGGCGCATTGTCTAATCAGCCGCCGATGAATTCCGATATTCCACAAGAGGTGGGTACCGAAACAACGTCTGTTAGCAGTGGTAGCAGTCATAAAGAAGCCACGCGTAACTTTGAGCTTGATACCACTATCAGCCACACTCGTCAGCAAATAGGCACATTAAGACGTGTCAGTGTTTCTGTCGCAGTTGACTTCAAAAATGCCCCCGCTGCTGAAGACGGCAGTGTTTCACGCGTCCCACGCACTGAGCAAGAGCTGGCGAACATTCGCCGTTTACTCGAAGGTGCTGTTGGTTTTAACACCCAACGCGGTGATATGATTGAAGTCGTTACTGTGCCGTTTATGGATCAGTTAATAGAAGATGCGCCAGCGCCTGAAATGTGGGAACAACCTTGGTTTTGGCGTGCAGTCAAATTAGGCTTAGGTACCTTAGTTGCGCTAGCGATAGTGATGTTTATCATCAGTCCAATGCTAAAGCGTATTGTTTACCCTGATAGTGCCAAACTGCCAGAAGAGCCAAAGATGGGCGATGAACTGGCTGAGATTGAAGACCAATATGCTGCCGATACATTAGGCATGTTGGAGCGCCCAGAAGCTGAATACAGCTATGCCGATGACGGGTCGATTTTAATTCCTGACTTGCATAAAGATGATGACATGATTAAAGCCATCCGCGCGATTGTTGCGAATGAACCTGAACTATCGACTCAAGTCGTGAAAAATTGGTTAATTGAAGATGACAAATAATACTCCCGTAGAGGGGCAAGCAGTAACACCTGCACCAGGGTTTAAGCCAGAAGATTTAAATGGTATCGAAAAAACGGCCATATTGTTGTTGAGCCTAAGTGAGAGTGATGCCGCTTCTATATTGAAGCACCTTGAACCTAAGCAGGTGCAGAAGGTCGGTATGGCAATGGCGGCAATGCAGGACTTTGGCCAGGAAAAGGTCATTGGTGTACATAAACTATTTTTAGACGATATCCAAAAGTATTCATCTATCGGTTTCAATAGCGAAGAGTTCGTCCGTAAGGCTTTAACCGCTGCGTTAGGCGAAGACAAAGCGGGCAACTTGATTGAACAGATCATAATGGGCAGTGGGGCTAAAGGTCTCGACTCCCTGAAGTGGATGGATGCCCGACAAGTGGCAACTATCATTCAAAACGAACATCCACAGATCCAAACTATTGTTTTGTCATACTTGGAACCTGATCAGGCGGCAGAAATCTTTGCTCAATTCCCTGAAAATACTCGCTTAGATCTCATGATGCGAATCGCTAACCTTGAAGAGGTGCAGCCTGCAGCACTACAAGAGCTCAACGATATCATGGAGAAACAGTTTGCCGGCCAAGGTGGCGCGCAGGCGGCGAAGATGGGCGGCCTTAAAGCGGCTGCAAATATTATGAATTATCTTGATACTGGCGTTGAAAGCCATCTTATGGAAACGATGCGAGAATCTGATGAAGAGATGGCGCAGCAGATCCAAGATCTTATGTTCGTGTTTGAGAACTTAAGTGATGTCGACGACATGGGCATTCAAGTACTGCTTCGAGAAGTGCAGCAAGATGTTCTAATGAAAGCCCTAAAAGGTACAGACGATCAACTCAAAGAGAAACTCCTTGGCAACATGTCTAAACGTGCGGCGGAATTGCTGCGTGATGATTTAGAAGCGATGGGACCAATAAGGATCAGCGAAGTTGAAGTGGCGCAAAAAGAGATCCTATCGATTGCACGTCGTCTAAGCGAAAGCGGTGAGCTAATGCTCGGCGGTGGCAGTGGTGAAGAGTTCTTATAATGGCTGACTCAAAAGAGCCTAAAGGGGCGACGGTTAATACCACCGATGAGTTTGGTCACTGGGATTTGCCCGATATTAGCCAAGCAGTAGATACTTCATCACTCAATATGTTTGGTCGACATGGCTCCAGTATCGACATTGAGGATGGTGGCGAAGCTGACGCTATTTTACCGCCGACATTGACCGAGATTGAAGATATCCGCGCCGATGCTGAGCGAGAAGGATTTGTCCAAGGACAAGAGGCGGGTCATGCCGAAGGGCTCGAAAAAGGCCGTTTAGCAGGGCTAGAGCAGGGGCATAGCGAAGGTTTTGAACAGGGGAAAGAGCAGGGGCATGAGGCTGGTTTGCAAGCTGCTGGTGAGATACTACAACGTTTTGAAGCCTTACTTGAACAATTTGAGCAACCTTTGAGCATACTCGATACTGAAATTGAGAAAGAGCTACTATTAACCTCCATGAGCCTGGCAAAAGCCGTTATCGGCCACGAGCTTAAAACCCACCCTGAACATATATTAAGTGCGCTACGCCAAGGTGTCGATTCGCTGCCGATTAAACTGCAGCAAGTGAACATCAGAGTGACGCCTGATGACGAAGCATTGATTAGCGGGCTCTATAGTGCAGCGCAATTAGAAAAAAACCGCTGGGATATCGAAGCCGATCCAAGCTTATCCGCTGGTGACTGTATTATAAGTAGCGGGCGCAGCCATATCGATATGACCGTCGATACACGAATTCAACATGTCTTTTTTGAGTTAGAAAAAACTCAGCAAGATCTATTACAGCAAAAAGAGCAGCAAGAGGAAGCGCTGCTTAATCAAAGAGCAAGTAAGCAAGTTGCTGTTGAGAGCGCAGAGTCTAATTCGGCTCCTGCAATGGAGACAGAGCCTCAACCTCAAGAATCCGCCCCTGCCGCCGAAGGTGAACATGCCAACACGCCAACACCGACTGCGCAGTAAACTTGCGCAGCACCATAGTAAGGTGAATCCTTTTGTGGCCGAAGCCAGCGGTCAACTCGTTCGTGTGGTGGGCTTAACGCTAGAGGCTACCGGTTGCCGGGCTTCAGTCGGCAGTCTTTGCTCGATAGAAACCATGTCTGGTGAGCTTGTGGCAGAAGTGATTGGTTTTGATGATGAGCTGTTGTACTTAATGCCAATTGAAGAGCTTAGCGGCGTACTGCCCGGTGCTAAAGTTACGCCGCTCGGGCAGCAGTCAGGCTTAAGCGTCGGACTGGCATTATTAGGTCGAGTGCTTGATGGCAGTGGCCTGCCGATTGATGGTTTAGGCAATTTGCAAACGGACCAAAAAGCACCGACTCATGCTCCTGCAATAAACCCTTTAGCAAGACGTGCCATTAGTGAACCGCTCGATGTGGGGGTGCGCGCCATTAACTCAATGCTGACCGTAGGCAAAGGTCAGCGAATGGGTTTATTTGCCGGTTCTGGTGTGGGTAAAAGTGTACTGTTAGGCATGATGACCCGAGGCACTACCGCCGACATTATTGTGGTAGGGTTAGTAGGAGAGCGTGGCCGTGAAGTCAAAGAGTTTATTGAAGAGATTTTAGGCCCTGAAGGCCGCGCGCGCTCTGTGGTTGTCGCAGCTCCGGCTGATACCTCACCACTGATGCGACTTCGTGCTTGTGAAACCTCGACTCGAATTGCCGAGTATTTTCGTGACATGGGCTATAGCGTACTATTACTTATGGACAGCTTAACTCGTTATGCTCAGGCGCAGCGAGAGATAGCTTTGGCGGTCGGGGAACCGCCAGCCACTAAAGGTTATCCGCCTTCAGTATTCGCTAAACTACCGAAGCTTGTGGAACGTGCTGGCAACGGTGGCGGCAAGCAGGGCTCGATTACCGCATTTTACACCGTGCTGACAGAGGGGGATGATCTACAAGATCCTATCGCCGATGCATCAAGAGCGATCCTTGACGGCCATATCGTTCTTTCCCGTTCGCTGGCAGATTCAGGTCATTATCCTGCGATAGATATCGAGGCGTCCATTAGTCGTGTCGCGCCTATGGTGATAACGACAGAGCACTTAGAGGCGATGCGCCGAGTAAAGCAGGTTTATTCGCTTTATCAGCAGAACAAAGACCTTATCTCTATTGGTGCTTATACCCAAGGTAGCGACCCTCGAATTGATAATGCAATTCGCCTACAACCCGCTATGAATGCATTTTTACGCCAAACCATGAAAGATGCTATTACCTTTGACAGTAGCACGCTTATGTTGAGCCAGTTGGGTGCGCAGTGTCAGGTTTAGCATTGAGCATAATCAATGAGTAATAGATAAATGGCCAAAGCTGACCCACTTTTTACCGTTCTTAAATTAAACCAAGAGGCAGAGGAGCAAGCATCCCTGCAACTTCGTGCAGCTCAGTTAGAGTTACAGCGCAGACAAAGTCAGTTAAAGGCGTTGCAAGACTATCGTTTAGATTACATGAAGCAGATGGAGCAGCAACAAGGTAAGAATATCAGTGCAAGTTATTACCATCAGTTTCATCAATTTGTGCGTCAAGTCGATGATGCTATCGTGCAACAAGTTAACTCTGTTCAGGAAGCAAACACTCAGCAGCAACATCGACTAACTCATTGGCAAGAGAAACAGCAAAAGCGTAAAGCGGTAGAATTGTTGTTGGCGAATAAGGCCGAAAAAGCGCAACTTGCAGAACAGCGTAAAGAGCAAAAGATGGTTGATGAGTTCGCTTCGCAGCAGTTCTACCGAAAGTCCCGCCGCTAGTTTTTACCCTCTGTTATATTGGACAACTCTGTTGGCATCATAATTGCTTTTAATTAGATATTAGGTAATTAAAGTGAGCTTACAAGCCGATATTTTGACGCCAATTACCAAAGCTGATTGTCTATTTTTGCTTTTATGGGGACGCTGACGGAGAAGTTATGCAGCAGATGACCAATATATTACTCAGTAGTGCCGATGGCGCCAGCTCAAAAAAGGTGGTTGCTAACGGCAATCCACAGCAGAGCGTTGAAGGTGATAACTTCTCTGCGGCACTTGAAAAAGCGAGCCAAGAGGGGGCTACTGCTGAGCAAGGTAGAGTCGATGGCGAAGCTGTGTTATCGGAAGTTTCCTCGGATAAACAGCAGCGCAGAGATATAGAAGACAGCGATAACACTGAGACCACGAAGAAGAGTGATGATGTCAGTCAGGTTTTCGCGCAAATAAATCTCGCCAATAACTTTTCAAGCAGCGCTGATGATCCGTCAATTGCCGCTGACGGCGAAGGTTTGCCGTCAAGTGATGAGCTAACCGATGAGCTTTCCATCTTGAGCGGTGCTATTGACGAAACCAAAGCTGACGATAGTGAGTCAGCTGAAGATACTGAATTGACCGATGAGATCATGCAAGCATTAAGCTTACACAGCGGCATATCCGAGAAAGCCTTGAATGAAATGCCTGAAACTGAACTTAAGGCATTACTCGCGCAAAGTAAGATTCTAGATGCCGATGGTGCGCTGTTAGCGCAGTATGCGATTGCACCAGCGCCTAATGCACCTGCAATGGATAACGCTGATGAGCTAAAGATCTCACCTCAGAAAGTTGACACTCATAGCGGTGAAGCGGAAGCAAAACGTAATAGCACGATAAGCGAGGCTAAGCCATTTACTCATGGCGCCGTTTCAGATGGGACAGTGCAGCAACCCGTTGCTGCAAAGAGCAGTGCTGAGACTCGAGATATTTTAGGCAAAGAAGGGGCTATTCAATCTGGCACTGCAACCGTTAATCTAAGCGAAGGCGCGTCAAAAAACGCTGAGATAGGAAATAGTAAAAATGGCAAATTGGCTAATAATGCCAATAATTCGGCCGCAGAACAGCTTAAAGGCGCAGAGCTATCAGTGAGGCTCACGCCTATTCAAATGGGGTTGGAGGCAAACCTTGCTAGTGGCAATGAAGAACTGTCTACCCAAGATATTAAGACAGTATCTGGCCTGCAAGCCCATAATTTACAAATTCAGCAGAGTTTAACTCGTGTAGAACCACAGCAGATACAATTAGCGCTGAAACAACATGCTGATCAAGCTACTCAAATGCAGGAGATGATCCAACGATTTTCCCCAGTAATGAAGCAACAGCTGATGACCATGGTCAGTCAAGGTGTGCAACAGGCAGAGATCAGACTCGATCCTGCAGAGCTTGGCAGTATGATGGTACGGATCCAAGTTCAGGGAGATTCGACTCAAGTGCAGTTCCAGGTGAGCCAGCATCAAACTCGAGATCTCGTTGAACAAGCAATGCCAAGATTACGTGAAATGTTAGCCGAGCAAGGTATGCAATTAACCGATGGTCAAGTATCACAAGGTGACCGAGGTAATGACCAATCATTCCAAGGTGATAGAGACGGCCAAGGTAATAGTCACAGTGAAATGGATGAAATTTCAGCAGAAGAGTTGATTGTTAGCGCAAATCAGGCAACAACTTCTGCTTCAGGTATAGATTATTACGCATAAGCAGGTAACCTATAGCACAAGTTAAAGACTTGGCTTAACTTGGGAGATTGATCGAGTAAAGCAAGCGCATAGAAGTCCAGTTAGGGAAAGCAGATGGCAGAAGAAGAATCATTAGAGCTCGAAGTCAGTGACGAGCCGAAAAGTAAGAAAAAGTTAATTCTATTTGGCAGCATCGCCGCTGTACTTATTGTTATCATCGCAGCGACCCTTTGGTTGCTATTAAGTGGCGATGAAACGGCTGCAGAAAATAGCGGTGGAGAAGCCGTCGCTGAAGTGAAAGCATCAGATAAAAGAGAAGCTTTTTACGCTGCAATGCCACGTCCTTTTCTGTTTAATTTACCCGGCAACGGCCGCACTCGACTTGTTGAAATCAAAGTACAGTTGATGGTCCGCGGTAAAGATGATGATGTATTGATTAAAAAGCACATTCCATTAATTGAAGATGCGTTATTGACCACCTTTAGTGGCGCAGATGTCCAGAAACTCAGTACCTTAGCGGGCAAAGATGAACTGAGACTTTTAGCATTGCTTAATGTACAAAATACTCTGCAGCCAATTATTGGTCGTAAAGTCGTTGAAAAAGTATTATTTACCGGCTTTGTAATGCAGTAAATTTGCACGGCTCTTTTTGTAAACCAAACGTTTTTATATAGGCAAAGGCAATATCGTGAGTGATTTATTAAGCCAAGACGAAATTGATGCGCTACTACACGGTGTAGATGACGTCGAAGAGGACATGATAGAGGACGGTGAGCTTGATGCCCGTGCCTATGATTTCTCTTCGCAAGACCGTATTGTGCGTGGCCGAATGCCAACGCTGGAGATTGTTAACGAGCGTTTTGCTCGTCATTTGCGAATAAGCATGTTTAACATGATGCGCCGAGCGGCTGAAGTGTCAATTAACGGCGTACAAATGCTCAAATTCGGTGAGTACGTACACACTCTTTTTGTACCGACAAGCTTAAACATGGTGCGCTTTAGTCCGCTAAAAGGGACAGCGCTTATCACCATGGAAGCAAGGCTTGTGTTTATTTTAGTGGACAACTTCTTTGGTGGCGATGGACGTTTTCATGCCAAGATTGAGGGTCGAGAGTTTACTCCCACTGAACGTCGTATTGTGCAACTGCTGCTGAAAATTATCTTTGAAGATTATAAAGAAGCTTGGGCGCCGGTGATGGATGTTGAGTTCGATTATCTTGACTCTGAAGTTAACCCTGCGATGGCGAATATCGTTAGCCCAACCGAAGTGGTAGTGGTCAGTTCATTCCATATCGAAGTCGACGGTGGCGGTGGTGATTTCCATATAACTATGCCGTATTCGATGATTGAACCTATTCGAGAGCTGCTCGATGCTGGCGTGCAAAGTGATACTCAAGATACTGATATGCGCTGGTCGCAGGCACTGCGAGACGAGATCATGGATGTTGACGTCGGTATTGACGCTACCGTTGTAGAGCATCAGGTGACATTACGTGATGTGCTTGAATTTAAGGCTGGGGATGTGATCCCTGTTGAGCTGCCTGAGCACATTATTTTGAAAGTTGAAGATCTTCCCACTTATCGTTGTAAGATGGGGAAAACTAAAGAGAATCTTGCATTAAAGATTTGTGAACAAATACAAAGGCCAGAAACGGTTAAGTCGGAACTGCAGTTGGTTACCCATAAAGGTAAGCCACGCGAACGCTCTGATATATAAGGTGAAAAGTAAATGAGTACAGATACAGGTGATGACTGGGCTGCAGCAATGGCAGAGCAAGCAATTGAAGAAGCACAAGCTGTAGAGCTAGATGAGTTTAGCAGCGATGCAGCTCCGTTAAGCGAGGAGGAAGCCTCAAAACTTGATGCGATTATGGATATCCCTGTCACCATTTCGATGGAAGTGGGTCGCAGTTTTATCAATATTCGTAATCTACTACAGTTAAACCAAGGTTCGGTTGTAGAACTCGATCGTGTTGCGGGTGAACCTCTCGATGTGATGGTTAACGGCACCTTAATCGCTCATGGTGAAGTCGTTGTTGTTAACGACAAATTCGGTATTCGTTTAACCGACGTTATCAGTCAGACTGAGCGTATCAAAAAGCTTAAATAAAGGGATTAGCAATGAGTTTTCAGCTTGCATTAGCTAGTCTTGGCACCGTTGCCGCTACCGCAGAAAAATCGGCGGCGCCTTCAAGTGTAGCCACACTTGCCAGTATGGTAGGAGGGCTGATTGTTGTCCTACTATTAATTTTTGCTTTGGCTTATATGGTGAAGCGACTCAATTTGGTACCCAGCAGCCAAGGCGTGTTGAAAACACTGGCTGTTACGCCACTGGGTCAAAAAGAGAAGCTGGTACTCGTAGAAGTTGACGGGCAACAATATCTACTTGGGGTTACCCCGCACCAAGTTAATTTAGTTGATAAGCTTAGCGATCCCGTTGAGATCTCCACTGACTCCTTTGCGAGTCGTTTACGTCAAGCGAAGTCGTCCCGATGATAAAATGGATTGTGTTATTTGGCGGCCTTGCACTGTCATTAATATCCCCTACAGTGTTAGCTGAAACGGGAATTTTACCTGCAGTAACTGTATCAACGGGGGCTGATGGTTCTACGCAGTATTCGGTAACCATGCAGATTTTACTGCTGATGACCGCACTGAGCTTTATCCCCGCAGCTGTCATTATGTTGACCTCGTTTACCCGTATTATTGTGGTTTTGTCGATTTTGCGTCAAGCAATCGGGTTACAGCAAGCCCCCTCGAATCAAATCTTAATTGGTATCAGTATGTTCATGACATTTTTTATTATGTCTCCGGTATTCGATAAGATTTATGAACAAGCGGTCAAACCTTATATTGAGCAGGGCATGCCGATTCAGGATGCTTTTAATACTGGTAAAGGGCCACTGAAAGATTTCATGCTATCCCAAACTCGGTTAACCGATTTAGATACTTTTATCGAAATTTCGGGGTACCAAAATATCAATGAACCGGAAGATGCGCCAATGAGCGTGATTATTCCCGCTTTCATCACCAGTGAACTGAAAACGGCATTTCAGATCGGCTTTATGCTATTCGTGCCATTTTTGGTATTAGATTTAGTGGTCGCCAGTATCTTGATGGCTATGGGGATGATGATGTTATCGCCTATGATTGTCTCTTTGCCGTTTAAGATCATGCTATTCGTACTTGTTGACGGATGGAGTTTAGTGATGGGCACGTTAGCTAACAGTTTTGGGTTGTAGGTAGCTTATGACTCCTGAAGCACTGATTGATATTTTTAGAGAAGCCTTAGCGGTTATTGTGACGATTGTTTCGATGATCATTGTGCCAGGGCTCATTGTTGGCTTGATCGTGGCGGTATTTCAGGCTGCAACTTCGATTAACGAGCAAACATTAAGTTTCCTCCCACGATTGCTAACAACGCTTTTAGGCTTAATGCTGATGGGGCATCTGCTGGTACAAACGATGATGGAGTTTTTTATGCAGATGGTCAATATGATCCCTCAGGTCATCGGTTAATCATGCTGTTGCAACTGTCTGAACCGCTTATGTTAAAACGTCAGCATTCAAGCATTGTGCTGTAATTATGAATATCTTACTTGATACCATAATGGGTGGGATTGCTGGCTACATGTGGCCATTAACGCGGATCTCTAGCATGTTTATGGTGATGGCGGTATTTGGTGCTAATACCACACCGTCGCGGGTTAGATTATTGTTATCTCTGACCGTCACTGCAGCTGTAGTGCCCGTGCTACCGCCAATGCCCGATATAGAGCTCTTTTCCTTGAGCGCAGTGTTTGTCACTTTTCAGCAGATCATCATTGGCGTTTCCATGGGATTTTCAACCCTGCTGCTAATGCAGACATTTGTATTAACCGGGCAGATCATCGGTATGCAGACCAGTCTAGGTTTCGCCTCCATGATAGACCCAGGTTCAGGACAACAAACACCTGTTGTTGCGAACTTCTTTCTTTTGCTCACAACAATGATATTTCTGGCGGTAGATGGGCACCTAATACTCATCAAAATGGTGGTGGCGAGTTTTGATTCAATTCCTGTATCAATGGAAGGTCTGAGCCTCGCAAGTTATCGTATGTTTACTGAATTTGTCGGTTATATGTTTGGCGCAGCGCTGACCATGTCGCTATCGGCCATCGTGGCGCTACTGACGATCAACCTCTCTTTTGGGGTAATGACTCGAGCTTCACCACAGTTAAATATCTTCGCCATTGGTTTCCCTGTAACCATGGTCAGTGGTTTGTTTATTCTGTGGTTAACATTGACCCCTATCATGGCTCACTTTGATGAAGTGTGGCGTGAGGTACAAATTCTGCTGTGTAACGTCCTTGAGCTACAGTGCACCTTAGATGGTGGGCTTAACTGATGAGGTTACTCACGCGTTTTATCATAGTGCTATCTCCACTCATGACGGGGGACTGTCATGGCTGAAAATGACAGTAGCCAAGAAAAAACAGAGGAAGCAACCTCCAGAAAGTTGCAACAGGCTAAAGATAAAGGCCAGGTTGCACGCTCCAAAGATTTAGGAACCTCTGCCGTTCTTATTGCTGCTTCAGTTGGGCTTGTTATGACCGGGCCAAGCATTGCTAAAGCGATGCACACCATTATGACCAACCTATTTACATTAACCCGTGATGAGATTTTTGATACTCGGCAGATGATGAATATCTGGAGCATGGTGGGCAGTGAATTGGCAGCGCCTTTGCTAGGTTTTATCTTATTGCTAGCTGTGATTGCCTTTGCTGGTAACGTGGCGTTGGGTGGAATGTCTTTTTCAGCCAAAGCCTGTATGCCAAAACCGAGTAAAATGAGTCCTGTCGCAGGTTTGAAACGAATGTTTGGCGTACAAGCTGTAGTTGAACTCACCAAAGGTATTGCTAAGTTTTCAGTGGTGGCAATTACCGCTTATGTGGTTTTGAAAATCTATTTGAATGACATTTTGATGCTGTCGCAAGATCATCTTCCTGGCAATATTTATCATGCGTTAGATCTGGTTTCTTGGATTTTCATCTTACTGTGTGCATCGACCTTTATTATTGTTGCTATCGATGTTCCTTATCAAATTTGGCATCACGCCAAACAGTTAAAGATGACCAAGCAAGAAGTTAAAGATGAGTACAAAGATACCGAAGGCAAGCCCGAAGTTAAGGGGCGTATTCGTCAGTTACAACAAGAGATGGCACAAAGACGCATGATGGGGGAAGTACCGAATGCTGATGTCATTGTGGTTAACCCTGAACATTATGCCGTGGCGGTCAAATATGATGCTGCCAAGTCAACTGCACCGTTTGTGGTGGCCAAAGGGGTTGATGAAGTCGCATTTAAAATCCGTGAAATTGCCCGCGAGCATGATGTGGCTATCGTTACTGCACCACCATTAGCGCGTGCTATTTACCACACGACCAAAATAGATCAAGAGATCCCAGAAGGGCTATTTACAGCAGTCGCTCAAGTGCTAGCCTACGTATTTCAGTTACGTCAATACCAAAAAGGCAAAGGGCGTCGCCCCAATGCTATTCCTACAAAGCAACCGATCCCTGATGAGCTTAAACATTAAACAGGCTGCATTATCAATGGAATTGTGGATTAACCTTATATTGAAGTCTCATTTTAAAGCAGAAGGTGTTTAAAAAACACTCACTTACTTGGCTTTCCATTCTTTGCTCATTCTTTTCAGGTTATAGTGTGCATGCTCTACAATTTGAGCAGCTTGATCCTGTTGGTTTTGTTACTCGTTAACGCTTTAAAATTTTGGTACTAAATTTGCAGTACAGCCAAGAGGCGTCAAAGATTGGACTTAGGGTGAATGGAATTTAACGCAAGACTTGGGCAATTAAAACAATTAGAGCCCGCACATTTTAAAGGCGTGGGTACCCCATTATTGGTTCTAGCCGCTCTGGCTATGATCATTTTACCTATGCCTGCCTTTCTGCTGGATATTCTGTTTGCATTCAATATCGCACTAGCATTAGTTGTGCTACTTGTTGCTATCTATAGTGACAGGCCGTTAGATTTTGCCGCCTTTCCTAGTGTTTTGTTAGTTGCCACATTACTGCGATTAGCATTAAACGTAGCTTCCACACGCGTTGTATTACTAGAAGGTCACAATGGCGGTGACGCTGCCGGTAAAGTGATTGAGGCATTTGGCTCAGTCGTTATTGGTGGTAATTATGCCGTCGGCCTAGTGGTATTTTTAATCTTGATTATTATTAACTTCGCAGTTGTCACCAAAGGTGCAGGTCGTATCTCTGAAGTTAGTGCTCGCTTTACCCTTGATGCTATGCCTGGTAAACAGATGGCTATTGATGCCGACTTAAATGCAGGGCTGCTTAGTCAAGAAGAGGCACGTGCAAGACGCGCGGAAGTGACCCGTGAAGCTGATTTTTATGGTGCGATGGATGGTGCTTCAAAATTTGTAAAAGGTGATGCAATTGCAGGGATATTAATCTTGGTGATTAACATTCTTGGCGGTTTCGTCATTGGTATGGCTCAACATGGCCTCAGTTTTTCCGATGCGATTGAGATTTATACGCTACTGACCATTGGTGATGGTCTTGTTGCACAAATACCTGGTCTTTTATTATCAATCGCAGCCGCCTTAATGGTGACTCGTCAAAATGAATCTGGCGATATGGGCGAAATGATGATGAGTCAGATGTTTGACAGCCCGAAGGCTCTCGCCATTGCTGCCGCTGTTATGTTTGTGATGGGCATAGTACCTGGTATGCCTCATTTTGTATTTTTATCACTGGCCGCTATTGCCGGTGCCTCAGCCTATTTCATTAACAAGAAGAAAGAGACTGACCGAGAACGTGCTTTGGAATTGGCTAAATCAGGACCTGTCGAGAAACGTGATGCCCAGCCTAAAGAGCTTAGCTGGGACGATGTTCAACACGTTGATACTATTGGCCTTGAAGTGGGTTATCGCTTAATCCCATTAGTGGATAAAGGCCAAGGTGGCGAATTGCTTGGCAGAATTAAAGGGGTGCGTAAGAAGTTATCTCAAGAACTGGGTTTCTTGGTGCCAGCGGTGCATATTCGTGACAATTTAGACCTGTCGCCAAATGCATATCGGATCTCGCTAATGGGGGTTTCCTCTGGTGAAGGTGAAATTCGTCACGATTGCGAGCTTGCGATCAATCCAGGTCAAGTATTCGGTAAATTAGAGGGTATCGAAACTACCGATCCTGCTTTTGGTTTGGAAGCGGTATGGATTGCCCCAGAGCTCAGAGAGCATGCTCAGACCTTAGGTTACACTGTGGTTGATTCTGCGACAGTAGTGGCCACTCATATCAGTCAATTACTGACCAACAATGCCTCCAAGTTACTCGGTTACGAAGAGGTGCAGCAGTTATTAGATATGCTCGCTAAGAGTTCGCCGAAACTGGTTGATGGATTTATCCCAGATGTAATGCCGCTTGGCACTGTGGTTAAAGTGATGCAGAACCTGCTAAATGAAGGCGTATCTATTCGAGATATGAAGACCATAGTGCAGACATTATTAGAGTACGGACCTAAGAGTGCTGATACCGAAGTGCTAACTGCTGCTGTGCGAATAGCCTTAAAGAGAATGATTGTCCAAGAGATCAGCGGCCCTGAACTTGAGATCCCTGTCATTACTTTGGCGCCAGAGTTGGAACAAATGTTGCATCAGTCTATGCAAGCAACTGGAGGTGACGGTCCTAATATTGAACCAAGCCTTGCAGAGCGTATGCAGAAGTCATTGGTTGATGCCACACAGCGCCAAGAAATGGTCGGTCAACCAGCAATTTTATTAACATCAGGCATGCTACGTTCAACATTATCAAGATTTGTTAAGCATACGATTCCAAATCTGAGGGTGATCTCCTACCAAGAGGTACCTGATGAGAAACAGATACGCATCGTATCCGCTGTTGGACAGTAGAGGGCGAATAATTGAAGATTAAGAGATTTTTAGCAAAAGATATGCGCTCGGCCTTAGCCCAAGTTAAAGAAACTTTGGGCTCTGATGCTGTCATCATGTCGAATAAAAAAGTCACTGGCGGAATAGAAATCGTTGCGGCAGTGGACTATGACGATCCTAAGCCCCAAATAGCAGCAGCGCCGTCACCGGCGGCCTTTACTGACCTTAGTGATGAAAAAGTAACACTTGGCTCGCGAGCGAATGTAAAAGCAGAGTCTCGTGCTAAACCAACGCCAGCGCCAGATTCGCTGCAAGCGTTGCTTGAACGCCAACAAAGCCGAGTAAACCAGCACACCTCAGCAACTCGTAGCGAAGAGCTTGATATGCCTGAGTGGGCAAAAGGGTTACAGGCACAAGTGGTTAAATCTAAAGAGCCTATGAAGGCCGAGTTTACCCCCAATAGAGCGCCGGATAGCTTCGCACCGCAAAAACAAAATAACAGTGCTGAAATGGATGCGATGAAAGAGGAACTTGCGTCAATTCGCAGTTTATTGACACATCAAGTTAGCACCCTAATGTCTGAGCAAAAGAAGCGCGTTGATCCCGTTGGCGCGATGTTAGAGAGCAAGCTATTAGAAGCTGAGTTCTCACCGGCAGTGGCTAAAAAGCTGTCTAATTTGAGCGAACATTATTCACCCGCTGAATTGGTGGCCTCATTGCCGCGCAGTTTAGCCAATATGTTAGACAACCAAGGCGACGACATTGTTCGCCAAGGTGGAGTGGTCGCATTTGTTGGTCCAACAGGTGTAGGTAAAACCACAACTGTCGCCAAATTGGCCGCAAGATTTGCTGCGCATCATGGTTCAGATCAAGTCGCATTGATTACAACTGACCATTATCGCATTGGAGCCTTTGAGCAATTGGCAACTTATGGCAAAATAATGGGATGCCCGGTTAAGCAGGCTCATGATTTTAATGAGTTAGAACAGATTTTGTATCAGTTTAGAAACCGTAAGTTAGTTTTAATAGATACCGCTGGTATGGGACAGAGAGATCTGCGCTTATTTCAGCAACTCGATAATTTGACAGCAAATAGCGCAATACCTATTCGTAGTTATCTGGTAATGTCTGCAACAGGCCAGCGTCGAGTACTAGAAGACGCCGTAAAACAGTTTACCCGTATCCCGCTATCTGGCGCGGTACTGACTAAGTTAGATGAATCAGTATCATTGGCGCCAGCGCTCAGTGTGTTGATTCAAAGTGGGTTACCTTTGAGTTATGTGACTGATGGACAACGTGTTCCTGAAGATATGCAAGTGGCTGACACGTTAGCTTTAGCCAACCGAGCATTAGCCGTGTTAGATAACCAAGAATTAGAACCATTACAGAACAGTGAGCGGTCACATGAGATGACCCATGCATTTGAGTAAAAACATGACTCCCGATCAAGCAAGTGGTTTACGTATGATGAATCAGCCAAATAATGAAAAAGTAAAAGTTATCGCCGTATCTGGTGGTAAAGGTGGCGTTGGTAAAACCAGCGTTTCAATTAACACCGCCGTAGCGTTAGCAGAAAAGGGCAAACGCGTGCTCGTTTTGGACGCCGATTTAGGTTTAGCCAACGTCGATGTGATGCTAGGTTTACGTGCTGAGAAAAATTTATCTCATGTTTTGTCCGGAGATGCCGAATTAGATGATGTCATCTTAAGAGGACCTAAGGGCATTGGGATTATTCCTGCGACGTCGGGAACTCAGGCGATGGTAGAACTCACTCAAGCACAGCATGCAGGTCTTATTCGTGCATTTAGTGAAATGAGAACCCAGTTTGATATCTTAATCGTTGATACAGCCGCCGGGATCTCAGACATGGTGCTCAGTTTCTCACGTGCATCACAAGATGTATTAATCGTTGTTTGTGATGAACCAACATCGATAACTGATGCTTACGCATTGATTAAAATTTTGAGCCGCGAACACGGTGTGTTCCGTTTTAAGATTGTTGCTAACATGGTGCGCAGTTTACGTGAAGGGATGGAGTTGTTTGCCAAGTTAAGTAAAGTAACAGATAGATTCTTAGATGTTGCGCTTGAGCTGGTTGCTACTGTGCCATTCGATGAGAATTTACGTAAGTCAGTTAGAAAGCAAAAGCTAATTGTTGAGGCATTCCCTAAGTCTCCTGCAGCGATTGCTTATCACGGGCTTGCGAACAAGATAATGAGTTGGCCGATACCTTCTCAACCGGGTGGACACTTAGAATTCTTTGTTGAACGATTAGTCCAACGCCCTGATTATCAAGAGGATAAGTCAGGTGAATAAAGCGGCCGCGTATACTAGTTTAGATAATAAGACCTCTATCGTTGAACAGTATGCACCGCTAGTAAAAAGAATTGCCCATCATTTATTGGCGCGCTTACCGGCGTCAGTGCAGTTAGATGATTTGCTGCAAGCAGGTATGATGGGGCTGTTAGAGGCATCATCAAAGTTTGATGGTAGTAAAGGCGCGAAATTTGAAACCTTTGCAGGTATTCGAATTCGCGGCTCTATGTTAGACGAAATAAGACGCGGTGATTGGGTACCGCGATCAGTACATCGCAATCAGCGCCGAGTTGCGCAAGTGATTGATGAGCTAGAGCAAGAGCTTGGCCGCGATGCACGAGATCCAGAGATTGCAGAGCGTTTAGAGATGTCGCTCGACGAGTATTACAGCATTCTAAATGATGTGTCAGTGGGCAAAGTTGTTGGCATTGAAGATTTAGGTGTCGCGGTCGATGTGGTTAACCACGAAGATAACCATGATGATGTTGCTTATGAGTCGCTAGCTGAAGTTGAATTTCATTCAGCATTAGTGGCCGCGATAAAGCTATTACCAGAACGTGATGCTCTGGTATTGTCACTGTATTACGATGAAGCATTAAATTTAAAAGAGATTGGGGCCATTCTTGAGGTCAGTGAGTCTAGAGTTAGCCAGATCCATAGTCAGGCGATGCTAAGGCTCAAGGGTAAACTCAAGCACTGGACGCAAACATAACAATAAACAAACACTAAAAGATAAGTTCCGCGGAGGAAACCTTGGACAAGAATATGAAGATTCTTGTTGTTGATGACTTTTCAACAATGAGACGTATCATCAAGAACTTGTTGCGAGACTTGGGATTCAACAACACTCAAGAAGCAGATGACGGTTCAACAGCCTTACCTATGTTACAGAAGGGCGATTTTGATTTTGTCGTAACCGACTGGAACATGCCAGGAATGCAAGGTATTGATCTCTTAAAGGCGATACGTGCCGATGATGAGCTAAAACATTTACCTGTATTGATGGTAACGGCTGAAGCTAAACGTGAGCAAATTATCGCAGCAGCGCAAGCTGGCGTTAATGGCTATGTAGTTAAGCCTTTTACCGCAGCAACGCTTAAAGAAAAGTTAGACAAAATTTTCGAGCGACTAGGTTAAGCAAGGATGAGCAATGCAGCAAGATACGTCAGGGCTCATTACTCTCGAGCAAGCTGAGAGCCTCGTCGCGTTACTTCGCGATGGCGAGCAAGCAAAAGCCGATGAATTGGTGAGAGAAATTGCTTCACCGATCCAAAAAGAACTCTTTGATGAAGTTGGCCGTTTAACCCGCCAGCTCCATAGCGCAATTGTAGACTTTCAAGTGGATAACCGCTTGATTGAACTTGCCAATACTGAAATCCCAGATGCTAAAGAGCGCTTGACCTACGTCATTGACATGACGGAACAAGCTGCAAATAAGACCATGGATGCGGTAGAAGAGTGTTTACCTTTAGCAAATGCATTAAGCGACAATATTCAAGCGGTAAAACCTGCATGGGATAAACTCATGCGCCGAGAGTTACCGCTGACTGAATTTAAAGCGTTATGTCATGATATTCAGCAATTTGTTGAAAGAAGCGAATCGGATGCGAACCGAGTAAGAGAACTTCTTAATCAAATATTGCTAGCACAAGATTTTCAAGATCTAACAGGCCAAATGATCCGCCGAGTGATTGATCTCGTCAGAGAAGTTGAGAACAGCTTAGTATCGATGTTGACAGTCTTTGGTGAGCAACCAGCAACTGCTGATGAAAGTGCACCATCGCGTGATGTTGAAGCCGAAGGTCCTATTATGAACGCAGAAAAACGTCAGGATGTTGTGACGGGTCAAGATGAAGTTGATGATCTGCTTTCGAGTTTAGGTTTTTAAGGGAGTCAAAAGAATGTCCTTTGATGTTGATGAAGAGATACTGCAGGACTTTTTGATCGAAGCTGGTGAGATTTTAGAGCTTCTACAGGAACAATTGGTCACGTTAGAAAATAATCCTGACGATACTGATCTGCTTAACGCTATTTTTAGAGGCTTTCATACTGTAAAAGGTGGTGCCGGTTTCCTCAGCTTGACACCAATGGTTGATGTCTGCCATGAAGCCGAAAATACCTTCGATCTTTTGCGTACGGGCAAGCGAGATGTTAGCGCCAACCTTATGGATGTTATCCTGCAAGCTGTTGATGCAATTAACTCTATGTTTGCCGAAACTCAAGCAGGTCAACCTCAGTCTCCAGCAGATCCCGATTTGCTAGCGCAACTAAAAACCCTCAGTGCAGGGCAATTGCTGCCTTCTGAGATGGCAGATACTCAAGCGAGTGTTGCCGAGGTTGAAAGTATTGCGGTAGTTGAAGAAGCAACCGTTGTTGAGCCCATTGTTCCACAAGCCCCTATCGCTGCAGAAACTGCCGATATGACAGCAGGCGGTAGTATCGACGACATCAATGACGCGGAATTTGAAGCATTACTCGATGCATTGCACGGTAGTGGCAACGGACCTGGTGTTGATGCTCCCGTGAGTCATGTTGATCCAGTGCAGAGTTCAGACGACATTACTGATGACGAATTTGAATCATTACTGGATGAGCTTCATGGTTCAGGCCAGTTTAAGGCGCCTGCAGCTGCGGCTGTTATTGAAGAACCTAATCATGTTGTTGACTCTGATGAGATAACCGATGACGAGTTTGAACGTTTACTTGATGAGCTGCATGGCTCTGGTGCAGCACCTGCTGCTGTAGATGTAGATAAACCGGCACAAGTTGAAACTTCTGCAGCACAAGCGTCAGTGGTGCAAGCGATTACGACATCGCAACAAAAGGCGGTAGCAGTTCCAGTTGCTAAAGCCGAACCAAAGCCTGTTGCTAAATCAGCCCCCAAAGCCACTGGCAATAATATGCCGCAAGCTGAAACGACAGTGCGTGTAGATACTTCACGACTCGATCAGATCATGAATATGGTTGGTGAGCTGGTATTAGTTCGCAATCGGTTATTAAGTCTTGGGATCTCACGTGATGACGAAGAGATGTCGAAGGCTCTAGCCAATCTAGACCTAGTCACTGCAGATCTTCAAGGCGCGGTAATGAAAACCCGCATGCAGCCAATTAAGAAAGTATTTGGCCGTTTCCCGCGTGTTGTCAGAGATTTAGCCCGTAGCCTTAATAAAGAGATTGATCTTGTTATGGTGGGCGAAGATACCGACCTTGATAAGAACTTAGTTGAAGCGTTAGCTGATCCACTTGTGCATTTGGTGAGAAACTCAGTCGATCATGGCATTGAGATGCCTGATGATCGTGAAGCTAGCGGAAAAGCTCGTAGCGGAACGATTACCCTGTCTGCGAGCCAAGAAGGTGATCATATCCTACTCAAAATCGAGGATGATGGCGCTGGAATGGATCCCGAGAGGCTTAAAAATATCGCCATAGATCGTGGTGTGCTCGATGAAGATGCCGCAGCCCGTATGACCGACGAAGAAGCCTACAATTTGATCTTTGCGCCTGGTTTCTCAACCAAGGTCGAAATATCAGACATATCGGGTCGTGGCGTAGGGATGGACGTTGTTAAAACGCGGATCACCCAGTTAAACGGCACCATCTTTATCGACTCGCTTAAAGGCAAAGGCACACGCCTAGAGATTAAAGTGCCATTAACGCTTGCTATCATGCCAACATTAATGGTTGAAGTTGCTGAGCAAGTGTTCGCATTGCCTCTGTCTAGTGTGAACGAAATATTCCACTTAGATTTGACTAAAACCAATGTGGTGGACGGTCAACTAACTGTCATTGTTCGTGATAAAGCGGTACCGCTGTTTTATTTAGAGAGCTGGCTCACTCGAACTCAAACTGGCGGGATCCATGGAGATAGACAGCATGGACATGTGGTTATTGTGCAATTAGGCACGATGCAGATAGGGTTTGTTGTTGATTCCCTTATTGGACAGGAAGAAGTGGTGATAAAGCCACTCGGCACCTTGTTACATGGTACCCCAGGAATGGCGGGGGCTACAATTACCTCCGACGGTGGTATCGCGCTGATTTTGGACGTTCCTGGATTACTAAAGCACTACGCACGTAATAAAGGCTAACGTCTTATTGATAGGACAAGAAGAAAGTTTATTTTCGACTTGTCCTTTTTACGTGGTGCGAAAGCAGGAACCCCATGCGTTATAGGAATTTAAATGGGCATTAAAGTACTAGTTGTCGACGATTCAAGTTTTTTCCGGCGACGCGTAAGTGAGATTGTCAGTCAAGATCCAGAGTTAGAAGTGGTTGGCACTGCGGTTAACGGTGCTGAAGCTGTTAAGCTTGCGGCAGAGCTTAAGCCGCAAGTGATAACCATGGATATTGAGATGCCAGTGATGGACGGGATCACAGCGGTTAAGCAAATAATGGCCAGTAATCCGCTGCCAATTCTGATGTTTTCATCATTGACGCATGACGGCGCCAAAGCAACATTAGATGCGCTGGAGGCAGGTGCACTTGATTTTCTGCCAAAACGATTCGAAGACATTGCCACTAATAAAGACGATGCAATTGCATTATTGCAGCAACGCATTAAAACCTTAGGTCGCCGCCGTTTATTTAGGCCAGCTATTCGGCCATCACCAACTGCGGTTAAACCGCGAGTAACTTCGGCACCTACGGTAGCATTAACACGTACAGCGGCTTCAAGTATACCAGCACAATCATTGGTAACTGATAAACCCACTAGTCGTTCAACCGCAGTCACTCGTGCAAGTGGTAAAAAGTATAAGGCCTTACTTATTGGTACCTCGACTGGAGGACCGGTAGCACTACAAAAAGTGTTAACCCAATTTCCGGCAAATTACCCGCACCCTATTTTACTTATTCAACATATGCCTGCTGCATTTACGCCGACATTTGCGACTCGTTTAAATAGCTTGTGCAAAATTGAAGTAAAAGAAGCGCAAACTGGCGACCAACTGCGTGCCGGATGCGCGTATCTGGCACCTGGCGGCATGCAGATGATGCTTGAGCGTAGTGGCAGTTTTGGTCGTATTAAAGTACTCGCAGGCAAACCAGAGATGAATTATAAGCCCAGTGTTGACATCACCTTTGCGTCAGCATCTAAGTTATTGGGTGGCGATGTATTAGCGGTGGTGCTTACTGGTATGGGAGCAGACGGTCGCGAAGGCGCGCGTATGCTTAAGTCTGCGGGTGCTAATATCTGGGCGCAAGACGAGGCCAGTTGTGTGGTTTACGGCATGCCGCAAGCCGTAACCAATGCTGGATTAGCGACTAAATCAATTAGTATTGAACAGATGGCCGAGTCAATCCTCAAAGAGACGGCACATGGCTAATAAACAACGGCACTATGATTGTAGAGCTAACAGCAAAGGCGCGGTGAATACTGCGTCATTGTTGGTGATGTTTTTACTCAGTATTGCCGCCTTTGTTTTAGGTTCTCTTTATTTTGAACTCAGGTATAAGAATCAATTACTGCAAGATGAAGTCGCTGAATTAAAAGAAAGTCAGATTTTGTTTATGGTGCCCGATGAACAAGCTGAGGTGATGGCCAATTGGATGGCGGAAAATCCAGTATTTGTACAGTCATTTGTCGCTCGGGCTCGTGCCGGAGAGCTGACGTCAATGCCAATCGGTGATGGCAGCGTTGAGCAACTCATTCAAAGCTCTACAACGCAAGCTAACCAGGCCGAAGCTGAGAATGGTGTTGCCGCAGATAAGAATATTATTAATACAGAAGTTGGTCAGTTAGCTATCGATTCTGCAGAATCAACAGTACCTTTGGTAGATAATCGTTTATTGCGACAGGATGACTCCTCTAGTGTTGAACCTGTCCAGGCTACTGCATTGCAAAAAGATTCTAGTGTGACTGAGCATGTCCCTAATGAGATAGTCCCTGAGACAATTTACAGTTTCCCTGACCAAGCTCAGATGCTTAACATTACTGAAGAGGGCGTTAAGTTGATAAGTCTGCCCCATGGCGGGATCAGGATCACAACTCGGGCGTTAGAAGAGTAGCTGTTAGCTAAGTGTGAGTTAAAGTCTGTCAAAGACGGTGGCGCTGCCATCATAAGGATCATTTTGAAAATTTGGACCATAGCAAACCAGAAAGGCGGCGTTGGTAAGACAACGACTGTTGCTAGTTTAGCTGGCGCATTTACCAAGCGTGGTAAACGAGTGCTCATGGTCGATACCGATCCTCATGCATCATTAGGCTATTACTTAGGGATAGACAGTGAAGAGTTACCGAGCTCTTTGTATGATCTGTTCTTAGCCAATACTAAGTTAACCAAAGAGACTATTGGCAATTATATTGTGCCGACCAATGTACCTGATCTCGATTTAATCCCCTCCACAATGGCATTAGCTACCTTAGATCGTAGTCTTGGACATCAAGAGGGAATGGGGCTGATTTTAACTAAAGCGCTAGCGCTTTTAGAGGACCAATATGATGTGGTTCTTATCGATTGCCCGCCAGTACTTGGCGTGTTAATGGTTAATGCGCTTGCTGCTAGCCAACATATTATCGTGCCTGTTCAAACTGAGTTCTTGGCGATTAAAGGACTGGATCGAATGGTTAAAACGATGATCTTGATGGGACGTTCAAAGAAAGTCGAGTATAGCTATACAATTGTGCCAACTATGTTTGATAGAAGAACCCGTGCGGCCACAGCGGCCTTGGAACAGCTGAACCAAGATTATAAAAATAACCTCTGGTCTGATGTTATTCCAGTAGATACTAAATTTAGAGATGCAAGTTTGAGCCATTTACCCGCTTCACATTACGCTCCACGCAGCCGCGGCGTAAAAGCTTACGACAGACTGCTTGATGACTTGCTTACGAAGGATTTCTCCCATGTCAAAATTGGTTGATGAGGCAGTCAGTGATTACTTCACTTTATTGTTAACTGATGATGCTGAGGTCGCTTGTGTAGAACCAGTAATACCAAGAGCTAAAGAGCTACCTTACGGGCAGCAACGTCAATCAAAGGCTGAAGTTAAAGAGTATGCGGTTAAAGAGCGGGTCAGTAGCCAAGCTTTGGAACAGCTGTTAGCGCCAGTCTCTGCTATCGAAGAAGAGCAAAGTTCAGTTGTGCTTGATAAGTTTGAAAAACCTCAAACTAGCAAGGTTCAAGTGGAGCCGAAAACGCTTGAAGACACCGACACGATAGCCGCAGTAGGCGATTCAATTGTCCATGAGTCTATGACTGCAGCGCCCAAAGCAGAAGAGGTTGAGGGTAATCAATCCTTTAATCTTAAGCAGATTAATAAGTATCCGCCTCCTAGCATTACAAAAGACTTGATAGAGCAATTGGATGATGAGTTTCAAGTGCTTTTCTTTAAAGTTGCTGGGCTGACGTTAGCAGTGCCTTTAGTGAGTTTAGGCGGCATCGTGAACCTTGAACGCATAAACCACTTAATGGGGCGACCTAGTTGGTACTTAGGCGTACAGCAGCACCGAGACTCTCAACTGAATGTGGTAGATACTTGCGCTTGGGTAATGCCTGAAAAATACGATGATTTAGCACAAAATGTTAACTATCAATATATTGTGGTCTTGCAAGATAGTAGCTGGGGGTTAACCTGTGAGTCATTGGTCAATACCGTGAAAATACATAAGTCGCAAGTTAATTGGCGCAGCCAAGCGGGTAAAAGACCATGGCTTGCCGGGGTAGTTAAAGAGCAAATGTGCGGTATTTTGAATGTAGATGCGTTAATTGCGATGCTTGATTCAGGCCTTGGCAGTCAAGGCTAGCTCTTGGTTACTCTGAGTCGTTTAGGCGCTAGGTTGGCAAAATTTGCAATTGCTCGTTTAGAAAAAATGCCAAATGCCGATAAAGTGCATAGGTTTGTAGTATTTCGGTATTAAAGTAATTGGTTTGAAGCGCATAGAAAGATATGCTTATACCAATCACATTAATAGGTGTTCAGAAATAGCGCAGGAAAAACACTTGAGAACAAGGCAGAAATTTTTGATAAGTAGTTATTCTACAATTAAAATTTTTAACGACGTTATCGAGTATTTTAACAAGCTAGAGTGAGCAGTTATTTACTACGATTGGTATTAATATAATATTTAAATAGATAGTCACAGAACTATTGATTGAGGCGATTATGACAAGTTCAAATAGTGTAGCCGTTGCGGCTGGCAATGATGATGCAGTGTTACAATGGGTGACTTTCAAGCTAGATAATGAAACATATGGCATCAATGTCATGCAGGTTCAAGAAGTGCTGCGTTACACTGAAATTGCCCCAGTACCAGGTGCGCCGCACTACGTACTCGGAATTATCAATCTGCGCGGTAACGTCGTGACTGTTATCGACACTCGTTCTCGCTTTGGCCTAGCGTCTGCAGACGTAAACGATTCGACACGCATTGTAATCATCGAAGCTGAAAAACAAGTTATTGGTATTTTGGTTGATAGCGTTGCAGAAGTTGTCTATCTGCGCCGATCTGAAATCGATAATGCGCCAAATGTTGGTACCGAGGAAAGCGCTAAGTTTATTCAAGGCGTGAGTAATCGTGATAGCGAACTATTGATCTTAGTTGACCTTGATAAGTTACTCTCAGATGAAGAGTGGATGGAACTGACACAGATTTAATCGCTAAAGCTAGGGCGGTAAGACTAGAACAGCTTTAGTCGAAATAGAAAGCTGGAATAAACTTTCGAGCCTCAGTGAGTCAACAAACGTTCCGCTAGCCTTAAGCGGGGCGTTTGTTTTAGTTTTGCATGTTTGCCTTCACCCCTTTAATTGAAAAGAGCCATAAATGATTGCTGAAGAAATTCTAATCGGTACTGCGTTAGTGTTTGTGGTGTTATCCATTGGCTCGGTTGTGCTTATTAGTAAGCAAGCTAAAAAGCTACGAGCGAAAGTCGAAGCGTTAACAATATTGGTCAAAGATGGCGATAAGCAAAGAGAAGCAGTAAAACGTGAACTGCAAGAGCTTAGAAGTGGCACTATTGGGGTTGGCCGCAGAGTGTTAGAACTTGAAAAGAAGTTGCAACAACAAGATGCCAAACTTGAAGAGACAAATCAGCAAGATCCACAAGCTAGATTGTATTCCAGAGCGATGAAAATGGTCGACTTAGGCGCAGGTATTGATGAGCTTATTCAAGAATGTGAATTGCCTAAGGCTGAAGCAGAGTTATTGATCCGCTTACATAGGAAATCATAAGGCCGTTCGCTATCTCACTTCGAGGGCGCTTCGGTTCTGGGAAAAGTAAGCGGTTAATAGCAAGTAACGTAAAGTGTCAGATGGTCACTTCACTCATTCCTAGGACTTAGAACTTAGAACTTAGAACTTAGAACCTGAGCCTCTTATATTCACTTCAAAATTTTGTTGTCGTAAAGCCACTGCTTGTTTGTCTCAGTGTTGCTTAGCCGAGCCGTTAAACTTCTTCCATAATCTTTTCATGCATACCATTCCACTTTTCAGGGAATTTGCCATCAAGTACATAGGCGAAAGCAATCAGTTCCGCGATAAGTAAATACAGCTCTTTAGGGATAGCTTCGCCAACATCCATTTTTTGTAAAAACTCGCATAGGTGCTCGTCTTTATGAATGAAGATCCCAGCCTCTTCTGCAAGCGCAATCATCTCTTGAGCCAATTCATCTTCAGCTTTTGCAGAAATGCTTGGCGCTGCGCCTTGATCGTATTTAACTGCCACAGCCTTGGTAGACTGTTCATGTTGGCTCATTGGCTTCTCCCTTTATATTCATATTGATCAATCTATTCGACGCTTGTTTATAGCTGTTATTAGAGCTGGACTCACTTTCACTGTTAGACCTTTACTTTCACCAAGTAATGTTCACCTGGTAGCAAAGTTGCTGGTACTGCTTGTTTTTGTGTGTTTATTGCTACTACCGATAGACCCAATTGCTCAATCTTACTGGTAAGTTTAGGACTGAGTAACTTGACTTTGTTTAACAAGTTTTGATTGTCACTGGCAAAATCAACGGCAATACGCAATGTATTATCAAGCGTGTCCAGACCATTCGCATTGGCAGTTATTAATAGTGGGCTCGATGAAAGATTGAATTTTAGTCTCAGCTTCCAATGGTTAGTACTCTCTTGTGGGTCATTAGATTGTTCAAAGTGGCCTTCAAACTGCTCTTGGTAGTGATTGATTGAATAGGGCTGGGCGAAATACCAATGGTTAATACCGTCAACAGCGCCCGATTGATGTTGATATAGACTTAGGTTATTGAGCAGTGTTCCCAATGGTTTATGAGTCTCTGTCGCTGCTAGTATCGATAATATCTGAGGGGAAAATCCCAAGCGAGTTTGTAAGGCAGCTAATCTATTTGTTAATTCAGTGCTTAGAGGCACTGTAGCGTTCTCGATTGCTCTTTGGCCTAGTAATAGCTGGCAAACTAAGCTTAAGGTGTTTATATGACTTGGTGTACCTGCTTGCCAGCTTGATGGACTAATATTGAGTGAATTAAGGCTAAGTAGTGCTTGTTTTAACTTCTTGGGTTCACTCAGTGATAACAGCGACTCAGGGTTGAGCATCGGCAATAGTTTGAACATCTCACTTGCCAGATTCTGTGTTGGCAAGCTTTGTTTAATAGATGTTCTGGGAAGGCTCCCCGCTTTTGCTAATGCCGAGGTTAGAAAGTTTTGCGGCCCAGGAGTGCTCTTTTGGTTGGCACTATCTAGTGGCAATTTAGCTGTCAATGATCTTGATTCAGCGATCTGCGGCAGTGGTGTTCTTTCTAGCTGGGAAAAGAGCGTCCTGTACTGGTGATTGACGTTGGTTTTACTGGTATTTAACGCCTCTGATAGCAAAGCGGGTTCTGCAGCCTCTTCATTACTGCTATGAGAACTGTCGAGTGTTATCGGTATTTTTGTCTGGATCGGTGTGAGCTTAAGGAACAGCTGTTGCTCTCGTGTTTTTACTGCGACTGAATACTCCCCATTAGCTAATGAGGTCAACATGGGGAGGGTTAGCTTGGAGCCATTATTAAATTGTAATTCACTATCTGAAACCTTTGCATTTGGTAGCAAGTAGCCTTCATTCTTATTCCCAAGTTTGACCAATTTTCGCTCGGAGACATTATTGCGGTTAGCTAGCGCAAGCATCGCTTTAGGCATCGGAAAATAGACAGCTTGGCCTAAGGTGAGCAGCTGTATTTGAGCGGTATTACTGACGAGCGTGTTTTGCTGCACTATATTTAATAGGAATGCTTGGGCTTTAGAAAACTGCTGTGGGCTTAATGCCGCTGCTAATTTTGCGTTATATGTATGTCCTAAAAAGTGCACTTGTACACCATTTTTATCAAGTGTCGCGGTAACCGGGATCTGTGACGTTGGCCGAGCTGAAAGCGGTACTTTTTCGGGCGCAGTGGCGCGACTGGCATGACTTAAAGCTGAATGGGTAATGTTATCCAAAAGAGAGCCCTATTTTATCCAATTAAATAGACATGTTTTATCACAAAATTATGTTTGATCTTATTGTGTTACTGAGTATCCTTAGCCGTCTTACTGGTATTTTATAGCTTTGTTAGTCGATAACCTTAGATTTAGCTAAATTATGCGTTCTTATGACTGTATCGGCAGTAACATACAAAGGCTTTAGTAGAAACAAAGAGTAAGAAATACTGACCTATTCAAAGAGACAATTATGAAGTGTAAATGGATTGTGCTTTCTCTGGCGATATTTGGGTTTTCTACCATAGTTGCTGCGGAGGACATCAAGGAAGGTGAGAGTGTCACTGTCACCTACAATGATCCTCGTGACCCGATTGAAGGGTTTAACCGAGCGATGTGGGATCTCAACTATTTGTATATGGATCGGTATTTTTACCGACCTGTTGCCCACGGCTATAATGATTATATCCCGCTTCCGGTTAAAAGTGGCATTAACAACTTCGTGCTTAACCTCGAAGAACCTAGCAGCATTGTCAATAACACATTGCAAGGTAAATGGGGTTGGGCAGTGAATGCTGGTGGTCGCTTTACCGTCAATACCACTCTTGGGTTACTCGGGGTTATTGATGTTGCTGAAATGATGGGCATGACACGTAAGCAAGATGACTTTAATGAAGTACTCGGTTATTACGGTGTGCCCAACGGACCTTATTTCATGGCGCCATTCTTTGGGCCTTATGTTACCAGAGAGCTCGCCTCTGATTGGGTTGATGATCTATACTTCCCATTATCAGAGCTGACATTTTGGCAGTCAGTGTTAAAGTGGGGTCTTAAAAATCTGCATAGTCGAGCATCAGCAATTGATCAGGAGAGGTTAGTTGACAATGCTTTAGACCCATATACTTTTGTCAAAGACGCGTATTTCCAACACATGGACTACAAAGTATATGATGGTGATATTCCTTTGAGCGAAGATGACGATGAATTGCTTGATGAATATATGCAGGAACTTGAGTAAATAATGAATTTGTCGGCAACTAATAGAAGAACCAGCCGGCAATAAGCGGAAACATTGAAAACAAGGATGTGAGTTGACGCTGTTGTGAGTTAAGGACAGCAAATGGCGCTAAAAGAATTAACGATTCTGTTAGTGGAGGACGATCCCGTTTTCCGCAAGATTGTTACGGCCTTTTTAGAGAGCAGAGGTGCGATTGTTCTCGAGGCTGATAATGGTGAAATTGGTTTAGATTATTTTAAGAAGCAACGCTTTGATGTTGTACTGGCTGACTTGAGTATGCCGAAACTAGGCGGCTTAGAAATGCTGAAAGCTATGAATCAATATAGCCCAGGCACGCCCTCGATTATTATATAGGGTAATCAAGCCATGTCAGATGTGGTAGATGCACTTAGACATGGTGCCAATGATTACCTCGTTAAACCCGTCTCAGACCTTTTTGTTATCGAAAATGCTATCAAAGAATGTGTTAATGGCACACTTGAAGAATCATTACAGTTTGACGAACTAGAATCTCTGTCTTATCTGGAGCTCAATCAAAACCTTGAATTGTTAGCCCAAAGTGAGCAAGCAGCAAAAAGCGTGCAGCAGCAACTATTCCCCCCAAGCCGCATAGAATATTCTAAGGCTCAGATCGACTACAGTCTATTTAACACCGATGAAGTTAGTGCTCACTTTATTGATACAGCAATGCTCGATGATTCGCATATTATGATGTATATGGCGCACTTCTATCCTCACGACAACCGCGCGGCATTCGCTAGCGTACTGTTAAAGAGTTTTGTAAATCATAAACTAAAGCGTTATCGCAATAAATTATCTAAGGTCATCACAGAGCCGTACAACATGCTCACCTATCTTAACGATAGAATGTCTAAGTCTGGATTAGATATTTATGTTGATATGACTTATGTGGTGATTGACTTGTCGAGTTATCGCGTCGCAATAGCTCAAGCTGGGAGCGAGTTTCGCTGTTACCTTCGCAACAGAGAAGGGCTTGCACCACTTGCCATTGCGGACTCTATGCAACTAGGTGTCAGTGATTGGGGAGCGCCTTCAGTGCAATTTCGTACATTAATGCCCGGCGAGCAGTTGTGTGTTTTAACCAATGTTAGTGAGCATAAACTTCAGCTGTTAAATAATGAGTTTCATGGACTTGTGCACGACGAGAATATACCAGCAGGTGGGTTTATTCAGCTAACGGCGACTTAGTAAAGGGGATGACATTCTAGAGCCGCGCTATCAATCCCATCAAATATTGCGAGGGAGTCGATAGGCAAACACCAAAAGCTCTGCTTGGTTTATGTATTATTCAAAAGGTTCTGCTGCAGAGTTAGTTACTCCGTTTTATATCGCAATAGAAATTGGTTGATAAGAAAAGTGCTTTATACCAATTGCATTAAAAGTTTGACCATTCAGCGGGAATTCAAAACGCTGTAGTCAAGTAGTGGGATTTGAGCTAATAGTTATTCTCGGCTCTGGCATCCTGCTTCGCTCTACCTCCTAAATCCATTTAGTCGTATATCCAAATCCCATAGCGAAGCATACAGCGTTTTGCCAATTTGTTTAACTTCAGCCGTACTACGTGAGTTCCTCAGGCTTTCCACTTCTGCTTTGCATTGGCTTAAAAGGGAATAACCATTTCTTTACCAATGCGCTTTGAATTGAAAAGACTGAGGGGCTCTGAACTGGTGAAATACTTAATGTAATTGGTATTAGAACTTATAGATGAAGCAAAGCAGCCATCATCAATGCTAGCAGCGTTAACTCGAATAGCTAAAAGCGGTTAAAAGACAAATCGTTAGCTCTTTTAATGTTATAGATACAAAAATGCCTCGTATTACTACGAGGCATTTACATTCTACTTTAGAACCTAGAACCTATTGCTTTATCCCTTCATGATCTGCTGTTACAGCAATCTCTTGTTCAAGAGCTTCTTCTTCTGTTTCTGCATGACCTTCAGCGCCGTGCATCCAATCAACAAGCTTATCTGCCATGAAGTAAAGGATGATGCCTGAAATAGCTGAAGTGATTGCGATACCTGCGAAGATAGCCATTGCATTAGCAAGTTGCTCTTCCTTCTCGCCGCCATGTCCGATAAATGAACCGACTACGCCACCCACTTTGTTAGCGATAGCAACGAATAGGAACCATGCACCCATCATTAATGATGCGATACGCAGTGGAGCCAATTTAGTAACCATTGAAAGACCAATAGGAGATAAACAAAGTTCACCCATGGTGTGGAAGAAGTATGCACCCACTAACCACCACATGCTTGATTTAGCATCAGCGTCACCGCCCATCTCTAAAACAGCACCAATCATGAATAGGAAACCAATACCTAAAAGCACTAGGCCTAAAGCGAACTTAACTGGAGAGTTAGGCTCATTCTTTCCTAAGCGGATCCAGATAGAAGCGATAACAGGCGCGAAGATGACAATGAACATTGCGTTAAGCGACTGGAACCAAGTGGTAGGAACTTCCCAACCACCAATCATACGGTCAGTAAAGTCGTTAGTGAACAAGTTCATCAAACCACCGGCTTGTTCAAAGCCAGCCCAGAAGATAATAGTGAACAGACCCATGACCATAATCACTTTAATGCGATCACGCTCAATTTTTGTTAGTGGTTCTTTACGAACATCACCAGCCGCTTCATTCTTCTCTTTCTCGAGCTTGGCAGCAGGGTAGCGTCCAATATCACCTAGAAGTTTTTGCGCGAATACGAACTGGATAATGAGTGAAAGTACCATACCGATACCCGCACATAAGAAGCCCATTTGGAAGTTACCGTCATAAGCTGCAACAACTGAGCCTACAATAATACCTGAGAGGAATGCACCAACGTTAATACCCATATAGAAGATAGTGAATGCGCCATCACGACGATGGTCACCCTCTTCATACAAGTCACCAACCATGGTTGAGATGTTTGGCTTAAATAGACCATTACCAATAATCAATGTACCAAGACCAATATAAAACACCATGGTTTCAGAACCAGGGATCCAGCTATGTGGTAGAGCAAGAGTGAATTGGCCAGCAGCCATTAACGCGCCGCCAATGATAATTGCTTTACGTTGACCTAAATAAGCATCAGCCAACCAACCACCGATAAGTGGGGTTAAATAAACAAGACCTGTAAAGGTACCATAGAGTGAAATTGCGTCACCCTGAGTCCAGCCTAGACCATGTCCACCTTCAGTTTGTACTTTATCTACAAGATATAACACCAAAATGGCGCGCATTGCATAATAACTAAATCGTTCCCATAGCTCTGTTGTAAACAACAGGAACAATCCCTTCGGATGCCCAAGCATCGTCCCCTGGGGTTTTACTCCGCTCATTTGTTCTTCCACCTTCAGCTTGTGATTGCCTGTGAGTCAATAAACGCCACAGAAATATATTTTTATAAATAGTCGCGTACCAAATCTGCGGGATATACACACTTAAAATGTTATTTTTAATGCGTATATGTAGCAGTTTTGACCGCTCTGTTATGGGCTTATATTCTAATTTTTATTATTTGAAGCTAAAAATAGCGCCAAATGCGATAAAGCCTACCTTATATACCCTTTTAAGGTGCCTTAAGTCAATTTTAAGGGAGCGACTGCTGACTTAATGAACACTATAAAGAGAAGCTGTTCCTCTTCTGTATAATTGCCAGCCAAGCAGGTATACCTGTTTAAATTTGCATTGGTTCCTTGTTGGTTTTTTTGATAAAATGCAATGCCGTGAAAGGACGTCACTATTTTTGATGATTGGAGTTAATGTTAATGAAAGCTTGGTATTTGTTATATTGTAAGCCCCGTGGCGAAGCTCGGGCTCAACAAAACTTGGCTCTTCAAGAGATTGAAACCTACATTCCAACATATCCCGAAGAAAAGACTCATAACGGGAAGGTCACTGTCCGACGTGTTTCTTTATTTCCAAGTTATCTTTTTATTCACTTTGACCCGCAAGTCACCAGTGTTTCTCGTATTCACAATACACGCGGAGTGATCCGTATCGTAGGGTGTAAAGAGCTAATGACGCCGATAGATGAAGGCGTCATTGGTGCTATTAAAGCACGTGAGCATAAGTGGATAAACGAACTGTTACCTGAGACTCGTTGCAAAGAAGAGCTGGTTTGCCCGGTGAAGTCTGGAGATAAAGTTAAGTTCGTTGATGGGCCATTTGCTGAGCTTGAAGGGATCTTTCAAGAGAAGAATGGCGAGAAGCGCTGTTATGTGCTCTTTGATATAATGGGCAAACAACAGCGGGTCTCAGTAGATCGTTCTACCGTTAAGCTCGCTGGCTGAAGTTTACAGTTGTAGTCTAAACCCCACTATGTATGTAAGACATTGACTATAGTTTCAGTTCAGCTTGTAAAGCTCGATGTCTTTTCCTTAATTTGCAGTTGTAATTAGCGAGATTAAGAATATTCGCTCTTTTGTTTAATTGGAGCTGAAAATGCACTTACAGGTTGGATCAAATGACCAAGTGACTCTTTTATTTCCGATATAGCTCCAAGGTAAGCTTAAGTTTGCTGACTTATCTGATGCAAATAGAGACTTTTGCTGCAGTTTTTATTGTCTCTTAACGATTAAATGATAGCTGTATGTTTTTAAGGCTTTTTGACGAGTGTCATAAAAGTAACGTAATGATTTTTTTTTAAGCATTTGGCAAGAGAATATTGCAGAGTTACTGTTCTGACCACTTTGCTGATGTATAATCTTGCGCTACAAAATAATTTGGAACATCAAATACTCGCTTGTTTCTTTATTGTTAAATGAAGCGTTTGGTCACTAAATCTCTTTTGGTATTAGCCAATAGCTAGATGTTTCTGTACTACATAAAATGAATTTTCCGTCATGCGGAAGGGCAATTTGGAAGCCGTAATCCATGGGCGGTAGCGTGTCTGTAATTTATTTTAATGCCTTACTTTAAGATCAATTACTTAGTTAACAGTCCTTGCTTGCACCCACTATATGTCGATCACGTCATATTATAATTAGATATATCGATTAGCTTTAGTTGTTTTAATCAATATTATTGTTTCTTTATTTTTGTTTGGAGATAAAACTCGGTGTTACATAAAACCAAAAAGATTGTCATCGCAGGTGCTAGTGCATTGCTCCTATTATGCGGGCAAGTGCAAGCAGTAACTCCGTCTCCGCAGATGATTGAGCAGTTTAAAAACTTACCGGCGTCAGAGCAGCAGCGCTTAGCTAAACAATATGGCATTGATCCTTCAATGCTAGGTGGTAGTAGTGGCTCACAACAGCAATTAGAAAACCCACAAGTGGTTAACTCTCGTGCTGAGTATGATCGTAACGGAAACTTGATTCCAAACTCTAGCCAAAATCCGAACTTCTCAAATAACCCTAATAAAGAGAAAGAGCTTACCTTTGAAGAGGACGCGGCAAAAACTGAACTTCAGCGATTTGGTTATGATCTGTTTGCTGGCGAACCGACGACTTTTGCCCCCGTATCTGACGTGCCAGTGCCGAGCGAATACTTAGTTGGTCCAGGAGATAACATCAAGGTTCAGTTATATGGCAAAGAAAACAAAGAGTATGACTTAGTCATTAACCGCGAAGGAGTGATTCAGTTTCCAGAGCTTGGGCCCGTTAATGTATCAGGGCTAAGCTTTAGCGAATTGAGAGCATCTTTATCGCAGCGCATTAAGAAGCAGATGATTGGTATAGAGTCGAATATCACTATGGGGGAGCTTCGCTCGATCCGTATTTTTGTTGCTGGCGATGCCTATAAGCCTGGCTCATATACCGTTTCTAGTCTTTCGACAATCACTCAAGCACTTTTTGTTGCTGGTGGCGTCAATGAAATTGGTTCACTGCGTAATATTCAAGTGAAGCGCAATGGTAAGCTAGTTGGCGCAATGGATTTGTATGACCTTTTACTACGCGGGGATGCATCTGGTGATATTCGTTTACGTTCTGGTGACGTAGTGTTTATCCCATCGGTTGGTGGACTTGTAAGTGTTACCGGCGAAGTCAGACGCCCTGCTATTTATGAACTTAAGAAACACGAAACAATGGCGCAAGTCATTGAGATGGCGGCTGGCGTTAAACCAGGCGCTTATCCAAAGCGTAGTAGTGTAGAGCGCTTTAACAAAAACAGTCTTAGAACGATAGTAAACGTAGATTTAACATCAGAAGCTGGTAAGAACACTAAAGCACTTGCTGGTGATGTCATTCGAGTCAAAAATGCCACTTCGCAATACGAAGATGCGCTCACCGTTGTTGGCGCCGTTGTTCGACCAGGCAAATACCAATGGTTTGAAGGACAAAAAATTAGCGATCTTGTACCTTCCATATGGGGTGACTTAACTGTTTCTGCAGATTTGGAATACGCAGTTGTTGTACGTGAAATGAATAAACAGGGAGATATTCAGGTTTATCAGTTCTCACCATCAAAGGCGATAAACGGCAAAGTACTTTCTGAAAACCTTACGTTGGCTCCTCGAGATAAAATCATTTTCTTCAATTTTAGCGATATGACCCAAAATCGATATGAGCTAAATAAATTAGTAAAAGAGCGAGTAGAAAAGGTGCAGTCATTGGCCGGTGACTCACTTATCGGTAATGATCTATTTAAGGCGGGTTTCTCTCAATTAAATCAACAGAAATTTGCTGACCGAGCTGAACTTGGTGGCATTGCCATTAATAGTAAAGCCGAAGAGGATGAAAGTACGGCGATAAAAGGCGAGGTCAACAAAATGTTGGTAAACCTTTTTGAAGATAGGGATTTGATAAAGTTAAGCAGCGTGATGAACCGCGGTGAGTTACTTTACCCCGTCATTATGAAGTTAAACAGTCAAGGCCGAGCGGGGACTGGCGTCCAAGCTGTTGCGATTAACGGCAAAGTAAATAACCCTGGTATTTACCCTCTGGCGGTTAATGCCAGAGTACAAGACTTAGTGGTTGCAGCAGGTGGACTAGAAGAAGGCGCTTACACAACGCGCGCGGAACTGACTAGTACACATACAACCATCGATGGTTCTTCAATTAGTCACAAAAACATTGCATTAGATGTTGCTCTTCAAGGTGATGTTTCGCAAAACCTGTTGCTCAAAGGTCGCGACATTCTTACTGTAATGACAACGCCAGATTGGCAAGAAAATAAGTCAGTTGAAATACGCGGAGAAGTGAAGTTCCCAGGCACTTATAACATTCGCCGTGGAGAAACATTAGGTGATGTGCTTACCCGTGCGGGCGGCTTTACCGAATATGCATACTTACCTTCAACCGTTTTTGTACGGGAATCTGTGCGTCAACAAGAACAGTTAGAGATTAAAAAGCTTGCTGACCAACTTCGCCGTGATATCGCCACACGTGGTGTATCAAAAGACGGTAACGTCGTAAATTACAGCGATGCTCAGATGATGCTTACTGATCTTGAGACTATCCAAGCAGTAGGTCGATTAGTGGTTGATCTCTCAGCAATTTCAATTGGTATCTCCCAGGCAGATCTTCAGCTTGAAGACAAAGACGTACTTTACATCCCATCGACCAAGCAAACTATTGCGGTAATGGGGGAAGTGCAACATGCCGCTACACATAGATTTAAAGAAGGTCAAACTGTCGACCAATACCTAGCGATGTCTGGTGGTGCTCGAGAGCGTGCTGATGATGATAGAACTTATATCATTAAAGCGGATGGTTCTGTAATGCTTCCAAACAAATCTATGTGGTTTAGCAGTGAGTCTAATTTGCAGCCAGGCGATACTATCATCGTGCCACTCGATACTGAGTACAAAGACAACCTAACACTCTGGACACAAGTCACCAGCATCATATACAACACAGCAGTCGCGTTTGCTACTGTTGCCAACCTTTAAAAGGTGACTTGAGAGAATTAGGCTCAATCCTAAAGCTTAAGATTTAGCCTAATAAACAGGGAAGGTGCCTTGGTGTAATTATACGCATTTCAAGATTAAGAAGTGCAGAAGTCGGTTGCTTTTGATATAAAGATTAAGATTCTGTTTATTGCTTTTAAAGAATAACGCCCTTAAATGGTTGATTTAACTATCAAACTCAACTCCAAATTTTAAATAACATATGGAACATTCACCTAGGAACTAAACCCTAGGAGCTTTAAACAATGACCAGACAAATACAAAAAAACTACACAGAAGCACAGTTCCAGCAATCTATGACAGACGATGAAATTGATCTCAGAGAACTATTTTCAGTTGTTTGGCAGGGTAAATGGGCTGTCATTGCAATAACTACCGTTTTTGCAATATCGTCAGTTATTTTTGCCATTTTGCAGCCAAATATATACAAATCCGAAGCATTATTAGCTCCAGCGAGCGAAGAGCAGGCTGGAGGTTTAGGCGCATTAGCTGGGCAATTTGGTGGTCTTGCTAGTATGGCGGGAATAAACCTAGGCGGTGGTGCTGGTGTAGATAATACACAAATGGCTATTGAGGTGATTAAGTCGCGCCAATTCACCAGTCAATTTATAGAGAAGCACAATATACTTGCCAACCTTATGGCTGTTGAAAAGTGGAATCTACACGATAATTCCCTAGTATACGATCCAGAGGTTTATGACGAAGTTAATGATACTTGGGTTCGAGAAGTAAAAGCTCCTTATAAACCGAAACCATCAATGCAAGAGGCTTATAAAGAATTCAAGGACGTTGTCTCTATCAATCTCGTTAAAGACACTGGTATGGTTACAATTTCTGTTGAGCATTTATCACCTACGATTGCTCAGCAGTGGGTGACTTGGCTTATTGAAGATATTAACCAAGTGATGAAAGAACGAGATGTTGCAGAAGCTAATCGCAGTCGCGAATTTCTTAATAAACAAATTGCTCAAACTAATGTTGCAGATATTCGCACTGTTCTTTACAAACTTATAGAAGAGCAAGCAAAAACAATTATGTTCGCGGAGGTCCGAGATGAATACGTATTTAAAACGGTTGATCCCGCACTCATTCCTGAAGAGAAGTCAAAGCCAATGCGAGCTTTACTCTGTGTATTGGGTACATTAGCAGGGGGAATACTAGGAACTATGTTTGTGTTAATGAGACGTTTTTCTCGCAATTGAAAGAAATCATAGAGCGAATATATTAAGTGCTCTATAAGAATCAACGTAATTATACTCTTTTTTGATTGTTATTAAGAGCGGTTCTAAAATAGATAAAATGACCTTTTAGCGGTCAATAGCTGTTCTAAGGGTATCTATATCGGATTAGGCAAAGGTAGAACGTTGATTGATGTCTAACTATAAAGTCCCATATAAAATTAAATTTACTAAAGCCTGGCATATATATGAATTCGAAACTTAGCGATAGACCTGATTCGATAACCTATCAATCAGTAAAGCAGATTGAAAAACGTTTCAAGTCTAAATCAGATGCTCTAAAACAAAATACAATATACGTTTACTGTCCTGAAAATAGAGAAGTTGAAATAGCGAAGATCGTAGAAAACTATCCATTTATAATAATTTTTAATGACTACTCGATTTTGGACTTTTCTTGCAAGGTGATTTGCCATTTCGAAAGTTCATATTTAAATACAAAACAGAAAGAATTTTTAGTTAAAGCGACTGAGATGGGGGCGTGGGCTGAACCTTTAGTTAGCTATTTAGATTCACGTCTTGGATATACGGAAGTAAAACTCCTTCATAGTGGTTATTTTCTTCATCAGAAAGCTTTCTCAATTTTGTCGACAAAACGTACTCAGCTAGCGAAAAGAGTTTTGGATTTATTCACTAGTTTTCTACTTTGTATAATTGCTATTCCTGTTGGTATCATCACAGCGTTAGCAATAAAGCTTGAAAGTCCTGGCCCAGTTTTTTACAAACAACGACGAACGGGGCTATACAATGACCAAATCGAAGTTATAAAGTTTCGTTCTATGCGGAGCGATGCGGAAAAATCAGGCGCTCAATGGGCAAGTAAAAATGATGCCAGAGTGACGAAGGTCGGTAATTTTATCCGTAAGACTCGTATTGATGAACTCCCTCAAATTATTAATATTCTCAAAGGAGAAATGTCTATAATAGGGCCGAGGCCTGAGCGGGAAGTTTTTATTGAAGAACTTGAAAAAGATATCCCTTACTACCGGTTTAGGCATGCTGTAAAGCCCGGAATTACTGGCCTTGCTCAAGTTAGCTATCCTTATGGAGCTTCTGTTGAAGATGCAATATGGAAGCACAAGTACGATATATTTTATATAAAACATCATAGTACATTGTTAGACGTAAAGATTTTACTAAAAACAATTAAAGTTGTTCTATTTGGAATGGGGCGTTAATTTGATAAACAAGGTATTTGCTCCAACTTCCTGTATTTTAGGTGAAGGTATTTACTTTGATGAAAGTAGCCGCCACATCTATTGGGTTGATATTATTAACTCTATAATATATAGGAAAAATGTTGATCTCTTAAATGACTCATATGATTTTTTTTCAATAGGTTCGATGCCAAGCGCAGTTCTGTCTGTGGAAGACGAAATCATAACGTTTGTGGATCGTTTTGGAATTGGTCATTTTGATTTAAATACTCACGTAACTGAACTTCTCTACGACACACCTTATACAGAATCTAGTGGATTTAGAGCTAATGATGCCGTTAAATTACAAGATGGTTCTATGCTCTACGGTACGATGTACTTTAAACCAGGTGATAAAAGTGGAAACCTGTATAGGTTAGAATCGGGTAAAGTTAACGAAATTGAAGACCTGTCATTTAGTATTCCGAATACTTTTATTGAGCTTGAGGAAAATATTTTAATATCAGATTCGCTAGAGCAGCGGGTGTACTCGTTAAACAAAGATTTTAAAAATAAAATAGTAAAGACATTATGGAAAGATTTTTCCGATGAAAATTATACTCCTGATGGTGGGTGCGTCGATAGAAATGGTAATATTTATATTTCTATGTGGGACGGGTTTTGTGTCAGAGTATTCGACAAAGATGCAAAGCTAAAATATAAAATAGAGTTGCCGGTTCCACGACCAACTAATTGCATATTGGTTGATGAACGCTGGTTATATGTTACTAGTGCAAGAGAAGGTATGTCGGAGGAATCTCTTAATTTATATCCCTCGTCAGGTAATGTTTTTGTTGTAGATTTAGGAGCTGTAAGTGACCAGTAAACCACTTGTTAGTATAATTATTAGAACGTTAAATGAGCAGCGGCATTTAGAAGAGTTACTTTCGGCTATAAAAGATCAAGATAGAACTCTCTATGATATTGAGACCGTAATAATTGACTCTGGTTCAACTGATAGAACTTTAGAGATCGCAGAAAGCTATGGTTGCCGAGTAACATATATTAAGAAGGAAGATTTTACATTCGGCCGCTCATTAAATGAAGGGTGTGAGTTTTCCGATGGTGCTTATCTTGTATTGATTAGTGGGCATTGTATACCGTGTGACAAATATTGGATAACAAATTTAGTTCGCCCCCTAGAAAAGGACTGTAGCTATACTTATGGAAGACAGTTGGGTAGAGATACGACTAAATTTAGTGAGCGATTACTTTTTGGAAAATATTTTCCAAGTGAATCTAACGTGCCGCAGATTGGTTTCTTCTGTAATAATGCCAATGCTGCCATACGCAGGGATATATGGGAAACCAATCGCTTCAATGAAGAGTTAACTGGTTGCGAAGATATGTATCTAGCGAAGCACCTAGTTGAGGTAGGTAAAAAAATTGGATACGTAGCGGACGCTGGAGTATACCATATTCATGATGAGTCGTGGGCTAAAGTAAAAATTCGATATGAACGAGAAGCAATTGCACTTCAACAGATAATGCCACAAGTGCATGTAACTTGTTGGGATATGATTAAGTACATAAGTGTAGGGGTTGTTAAAGACCTAAAAGCGGCATTTCATCAAGGATGTTTAAAAGACGAGTTCAAGTCGATAATTCATTTTAGAATAGCTCAGTACCACGGAGCCTACGCAGGTAACCATATTCATCGTAAATTGTCTCATCAAATGAAAATGAAGTATTTTTACCCACGTGTTACTAATATGGATGTATCCTCCAGTTATGATGATAAATTTAAAAGGTAAGAAGTATGTCAAATAAAAGAGTTGTAGCACTGCTGCCTATGAAGGCAAATAGTACCCGTGTTAAAGGAAAGAATTTCAGAGACTTTTGTGGTAAACCACTTTTTAAATGGATTTTAGATAGTCTTTTAGCTGTCGAGGAAATCGATCAGATAGTCATTAATACCGATGCTCGTGACATATTAGCTGAGAATGGACTTATAGGTACTGATAGAATACTTATACGTGATAGAAAGGCTGAAATATGTGGTGATGAAGTCTCGATGAATCTAGTTTTAGCTGATGACGTTGCAAACATTGAAGCTGATATTTATTTAATGACACATACTACCAATCCATTATTGTCATCAAAAACAATTAAACAAGCACTGGACCAGTATTCAGCAGCCCTTGAAAATGATAAAGCAGATTCTTTATTTACCGTAAATAAAATTCAAACCAGATTTTATAGCAGTAAATGTGAAGCGATTAATCATGACCCTGATAATCTAATACCTACTCAAGATTTAGAGCCGTGGTATGAAGAAAACTCTAACCTTTATTTGTTCAATAGAGAAAGCTTCAAAAGTACTAATGCAAGAATTGGTAGTCGTCCAACTATGATGGTTTCACCAGCTTTGGAATGTTCAGACATTGACACCCCAGATGATTGGGACAGAGCTGTAGTAATGACCCATTATATGAAAGACAAAGGTTTGGTTAAAGTTTAAGGTAATAATACAATGAAAAAAGTTTTAGTCACTTGTCCACCTATGCTGGGAATGTTTAAAGAATTTATTGAGCCAGCGAAAGAGCAAGGCATTGAACTAGTTCCCGCAAACACAACACAAGTGTTAAGTGAAGAAGAATTAATAGAATTACTGCCTGACTTTGATGGTTGGATCATTGGAGATGATCCTGCAACTAAACGTGTTTTTGAAGCTGGAGTAAAGGGCAATTTAAAAGCAGCAGTAAAGTGGGGTATAGGGGTTGATAATGTAGATTTTTCTGCATGTGAAGCACTAGAGATACCAATTATTAATACTCCTAATATGTTTGGTGGTGAAGTCGCTGACGTTGGTATGTCATTGCTACTTGCATTGGCGCGTCAAACTCATTTTATTGACCGTGAAATCCGTAATAATAATAGCTGGCCTAAACCTGCAGGTATGAGCGTCTCAGGAAAACATGTTGGTGTTGTTGGGTTCGGAGATATTGGCGAAAGTTTGGTCAAACGTTTAGGCGGATTTGATGTAGACGTTACCGTTTACGACCCAGGGGTTGTAGGTGACAAGGGATATAGCTATGTTACTAGAGAGAGTTATCCTGACGGAATTCAAGAGTTAGACTTCCTCGTATTCACTTGCGCATTGAATAAACATAATTTCCATATGCTAGATGCTAAAGTAATCAGTGCAATGAAAGCTGGAGCGATGGTAGTAAACGTTGCAAGAGGTCCTTTGATTGACGAAGCTGCACTAATTGATGCATTGCTTAGTGGGCACATCGCAGCTGCGGGTTTAGATGTTTTTGAAGTAGAACCATTGCCTGATAATTCCCCATTACGTGATATGCCACAGTGTGTTTTTGGCTCACACAATGGTAGCAATACTAAAGAAGGCGTAAGGCGTGCGACTTATAAAGCTATATCGCATATTGCTGAATTTTTAAATACCAAATAGTTATCAAATATTTGCAGTACAAAAGAGAACTCCAATGCAACATACACGCATACATAAGAAGTGGGCGCTAGTTACAGGTGCTTTAGGTGGTATAGGCCAAGCTTTGGTAAAAGAGTTTGCCGATGAAGGTTATCATGTGATTGCTACGGACATTAAAGTTAGTAATGATAAGATTGACAACGTTTACTTCTTACAGCTTGATTTAGAAAAATTCGTTGTAAACGAATTATATGCAACGGAGTTCTATCAAAAAGTAAAAGAGATAACTAACGGAACAGGTATAAGTAGTTTAGTTAATAATGCAGCAATACAAATTCTTGCAGATACTAGTAGCTTAACAAGAGAGCAATGGAATACTAGTTTTAATGTAAACTTATCAGCTCCATTCTTTATGTCGCAATTATTTCTAGATGATTTGACAACTAATATTGGCTCAATCGTTAATATCAGCAGCATCCATGCAACACAAACAAAGAAAGAGTTTGTTGCATATGCTACGACAAAAGCAGCGCTAAGTTCGATGACGCGTAATATGGTGTTAGATATAGGGAGTAAGATAAGAATTAATGCCATAGAACCTGCTGCAATTGCTACAGAGATGCTTAAGGCTGGCTTTGATGGTAAAGAGGAACAATACAAAAAACTTGAGATGTTTCATCCCCTTGGGCGTGTAGGGACACCTACAGAAGTTGCTAAGTTAGCAGTGTTTCTATCCTCTGAAAGTGCAGGGTTTGTTCAAGGTGCTTGTATTAGTGCAAGCGGTGGAATTCAAGGCTGTTTAAGTGATCCTTCATGAAAGTTTTCAAAAAAATAGTTGTAACATTAAATTTGAAGATATGCAGGTTTATATATCGAGCATTTTTAATTTTAAGAAAGAATAAAAAATCAATATTAATATATACGGATTCTAGAGGGACTGAAATTGATAGTCCATTTAAACAGCGTAACCCATTTTATTCATATTTACAGAGCTTCAACGAGTATGATGTAGATTACAAGTTTTGCCCCTATAAGTTTACAAGCATATTAGATTTTATTTCATATTATGAAAATTCAAATAAAAAATATGATGTTATTGTTTTACACTGTGGGATTGTTGATTTTGCACCGCGACCAGTTTCTTCATACAATCAAATGTTGTCTTTAAAACGTGATTTTTTGAAATCAAAGGGTTGGGAAGATTATTTTGAGAATAGAAATGATTTTTTAAATGATTATTTAGGTGAGAAAACCTTACAGTTTATGTCTACTGGGTTTATTGAAAAAGAGATTTTACCTATATTGAAGGAGGTAGATAATTTAATATATGTAGGTATAAACCCGGTGCTAATTGATTGGGATGGCGATTATTGGCGAAAAAGGCCGAGCAGTATAAATCAGCAATTAGTGCAAGACAAATTAGTGCTACAGAGTTTAGATAATACAATTGATTTGTCGGGGTGGAATGAAGATGAAATTAAGAAATATACTGTAGATAATGTTCATTATAATAAAGATGGCTTAAACAAAATTGGCCGTAATGTTTTATCTAATATATAAGTTTCTATCGTTAATAAATTAAGAATAACAGTTTTAACTGGCTGTTTTTATATTTGCAATGCTACTTACGAATTTAATGTGCGTGCGACATTTAGATTGTGATATTTATAATGCAAATTGGTATAAAAACTGGGTGGCTTCATAGTGTTAGTTGCTACTTTGGGATGATCCAGCTTGTTTTACTCCTGCATCTTTTCTGTATTTAGTGTTGAAACCTAAAGTTTGAGTGGTTTTTACATTTTATGTGAGGTTCCTATTTTATCAAAAATTTTTAAATATGGCGTAAGTGAGGGTTTAGCTAAGCTGATTCCATTTGCGACCATATTTGTCTTTGCCCATCAATTTTCAAGTGAACTTGTCGGTACATTAACTTTATTGATTGTTACCGTAGAAATCCTTTCAATCATAGTGATAAATAATACGGCAGCAGTAACACGAATAGATTTTTTTAAGTTTGAAACTGATGTTTTAAAAAAACAGTTAAATACACAGTTATCAAATTCTTTAACATCTTCATTGTTACTTCTTATAATTATTGTTCCTATATTAATTTATGAAGAGGTTTCAGCTTATTATTATATACTCTTGTTTGTACCATGTTTAAGAACTTATACTACAACTAGTCTTGCATTATTACAGTGTAGAAAAGAAACTAATCAATACCTTAAAGCACAGGTTATTTTCTCTATAACATATTTAATTGTATTCGCGATGCTTTATAAGCAAGGTATACTCTCTTGGATAGTAGCTTTATGCGTAGGGCTAACTCTGCAAGCAATTTACTTGAAAGCTACAAATACGTTTGTTTCATTTTCTAAAATAGTTATAGTGCCCAAAAAGGATAGTTTAAATGTAGCGTTAAAAGGGATTGCGTTTATGCCACAAGCTATTGGTTGGTGGCTAAGAAGTGGTGCAGAACGCTACCTTATCGCTTTTTATCTTGGAGTAGCTACACTAGGTCAATATGCATTATCTGTTCAGATTTCAGCAATTGCCGTACTATTCGTGACTGCAATCAATTTAGCAATAGTTCCTGAAGTGAATAGGCACTTATCGAGCGGGAGTTCAAAAGAACTTCTAAAGATTAATAAGATCTATCGTTTTACATTTATTTTGTTATTTATAGCTGTTCTATTATTATGGTTCTCTGGTTATAGCTATTTATCTGCATATTATGCCGAATATGCAATATCAAAAGAAATTTTGTGGATAGCTTGTTTATCTACATTATTTCAATCTTGCTCTATGGTTCTAATGAATGAGCTTTACTTCAGAGGTAAAGCAATTCTAGTGGCTAAGTACGTATTGATTTGTTTCATTATTCAAGCTGGATTGCAATTTTTAGTGCTGAATGTATTTGCGGAGTTATATATTGTTCTTCTTGTTAACGTAATCTTTTCAGTCGTATTGTTATTGTTAGTTGTCAGTAAAATTGTTTTATTCAGAAAAATTCATAAGGTAATTTAAGATGTTTTTAAAGAAAGTTTTTTTTAGTGTTTTTGACCGTAATTCACTGGACTACAGCTTGTTAGAAGAACCATTTATATACGGTTCACCAGATACGAAAAAGATTAGAGCCTTAAAAGGAAAGTTTAAAGGAGAGCGTTGCTTTATTTTAGGTAACGGCCCTTCTCTAAATAAGGTAGACTTTAGCAAGCTTGAAAATGAATATACTTTTGGTGTTAACGGTATTTTCTATAAGACAAAAGAGTGTGGCTTTAAGCCAACTTTTTATGTGGTAGAAGATAAAGCTGTGATGAATGACAATACCGCAGAAATTAATGACTATGATTGTGAGTATAAGTTTTTCCCAACTCATTATAAAAGCAAAATTAAAAATAAGGAGAATTGTTACTTCTTTAAGATGAATACTGGATTTTACCGAGAGGAAAGTCCGAATTTTGGTATACCTAGGTTTTCTACAGATGCATCTAAGAGAATGTATTGTGGACAGTCCGTAACGATGATGAATTTGCAATTAGCATTCTATATGGGCTTTGAAAAAGTCTATCTATTAGGAATGGACTTTAGTTATGATATACCAAGCAGTGCGAAAATAGACGGGCTAGAAATAGTATCAACAGAAGACGATGAAAATCATTTTCATCCTGACTATTTCGGTAAAGGAAAAACTTGGCATGACCCTCAACTAGATAACGTTTTAAAGAGTTACAAAATGATGGGGCTGATGTTTGATTGTGCTGGAAAACAAATATATAACTCTACGCATGGCGGGAAGCTTGAGGTATTCGAAAGGGTTCCATTTGATGAATTATTTTAACAATAAAAAATTCTATTTTTTAACAATAAATATAATTTTTATTTGTTTCGCTCCTTTTTTATCATTTGTCACATGTTCATTGTCTTTATTTTTTCTGAGTTCTTCAAAGCCTAATATTTCCAAAGACTCAGGTGTTTGGTATTTAATTGTATGCACCTTTTTCCTTTTTGTCTCCACATCAATATCGGCTTATTCTCAGCCGATTTTTTTGTACGAGGAGCAAGACTTTACAACATACTATAATAACTACATTTACTTCCTCAATAATGGCTTTAACTTAGATGGTTTTATTTTTGGTGCTGGTGCTGAAATTGGGTTGCCTTTACTCAATTATTTTTTGTCTCTTATCATTGGAGCTGGGTATCCGTATTTAGTGAAATTATGCTATATATTGTTTCAAATGACGCTGTTTCTTTCCATTATTGCCATTATTGCAGAAAAATACTCAGTTAGTTGGAAACGATTAGCTCTTTTAATAGCTTTAATGTTTTTGTTTTTTAAGTATGGAGCGACGCTTAATCATTTGAGACAGGGGTTCTCCTCCTTTTTTGTTGTTTTGGCATTATTTTCAGCAGCTAGACGTAACAAGGTAATTTTTATTTTATTGGCATGCACATTTCATGTGTCAGCATTAGTCGTCTATCCGATACTATATTATGTTTTTAAAGAAAGAAGTTTCAAAGCAACTTTCCACAATGCTATTGTGATATCAGTGATTTCGGTCGTTGGATTTATTGGTTTCAAATTAATGATGGACTATGTTTTAGCCTCTGATTTATTTTTCTTAGCTAAAGCAAAGTCAGCATTTCTAAAAGTTAGTGACGAGAACTTTTATGTAGTTGCTTTGAAAGGAGCTGTAGTTGCATCGATTTATGCTATTTTTGCATTGCTTATCCTTTTATTTGCGAAAGTGAAGAAAAATGTGTTTAACCAGCTTTTCCTTCTTGTTGTTATTACTATAGGGTTTGGTTATATCCCAGGAATGACTACTAGGATATTCGCATCAGTATTTACAATACTGATGGGATACTACTTCTTTTTGGTTTTTAATCAGGAATACAAATTTTCTCACCGAATTTTATTGAGTGTTTCTCTGTTAGTTATATTTTCCACTAATTGGTATCTTAACTCAGCCATTTTCTATTATAACTTCCCCTTAGTTTCTCAGGAACCATTTTACTATCTAAACGATTTATTCATCGAGCATGGCTATGTTATTCGTCGAGACTTACCTTCAGAAGTCGATATTGTTATTGAAAACCCTTATAGGTAATATATGAAGTTATCTTTTATTTTAGCTACTTGTAATGGTAGTGATATTATTAGTGATTGTTTAAAATCTATATCAAACATAAAGCTAGCTACTAATATAACTTTAGAGCTAATTGTAGTGGATCAAAGTTTTGACCACTCAACATATAATGTTCTTGAGACTTTTAACTTCGACTTTCCAGTGTTATATGTACACTCTTTAAAAAGAGGGCTAAGTTGCAGTCGTAATATAGGGATAGAATTATCTACGGGTGACTATGTCTGTTTTGCAGATGATGATGCGACTTATAAAAGTGATCTACTGATAGACTTAAATAATGTGATATTACAAAAAATTGCCGCTAGCAATGGTAAGTTTTGTTTTGTAGGGGGAACAGTTAGGGTTCCAGGAACTAACCAACTAACTCGTTACACTGAAAGGGAAGATGAGCATATAATCAACAGATCTAATTTTGGTGCTGACATAACTTCTATTTCGTTATTCATTGATAAACAATTTATAGCATCTAAAGGGATTAGATTTGATGAGCAACTCGGGTTGGGAGCGAAGTTTCCTAGTTGTGAAGAAGTCGATTTCGTATATCGAATGTTGAACATGGATGTAGAAGGTATTTATGTACCTAATATTACCACCTATCACATAAATCCAGTAGCGTATACAGCTTGTAAGACCGAAGATTATGCGCTTGGGCATGGAGCATTTTGCAAGAAGATGTTGATTTCCAACGGCTTGTCTATTTTTAGCATCAAATATCTAATTGTGAAATTTATAAAAGTTATACTCAAATTTCCTTATGCTCTTATCAAGACTGGAGTATTTCCGTTTAGGTACTTTAAAGGTTTTATGAGTGGTTTTAAGAATTACAAAGGCTGAAATAATGAAAATTGCTGTTTATGACGTTAATTTAGTTAACCATATGAATTACATAGGAGGGTTAATTAAAGAGTTTAGGTCAAGAAGTATTGAAGTCATTGCTTTTTATGATGAATATAATTCAGATGCATATTCATTTTTAACCGAAATTGGTGTCACATGCATTAAAGTTCGCCATATTTCTTTTAAAGAAATAGCGAGTCTGTTAACAAAAAACCAAGTAACTTTATTAGTTCATAATGCTCAAAGGCTTGGGGATACTGCTTTTGTTTCTGTAGCTAGATCCCTAGGACTGAAATCTATAATGATCCAACATGGTATGTATGTTTCTCACCTTAAAAGAGAGCGCTCACTTTTTATACTCAAAATCATCAAAACCTTGCGTTATGTCAAATATTCTCGTGTGGTAGCTAAGGCCATTGGTTTGCCTTTTATAGGTGTGTTCAATGCATTTATAAAGCACTTCGTTAAATCCATCGATTATACAAAGGCGATTACTTTCTATAATAAAATTAATTCTGATCATGTTCTAGTCTATGGAGAGTTTTGGAAAGAATATCATTCTAGTAATTTTGGCTATAGCAAGGATTGTATGTCTATAATTGGATATCACGAATTATTGAAGGTTGAGCCCATTAAGTCTAAGGAACTAGAACAGAATAAAATCTGCTACGTTGCCCAAACATTGGTCGAAGATGGCCGGATGGGGCGTGAACAAATGGCTGATTTTCTGAGACAGTTGTCCTCATTCTCTGCTCAAGCCAATATACCAGTAGTAGTAAAGCTTCACCCTCGCTCTGATATTTCGCTGTATGAAAGCCACAATTTCTCTCTCTCAGAAGAGCAATTACCTCATGTTCCCATTTACCTTGGGCATTATTCATCCCTATTAGCGTTATGTGGCTCAATTTCAAATCTATATCTGTATGAATTTCCTGAACACGATATTCCAGATTATTTTAAAGAAAATTCATCGGTTTTTAGTGACTTCGTAAAGCTTTCGAACGGAATTACTGATTATTTTAAAGAACCGATAGACAGTGAATGCAATTTTAATAGTGTTTTTGCTAAGGGCATAAGTGATTCATTAGTAGCGGATAGAATTTGCGAATTATCAGTTCCTCGGTCATAGCACAAACGTTGTACTGTTAGCTTCATAATATGATCCTATTAAGGTCAACTTTGATTGTTGGCCTTTTTTATGCCTATATGATAATGAAACACAACCAAAATATCTAAGGACAGTGCTCGGCTATATAAAGAGATGGGTGCTTAATAACTTTGAACTGTATGCTACAAGGATTATTTATATTTGCTCCTTAGTTGCTGTCAATCTTTGCTAGAAGGTTATTCAAGTTACTAAGTTTTGAGGGTTAGTTTAGCTTCGTCTTTTTTGAAGCTCTTTTTAACTAAAGAATAAAATACCGTCCAATGCTCAACAATGTTGCTGGCTAATGATCCTAAGCTTCTATTATGTTTAGGTATAGTAATGCCTCTAAGTTTTGAATTGTTCCGTTATTTATTAGGTAGAGGCATCGGTTGGGATATGCGTGTTGTGTTCGAGGCGTTTAGTTGGTCAGTAGAGAATTGTTGTTCGCTAAGAGCACTGAACTAAAGGGGGATTTTCCGATTATCTAACACTCTGAGCGTAACAATTGCTATACAAATCTGAGGAGCTAGAGAACCTGTTAGGCTGGAATGGTAAGCTAGACTAGGTGCAGTTACCTACAGATCCGTTATCATAAAAATGTTAATGTTTTACAAAGCCGACATGATGTCGGCTTTTTTTGTGCCTGAAAATCAAGATTGATTCGACTGAGTTTGCAATAAATATGGTGCAATATTGCTCGTGCGATCACTGAATTACTCGAAAATTCAGTCCTATAGACTATTTTCGAAAAAAACGCCAAAAAACTGTCATTATTTGTTGATTAAATATGTATAATCACACGCTATTAACAAGGACGAGTGTAAAAAGTGCATGCTTTTTACATGATGATACGGCAATTTGGAAGCCACAATCCATGGGCGGTAGCGTGTCTAAACATAAGCCATAGCCGACTTAAGTACGTGTTGAACCTGCTTCTCATTGCTGCTGGCACCCAGGCCTGTAGTAAGATAACTCAAAAAAATTCCTAAATACTGCCATCACACAACTCCTGTATCTAGACTGCTTATTGCAGATCAAGGGCTGTTCACAGGTGTGAGTCGATGAGCATTACCCAGTTTTTACCTGCCTTTTGTAGGCATTTAGTTTGGTCGCAGTCCTGCGGGATAAAATAATTAGTGAAATAATCAATGAAAACAAAAAAACTAAACATCAAAATCGCAGCACTTACTTTTTGCAGCTTGTTGCTCTCTGGTTGTGTCATTCCCGGTCAGCACCTAGCGACTGATATTGAACCGAACAATGTAGACACACTTGATGCTGTAGATAACAAAGTAAAAGTCAACGTGTATGCTCTTACACCACAGCAGCTTAAAAAAATGGCGAGTGCGCCTAAAGTCGCATTGGCTAACCCAGAGTTAGATGCAGAATTAGCTAGCTACGAGTATTTTGTTGGTCCGGCTGATATTTTAAATGTGACAATATGGGATCACCCTGAACTGACAATCCCAGCAGGTTCCTACCGTAGTGCCGCTGAATCAGGTAACTGGGTGCACGCAGACGGCAGGATATTCTACCCCTATATTGGTTTTGTAGACGTAGCGGGTAAAACCGTTGTAGAAATTCGCAAAGAGATGGCTAAGCGATTATCGCAATATATCGAAACTCCACAAGTCGATGTAAACGTTGCAAATTTTCGTTCTCAAAAAGCTTACATAACAGGGGAAGTCAGCAAGCCAGGTAAACAAGCCATTAGTAATGTGCCGCTCACTTTACTTGATGCAGTAAATCAAGCAGGCGGCCTAGCAACAGACGCAGACTGGCGCAACGTAGTACTAACACGAAATGGTAAAGAAGAGCTGATTTCGCTTTATGCACTAATGCAAAAGGGTGATTTAACCCAAAACAGATTGCTACGAGATGGTGACATCGTACATGTACCACGTAACGACGCGCAAAAAGTATTTGTTATGGGCGAAGTAAATGAGCCTCAAATCGTAAAAATTGATAGAGCGGGCATGAGTTTAACAGAGGCTCTGAGCGCAGCAGGTGGACTGAATCAGCTGTCGGCAGATGCTACCGGGGTGTTTGTTATTCGCGCGAGTAAACAGGCTAATGTAGCTGCTAATGTTTACCAACTAAACATTGAAAACCCAACAGCCATGATCATTGGCACTGAGTTTAATATACAACCGTACGACATTGTGTATGTCACTGCCGCGCCAGTTACTCGTTGGAACAGAGTGGTAGGCCAGCTTGTGCCGACTATCAATGGCTTCAATAACTTAACAGAAGGTGCGTTACGCATTAGAAACTGGTAAATTCCAATAAAACTCGAGTTTAGATTTTAGCATTCAGTATTAGGTTGTATATGTTCAATAAAATTTTGGTTGTATGTGTTGGTAATATTTGCCGCTCACCGACGGGCGAGCAGTTGTTGAAACAGTACTTGCCGAGCAAGACTATTAACTCTGCGGGTATTGCAACGGCTAAAAGCGGGTTATCGGGTAAACCTGCAGATAAAACAGCAAACTTAATTGCCACAGAAAATGGCTGCTCTTTAGATGCCCATAAAGCTCAACAATTAACCCGTGAATTGTGTCGTGAGTACGATTTAATTCTCGCGATGGAAAAAGGCCACATTGAAGCGATATCACAAATAGCCCCCGAGGCTCGCGGTAAAACTATGCTTTTTGGCCAATGGCTGGGCCAAAAGGATATCCCCGACCCGTATAGGCAAAGCAAAGAAGCATTTGAGCACGCTTACAAGCTAATCGATTCATCTGCCAAAGCATGGTCGGCAAAAATAACTAAGTAAAATGAGGTATATACCAAACATTAATTAGGTATATACCCCCAGCTTAAACAAAATAAATGTAGGCCACCTACCAATATAATAATGACCAAGTGCGCCACTTATTAAAGACATAATTTGGATTATATTAACGCTATGAGCAGTAATACCCCCTTTCAAGCAAACCAGTCACAGCCGTTACCCCAAAGCAATTCTAATGGTGATATTGATTTAGGAAAGTTATTTGGCATATTACTCGACGCTCGCTGGTTAATTATTGCAGTAACGTCACTATTCACAACAATCGGTGTGATCTACGCGCTATTGGCTACGCCAGTGTATAAAGCTGATGCATTGATCCAAGTTGAACAAAAAAGTAGCGGTATGTCAGCGCTGGTCGGTGACATGGGTGATATGTTTTCCAGTGAGTCTTCGGCAACCACCGAAGTTGAAATTATAAAATCAAGGATGGTGTTAGGCAAAACCGTAGACAAATTAAACCTAACCACTTTAGCACAGCCTCAATACTTAGCCGTTATTGGTAAAGGGCTGAGTAGACTCACGGGTGAATCAAATGCCATCAAAATTAGTCGTTTTCAAACGCCTAATAATACTGTAGCGAATTTTATTCTGAGTGTTGATGATAGCGCCAAAGGTGCATATACACTTTATAATCAAGAAGGCCGAAAAGTATTAGCCGGCTTAGTTGGCGAGCTAGCGACTAAAGGTGACTATAGCTTGTTTGTTCAGCAGCTAGTGGGCAGCAAGGGTGATGAGTTTGCAGTTAGTAAACGCTCAAAACTGGATGCTATACAGTGGTTACAAAAAAATCTCAGTGTAAGTGAGCGTGGCAAGCAAACGGGCATACTGCAGTTGTCTTTTGCGGGCGAAGAAAAACAGCTGATTGAAGAGATTCTTAATAATGTAAGTGAGAACTATTTTCTACAAAATGTGGCTAGAGACTCGGCGGAAGCGCAAAAAAGTTTAAATTTTCTGCAAAGTCATTTGCCAAGTATAAAAACTGAATTAACCGACTACGAAGACACGCTTAATCGTTACCGTCAAGACAATGACTCAATAGACTTAGGCTTAGAAGCGCAATCAACCCTAAAAGTCATGGTAGAGCTTGAGGCGCAATTAAACGAGTTAACCTTTAAAGAGAGTGAAATTAGCCAGCGCTTTACTAAAGACCATCCAGCTTATAAATCTTTGCTAGATAAACGTCAGGTTTTACTTGCTGAAAAAGAGCGCCTAAACAGGCGAGTACAACAGTTACCGAAAACACAACGTGAAGTGCTCCGCATGACGCGCGATGTTGAAGTCAATCAACAAATATATATTCAATTACTGAATAAAGTACAAGAGCTAAGTATCTTAAAAGCTGGCACGGTAGGCAATGTACGCATACTCGACAAGGCGCAATCCTATTCACAGGCGATAAAACCTAAAAAGCCACTTATTGTTGTACTCGCAACACTTTTAGGCGCCATGCTGGCAATTGCTGTTGTATTAGTTAAAGCTGCACTACATAAAGGCATCGAAAACCCAGACGAAATCGAAGCAATAGGCTTAGCAGTTTATGCCAGCATTCCTTTATCTGAGTCGCAAAATACTATTGATGAGAAATATAAAAGAAACAGACATAGAAGTAAACGACAGGTCAGTGAATCATTATTAGCTGAATTTAACCCTGCTGACTTATCTATTGAGGCATTACGCGGTCTTAGAACCAGTATGCATTTTGCCATGATGGAAGCGAAAAATAATGTGGTGATGATTTCAGGCGCCTCACCAGAAATCGGTAAGTCATTTATATCAGCCAATTTTGCAGCTGTTATCGCTAAAAGCGGTCAAAAGGTACTAGTAATAGATGGTGACATGCGCAAAGGATACCTTCAGCGGCACTTTAATCTTGACTGGGATAATGGGCTTTCAGAGTTCCTATCTGGCAAATTACCAGCGGAAAGCGTTATTAAAAAATCAGGTATAGAAAACCTAGATGTAATTACCCGTGGCCAAGTGCCACCGAACCCCTCTGAACTGCTCATGAACCCACGCTTAGCGAGCTTTTTTGAGTGGGCATCAAGTGAATACGATCTAGTGATTATTGATACACCGCCAGTATTAGCGGTGACAGACCCAAGTATTGTTGGTGCTATCGCAGGCACAACCTTAATGGTAGGCCGCTTTGGACTAAACACAGTCAAAGAGATTGACGTTGCACGTAACCGCTTTGACATTGCCGGCGTTGAAGTCAAAGGCTTTATTCTCAATGCGGTAGAGAAAAAAGCGAGCGCATCATATGGCTATGGTTACTATAACTACAGTTATGAAAGTGATAAAAAATAGAATAACTAATTATTAGATTAGGCTAGTGCGTAGCCTAATCAACCGATTTAAAGAAAGCTGTGAATACAAGGGACGGCGCTATATCCAGGTCTAATCATGGGCTAATAGTTTCTTGTCATGAACCACTCAGCGCTAATCAATTTCTCTTGCGACCTAATATATTCGTCCGGATGCTTTAGACAAATGTCCTTCAATAGTACGTAGAGTTTGCTATCTGTTCTCAATAGGGATGTTTAATACATAAGTATAGTAAGTCAAAGTGACAAATTAATATTAAATTTAGAATTTAAATAGAAAAGACTATTTAAATTTATATCCATTTACTTTTTAACTGCTCTGGAATTAAATATGGATTTTTCTCTAGAAGATACAAAAATTGCAATCATTGGCCTGGGTTATGTTGGTTTGCCTTTGGCTGTCGAATTTGGTAAAACCAGAAATGTAATTGGTTTTGATATAAACCAGCAGCGAGTCAATGAGCTTAGCGACCGGCACGACTTTACCTTAGAGTGTTCATCTGAAGAGCTCGCCGAAGCAAAGTTCTTGCACTACACCTCTAATCTAGAACAACTTAAACAGTGCAATGTATACATAGTGACTGTGCCAACCCCTATTGACGACCATAAACGTCCAGACTTAACGCCGTTAATTAAAGCATCTGAAAGCCTAGGTAAAGTCATCACAAAAGGTGATATCGTTATCTATGAGTCAACAGTTTACCCTGGTGCTACTGAAGAAGACTGTATTCCTGTATTAGAACGCGTTTCAGGTCTAACCTTCAACAAAGACTTCTTTGCGGGATACAGCCCTGAGCGTATTAACCCTGGTGATAAAGAACATAGAGTGACAACAATCAAAAAGGTGACAGCAGGCTCGACGCCTGAGGTTGCAGATTTTGTTGATGCACTTTACGGTACCATCATTGTAGCTGGCACTCATAAGGCCTCTTCAATTAAAGTGGCGGAAGCGGCAAAGGTTATCGAGAATACTCAGCGTGACTTAAACATTGCTTTAATTAATGAATTAGCGCTAATTTTTAACAAACTGGATATTGATACTGAAGAAGTTCTAAAGGCTGCTGGTACTAAATGGAACTTTTTACCATTTCGTCCAGGCTTAGTGGGTGGTCACTGTATTGGTGTTGACCCGTATTACTTAACTTATAAAGCAGAGTCTATTGGCTACCACCCTGAAGTGATTTTAGCGGGCCGACGCATCAACGATAATATGGCGAGTTATGTTGCTTCTCAATTAGTTAAAGCCATGCTTAAAAAAGGTATTCAGGTTAAAGGCGCTAATGTCCTGCTAATGGGGCTCACGTTCAAAGAAAACTGCCCAGACTTAAGAAATACGAAAGTGGTCGATATTATTACCGAGCTTAATGAGTATAACGTTAATGTAGACGTTTACGACCCATGGGTTAATCCAACTGAAGCAAAGCACGAATACGGAATCGAAGTGTTGGCAGAAAAGCCTGCAGCTACTTACGACGGTATGGTTATGGCTGTTGCACACGATGAGTTCAAAGCCATGACGCAAGTCGAGCTAAAATCATTAACCAATGCCGAATCAATTATTTATGATTTAAAATATATTCTATCTGCTGAAATTGCGGATATGCGTTTGTAGTCTTTTAAATTAGAAAGAAGTGCTGATTATTAAAGATTAATGATGTTTGATTTCTATTTTCAGCATTAAACATCATTTAGTTAAGCGAGACATTATGACAAAGTACCAAGAAGTACAAACTGATTTATTGGCTGCCTCTAAGACATGGCTTGTTACGGGGGTAGCAGGCTTTATCGGCTCAAACCTGCTAGAAAAACTGCTAAAACTTAACCAAACCGTAGTAGGTTTAGATAACTTCGCCACTGGCCATCAGCATAACCTCGATGAAGTTAAAAGCTTAGTAACAACAGAGCAATGGCAAAGGTTTATGTTCATCCAAGGAGATATTCGTAATCTAGATGATTGTAAAAAAGCAGTTACAGGTGTTGATTACGTATTACATCAAGCTGCATTGGGCTCAGTACCACGTTCTATAAATGACCCTATTACTACAAATGAAGTCAATATCTCGGGCTTTTTAAATATGCTTGTCGCATCGCGTGATGAACAGGTTAAAAGTTTTACCTATGCGGCTTCAAGTTCAACATATGGTGATCATCCAGCGCTACCCAAAGTAGAAGAAAATATTGGAAACCCATTATCACCTTATGCAGTGACTAAATATGTAAACGAGCTTTATGCTGGCGTATATGCACGTACATATGGTTTTAAGACCATTGGCCTTCGTTATTTTAATGTGTTCGGTCAGCGACAAGACCCTAATGGTGCTTATGCTGCAGTTATTCCCAAATGGACTGCAGCAATGATTGAAGGCGAAGATATATTTATTAATGGTGATGGTGAGACTAGCCGAGATTTTTGTTATATTGGCAATACTGTTCAAATGAATATACTTGCAGCTACAGCTTCAAGTGAATTAAAAGATAAAATTTATAATGTAGCGGTAGGAGATAGAACAAGTTTAAATCAACTTGTGCAAGCTATAAAAGTGGAGTTAATCAAAAATGGTATAGAAATAAAAGGAAATTTGATTTACAGAGCTTTTAGAGACGGAGATGTTCGTCATTCTCAGGCTGATATCAATAAGGCTTGTACAAACCTCGGGTATGAACCAAAATTTGATATATTTAGCGGGCTAAATAATGTAATGTCTTGGTATATTAATTTTCTGCGTAAAGGCTAACGAATAATGTTAGCTATTATTTTTTCGCTCTACATTTTATTGAAACCGTTTTATTTATGGAGTAGTGGTTTACCACAGGCTGCAGACTTATTCTTATTATTTGGTTTTATTATACTTCCATTATATGGGGTAAAGAATAACTTGAGTTCATGCTTTTATGACAAAAAGTTAAAGCTTATACTTTTTTTTCTTTTATATGCTATTTTTATTAATTTAAGCATGAGTCTGTTTGAACAAGATAATAGAATCGCTTTAAGCGCATTTTTTTATATTTTTAACTTCTTGTTTGTTATTTTGTTGGTGCTGGTTGTAACTCAAAGTAAGGTTACAGTAAGTGATGTAATTACATTACACTTGGTAATTATACTTATGTTGTTTTTGATGAGTTTTTTGTATCCAGAAAGCCAAATGAGAAGAAGTTTGACTTTTAATAATCCAAATCAGCTAGCTGCATTTGTTATTTTAATTTGTTTAGCCTGCTCATATATAGTAATTCGAAATTTTAATAATATTATGCTGCTAGATAAATTAAAATTTATATTTTCGATGCTGCTTGGATTGTATTTGGTTTTTATAACTCTCTCATTTGGTGCCTTTTTAGCAATACCTATTATCTTGTTTTATATTGCTTATAGATTTTATAAGAAAACTTTTTTTATACTTACTGTTACTTCAATTTTAGTTATCCCATCTTTGGTTACTTTTTTTCTATTGAAAAATGATAGTTTAACTCAAAGAGTTATAAAAAAAGAAACTGCTCAACACTCTTTTTGGGAGGAAAGAGGATATGACCGGATATATAACAACTATGAGTACTTAATTTTTGGTGCCGGAGAGGGGGCAGTAGATAGATTTGATTCATATTTGGTTAATGAAGAACATCAGTCAGAATTGCATTCAGTCATTGGTACCTTACTCTTTTGCTATGGTATTGTAGGTTTATTCTTGATAATTTTTTATTTTGTATTGATAAGGAAGGATACGGACTTTCTTGTAATATTATTAGCGCTGTCTCCATATTTGTTGACCCATAACTTATTACGCCAACCTTGTTTTTTTATGTTGCTCGTGCTCCCTTCAATTGTTAAATATATTTTGTTAGATAAAAAAAAGGGGTGGTTTTGAAAATTTTGTTAACATTTGTTTTTAGAATTACGGCCGCTTTTGGGAGTATACTATTTTTTATTCTTATTGCTAGGTTCCTGGACATGGCGCAAATGGGATATGTTTTTTATTCGCAAACCCTAATTTTATTTGGCTCCTTAATTCTTACTTTTGGAAGAGACAAGTTAATAATGAAAGTTGTAGGGGAGGAGCCATCTAGTATTTATTTAAAGGAATTTTTTAATAAAAACATTGTGAAAATTAAACTGTCATTTTGTATTCTTCTTTTTGTAAGCGTTTTGTTGTTTGCCTCTTTATTTTTAAATTATTCTAGCTATCAAGTGATAGATATCATCTCTATTAGTATTTTGATTTTTAGTTTACTCTTTAGTTCTACTAATTTAGCTATGTCAGGCTTTTTTAAAGGAATTAAAAAACCTTTGATGTCATGTTTTATGGAACCGGGTTTTACATTGGCAATATCTTGTGTTTTTTTGTATTTAATCACTGCGTTATCAGGGGGGGGGGCATTCAGTGCGTTATCAGGGGATGGGGCATATCCAATGTTAATCGTTGTTCTGGTATATTTCATTAGTCTGATTATTACTAATTATTTTGGTGCTCGTTTTTGTGCTGCCAGGTTCGGTAAAAGTAAAACTAAATATTTAAATGACTCAACGTTGGAAGGTAGATATATACAAAGTTCAAAAGACTTTTTTTTGATCGCTATCACTACGTATATATTCTCTATTAGCACTACATTAATTGCTCCTTTGAATTTATCAATGGCTGATCTGGCATTATTCAAAGTTTGTATGCAAATAACTATTACAGTAAGCTTTGTTTTAATTGTTATTAATACCATTATCCCACCGTTTATATCTGAAAATTTTTTTAGTAATAATGTAGTTTTGTTAAAAAAAATAGTCAGAGTCTCCTCTTTTTTGTCCTTAATCTTTTCTCTTCCATTAGTTTTGTTGATTATTATATTCCCGGAGAAAATATTATTGTTATTTGGAGCTGACTTTGTCGTCGCATCAGGTTTTTTGATTTTTCTTTGCTTAGGACAATTAATAAATGTTTGCTGTGGGCCTGTCTTCTTATTGCTGACGCTGACGGATAATCAACGGAATGTAAAGGGTTTGTTATTGGTTGTGAATACGTGCTGCCTTGTCTTATTTTATTTCTTCACAAAATTTTGGGGCTTGCATGGGGCTGTCTTAGCACAACTTATAACAACGATCGTCCAGAATGTTTCTGGCTTAATATTATGTAGGATTAAGCTTGGGTTTTATATTTATCCTACTTTTGATCTAAATGTTATAAAAGGTTTAAGATGAATTGTTTTTATATATCAGGCTATGGTAGAAGTGGGTCTACTGTTTTAGACACTCTCCTAACTAATTTTGATGGACTAGAAGGAATTGGTGAGGCAACAAACTTATTCGATTGTATACATAATAACGAATACTGTTCATGTGGTGAACCGATTTTAGAGTGTGAATATTGGAAACCTTTTTTTAAGGAATACAATGGTAAAATCAATAAACTAGCTATTGAAACTAGAAAGTATGAAGGTTTAAGAGGTCTTTTCAAAAAATCGTATAATAGTATATATGATCAGTTTTGGACCAATTATTTCAAGTCGAATTCTAATGTTGATATTGTAGATTCATCAAAAATAAGCCGTAAAACTTTCATGAGACCTATAATTTTCAAAAGGTTAGGGGTTAATGTCACAATTGTCCATTTATATAAAAATTCAGATTTGTTACTCCAATCATTGTTAAAAGGCTCTAATAAAGATTTAAATAAAGGGGTTAAGGTTGAGGGGATCCCCCACATCTTCCTATTGAGAAGTTTTGTAGGTGCTTTTTTTGCCAATTTATTTACTTGCCTAATAGGTCGTTTTTTTTCTAATGGCTATAAGTTTATCGAGTATGAAGAAATTGTTGTTGATTGTGACACTTTCCTTGTAAACCATTTTGGCTTGAATAGTTCTCTAGTAGATCTTGAAAACCTTAATTGTGGTCATGGTGTTTCTGGAAACCGTGTGAGGAAAAAAAGCAAAAGTATTTCTTTGAGAAAGTCTAACGGTAATATTAGTTTAACACTTCCGATATTCTATAAATATCTATTTAGAGTGTTAGTAATTTTCAAGCCTAGTAAACCGATTATAGAGTAGAAAATTAATTATTGGCACTAAACCTAGTTCTATTTACAACTTTAGAGAGGCTCTAGAACACTTGCTAGTTAGTTCTGGGCATATAGCACTTGGCGCAATACCTTCCGAGGTTCAAACTATTGAAGCGTGTAAGTATATTGCCTACCCAATAACCAGAAATAAAATCAATGTTTTAAATGACATGAAGGCATTGATGTTTTTATGTAAGACGATAAAAACTATTAAACCTGATTTCATATTTTCCTACTCAATAAAATCTGTCATCTGGTAGGCATTGTGACCGTGCTCGGGGAATGGTATTAAAGCTGTTGAAGAGTACTGGAACGCTGAACATCAATCTGAAAATTTAATATAATTTTGTTTTGCATATTTGTTTATCTAAAAATTAGTCTATTTATTAGTAAACCGGTGAATTAATGTCTAGTCAAAAGAAAATCGTAGTTGTTGGTGCTAAACCTCGTTCTTTAATTAATTTTAGGGGGGAGTTATTAAAAAAAATGGTTTTTAAATACGACGTTGTCGCATTAGCGTCTGGTGCTACATTAACTGAAATTAAAAATATTGAATCTCTTGGGACAAGGTACTTTGATCTAGATATCAACAGAAATGGGCTGAATGTTTTTCAAGATTTCAAAACCTTTTGGCAATTATTATCATTATTCAAACATGAAAAACCAGATGTCATTCTTGCCTATACAATTAAGCCTATAATCTGGGGAGGTCTAGCTTCTAGATTAATACCTGAATGTCGCTTTTATGCCTTGGTCACTGGACTTGGTTTCGCTTTTCAAAAAGGAAATAGACTTAAAAATATTTTGGTAAGATTAGTTGCTTTTTTGTATACAAAGGCGCTAAAAAAATCTGAGAAGGTTATTTTTCAGAACCTGGATAATCGTCAAGTTTTTATTGATTTAGGCATAATTAATGAGGAAAAGGCTTTTGTTGTAAATGGGTCCGGTGTTGACTTATCTCATTTTTCAAAAGAACCTCTTACTTCAATACCTAAATTTTTACTTATTGCACGTTTACTCGGTGATAAAGGTATTAAGGAGTATATAGCAGCTGCCAATATCGTTAGGCTCAAATATCCCAAAGCAATTTTCCAACTACTAGGCGCAGAAGATGCTTCACCAGATGGTATATCTCTTCAAGAGTTTGAGTATTTAAATTCGAAAAAAGTAATTGATTACCTTGGTTCGACCGATGATGTTCGACCATTCTTGAAAGAATGTAATATTTTTGTTTTACCTTCATATCATGAAGGCTTACCTAGAACAGTTCTGGAGGCTATGGCTATTGGCCGTCCAATAATTACGACAAATGTCCCAGGTTGCAAGGAGACAGTAGTTGATGGTGTTAATGGCTTTTTAGTTGAAAAACAAAATTCAGCCCAATTAGCTGTAAAAATGATTTGGTTTATTGAGAATTTTGATAAATGGAATGATATGGCTCATAGTAGTCGAATAATTGCTGAAGAAAAGTTTGATGTTAAGAAAGTTAATACTGAATTGTTAAAACTCATGGGTTTAAATTAACCAAAAGTTTAAATGAGAACCGTTTCAGTAATTAGATATTCTGTTGGTTTCTAATACATCTGCTTTTTCTAATGTTTTATAAAGTAATAATTTCAAATGGAGTAACTCTTGATCGGCTATAAATTTGAAAGTAATAAAGGGATCTGTTTTAGAGATAATCAAAAAGGCCTCTTCCCTTTGTCTCCTCCATTAAAACAGGCAGATTTAAAACCATGTGAAGCCTACGAAATTCTTAAAGCTAGTGATTGTTACTTTATTCGTTGGGACAAAAACTTCGATAGAACTGAAAATCAATGTTGGTGGCATATAATTAAAGATAATTTTGAACCGGTAGAGAATCTACCTAAGAAAACTAGATATATGGTTAAAAAGGCTAGTTCTACATACTTTGTACAGTTGATAGATAAAGAAGTTATTTTAAATTTTGGATATGATATATATATTAGCGCATACAGTCGTTATAAAACTCACGAGCGCATTTTTACAAAGTCAGAGTTTTTATTATCAATAAATAGCTTACCCGATAATACTGACTTTTTCGGGGTGTTTGAGAATGATACTAATCAAATGGTCGCTTTTTCTGAAAATTATATTGAGAGAAATGTTTGTTTCTATGTAACGATGTGGTCTACTCCTGACTCTATGAAAAAATTTTCTTCTTATTTATTATTTCATGAAATGGAAAAGCATTATCTGTATGACCTGAAATTTAAGTATATTTCTGACGGAACAAGAAGTATTAGTCATGATACTAATATTCATCAGTTTTTAATGAGTAAGTTTAATTTCAGAAAGGCATATGCAGATCTTAATCTAGTATATAAACCTTGGTTCGGAGCTATCGTTAGCTTGTTGTATCCATTCAAGTGGATGATAGATAATAGTGGAATTTCGATTTTAAAAAAGTTATCTATTTTACTTTTACAAGAAGAAATCAGGCGAAAAAGTATGAAAGGCGAAAACTTATGAAAAGAGGGAGTTTATTAGTCAAGTCATGTAAGCTTTTTCAAAAGTTACCTCTGTTTATTTTTAGGCCTTTTGAATCTTTTTTAATAAAAAAACATAAAAGAAAAAATCTTAGTAATGCTGTGTTTTTATTGGCTTTACCAAGAAGTGGTTCAACTGTAACTTATCAATCATTATGCCATAGGTTGACATTTCAGTACTTATCTAACATTTGGATTCTGTTTTATCAGTTACCACTACTAGGTGGTTTATTATCATCTTTAATATCTTTGAAGCATAAATCTAATTTCAAGTCTCAACATGGTCTAGTTTCTGGTGTGGGTGGGCCTGCAGAAGGTTTGGATTTTTGGAGTTATTGGTTTGATTTTAACTTAGAAGACAAGGACTATACATTAGGTAAGCCTGCTCATATTGATAAGCGAACTAGCTATATAAATTCAGTTTTATTTTCTTTGACTAATAATTCAACCCCATTTTTAACGGCTTTTCTTGGACATACATTACACCCCACAGAGGTTTGTAACCATTTTCCAAAGGCTTCATTTATAAGGTTGCGTAGAGATCCCGTTTCAAATGCCTTGTCTTTGTTCAACTCTATGAAAAAGTATAGTTCAGATTGGATATCTATAGTACCTAAGGAGTGCTTAGGTGTTAATTATCTATCTAATCATGAAAAAGTTGCTGCTCAGGTTTATTGGCTCAATCGTCGCTTAGATGATAGTACGTATGCTGGTAACATGTTTCAGCTTTTTTATGAAGATTTGTGTATGAACCCTAAACGAGAGATTGATAAAGTACATTTATGGCTAAAAAGTAAAGGTATAATAACAACTGTAAAATTTGATTTGCCAAATAATTTTAAGTATAAGTCTATTGATTATAGTAAAGATAGAGATGCAATCAAAATAAAAGCCGCTTTAGACCTTATTGAAGCGAAACATGGTAAACTCAATGGTTTTAATTGATATGGTTAAATTAAATGGACGACAAGCATTTATCAAAAGAAGTTTTGATATTATATTTTCCTTGTTAGGCCTTTTATTTTTTGGTTGGTTAATCTTGTTAGCCTGGATTATTGCTAGTTTAGATACATCATCAAATGGATTTTTTTTACAATGGCGTGTAGGTTTAAATGGAAAACTATTCAGAGTAATAAAAATTAAAACCATGATATCAGTCTCTGGTTTCGATTCTTCGGTTACCACAAGCAAAGACCCTCGAATTACAAAAACAGGAATGTTCTTTAGAAAAACTAAAGTAGATGAGCTTCCTCAATTATGGAATGTTATTTTAGGCGATATGAGTTTCGTTGGGCCTAGACCAGATGTTCCCGGTTTTGCTGACAAATTAGCTGATAATCAGCGAGGTATTTTATCATTAAGACCAGGAATTACAGGGCCTGCAACTTTAAAATACCGTGATGAAGAAGAATTGTTGGCGCAAAGAGATAACCCCGAAGAGTTTAACAAAAGTGTAATTTGGCCTGATAAAGTAAAAATTAATTTGTCGTACATTATGACGTGGTCTTTAAGTAAAGATCTCATTTATATATTTAGAACGGTTGTCAAATAATGCTGAATACAAAATTCTCTCCCTGGCCTTCTTTTACACAAGAAGAAACTGAGGCTGTTACTCATGTTTTACTCTCAAATAAAGTTAATTATTGGACTGGCCAAGAGTGCCGTAAATTCGAAAAAGAATTTGCGGCTTGGGTTGGTTGTGATAATGCAATTGCTTTAGCTAATGGTACTCTAGCTTTAGACCTTGCGTTGAAAGCGCTAAATGTCGGTGTTGATGATGAAGTTATTACTACTCCTCGTACATTTCTAGCCTCTGTCTCTTCAATTGTTACAGCAGGCGGAATACCAGTTTTTGCTGATATAGATTTAAATAGTCAAAATATTACAGCAGAATCAATTGAAGCTGTGTTAACGCCACAAACCAAAGCTGTAATTGTAGTGCACCTTGCGGGCATGGCTGCAGATATGGATGCGATTATGGCTTTGTCCGCTAAACATTGCTTTTATGTTATTGAAGATTGCGCTCAAGCTCACGGTGCAAAATATAAAGGTCGGAGTGTTGGCTCTATTGGCCATATCGGTGCTTGGAGTTTTTGTCAGGATAAAATCATGACTACAGGTGGCGAAGGTGGCATGGTAGCTACGAATGACAAAGCGCTCTGGTCAAAAATGTGGTCATATAAAGATCACGGTAAAAGCTTTGAAGCTATTTATGAACGCGAGCATCCACCAGGATTCCGTTGGTTACATGAATCATTTGGTACCAATTGGCGTATGACCGAAATGCAAGCCGCAATCGGTCGAATTCAGTTAACACGCATGCAAGATTGGAGTGCACTACGACAAGCTAATGCAGCATCAATTGACGAGGCTGTTGCTGGTAGCAAATTGGTTCGTACAGTTACTGTGCCCGATTACATTGAACATGCAGAGTATAAGCATTATCTGTTTGTTAATACGCAGTGGTTGAATGATGGTTGGAGTCGAGATCGAATTGTAGAGGAAATAGTAGCGCTTGGTGTTCCTTGTTTTCAGGGAAGTTGCTCGGAGGTCTACCTAGAGAAAGCGTTTGATAACACTCCATGGCGCCCTAAAGAGCGCTTAAAAAATGCAGTTGAGTTAGGTGAGACGTCTTTAATGTTTTTGGTTCACCCAACTTTAACTGCGGCAGAAATTAAAACAATGTGTGATGCGATTAACGTTGTTGTCACCAAAGCAGCAAAAATTTAAAGGTAATTTATTCAAATGGAAAATAGTAAACTCACTCATTTACGAGCTCTAGAAGCTGAGTCAATGCATATTATGCGTGAAGTAGCTGCTGAGTTTAACAACCCTGTAATGCTTTATTCTGTGGGTAAAGACTCCTCAGTGTTGTTGCATTTGGCGCGTAAGGCATTCTACCCAGGTAAAATTCCGTTCCCTTTGATGCATGTTGACACCAACTGGAAATTCAAGGAAATGATAGGTTTTCGTGATCAAATGGCCAAAAAACATGGCTTTGATTTGATCGTGCATAAAAACCCGCGCGGATTAGAGATGAATATTAGTCCGTTTACTCATGGCAGTGCTAAACATACCGACATCATGAAAACCGAGGGGCTTAAACAGGCACTGGACATGCATGGTTTTGATGCCGCCTTTGGTGGTGCGCGACGTGATGAAGAGAAATCTCGCGCTAAAGAGCGCGTTTACTCTTTCCGCGACAATAAGCACCGTTGGGACCCTAAAAACCAACGTCCTGAGCTTTGGAATATCTATAATGGCAAAGTCGACAAAGGCGAGAGTATTCGCGTATTTCCACTGTCTAATTGGACCGAGCTGGATATTTGGCAGTATATCTATTTAGAAGGCATTGAAATTCCATCGCTGTACTTGTCTAAGAAACGTCCAGTGGTTGAACGCGATGGTACTTTGATCATGGTAGATGACGAACGCATGGAGCTGGAAGCAGGCGAAGTGGCTGAAGAGAAAATGGTGCGTTTTAGAACATTAGGTTGCTATCCACTAACTGGAGCCGTGGAGTCGGAAGCGGAAACACTACCAGAGATTATCCAGGAGATGTTGCTGTGTACCACTTCAGAGCGGCAAGGGCGCGTTATTGACAATGACTCTGCTGGCTCAATGGAAAAGAAAAAAATTGAAGGTTATTTCTAAGATTGAAAAGTAATTTTAGAAGTAGGACCGGCCTTAGCCGGGAAAAGATAAAGCCCTTGGTATTTGATAAACATTAAGTGGCTAAAATACCCTCCCGCATCGAGCGGGTGCCTTTAGATAATATAGATTTAACTATGCGCGTTCTTGAAATGCTCGAAGCGCATAGATAAGGGAATAAAAATGTCCAGCGCTAATTTAATTGCTTCTGATATTGAAGCTTATTTAAAAGTTCATGAAAACAAAGATATGCTTCGAGTGCTTACTTGTGGCAGTGTCGATGACGGTAAATCTACTCTAATTGGTCGCCTGTTATTTGATAGCAAAATGATTTTTGAAGATCAAATGGCAGCGATTGAAAAGGATTCTAAACGTTTTAATACCACTGACGAAGCTTTTGATCTTGCTTTGTTGGTTGATGGTTTGCAGTCAGAGCGTGAGCAGGGGATCACCATTGACGTGGCATACCGTTATTTTGCCACCGAGCAGCGCAAGTTTATTATCGCTGACACTCCAGGCCACGAGCAATACACTCGTAACATGGCTACTGGCGCATCGACTTGTGATTTAGCGATTATTTTGATTGATGCTCGCCACGGGGTACAAGTTCAGACGCGTCGTCACAGCTTTATCTGTTCCAAGCTTGGCATTAAGCACGTGGTTATAGCTATTAATAAGATGGATGCGGTGGATTATGACCAAAACGTGTATCAGAAAATTAAACAGGAATACCGTGAGTTTGCTACGGACTTAGCCTTTGAAGACGTTCGTTTTGTGCCTATTTCGGCGCTAAAGGGCGATAACGTTGTGAATGAAAGTGAAGCGATGAACTGGTATCCCGGTTCGACCTTACTTAAATTGTTGAATACGGTTTCAGTTGATAAAGACCGCAGCAGCGCATTTCGTTTTCAGGTGCAATATGTTAACCGTCCTAACTTAGATTTTCGTGGTTTTTGCGGCACCATTGCATCCGGTGATATCCGCGTCGGCGATACCGTTGTTGCCTTGCCGTCAGGTAAAGAGAGCAAGGTTAAATCGATAGTGACCTTTGATGGTGAATTACAAAAAGCCAGTGCTGGTATGGCCATTACGCTGACTCTGGCTGATGAAATCGATGTGAGTCGCGGCGATATGTTAGTAAGGCCTCATGAGCAGCCTAGTTCGTCTTCGCATTTTTCTGCTGACATTGTATGGATGACAGAAGAGTCACTTTGTTTAGATCGTGAATATGTCATCAAAGTTGGTAGTAAGTCTGTTTACGGTTATGTAGATGCGATTAACTATAAAGTTGATGTTAATACTTTGCAGCAGCAAGAAGCTTCGCAATTTGCACTCAATGAAATCGGTAATTGTCATTTTGCAGTGACCGAGCCGGTGCAGTTTGATGCATATAATGACAACCGCAGTACGGGTGCATTTATTGTTATCGACCGCCTAACGAACGTAACTGTTGGTGCAGGGATGATTTGTAACGTTCTCGATGGAGCGAAGGTTAAGGCACATCAGTATTCAGAGTTTGAAGTTGAGATGAATGCTTTGGTGCGCAAACACTTCCCACATTGGGGCGCGAAGAAAATCGTTTAGGTTAACGTAACACCAACCTCAACATTGAGGTTGGTGTTTACCGTAAGCTTTGTTTCTTTTGTTATTTTTTCTTTCTATAGTGATTGATATGTCGCTTGATGCCTATCTAACCCTTGGTTTGTTTATCGCCACAATCGGTTGTTTGATCCGCTATCAAACTCGTACCGTACCTATTTTTGGTGGCGTGCTGTTGCTGTTGGTGGCATTTAATTTAGTGTCCCAGCAACAATTATTGTCGAGCATTGCAAACCCTGGGCTGATCACACTTATCTTGTTAGTGTTTTGTTCCTTTGCGCTTGAAAAAACCCGCTTACTTAAAATCCTTGCATCAAAAGTAATAGTGCAAAGCTACCGCTCAACATGGTTACGCTTATTTGGCGTGACCGCGATATGTTCCGCTGTATTAAACAATACGGCGGTGGTGGCGACTTTGCTGTCTCCGGTGCGTAACAATCCGCATCATGTGGCGTCTAAATTACTATTACCTTTATCTTATGCCGCTATTTTGGGCGGTTCGCTGACACTAATTGGCACCTCAACCAATTTGATTGTTAATAGCTTATTTATCGATACAGTTGGCTATTCGCTAGGCTTTTTTTCGTTCACGGCGATTGGGTTAATGTTAGTTGTTGGCTGTGGCTTAGTGTTGTTTGTTTGTAGTCGTTGGTTACCACATATTGAAACCGACCAACGCAGTACTGCTGAGTACTTTATTGACGCTGAAATTGTAGAGGGCTCAGAGTTAATTGGTCGCAGTGTGGAGCAAAATGGCTTACGGCATTTAGAATCGCTGTTTCTAATTGAAGTGGTTAGAAAGCGTAACTTAATCAGTCCGGTAGCACCTTCTGAGGTATTGCAGCTTGGTGATCGACTTATTTTTAGTGGTGATATCACTAAAGTGCTGCAGCTGAGCCAATTTTCTGGTTTGGCGTTGTTCTCAGAACAGAATGGTTTATTGAGTAGTAACTTATCAGAAGTGGTTGTGAGGCCTGAAAGTGTTTTAGTGGGTAAAACACTAAAGGCTGCTGGGTTTAGAGCTTTGTTCGATGCTGCCGTGGTGGCGATACGCCGAGATGGTGCCAACCTCTCGGGTAAGCTCGGTGAAGTGACACTTTGTGCCGGCGACTTTTTGGTTTTAGCTGTGGGTGAAGACTTTAAAAACCGTCGCAATATCGCTAAGAATTTTATTTTTATTAGCGGCGTTGAGCCAGAATCACGTATTAATGGTGCTAAATCCTGGTTGTCGATTGGTGGCTTTATCGCCACTGTTGCTTTATCAGCCGTTGGTCTTATTGGCTTATTAGAAGGCATGTTGCTGTTTCTTGGCGTACTGGTTTTCAGTAAATGTGTCACGGTTAATGAACTGATGCGGCGCTTTCCTACTGGTATTTGGCTGATTGTGTCATCGGCTATTTTACTGTCACATGCTTTGGTGAATAGCGGCGTAGTTGAGCAGCTAACTACTTGGTTAAATGCAGGTGTAGATAAAGACCACGTTTACTTAGGCCTAATTATTATCTATATCGCCACCTGGTTAATGACCGAACTTGTCACCAATAATGCTGCTGCGGCGTTAATGTTTCCGGTCGCTTATAGCGTCGCTCTTGGGTTTGGGGTCGACATTTTACCTTTTGTTATGACGGTTGCATTTGCAGCCAGTGGCAGTTTTATCAGCCCTTATGGCTACCAGACCAATTTAATGGTGTTTAGCGCTGGCCAGTATAAGTTGAGTCATTTTGTTCAATTAGGCTTACCAGTAAGCATCACCTATGCACTTATTGTATTGACTATGGTGCCAATATTTTTCCCGTTTTAACTGAGTTAAGGATTGTTATGTCTCCTTATAAAGAGATGGATTCTCTCGATAAATCCACCGATGTTGTATGGCATCAAGCGAGTGTTTTACGTAACGAGCGTGAAGCGTCTAATGGCCATAATGGTGCAGTGCTTTGGTTTACAGGGCTGAGTGGCTCAGGTAAATCTACCATTGCTAATGCAGTTGACAGAATGCTACATAACCTTGGATGCACAACTTATGTGTTAGATGGCGACAATGTACGTCATGGTTTGAACGCTGATTTGAATTTTTCAGATGTTGATAGAGTTGAGAATATCCGCCGTATTGGTGAAGTTTCAAAATTGTTTTTAGATGCAGGGCTCATAGTCTCTACGGCTTTTATTTCGCCATTTATTGCAGACCGTGCCATGGTGCGGGAACAGCTGCCTGAAAAGCAGTTTATTGAGGTGTTTGTTGACACGCCACTTGAGGTTTGTGAACAACGAGATCCTAAAGGGCTTTATAAAAAAGCCAGAGCGGGAGAGATAAAGCACTTTACGGGCATTGACTCGGCTTATGAGGCACCTGAATCAGCAGAGGTGCATATCAACACCGAGCGACACAGCATTGAAGAGTGTGCTAAACAAGTAGTGGATTACTTGCATTTGAGCGGTTTTTTGGCAATAAAAAAGTCGCTTTAAAGGGAATGAAATGAATTACGATGTATTTAATGGTGATGCAGACGGCATTATCGCACTATTGCAGCTGCGGTTGGCGTCGCCAGCTGACAATGAGTTGGTCACTGGGGTTAAACGTGATATTGCTTTGCTGCAACAAGTACCTTGCGATACTGCAAAAAATGTAACCGTGCTGGATATCTCGATGGAGAAAAACAGTGCAGCGCTGGCGCAGTTACTGGCCAATAAGGTTGATGTTTTTTACGCGGATCATCATCGCTCAGGTGTTATTGCCGACGCTAAAAATTTAGATGCACATATCGATTTAAACCCAGATACTTGTACTGCTTTAATTATTGACCGCTTATTGCAAGGTCAGTTTCATTTGTGGGCGATTACTGCGGCCTATGGTGACAATTTAATTAAAGTTGCTGATGATTTAGCGGAAAAGGCGGACTTGAGCACACATCAAGCAGAATTGCTTAAAGAACTAGGAACGTTAATTAACTACAACGGCTATGGCGCCGTTTTTGAAGACTTACATTTTCATCCTGCAGAGCTTTTTTCCGCTCTGCTCGCATACGAGTCTCCTTTTGAGGTTCTCGCTGATATTCATTCGCCATACCATAAATTGCAAACGGCCTATGCCGCAGATATGAATAACGCTTTAGCTGTAGAGTCGCGTTACTCAAGCGAAACCGTAGCTGTGTATGAGCTTGCTGATGCTGCATGGGCGCGCAGGATCAGCGGTGTATATGGCAACTTACTGGCTAACAACTCGCCAGATAAAGCACACATTGTTTTGACGGAAAATAAAGATAACAGCTATACCGCCTCGCTGCGCGCCCCTTTAACCAATAAACAGGGCGCAGGTGACGTTTGTAGTCAGTTTAACACTGGCGGAGGACGAGCCGCAGCAGCAGGCATTAATAACCTTGCGGTAGAGGATATATCTGGCTTCATCAAAGCTGTAGAAACTTATTACAGTAAAGCATAAGTCAATTCAGCTTATGTAGTTTTAAATTTCATTGGTAGTGACTGGTCTGGAGTATTTAGCTGGTTAAAAGTAATTTTTGCGACATATTGCCCAGCTTTGGTTGTGTTGAGCAAATACTTAACTTCCTGCTCGATTATCCAGTTAAAGATTAGCAAGGTAACTAAAAGGCACTTTGTATCTACACCGCTTAATGGCGGAATGGTGACCAATTTACCGCTAGTAACACTTGGGTTTGTTAATACAGAGCGTTTAGTGTGAATAACTGCGTATTTTTGTTGTTTTTGGTGGGATTGACTCTAGTCAAAATTTTGACGTGTGGTATTATTTGCATCCTATCCTGATAAGTCTTAATCTGTTAAGCACTCAGATGGACCTGTAGTAAGTTTTAAACTAAATGGATGTTTTTTATGGCTGCTTTAAAAGTTTTATTTGCGCTTAAAAGGCGCAATAAACGTATCTTTAGCGTTTGTATGGATATGATTTTTCTGGTTTTTTCCTTCTGGCTAGCCATGTTCGCCAGACTGGACTCTTTCGCCGTTTTAACAGTACCTGAAAATTGGTTATTAATCTCGGCTATTTTACCTATTAGTATTTTTGCTTTCGTACGTTTAGGGCTGTATCGAGCAGTGCTTCGTTATATGGGATTACAGGCACTTTCTGCCATTATTATTGGTATTGTGATTGCTGCAACTTCATTAGTTATTTTATCTTACTATGCTGAGTGGACGATTCCCCGAACCGTTCCGATTATTTTTTCCTTTTTTGCGTTTACTTTTATTGGCGGTTCTCGCTTCCTTATTCGCTCTGTTATTGGCAACGGCAATAAAAAGCAGGGAGAGGCTGTCATTATTTATGGGGCTGGGGTTAGTGGTCGCCAACTATTAACGTCTCTTAATCAAAGTCACGAATATCACGCCTTTGCGTTTGTCGATGATGATGAATCGTTACAGGGTAATATAATACAGGGAGTGCACGTACATTCGCCTACGATTATAAGAAAACTGATCAAGCAAAAGTCTGCAACTAAAGTATTACTGGCTTTACCGAGTGCCAGTAGAAGCCAGCGACAGAGTATTCTAAAAAAACTAGAACCATTAGCGGTGCAGATTTTAACTATACCGGGTATGTCTGATCTCGTATGTGGTAAAAAGCAATATTCAGATATTAAAGAAGTCGAGATTGACGACTTATTAGGTAGGGAAGCTGTGCCTCCGCGTCACGAGCTTATGTGCAGTAATATCACCAATAAAGTGGTGATGGTCACAGGTGCAGGTGGGTCTATTGGCTCTGAGATTTGCCGCCAAGTATTAAAGCTAAAGCCACAAAAGCTTGTATTATTTGAGCTGTCAGAGTTTGGCCTTTACTCGATTGATCGAGAATTATCTGCACTGGCCTTATCTTTGGATATTGAGCTAGAGGTATTACCATTAATAGGTTCTGTACAAAAACAAAATCGTGTACAGGCGATTATGGAATCATTTGGCGTGCAGACCGTTTATCATGCCGCAGCCTATAAACATGTACCATTAGTTGAGTATAACGTTGTTGAAGGTGTACGTAATAATATATTTGGCACGCTCTATACTGCTAAAGCCGCTATTGCAGCTCACGTTGAAACTTTTGTTCTTATATCAACAGACAAAGCAGTTAGGCCTACAAATGTCATGGGTACGACTAAGCGTATGGCCGAACTCGCTCTGCAAGCATTGGCAAAAGAGTCTCACCGTACTCGCTTTTGTATGGTGCGTTTTGGCAACGTATTAGGCTCTTCGGGCTCGGTAGTGCCTTTGTTTAAGTCACAAATTGCTAAAAATGGCCCCGTTACCGTTACTCATCCTGATATCACGCGTTTTTTCATGACGATTCCTGAGGCGTCGCAATTAGTTATACAAGCAGGTGCTATGGGTAAAGGCGGAGATGTCTTTGTACTTGATATGGGAAAGCCAATAAAGATTGTTGATCTGGCAGTTAAAATGATTCATTTAAGCGGTTTTACTGTTAAAGATGATCAAAACCCAGATGGTGACATCGAGGTTTCTTATGCGGGGTTAAGGCCAGGTGAAAAGCTATATGAAGAGTTGCTCATTGGTGATGATGTTGTGGGCACTGAGCATGAGCGTATTATGGCTGCCAACGAGCTTTCTTTGCCTTGGAGTCAATACTCGATGATTTTAAGTCGGTTAGATCATGCATGCCACCGCCATGATCATCAAGAAATTAGAGAGATTTTGCTTTCTACACCGACGGGATTTGTACCTAAAGATGGTATTTGCGATCTAGTATTTAAACAGTCGACTTTAAACAAATTCAACTCTGAAAAAATAGTCAGTTTGCTTGCGTAAACAGGGTTAATTTCGGAACTTTCTAACGGATTAATTGAAGTTTAGCTGTTAACAAATTACTCATTTCAACCGTTGCGATGGCTCACTGTTTATTGTTGAGCTACTAATACTTATTAGCAGGTGACATCGCAATGTCTTTAGCTCAAACAACAGAAATGACGGCTGCTTAAAACTCTCATTCAAGCGCTAGCCATGGTTGAGCATTCACTCAAGTGTGCATTTCTAGTAGGCCACAGTAAGTATGTTGGTTATATGCTGCCAGAGGCTAGTGGCAATTAGATGATTGCACATCCTATTTAGATTTATTTAACTATTAGAGTATTAGTTTTGTATTAGCCATTATTTTTGATTGACTAGTTTTCTAGGATTTTTAATGAACCTCAATAAAATAACGATAATAATTTTAGCATCGATAAGCTCATCTTTTGTTTGCGCTAGTCAAGCGGAGGATAATTCCGCTGCAGCGTCATCAGAGTCTGATTCAAGCCGCCTACATAATAGTTACTCTATGCAAGCCTATACAGGTGTATTTAACACCCCTAATGCGGCAGTGGTAGATTACGGTGATTTCGCCTTTAGTTATAGCGATAACTATTTCGACCGAGACGGCTTTGTAGAAGCAACAGATTTAAAATTTGGCGTTGGTGTACTACCTAATTTGGAAGTTGTAGGCAGACTCGGTACAAAAGAGTGGTCTAGTAACTGCTATAGCGAGTCGGGATGTGGTGGCTTTAGAGATTTGTCTGGTTCGTTCAAATACAAAATTCCTTTTATACCTGAAAACTGGTTTGAACTTGCTGTGGGCGGCCAAGATATTGGTGGCTCAGCGGTTTACTCTGAAGCTTATTATATTAGTGCGTCTAAAGAGCTTGATTTAAGTCAGTTTGGTAGTGTTCGTTCGAGTGTAGGTTACGCTAAATCAGATAATGCGTTTGATTATATGAATGGCGTGTTTGGCTCTGTTGAGTACCAGCCGGTAGATTTTCTGCAAGTAGCCGCTGAGTATGATGCAAATGCAGTCAATGCTGGGCTTAAGTTGTTTATGCCACAAGAGTGGTTACCACAAGGTTGGCAAGTGTCTGCGGCGGCGCAGTTATACAGCAGCGACAAAGAACATAACGTAGAAGATGAGTGGTTTAGCTTTAACTTAACTATCCCGATGGGCTCTACTCCACCGCGCAAATCAACTAAGGTGTTGATGCAGCAAGCGAGTCAGTCAACGCTTGCAACGGTAACTCCTAAAGCTAGTTCTGCTACGCCTATTAAGCCAAGCATAGAAGCTAAAGATGATGAGGCTCAAGTAGCCGCTACGGCGCAAAGTTACCAGCCAATCGTGCGTGAGCCTTTGCAGCATAAAGCAGATTCGGTGATCACTAAGGCTGATCTTAATGCATTCGCTAATTTCTTAGCGGATTATGGTTTTGAATCGGTGAGTATCGGTTTTGATGATTTTATTGCTAACAGGTTAGTGATTGAATTTGAGAATAATCTTTATAACCGCAATGAAGATGACGCCATGCAAGTAATGGCACAGCTGGTTAGCGAACATTTACATACCAAAGCTAGCATTAATATGACTAATTTTGGCTTAGTGGTTAAAACTGTCACACTTGATTTTTCTGACAATAAAGAGATAGATATTAGTGGCTATAAACGCGCTAAAGATAGCAATCTGGTCTCTAATTGGTTTGTTAACGATAATGTTGACTGGCTAGTTAAAAATGAGTCCAGTAGTCACTTTGTTCCTAGGCTGATTGTTGCTCCGGCCCTTGCTAGCTTAGTCGGTACTGAATATGGCGCATTTGACTACCAATTAGTGATGAGTCTTAATGCGCAAATGTCTTTGTGGCCAGGTGCTTTGGTCGACTTTAGATATATGTCTGACACCATTGCCAGTTCTGACGACTTTGAAGATGGCAAATACATCCGCAATAGTTTTGGTATAAATGAGGGCATAGATCGCCGTTTATTCCACCAAGCATTTTCATTGCCCCTTAATGTATTTACTCAGTTCTCATACGGTCGTATTTACGGTAACTCCGATGGTTTATTGAATGAGACTCGCTGGCAAAGTGATAATGCTTTACACCGGGTTACCTTATTAGCAGGTGATTTTGACGAAAAAGTATCTGGTAGCCAGCCTTATACTATTAACCATCAGCCTATTTTAATGAAGTATCGCTACCGTTACTCGCCGTTAAATTGGGATGTAGAGCTGACTGCTGGTCAGTATTGGGCTGGCGATAAGGGCTTTACGCTTAGGTCATTACATTGGTTTGACAATGTGCAGGTCGGTTTAAAGTATCGCCGTACAAAGTTTGATGACCGTGAAGAGGAAGATTTCATTGCTATTGGCTTCTCAGTACCACTTAACTTTAAAAAGTCGATGAATCCCAAATATGGTTTCCAAGTTAAGGGGATTGAGCAGTGGAGTTATTATGTGGAAACATTGATAGCAGAGAAAGGTAAGCCAAACTATATTAGCGGTAACAGTGGGCAAGAGCCTTCGTTGTATCATAATTTGGATCAAGCATATTTTAATCGTGATCGGTATTAATGACAAAATATAGAGCGGTCTATAGTTTGTAGTGCTTCATAGCTCAAGCGTTGCTTGTAGATGTATCTGACGTTATCGAAGCAGTAGAAACTTAGTATGTAGAAAGTTTTTACTGCTTAACTAAATTTCATTGACAGCGCCAGCTAGAGAGTATTGAGCTGTGTAATGAAGATGGTGGCTTAAAACAATACTCCAGTATTCCGTTAATTTTGCGACGGTCAAGTTCCGTTGCTACCTACGCAATAGATCAAGCTGAATATTAAACACGTTTTTTGGCATTTTACCCATATGTTACAGTGCGCAGCTGTGCAATTCTGGTTAAATTGGATTTAAATTATATGTTTAGTTGCTTGAGCTATATCAATTCACCCATAAAATGTTAAGCTATTGTAGCTTGCGAATAACAACATTGACTTAAGGGATTTCAATGAAATATAAAATTTTAGCCTTGTGCATTTCAGCTTGCTTTGTAGCAGGTTGTAGTGACGATAATGATCTACCGCCTAAACAGTCTGTTTCGCTTCAAGCGTTTGACGGAGCTGTTTGGGGAATGGACTCAAACTACACTTGTGAAGACGGTACGAGCGGTACGCTCAATAAAACTGACTACAATGGTAACACTACTCTTGAGGTAACTTTTGACCTTCAAGTTGTTACTAACCCTGAAAAGTGTCAGTTTACCTTTTTACCAACTCAAAATGCTGTTGATACCTCAAACGGTAAAGACATGAGCGACGTTACTTACAAAATTCCAACGGGTTTAGCTTCAGCTAGCGGCGCAGGAATTACGGCATCTCCAATTTCAACTTTGATTGCAGATACCTTGGGTGATGCACCATATGATGAGTCGTCAGCACAAGAAGTCTTAAACTCGTTGGGTCTTGGTGATTTGACTACTGTATCTGGGATTTCTGTTACTGAATTCTTACAAGATGTAGAAGGCAGCTTAGCTAAAATTAAAGAATCAGGTGAGAGCGAGCTATTTAGCTTGATTTCGGCAACGAATGTTGTGTTATCTGATACGTTAGTTGCTAACCCTGAAGCAGACCCTGCAGATCTTGCAACCGCAGCTAACAACTTAACAGCTACAGTTTTGGTTTCTTACCCTGATTACCCAGTGAATGACGCTGGCGAAGAGATCTATGTTGAGGTGAAAGAAGTTTCTAAGGAATTAGACACTTTAACGGATCCTGACTATGACCCAACAGAGCCTCCTGCTGATATCGTGATTCCAGATCCTAGCCCTTCTAACCCACCAGAAGAGCCTGATGATCCAACTGAGCCACCAACCGGTGGAACAGGTGGGACTGGCGGAACTGGCGGTGGCGGCACTGGCGGTTAATCTGACCAAGGTATAAATACCTATTAAAAAAAACCAATAGCTTAGCTATTGGTTTTTTTTTGCCTTTTAAATTGTTTCCAGGCTCGGAATATTGTTCGTTATTTTTTAAGATCGTCACTTACGTTATCAGTTCGGGTTTTCGCATTGCAGGTCGGTATTGCAATTGTAGGTCGGCATCTATGCCGTCTGTAGATTGATATTTAGCATTGCAGGTCGGTATTGCAACTGTAGGTCGGCATCTATGCCGTCTGTAGATTGATATTTAGCATTGTAGGTCGGTATTACAATTGTAGGTCGGCATTTATGCCGTCAGTGACGATATTTTATTATGATGATTGATGGGCTAAAACCCAACCTACAGGGAGCGTTTAACCATAGGTAAGTATGATTGATTGTACGGTTACTTTTTGTAGGTCGGCATTTATGCCGTCAGTGACGATATTTTACTATGATGATTGATGGGCTAAAGCCCAACCTACAGGGAGCGTTTAACCATAGGTAAGTATGATTGATTGTACGGTTACTTTTTGTAGGTCGGCATTTATGCCGTCAGTGACGATATTTTACTATGATGATTGATGGGCTAAAGCCCAACCTACAGAGGGGGGCTTTCGGTTGGCTAGCAGGGGAAATGGTTATATTGGCGCTTGCGATGCTCATTTATCGGTCTGCGTTTCAATTGTAGAATAATATTTCACATTGTAGGTCGGCATTTATGCCGTCAGTAGATTGATATTTAGCATTGTAGGTCGGTATTACAATTGTAGGTCGGCATTTATGCCGTCAGTGACTATAGTTTATTGTGTTGATTGATGGGCTAAAGCCCAACCTACAGGGGCTATTTTTCTGTTGGCCAGCAGGGTAAATAGTTATATTGGCACTTGCGATGCTCATTTATCAGTCGGCGTTTATGCCGTCAGTAGATTGATATTTAGCATTGTAGGTCGGTACTGCAATTGTAGGTCGGCATTTATGCCGTCAGCTAGGATGATCAATTATGATGATTGATGGGCTAAATCCCAACCAACAGGGTAAATGCTTATGCTTGAGAAGATAAGCTTTTCTTCCATAATGTGGATAATCTTGCATGTTTTGATTGCATACTGCTCTTAATGAACAGCAATATAATAACCTAATCACCTTCTTATATTGAATGTTGTAAAAACAGAATATACTTATCAGCACTATATTCTGGGATATAGGGAAACATTTATAAATTTTAGGGGATAAACTTGGTTGTTTTAATCACTGGTGGTGCAGGCTTTATTGGTTCGGCATTAATACGATTGATAGTAGAAGAGACACGAGATGATGTCGTAAATGTTGATAAGTTGACCTATGCGAGTTCTCCCAAAAGTTTAATTCACCTAGAGAATGAGGAGCGTTACCATTTTGTCGAGGGTGATATTTGTAATAGCAAGCTAATGCTAGATACACTGAATAAGTATAGACCTGACGCCATCATGCATCTAGCAGCAGAGAGTCACGTTGATCGCTCCATTAGCGGTTCGGCTGAGTTTATACAAACAAATATTGTTGGTACCTTTACCTTACTTGAAGCATGTAGAGATTATTATTCACAGCTAGAGGGTGATAAAAAAAGACATTTTAGGTTTCATCATATTTCAACTGACGAAGTATATGGAGATTTACCCTTAGCTGGACAGTTCTCTGAGACTTCTCCTTATGCACCAAGTTCACCGTACTCAGCGAGTAAAGCTGCAGCAGATCATCTTGTTAGGGCATGGCACAGAACCTATGGATTACCAGTAGTGCTTTCAAATTGTTCTAACAACTATGGTCCATACCAACATAGCGAAAAGCTAATCCCGCTAACTATAACGAATGCACTAGCTGGTAAACCAATTCCTATTTACGGACTAGGTACGCAAGTTAGAGATTGGTTATATGTAGAAGATCATGTTCGTGCTCTTTATCTGGTGATGACAGCAGGAAATTTAGGGGAAACTTATAATGTTGGTGGAAACTCCGAAAAAGAGAATATCGATGTTGTTAAAGTCATCTGTGATATTTTAGAGGAGCTAGTGCCTGAAAATCCGAGTTCAAAGCTCGGGGGAAATAATCAAGTTAATGGTTTTGCTAGCTTAATATCATTCGTAGCAGATAGGCCTGGGCATGATCTTAGATATGCTATCGATGCTAGCAAGATTGAAAAGCAATTAGGTTGGGCGGCTAAAGAAACATTCGAATCTGGAATAAGAAAAACTGTTGAGTGGTATGTGGTGGAGTATAAAGCTGGACGGATAGGGAGAGGCCTTTCTTCGTAGGTCGGCATTTATGCCGTCAGTGACTATAGTTTATTGTGTTGATTGATGGGCTAAAGCCCAACCTACAGAGGGGAGTGTCTTTCTGTTGGCTTGCAGGGTAATTGGTTATGTTGGTGTTAGTGATGATAATTTATCGGTCTGCGTTTCAATTGTAGAATAATATTTCACATTGTAGGTCGGTATTACAATTGTAGGTCGGCATTTATGCCGTCAGTGGCTATAGTTTATTGTGTTGATTGATGGGCTAAAGCCCAACCTACAAGGGGACTTTGTTTATTGGTTTCAAGCCCAACCTACAGGGTAATGCGTTTGGAGATGAACTATGTCATGGAGTGACTTAAGGAAAGGGCGTTTTTCTCAGGAGCGCGGTGAGTATTTTATCACTTTTAATACAAAAGATAGGTTGGCTTTTTTCAACGACGTTGATATGGCTCGTACATTCTGTTTGCAGATTGATTTAAATGAACGCCAGTATAATAGTAAATGGTTAACTTGGGTGTTGATGCCTGACCATTTTCATGGATTACTAAGATTAAACGCTGGAGCTGAGTTATCTAAAACGGTAGGGGCTTTGAAAGGAGCGAGTAGTTTTGTTATTAACAAAATCGCTAATCAAAGTGGAAGTATGTGGCAATCCTCATTTTATGATCGTGCTTTACGTCGTGAAGATGACAGGATACAAATAAGTCGCTATATAGTGGCTAACCCGTTAAGAAAGGGAATAGTTAACCGTATTGGTGATTATCCGTATTGGAATTCTATTTATTTGTAAGTCGTTTTACATTTTGAGTTTGTAGGCCGGCATTTATGCCGTCACTGGGACGGTCAATTGTGACTATTGATGGGCTAAAGCCCAACCTACAGGAGGACTGGTTTTCAGTTGGCTTGCAGGGTAATTGGTTATATTGGCGTTTGCGATGATCATTTATCGGTCTGCGTTTCAATTGTAGATTGATATTTAGCATTGTAGGTCGGTATTACAATTGTAGGTCGACATTTATGCCGTCACTGGGACGGTCAATTGTGACTATTGATGGGCTAAAGCCCAACCTACAGGAGGACTGGTTTTCAGTTGGCTTGCAGGGTAATTGGTTATATTGGCGTTTGCGATGATCATTTATCGGTCTGCGTTTCAATTGTAGATTGATATTTAGCATTGTAGGTCGGTATTACAATTGTAGGTCGGTATTACAATTGTAGGTCGGCATTTATGCCGTCAGTGACTATATTTTATTATGATGTTTGATGGGCTAAAGCCCAACCTACATAGAGGGGTAAATGATGGGCTAAAGCCCAACCTACGGAGGGAATACGTTGTCCCGCTAGCCTGTGTTTTGTAAGTTTTCTACGCTGTTTGCTATTTTCCTATCTCGACTTTTGTATCTGGTAGTAACTTTTTATATTCAGTAGCCAATGCACTTTTAGCTTGGCTATCACCGTGAACTATACGTATAAGCGTTGGCTTAACTCGCATACCTTTGACGAAGTTAACTAGGTTACGTTGATCTGCGTGGGCGGAGTAACCGCTTACTGTATGCACGCCTGCTTTTATATCGACTCTTTTCCCATCTATGATGCAGTAACCGCCTTTGGGGCCATAAGCTTGGATCTCTCGCCCTGTGGTCCCAGTAGCTTGGTAACCAACAAATATTATGTCGGTGGTAGGATTGCCTAACAGCTTAGCTAAGTAGTTTTGAATTCTTCCGCCAGTGCACATGCCGCTGGCGGCGATGACGATTGCAGGTTTATTACGTTTACTGAGGTATTCGATAGTGGCTAAATGTTCTTGATGACTGCCTACAGTGTAAAGCTGCTCAAAGTCTAAAGGGTGTCGGTGCTGGCTTAATCTCTGCTTGGCTTCTTTGTCCCACAATGTCTTAAATTCTATATAGCGCTCGGTAAATTTTGCAGCCATGGGCGAGTCGACGATGACTTCTATTTGTTGCCACATCTCATTCTTACTTTGGTATCGGTATATAAGCTGCTCAAGTTCGTAAAGTAACTCTTGGGTACGGCCAATACTAAAGGCTGGGATCAATACTACGCCATTATCAGCTACAGACTTTTTTATTACTTTTTTTAAGCTCTCGCTGCGCTGTTTTCGTCCTTGATGGTTTTTATCGCCGTATGTTGACTCTATCACCAATGTGTCTGCTCTATACGGACTTTTAGGACTGGCAAGTAGTGGTGTGTGAGTTGCACCTAAATCCCCTGAAAATACCACTCTATGGTTAGCTTTATGTATATTCTTAGGCTTATGCTCTATTTCACTTCGAACTATGGAGGCTGTAGACAGTTCTATCTCAACATAGGCAGAGCCCAAAATATGCCCAGCGGTTCTGAATTTGGCTTTCGCTTGGGTATAGCTGCTGTGTATTTTGGGGCTGTCTATATGAATGCTTTGTACTTGAGGGCTTTCTATTAACGTAATGTCAGCTTGGTGAATATCATCTGCAGCGCTATTCGTTTGAGGTAAGACATCCCTAGTAGACACCGAGTCGAAATCTAAGCTAAACCATTGGTTATATTCAACCGGTTTAATGAGCTGGTTAAGCTTTTTTAGGTAGAGCTTTATTATGCGGTGGTTTTGAGTGACACCAATTTTTAAGGCATCCTCAATCACCATCGGCAAAAGCGCTGCAGTCGCAACGGTGGCATAGATGGGTTTATTAAAACCAGCGGCCAGTAGATAGGGTATTCTGCCGACATGGTCAATATGGCAGTGAGTGATTATCAATGCGTGAATATTGCTGATATCAAACTCTATCGGCAGTTGCTCAATCGCTGTTTTTCCTGCCGTTTCCGCGCCTTGGAATAATCCACAATCAATGAGTATGCTAGATTGAGCATTAATGTCCAGTTGGTGGCATGAGCCTGTGACACCGTTGATTGCGCCGTGATGGATTATTTTCAGGGTTAGCTCCTCTTATGTGTTGAACGCACTCACTATAGCGTAAATAAAATTGGCTTGATGTCGGTGATTGGATGTATATTCTTGCCTCTCATCTGTTCAATGCGTTACCTAACGCATTACTCACTTATTAATTCAGTAAAGGACGTTGATTGATGAAGCTTATCTCCACTGCTATTGCCGATGTATTGTTAATTGAACCAAAGGTATTTGGCGATGAGCGCGGCTTTTTTATGGAAACTTACCGTGAGTCCGAGTTTAAGATATTGTTTGCTGAAGCAGGATTGATTGCTCCACATTTTGTTCAGGAGAACATGAGTCGCTCTGCAAAACATGTGTTACGCGGCTTACATTTTCAAAAAAGCAAACCTCAAGGCAAGTTGATCCGGGTTGTTAGTGGTGAGATTTTTGATGTGGCGGTTGATATTCGTCAAGATTCCGCAACGTTTGGTCAATGGGTCGGGCAAGTCTTGTCAGCTAATAACCGTTTGCAGATGTATATTCCGCCCGGATTTGCTCACGGATTTTTAACCTTAAGTGAGTATGCTGACATTATCTATAAGTGCACCGATTACTATGTGCCAGAAGATGAAGGACACGTGGCTTGGGATGACGCAAACATAGGGATTGACTGGCCGTTATCAAAGAGTGTTCTGCCAATACTGTCGGATAAAGATAGCGGCTCTTCTAAACTTAGTCGCTAGAACTGGCTGCAAGAGTTGGAAGCTAAGTTAGTGACGACTTTTGATCCAGTCCTCAAGCACTTTAAACGAGCTTGTGGTTGATTCTCCCCAATACATCTTACTTACTGCTAAATAAGGCTCTTTGTATTGCGTTGTTAGTTGGTTGATTGATGCTGGCTGGAGTTGCGTTAGTAGCTCTTTAAAACTAAGGCTTTCTGGGCCGATATTAGGCATTGAGTTGGCGTAGCCATACATACTGCGGCAATTTTGTTGATAATGGACTTTGTCGAACAGGTAAAAGCTAACGGGAATATTTAGTGGTAATACATCGATAAACAGAGAAGAGTAATCGGTGATGAGAAGATCAACATTACCAAGTAGGCCGTAAACATCTCCCATTGTAGAAATATTAATGATGTTAGGGTAATGACTAAACTGCTTTGCAAGCGCGGCTTCATTGGGATGCAGCCGTAGTAGAAACAGTTGATTATGTTGTTGTATATGTAGGGATAACGCTTGCCAGTCAAATGCATTGCGATATGGGTTATCACCTTGGTAACTGTCTCTCCATGAGGGCGCATACAAGATGACTTGTTGATACTGCTTGCTTTGGATTTGTTGGCGAAGCGCTGCTAGCTCTTTTGAGTGAGCTTGTTTTTGCTGCGATGACCGTTGTTGATTTGTTTCGGTGCGATAGTAGTCCGTTCTTGGGTTGCCGCTGCGTTGTAGTTGCGACGCTTCAAGCCTGAATGCACTGCAAAATAGGGTATCGATTAAAGGGCTTGGACTTAGCATTAAGTCCGGTTTTACATGTTGCTGGTGGGCAAGCATTGATTGCTTAAATTGAGCCAAACGGCCTTGAGGATTGAATACTTCTGCCATGGGGCCATTGTCGATATCAAACTCAATTTTTTTCATTGGCGAACCGTGCCAAAGGTTTATCTTAATCGCGCCGCCAGCAAGCCATTGATTAATGTCGCCGATGTAACTGTTATAGAAATAGTATTTGGCAGTTAGTGCATGGTAGATCCCAAGTAGAGACCAGCGGTAATACGCTTCTTGCTTATTTCCATTCAGTTGTTTGATAACGTCTTGATTACCAGAGATCCAAATACAACGTATAAATGCCTGTTGTTGCCAATGCTTGTAAAGGTACTTACTGTTATCTGAAAATAACTCTTTGTAGCTACCAAACACCGCTTTATTTGGGTTACGGGGAAGCAGCTTCGATAGCTGATATACCAGCTTTCGAGTACAGGCTTTCAGCCAAAGCAGCGCATTATTGCTTAAAGAGCGTTGCATTATTTACCGGCCTTGTTGTCGATGTTATCCAAGCTATTGCCATCAGTACCATTACTTAGTTGGTTTTTTGGAGCCCCTCGGTCCGCAAGGCTATTTTTTATCTCTGTGGATGAGATCTCACCCGTTCTGTCTAAGTAAACAACATCGCACAGTATTGATAACTCATCAAATTCACCCTTCCAGTCATCTCCCATAGCAAAAATACTGATATCGTACTTGCAGATATCTTTGGCTTTTTGCTGCCAATGAGTTTCTGGTACCACCATATCTACGTATTTACATGCCTCTACAATTTCGGCCCGTTGCAAATAGCTAAAGAATGCCGCTTTACCTTTTAGCGCATTAAACTCATCGGTTGATACTGCCACAATTAGTTTGTCGCCTAGGGCTTTAAGACGTTTAAATAGACGAACGTGGCCATAGTGAAATAGATCGAACGTACCGTAAGTAATGATTGTTTTCATAATGTTCTCTCTTATTTTCTCTGTACTAAATGGCTATAAGGAGTAGTAAGTGCCTCACTGAAATAGTGTTAATCAAGCTATTGGCTATCTACTTGTTAAGGTGTGTTGTCGCTTGGTGCCGTGTCGTTAGGTATTTTGTTAGTCAATGCACAGGGCTGCTTGCGTCTACCTAATAAGGAGTTGGCGACTAACCGCCAGTACTTACTCCGTTGGTCAGTGCAGAGGTACTCAGCTTCAATGAGTAGCCGCTCTTCGAGCGGCGCTTGTTCATCAATAACCAACTGCAACGGCCCGTACAGGCCAAGTAATGAGGGCTTCTCGACGTGTTCTAGCAGGTCTTTTGTTGTTATTTTTTGCTCAAATGGGCTGGCACCAAATAGGGCTATTTTCCCAGTCATGACCCAATAGAGCTGCGGCAAGCGAGCGATGAATAACAGTTTGATATTCCAGCGGTAGCTGTTTCTCTTAACGCCCTGGAAAAAAAGAGTTTCTCTCATTATTGGTCTTTTAGGGTGGGCTAAAAAGGACAGCAGCAGCAGTAGTGGCGCGAAAATCAGCCCTAAACAAAATAATACAAAGGCCTGTAGCTTATCGATGAATGTGGTTTGTTGCTTCTGCTGTTGAGTACTATTGAAGTTGCAGTTTTCTGAAATAATACTAGGGTCTTCAAGTATTAAGTGCCCTTGGCTTTCAGGTTTTATCAGTAAACTTTTACTGATAATTGTATTGGTAACATTGAGCCCTTGACCGACGTAGCTATTGTCCAATATAAGGCAATTTTTTAGACTGCAAGCTTTCTCAACCAAGCAATTTTTACCGACCACAATGCTTTGTTGCATATCAACACTTTCATCTATCCAAGTGTTGTTACCAATAACCCCCCAAGCATTATGCACGGTGAGTGAGGCTGATTTTGTTTTGGCGCCAACATAGAAGCCGTTTTCTTTTGCTGCGCTGCTAAAATAACGCCCCCTAGGATTTATTCCCGTTAATTTTGCTGACGCTAAAGCTTGGTTGGCGTTCATATAATCTTGTAAGTTATTAAGCATATAGCAGTCACCGTGCAAGACTTGGATGATGCTTTGCTGCTCATTGCTTCTAAGTTGACAATCTGATAACGGCCAATCGAGATCTTCGGTGAAATGCCTAGCGCCAGGAAGTAACATTAAGCCCGCGTTTTGGTTAGCCTGTTTAGCAATAACATGGTTATTATTCATCTGCTTACTGAACTGAGTAAATGATTTTATGCACGGGCTTCTTAGTATATCTGCACGAGCTAATAGAGTCGTCTCATCTGGATTTAGTGATAGTCGTGGTAAAACGCTTGATACATTTTCTTGTTCACGACTTAGGAAGTATTCAACCTCTAAGCCCCATTTCTCTCCGTTACCTATGAGCTTCTCTATCTGCGCTGACTGAGTCGAAATAACAATCCTAATCTTGCTTATTTGTGCATCGGCTAGATCTTCAAGGGTAAATTCAATCACAGGCTTATTACCCACTGGCAGCAGTGCTGGGCAGTAATGTGAATCTAAGGGAGCTAGTTCATTGCCGCTACGGTTGGCGAATATGATTGCTTGCATACTGAGCTCCTAATATGCGCCGCGGGCGAACAGCACCGCAGGGATAGTTTTTATCAATAGCCAAAGATCTGCTGTGACTGATTGCTGGTAGATGTAATCGATATCGAGCTCGACTTGTTGCTTAAACGGAATATTTGAGCGACCTGTGACTTGCCAAATGCAAGTGATCCCAGGTTTAATCATCAGCCTGTTTCTATCATGTTGACTGTATTGTTGAACTTCACTGACTAACGCGGGGCGAGGGCCGACAAGCGACATGTCACCTTTAAGTACATTCCAGAGCTGTGGCAGTTCGTCAATTGACGTTTTGCGAATACACTTGCCAATGAGTGTGACCCTCGGATCATGCTTAATCTTAAATAACACGCCGCCCTGCATCTCATTATCGTTTTGTACTGCCGTCAGTCTTTGCTCGGCGTCTTGGTACATTGAGCGGAACTTCCACATGGTAAACGGCTGGTTATTACGTCCCGCTCGGGTTTGACAAAACAACACTGCGCCTTTCGATTCAATACGGATCAGCAGCGATAAAATGATAAAAAATGGCATTAATAGGACGAGTAAAGCCGCAGAAATGGTGATGTCTAACAGGCGCTTAGTAAAGCGGTTTAGCCGCCTACGCATGTTGTGCATCGCTCTGCGTGTGTTTGCCTGCTTGACATTAAATTTTGGTGTGTATTTAATGTTGGTTTTGGCTTTAACCGTTTTTGGCTGCGCAGCCTGAACTTTGTTTAGCTGACGGTTCTCGCGCCAAACTCTAAATATAAACGTTGGATTACCTATGATGTAGCGTTGCCACATTCGACTAGGCTCTTGCAGCAGTCGATAGCTCCACTCCATGCCCATCTGTCTCAACCATAGAGGAGCGCGTTTGATCCGGTTAGAGTAAAAGTCAAACAAGCCTCCTACGCCAATCCCCACACTGCAATTCAATTGCGGCTTGTTATCTTCGAGCCATCTCTCTTGCAGTGGTGCGCCCATTGCAACCAGCAGTATGTCTGCATTTGACTGATTAATCTGGGCTACTATCTGGTTGTTTTCTTCGCTATTGCCGCTCATATCAAAGTAGCCATTATGGACACCAGCTATCTTTAGGTTTGAATAATGTTGCAGCATATTTTCCGCCGTAGCCGCGGCAACACCTTCTTCGCCGCCCAATAGGAATATTGATAGCTGCTGCTCTGCCGCTAATTCACATAATCTAGGGAACATATCTGTGCCGTTTAGGTTGTCTCTAAGTGGATGGCCCTTTGAGAGACACGCCAGTCTTACACCAATCCCATCGGCAAAGATCCGTTTGCTCTGTTTTAAACTGCGGCGGTAAGCCTCGTTGTGACAACTAATATTTAGGCAGTCGGCATTAACAAAGCTGTATTGCTGTAATTTGACGCTACTATTTGCTTGGCAGGCTTGTTTGATATCGTTTAATAGGTCGCTCAGAGTCCAGTTATCCAAGGAGATCCCAAATACCGATATTGGTCCATTGTTATGTTTAATCTGGGGCATGAAATTGCGGGTGAGAGTAGTGACAAATATGCCCCTGATTAAGGCTGAAAGGTAGTTGAATAAGCTGCTATGTGCCTTTAATAGTGAGCGTTGTGATGATTCAAAGCTCAGCCCGGTGGCGCTATTTATCTGCTCAATCGAACTAAGACCTGGTTTAAGTGATGCGGTTGCTAAATCCTGAACAATTTGCTCTTTCTCGCTTCGACTAAACAACTTGCTGGTTGTATCTGTTGCTTCAAAGGCAAACTCCATCTTTTTACCGAGCAGGCTAACATCACCTCTGAGCAAGTTAATCAACACAGGCAAGCTCTTAAACTTCCCTGAATAGGTAAACTGGTAGAGGCCGACTGTCTTATTATTTGCGCCATAAATGAACACTAATTCAAATGCGTTTATATTTGCTACTGCGCTTTTGAGTAGGCCATAAACGAGCAATGGGCTGGTGATGACTATCATTACGCTAGCAGCGAATAGATCAACAATACGAATTGCCAAAACTGCTGTGCTGGTGGGGCGCGTTTGTGGTTTTATCATAATCGGCCTCAATGTTTGTCGCGTGATGTAGTGACTGCTATCTACTGCTAAAGCTGGTTAGTAATAGTTGTTGTTAATGCTAACGTTAGTCATAACTTTGCAGGTTATAGGCCAAAGGTGATATTTGTATTAAATACAGTGAGATAGATAGTTTTCGTTGATGTTTTTAAAACTAATCTAAATGTTTTTTGCATCCTGCATTGCGCGTTGCAAATTATTCTAGGGTGTGTGATTCGGGGATAAGTGTTTAAGAAAAAGGCTAGCCAAAGCACTAGGTGCGATGGCTAATATAGATATAAGGGATGTTATTTACAGGTTTTTCATCAACTCAGGTGTTACGCCGTCTTTCGATATTTTGGCTCGTTGCATACGTCCCAGTACGGATTGCGCCATAGACTCAATACCTTTATAAGTGCTTTTCGGTAATAGCTTTAACAGATAAGCCGCTGCAAGCGTGGCGATAGTACGCCCTGTCTCGTGTCTGATGATTGATGGTGAGGTTTTCAGTGCTTGTTTTATCCGCTCAACGGCTTCTTTGCCATCATGATTACGTATGGCTTGCCTTGCGAGGTACCTCAATTGGTAGGCTCTGGCGCGATTCTCGTACTGTATTAGCAGCTCTGGTGCATAGTGGATGGCTTTATTGATCATGTTCTCCCATGAAGCATACTGTTTTTGAAAATTAGCGGATAAACCTTGGTTATTAAGACGGTAATAGGTTAGCGGCGCTGGTAGGCCCTCCATTTTCCAATGGGTGGTGGCAACAATTCTAAGCCAGCATTCAATATCTTCTGATTGACGAAAATTCTCATCAAAATAGCAACTGTGTGGATGGCGTTTGTTTAGTGCTTGATAACGTATGTCACACAAGGTTTCACGGCGTAGAACTGGTGCAGAGCCGTTACCGACAGGGTTACGACAGAGCAGATCACTCGCATTTATATCTGTTAACTGTGGCATCTGGAAAACATTGATTGTATTGCCTTGATAGTCGATAAACACCGAACGAGAAAAGCTAATCCCCACCTCTGGAGCATTGTCTAAATGCAGCACATGTTGAGCGAGTTTTTCTGGATGCCACATATCGTCAGAGTCAATAAAAGCAACGTAGCGACCAATAGCGTGGCGGATCCCTGTATTACGTGCTGCAGAAAGTCCTTGGTTCACTTCATGGCTGATGATGCGAATACGTGAGTCTTTAAATTTTTGGCAAAGTGCAAGGCTACTATCAGGTGAGCAATCATTCACTAGAATCAATTCAAAATGACTAAAGGTTTGAGCTAGCACGGATTTGATTGCATCCTCTACAAAGGCTTCAACATTGTAAATAGGCATGACAACGGATACTTTGGCCGCTGTCGCTTTGGTATATTGGTCATTAGTAGTCATAGTGAGTCTCCCGAGAGCGTTTGGGGATTGTCTGCATTAACCGACTTTTTTTATTGCAGTTTATTGAGTATTTATCTGTTGTTGGCTGTTGTGTGAATTTGAGATAAATAGTGAAGATGGGCATAGCAACTAGGTGCACCAATAAAATGCCGAGAGCTACAGCGATAAGTCCTGAAAAACTGGATAGTGCTATGGTCACTGCCAGCATCAGCGTAAAAATGCTGTTGCAGATAAGGTTGTATTTACTCTGACCTGAACTAATTAAATATTGGCTCGCAGCCTCACCAAGTGGACGAAATAGGCCGCTTAAGCAAAGCAAGATGAAAATAGGTAGGGCACCTGCATCTAGCCACTTTTGACCATAGATCAATGGCAGATAAAAAGGTGCTAGTACAGCTTGCAATGTTATAAGGGGCACGGTGAGCAACATGATAAATTTGAGCGATTGAAAGTACTTACCTTGCAGGCTAGTCTCGCGACTCTCGGTATCGTGGCCTTTTTGGCATAGGTGAGAATATAGTGCAGTGCCGTAGCTTTGGATAAGCCCAAGGCTAATGCCTAAGCTGGCATTAAAGGCGAAGAAGTAGACTCCTAATGCTTCTATGCCGAGAAAGTAACCCACTAGTATGTAATCGATATTCTGCCGCATGGCGATGGCTAAGTCACCTAAGCCGACATGTATACCAAACTTAAAAATCTCAGCCGTTTGCGGGGCTAAGCCGAATCTTGCTGATTGAGGCTGAGTATCTGGCTTAGTGGCTGTTGTAGCTCCGTGTAACCGAGTTTTCTTGAGTCGTGTTGTATTTTTGAAAGAAGCCCCGGGCAAGGGGTTGTGATATCGATGAACCCCAATCCAAACAAATATCACAATTACTTTAGGCAAAATAATTGCCCAGATCCCGAGCCCGAGTAAAGCGAGTGTTGCGGTTAACATCCCATCAAAAACGGTTTGCCAAAGTACTGCGCGGCCGACTACTCTCATGCGGTTGAGTCGAAGATTTTGCGCGGCATAAAGCATGCCAAAGGGGAGTAACAAATAGCTTGTTGCCATGAGTATCATAGGAAGTATGAGCTGCATGTCATCGTAGTAGATGGCAAGCGGCCAGCTGAGTAAGCTCATGGCAACGAAGGCGGTGATAGCGGCTAACCAGTTCACTTTATTGGCACTGGTTAGCGCATGACTGAATTTGTTATCATCCATCTGAATCAATGCGGCTGACGAAATTCTACGAGTTGGAGTGCAGATAATCTCGAAACTTGTGAGGATAATGGCCACCAGCCCAAACACTTCTGGAGTGAGCAAGCGAGCGATGATAATGCTCGCCCCGAGACGTACTATCCGGCCGAGCACCTGAGCTGAGCCCAACCAAAATAGGCTCTTGCCCAACGCACTACTGAATAAGGTGGCAATGGTGCTTTTTAGTTGTAATATCGTTTGCATAAAACCACCTGATATGAGGTTGTTAATGAATACGACAGCCTTTAATAGACGTCCACTGTCACTGCTGTTAACTAATCACTGATGCTTGGCCTTAAAAAATTTCTGAGTGGCCTTAGTTATCGACTGTTACCTATTGAATATTACAGGTATCATGCCAACTTTTTATAGGCGGGGATTCGGTCGTAAGCCTTTGATATTAGGTAGTGTTTTACGACTGGCAATGGTGGTGTTAACTTGGTGGTGTGTGAGTGGTAGCGGTAGTCGCAAATTGCGAATCAAAATGAACAATGTGGTGATAGCCGGGTTTTAATCAGCCTCAGCTTTAAGTTCGGTTTTGGACTCAGATTTATTGTACTTAAGTGCAATGCCAACAATGACTAGGCCTGGCCAAAATAGGTAGGCCAAAATCTCTAAGTTCTCGCCGAAGGTGTATAAGAATAGTTGTAAAATAATGGCAATAGCGACAGCCGAAATGCTATTGCTAAAGATATAACGCAGCAGGCTAATAATGGTCACTAGCATTGCTGAGGCGAGCGCCATAGCACCGACTAATCCTTTAACAAACAGTAAACCATACCAAGTGTGATGTGAACCAATAGGCATGTACTCTACCAAGTGTGGACCTCTTTCAACGATACCATGGCCCCAAAAAATGGCTTCATTAGCCCAGCGCTCAAGCGCAATATTTGCGAGTTCTTGGCGTACTCGGGTGGAACCTGCTCGGGCATTTTTAAAGGCATATATGGTTTGTTCTACTTTTTCGATCACACTATGACCTGTTAATCCTAGTAGCAGTAAAGCGGGGCTTGCCGCAAAATATAACCAAGGTGAACGGTAGTAGCGGATGAACATGAAAAAGCCCGCAAGCAGTAGGTAGCAAACGAAAGCGAGCCTAGATTGCGACAGTAGAACCATGCTTAAACTGCCGCTAAAGCCGTAGAAGCGGAAGCGTTTTGATCGCTCTTGAGTGGCAAAGATAAAGAATAGGTTCCCCATCATACCTAGCGCTGGCGCCCAAGGGGTAAATAATCGCCATCTGGGTGCACCGCTACCAGGATCGAGCTCATAGAGACTGACACTGAAAAACTCAGGGCCTGGTCCACCAATGATACTTAAAGGGGAGGTGTAAAGTGTACTAGGCAGTTTCAATACCCAAGCGAGTACAAAAATGGGCAGTAAAATAAGCGTATGTTTACATACGATGCAGCCTGCTCGATAGATTAATTGCGGGCGGATATTCAGCGAGCCGATGAGTGGGAAGATGGCTAACAGTGCCCAGCCTTTAGCCCAACCAATACTCGACTTGATGAGTTTGGTAAGCCCTAGCCCTTCAGTGAGATGACCAATCACCAGCGCCAGTAGCATCAGCAACATCGCTGCTACCCAGAAATGTTGAGTATGAGAAACAACATAATTCTGTTGCTTAAGTGCCGCTCTTTTTACCAGCCTTAACAGGAGTATCCAGCCAACCACCGGGGCAACCACATACATGGCACCTAAAAACCAAAATAGGTAGGTGCCGGTGATGGCATACCAAACTAGGCGTTCGTCAGAATTTTCTGGAGCATAGGCTTGCGGATCCATAGCATTCCCATCCCTGCGATGATTGATATCGATGCGGCAATACCGCCGACGAGCGCCAGTAAGATGGCGAGTTTATCCGTTGACTCGGCTAATGTTGGCGCAGACATTAACTGTACCAAAGGAAACGAAGAATATATATCGGCCTTACCAACATCCATTTTTGCCAGTGCCGAAGTAAATACCGCTGTTGCAACTTGGTGTTCTCTTTGAAGATCTTCAAGCTTTGCCGCATCATCATTGCTGTCATATAAACGATGGTCCCAATCATGGATCTGCTGCGATAGTGAACTTATCTGGCGTTTTAACCCTTTTGCCTGTGTATCCAGTGTGAGTAACTGTTGCATCAATTGCGCACGACCATCTAAATCATCAGCCGATAGCATTAGCATTAGACGCTTATCAGTGTAGCCCAGTAATACCATGCAACGCTTTGATATCGCGGCAAGGATGGATTTCTGTTCATCTCTATGAGTGACCACTTGTGGATGACGCTTGCCATAGCGGCTTGAATACTCGGTCAGTTTTGCGGTGACATTGGTATAGCCGATAAGTAGCTGTTGAAACAACTGATCATTTTTGAGTGTCAGTAGCCCCGCTGCTTGTTTAGGGGTGAGTGACAGATGTATTTCTAGCATTTTTTGACTGGCGATGACGCCTTGGTACTCTGACTCGAGGTTGACTCGGTTGTGTCTTAAGCGCTCCATAGTTAATGCGAGCTCTTTAAACTGGTCGAGTGTAACAAGCCCATGTTCTGATTGAAATTCCAACAGCTTGCTTTGTGTTAGGCTGACCTTATTGGCAAAACTTGCCATTCCCACACGAATAGCATCTTCGCGTTGTTGTACTTCGTCATTTCGTAGCTGTGAAAGCAGTGCTTGTAAGCTGTGGTAATGAGCCCAGCCACGCTGCTGCGCATCTTCGGCACTGGTTGAGTTGATGCTAAATTGCATTAAACCGGTTTGATTTGGCAGTTTCAATTTTGGCTTAGTAAATTCACTGTTCTTTATATTCATGGTTTTCGCCGCCGCATTTAAAAGTGTTTTGCTGGTGGCAATGGACTTGTAATTTATTCTGGGATCGATTGCTGAGCTCAAATAAGGTGAACTCACCGAGCTATTTGCTTGGCCGACATTGTCTAAACTCACCACGGCACCTGCGCCAGCACCTGGTAAAATAAGGGTCCAATTACTGACATAACGACTAGGACTTAAGAGAACAAAAAGCAGAACTAGGAGCCAAACAGAAGCAAGCAGAGTAAAGTTCATTTTTAGATACGCATCTCTTCGCTCTTTAACTGGCATTTGACTACCATCTACGAACAGGCGCTTAAGCCAAAGTAGAGGTCTTAATTGTTGATTTTTCATAGTCGCCTCCTTTATTAACTCGTTGTTAAAGCAGTTCTAATAAAGTTGCTGGAACCAGTATTTCAGTAACGGTTCTAGCAATTTCACGCATATTGGTAACTCGTGAGTCATAACAAGCAATCCCATCACCAGGCATCAGTATAGGGTTCATGCCAGTTACCCAAGAGTTGCGGATAAGCGAGTCCATTGAGCGCTCAATCACATCCACTTCAGCAGTTAACGGATTTTTGGTGATTAATAGCAGGTGACGGCTGGCATTGGTTGATTGAGCGCCGCCGACGCAGTTTGCGGCAATTGCGCCATTAAGGAGGCGAGTGCCATAGGGAAAGCGCGTCGCATCGGTATCTACTGCCGATTGCGAGTTACTGCTCGCTGGTTGAGTTAGGTTGGATAAAAAGACCCGGATCCCTGGCACGGTAATTTGTGACGGTCTTGCTAACGCGTCATCAAAATAATCATGCTGTGGCACATGTATGTGGTCGCCAGACATAAGTGTCATGGTTGGCACCGGATAGCCGTGGATCACACCTGATAGATCGAGCTTAAAGCTATACTGCTCTCGAATCACCATGACCTCACTGATATTAGCATCAGGGCGCACACCACCAGAGGCTCTTAGGGCTGCAGCGATACTTCTTTCTGATGCTTGATCACCACTGTGGTTGCCATCGTCATCGATGATCTCTGTATCTGTTTTCTTGTTGATCTGATGCTGCCCTGGTTCAAACACCCCACCTGAGACGGTCACTTCAACGGGGGCCCACTTGAGTGGGGTTATGCTGAGTCGCACACTATTTTTTAGCATGAAATCTTCTTCAACAAGGTGCTTGCTTATTGCTGCGGATAGTTGCTGAACATCAAGCCCTTTAGCATGAATGGGCTGCAGATATGGCAGATAGATATAACCATCATTATTGACCTCTACATTGCCACTAAACTCTTCACCATTGAGTACATTGACTTTCAATCTATCGCCTACTGATAAACGAATATTTTGCGGCAAATGCAATGCTTGCTGTGCTTGAGCGGTATCCATTAACCAAGTGGTACCCATAGGGTCATTGGCTTTTTGAGTTATATTTTTAGGTGCTCGTTCACTGATTTTGCTGCGCATATAAGGCGTGTCGCTAGGGTAGAAGTGGCACAGTGTCATGTCGTCATCCACGTTGTCACAGATATCAATCTCTTCTGGATGATGTGGCAGTACACAGCCAGATAATAAGGCTGCTAGAGTGATGATTAGCAATGTCGTCAATCCCTGGTACTGTGGCGCATCTGTTATCGACTTTGTTGCATCCTTTTGCTTTTTACTGCTATGAGAGGTGCTTGAAAAGTTCGTGCTGTGATTGGGGTTCATAGCGCTATCCTTAATGCTTAACTTGTTAGCTAACAAGTTCATTGCATATGTAGTCAATTGCCGCTGCTTCATCTTCATAAATAGAAAACACCTGATGCAGGCGGGTAAGTTCGATAAGTGCACGGACGCCGGAAGTTGGTGAGAGCAATACAATTTCGCCATCGTGCTCTTCGACTTTTTTGAGAGCTGAAATCAATACAGATAAACCACTTGAATCGATATAATTAACCTGGTGTAGATCGATAACTAACTGGGTCATCCCCATATCTATTCGCTGTAAAATTGCAGCACGTAATGTTGGTGTTTGGGTCATTACCATTTCAACTGGCAAGGTGATTTTGCATGCGTTGTTCTGTGCGAGTTGGGAGAATTTCATTTTAAGCTCCTTAAAATGCTGTTAGAGATTATTGCTAATAAGCACTCGGATTTATTAACATTGCTTTATACAGTGCAACTCTAATGCCAGTTCTTAAGTTGTTGTATTATATTGGTTAAGTATGTTTCTTTGCATATAGGGATTTAGTTGCTAACGCAGAGTTCTTAAAATGCAAAGCATAATGAGCAGATTGAAAATCTAGGTTAAGCTGGAGTTCGACGGGATTAGCAGCGGATAATTATCTAGGGTACTGTAATGTGCTGGTTAATACGCTGTGTATCGCTTTCATGTGCTTAATCGTGAGCATAAACACAGCATATTTTTCAACTATTGATCCTTGAGTTAGTTCGAGTATTGAGCGCATCATTGGGTTGATAAACTTAGTTGCAGGTGAGTTCCCGCCACAGACTCTTGCACCCTGACACTGTCCATCCAGTTGTGCATTATCCATAAACCGCGACCTGATTGTTCATTAGTATCTGGACATTGCAGTGGAGATTTGTTGCCATGCAGCGGAGAATTATCAAGTAAATCGACAATCACTTTGTTGTCGCCGCTGTGTAAGATTAATATTATCTCTTTTGAGCTGCTGGCTGAATGGTTAATGACATTCGCCACGGCTTCGAGTATACAGGTGATTACCTTGAATCTTTGTGATGAACTGATTTGATTTTGTAGCATGAACTGATCGACTTCTAAGCACAGTGAATGCTTAGCTAATAGTGTTTTGTTAAGGTTTATCTGTAGACTATTCATAGGGTAATTCCTTGTTGAAATTCATTTTACGCTAAGCAAGCACACGGCGAATAGGCGTTTGGTTTAAACTGGCTAGTGACTGACTTGAAATAAGCATCAGAGAGATATCATCTTGAGCTTGCTGTTGTTGCCATAAGTCGCAGCTATGGGTTAAGTGGTGTAGCAAAGAACCGGGCGAGAGTTCTCTAGCATCGTTTATAATCTTCAGTAGTCGCTCTTGGCCGAAAAATCCATGCTTTGGGTGGCGACACTCATAGATCCCATCAGAATAGAGCAGTAGATGTTCATGTTGAGATAAAAATAACTGACTACTGCTGTATTGGTAGTTTTTGCGGATCCCCAATGGTAGTTGTGCTGCAATGTTTAGCTGTAGCTGATCGGCAAAATAGGCGTGTTGTGGACTAATCACAATAGGTGCTGGATGACCAGCATTGACCAGTTCAACCTTACCTGTGACCGCATTTGCAATGCCTATTATCATAGTGGCAAAACGGCCGCTGTTTTGTGGGTCGTCAAATTCACGGTTGAGCGTATTAATTAACTGGCACACATCTAAGGCCTGCCATGCGTCTTGGTTGTTGGCTAAGCTTTGCGCTAAAGTAAAGCTTTGCATAGAAGCGGCGGTGCCATGGCCACTGACATCGAGTAGATAAAAACCAATATGTTGGTCGTCAATATTGAAGCACTGAAAAATATCACCAGCGAGATCATGGGCAGGTTTAAATTCGCAAGTCACTTGCCATTGTTGGCTGAGTTGGCAGTTATTGGGCAGTAATGCTTGTTGTAACTGCGCCGCCAATGCTAAGTCTTGTTTAACGACATTTAAGTATTGCTGCTCTTTTAATAGCATCTGATTTAGTGATTTATTCTTCTGTGATAATTGGGACTGCATCTCTATTATTCGTACCCCAGCATGGATTCGGGCTTTTAACACCGCACTATTAAAGGGCTTCGCTACAAAGTCGTCTGCACCAGAATTGATTCCTTCTACAATATGTGTATTTTCACTATTTCCCGTAAGGAGTATTGTGTATGGGTTATCGCATGATTGCTTGAGTATTTTACACAATTCAATACCACTCATACCGGGCATCATCCAGTCGGTGATCACTAGGTCAACGTGATGGGCCTTAAGGTATTCAATTGCCGATTCCGCATTGGAAAAATCGACGCTATGGTGACCCATTGCCGTCACCAAGGCACTTAGCAAGCAGCGTTCGCTATCGCAATCTTCGACAAGCATGATACTAAGAGAGTGCTTCGTTTGTGCGCTGTTTGATACCTTCATCAATCTGTTCACATTTTGTAGGGCTATGAAAGTTAAAAGTGCAAACGTTATGCCACTGTATTTATGCTCGATGATAACGTTTTGAATTATTTGGCTTTCTTGTCTATTGCCATTCCATAACCTCTTTTAGACATAGTAATACTCATTGGGAAATTGCATTTTGCAAAATAGAAGTGCCATATTGATAAAACCAGATTGAACACTACATCTAATTGTTTTATATATAGTATTTATAGGGTTTATTTTTTACTCTGGACCACTTTTATTTTTGGCGTAGTTATTGCTCAGTTCTGTAAAAACATGAATTGAATTTAATTGAGGGGAGTGGCATGCATTTATTTAACGACAAGGTCAGAAATATCATTATGTGCCGTAGAAATTCTGCGGTTTTTAGCCTGTTGTCTATCTTTGCTGTGGTATTTATGCCGCTTTCTTCCGGGGTTAGCGCTGAAGAATCCGTAGCCAGTCAGCCTAAAGAGACTCTCGTATTTGGCGTTGTTCCACAGCAAGCGGCAAGTACACTTGCTAAAGCTTGGGGACCGTTACTTAAAGAAGTGTCGCAAAATGCAAAACTTGAGTTGCGTTTTGCAACCGCGCCAGATATTCCCACTTTTGAGGATCGGCTCGCGACCGGGGAGTATGACGTTGCCTATATGAACCCCCATCATTACGCTCAGTTTCATCAGTCACAGGGCTATCAGGCGTTGGTTAAGGAGAAAGATAAAAAGCTTAAAGGGATTATCGTGGTCGCTAAAGATGCGAGTTTTCAAGATTTAGAGGCGCTAGCGGGAGAGACCATTGCGTTTCCTGCGCCAGGAGCATTTGCTGCCAGTATGATCCCTAGGGCTAACTTAAAACAGCGTGGCATCGACTTTACACCTAAGTATGTTGGCTCCCATGACTCCGTTTATATGGCGGTATCGAAAGGACTATTTAAGGTGGGTGGTGGTGTGGGCAGAACTTTTAATAACTTACCGCTTGAGACTCAATCTAAGTTAAAGATCCTTTGGACCACTCCTAAATATACTCCCCACGCGATTGCTGTGCACCCTCGAGTCTCTGAAGCCGCCCGTAAAGAGCTAACCGCAGAGCTAGTGGCTCTTTCTCAATCTGAACAGGGATTGTCATTGTTAAATAGTCTTGGCTTTAACCGTTTTGAAATTGCTGCTGATAGTGACTGGAATGATGTTAGAGCACTTAAGCTTGATCAACTATCGATTCAGACGGATGAGGATGCTCCTAAACAGGAGGAGAACTAATGTCATTTCGGTTAAAAACAATATTGGGTATTGCCATTATTGAAGGGGTACTGTTAATGCTGTTGGTGTATACCAGTATTGACTATTTAAAGTCATCTAATGAGTCTGAAATTGAGAAGCGTGCTCAGTCGACGGCATCTTTGTTTGCTGCTGCCGCAAAAGATGCGGTATTGAGCACAGACCTTTCAACGCTGAACAACCTCGCAAACGAGCTTATTTCGACTAACCAGGTCTTATATGTCAATGTATTTAATCGTGATGATCTGTTGGTGACTGCCGGGGCGAATAGCGGAGTCCATTTGGCGGCCAGGGACAGTAATGTCACGACTGTCGATGACGGGATTCTGGACATAGAGGCCATGGTTGCTGAGTCTGGAATTGTTTATGGTCGAGTAGAGCTTGGGGTCGAGATTTCAAAACTGGATATTTTTATTGCCGATGCGACCAAACAGTTCCTGTTGATCGCCGCATTGGAGATGGTGCTAGTGGCGCTGTTTTCTTGGTTGTTAGGCCATTATTTGACGCGCAACTTACTGCAATTAAAATCTGCATCTACTCGTGTATTTTCCGGCGAGAAGCAAGTTAAAGTGCCCGTAACCTCTCAGGATGAAATCGGTCAAGCGGCTCATGCATTCAACCAAATGGTTGAGCAAATAGATATAAAAACCCACGCACTTGAAAATGCAAATACCCGCCTTAGTACAATATTAGGCACGGCTTTGGATGGCTATATCATTATTAATACTCATGGAGAGATAAGTGAAGTTAACCCCGCAGTAAGCCGCCTATTTGGTTATAAGGACAGTGAACTACTTGGCCAAAATGTATCTTTGCTCTTACCGTTAGCTGAGCGCGGAATGCATGACGTTTATATTCGTAAATACCTCGATAGTGGCGAGTCTAAAATCATTGGGAAAGGTCGAGAGTTAATGGCACAGCATAAAGAGGGAGAACTGTTTCCTATTGAGCTATCGATTTCGAAAATGATACTCGATGGCGAATTACTATTTTTAGGCTTAGTTAAAGACCTTAGTGATGTTAAGCGGGCGCAAGTCGCAGCTCAACGCACAGAGTCAATCTTATTAGCCACATTGGAGGGCAGTAAGGATGGATTGATTACTATCGATATTACTGGTGAAATCCAAGAGGTCAATGATTCAGCGTGTTTGATGTTTCAAGCACACTCAAGTGCATTAGTGGGCGAGAGAATGGAGACTTGCCTATTTCAAGGGGGAGCAAGAGCCACTTTTCGGGAGATTTTAGAGGAGTATCGCCTTACAGGTGCCGGTAAGGCGTTTAAAAATGCTACTGAAATATTTGCTACTCGCTTTGACGGTAAGCTGCTCCCTATTGAGCTAACTCTAATCCCAGTGCAATTAGGTGAAGAGATGCTGCTAACTGCATTTATCCGTGATATTTCAAGACGGATGGAATACGAGACCCAGCTTAAATTGGCAAAAGAGCAAGCAGAACAGGGCAGTAAAGCTAAGTCACGCTTTTTAGCCACCATGAGTCACGAAATTCGCTCACCACTGAATGCAGTGCTGGGCAGCGTTGATCTATTACTTGATTCTCGACTGAATAAGGAACAGCGGATCTACGCTAATACTGCTAAAGAAGCAGGAACCGCACTGCTGAGTACTATCAATGATATTTTAGATTTTTCAAAAATTGAAGCGGGGCAAATGTTGCTGGAGAAAAGTAGTTTCTCTGCTGCTAAGTTAGTCACTCAGGTGTTACAGATCTTGTCGCCCAAGGCGCAAGATAAGGGCATTACCTTAGCTAGCTTTGTGAACTGTAATGTGCCAGAGAGCCTCATTGGAGACGGTCAGCGTTTACGCCAAGTGTTACAAAATCTAGTTGATAACGCGATTAAGTTCTCTTCTGGTGGCTGCATAGCAGTAGAGATGTGGTTGCTTGAAAGTCAGCAAGGCAAGGCTCAGCTTTGTTGTACGGTAACAGATCAAGGCATTGGGATCTCAGAGGAGGCACAGCTCACGCTATTTAAAGAATTCAGCCAAGTGCATGACGAGCACAACACAAACTACAGTGGCACCGGGCTTGGGCTCGCCATTTGTGCAGAGCTTATTACTCGTATGGAAGGGAGCATTGCTGTACGCAGTGAACAAGGGCGAGGAAGCTGCTTTAGTTTCGATGTTAAATTAGAGTTAGAAGAAGCTGAGTTATCAATGCCACGCCAAATGCCTACTGATGCAAGAGTATTGTTAGTCCACCATAACTCAACTTACTGTCGATTATTTGAAAAACAATATCGTCAATATGGCGTTAGCGCAATTTGTGTCGATGGTGTCAAAAGTATTTTTAATAATGTAAATGTACAAGGACGTTTTAGCTTAGTGCTGATTGACGAACACAGTCTTGTTGAGTTGACAGAACTGCAAGCTCAAAAGATTAAACAATCTTACCTTAATGAAGAGGGGTTGATGGCGGCGTTAATGACTGTTGTTGTGCCTGAAGCGTCAAAGTTGTTGGCTAAAGTTGGTCTTGAGCAAGTCGTTAATAAACCGCTTAGTAGAGATATGATGTTGGCAATGTTGAGCGGTGAACATCGTTTTAGTCATGATGTGGCAGCAATTGAAGAGGGGTTAAGTAACGAAAACCGTCAGCTACTGCCCATTTTATTAGCTGAGGATAGCCCCGCGAATCAGATCGTGGCGAGTGCGTTGCTCAATAAGGCCGGTTTTAGTGTTGAAATTGCTAATAATGGCAAAGAGGCTGTCACTATGGCAGCCAAGAAAGAGTATGGACTGATCCTAATGGACATGAGGATGCCAGAGATGGATGGGGTTGAGGCAACAGAGCATATCCTATTGAACAATCCACAGCAGATTATTATTGCGATGACCGCTAATGTGCAAAAAGAGGATGTAGATCTGTGTATGAATGCGGGGATGAGAGATTTTGTCCCTAAACCTGTAAATCGAGCACAATTGATAAAAGCGGTTAACTATTGGATGGCTGAGGCGAAAACAATAGCCAAGGAAAGTGGCGATAGTTTTTTAGAGGTTAAAGAAGAAGCGCAGAGTATTCTAAATACCAGCAAAGCAATTATTGGTGAGACAGTCGTCCTCAGCTCTCCGGTTACATCTACAATAAATACAGAGCCTGACAAAATATCTTCTCAAGCTGGAGAGATAAACGTGATTGAAAAAAATGAACTTGGGCAACAAGCAATAAATAGTACTGATGATGATCCGTCTAACAATATCCTTGATGAAGCGACATTAATAGAGCTTTCAAGTATGTTAGGAGAGGATGCTATGGCTAGAATGTTTAGCGTATTCCTCAATGAGGCTGAAGAGAGGCTCACTGTATTAAAGTCATTATTGAATGCCTATGATTCGTTAGGAAATTGTGATTTAGATGAGGTCGACATACAGGCTCATACACTTAAAAGCAGTGCGGGAAGTTTTGGTGCACAGGCGCTTAGTGTGGCGGCTAAATCACTTGAGCAGAGTGCTAAGGCTGGGGATGTTAGCCAGTTATCTCAATTATTGAATAATGTCATTGATATTGGGGAGCAAACTTTACAGGTATTTAAGGCTCGCTTAACCTAAAACTATGCTAAATAAATAGGTTATTTGTAAGGCTCTAAGAGGTGACAAGAAAGCTAGCTAATAACTGCTAGACTTAACTAGCAGGCCTTGGTATCTACTGCCACACTCGTTATGATAGCTTATCTGTTTTTGGCTTTTTTAAATTTATCAATAGGTTGACTTCTATATGGATATAACTAGCTCGTTTACCGCGTTACTGGTAGAAGATAGCATGTCGCTTGGAGCACTATATACAGAGTACCTTCGTGCGGACGGTGCTAAAGTGACTCATGTAAACCATGGTGAGGATGCACTGAACGAGTTAAAACGATGGCAACCCGATCTACTGGTGTTGGATATTAAACTCCCAGATATGTCTGGTATGGATATTCTTGATATCGTTCAAAAAAAATACCCAGACATTACCGTTATTATGATCACCGCTCATGGCACGATTGATCTCGCGGTTGATGCGATGCGAGCGGGCGCTTTCGATTTTCTTGTTAAACCTTTCGATGCAAAACGCCTCTCCATTACAGTTAGAAATGCCCTCAAGCAGCGTCATCTGGTTAATTTGGTCGCCAAGTATGAGAGCAGCCTGCCTAAGCCACATTACATGGGGTTCGTTGGTGAGTCACTAGCGATGCAAACGGTTTATAAAACGATAGATTGCGTTGCTAACAGTAAAGCGTCGGCATTTATTGTGGGTGAAAGTGGTACTGGTAAAGAGGTGTGCGCCAATGCCATCCATCATGCTGGTAGCCGTAGAGATGAAGCATTTGTCGCATTGAACTGTGCTTCAATCCCTAAAGACCTAATCGAAAGTGAAATTTTTGGTCATACCAAAGGTGCATTTACTGGGGCTGTGGCTAATCGTGATGGTGCAGCCACAAGAGCTCACAATGGCACCTTGTTTCTTGATGAAATTTGCGAGATGGATCTGGAGCTGCAAAGTAAATTGTTACGCTTTATTCAGACCGGAGTGTTCCAACGAGTCGGTGGTACCAAAGAGGAGAAAGTTGACGTACGTTTTGTCAGTGCCACCAATCGAGCACCGTGGGATGAAGTTAAAGCGGGTCGTTTCAGAGAAGATCTTTTTTACCGCTTGCACGTGATCCCTATTGAGCTTCCTCCGTTAAGGATGCGTGGCAAAGATATTCTTCTGTTGGCAACTAAGTTGCTAAAAGAATACAACAAAGAGGAAGGTAAGCAGTTCAAGCACTTTAGCGCAGAGACAAGGCAATGCCTCAAGAACTATCAATGGCCTGGCAATGTTAGGCAGCTGCAAAATGTGATTAGGCAGGTTGTAGTGCTCAATGATGCTGAAACCGTCGAGCTTGATATGCTCCCCTTACAGGTGACAGCCAATATCAGCGTTAAGCAGCCTGAGCCGCAAGCGCAAAGCGCTACGCCACTGTTTGCAGATCCTGCAGCGCCTTCACTAGTCAAAGGCTCTATTGAGGCTCAAGGTCATTTAACTGAAGCTCAAGATATTGCAGCCGTTGCGCCAGCTGCTGATATCGTTCCTTTATGGATCACCGAGAAGCAAACTATTGAAGATGCTATTGCCTTTTGTGATGGTAATGTTCCAAAGGCCGCTGCTTTATTAGATATCAGTGCATCGACAATTTACCGTAAACGGCAGAGCTGGGAAGAGTTAGAAAGTAGCTTAAGCCACGAGGGCTAGCTGATACATTTATCTTGCTGCGATATAGAGTTAAACACACGATAAGAGTAGACTTCAGGTCTACTCTTATCGTTTGAGCTCGAGAGGCTGCAGATGAAGTTTTTAGTCGATACCCACGCCCATACCATAGCTTCAACCCATGCTTACAGTACGCTGCACGACTACTTAAATGTCGCCAAAGAGAAAGGTATTAAACTATTCGCCATCACCGACCATGGACCAGATATGGCAGATGCACCACATTTTTGGCACTTTGTGAATATGAGAGTGTTACCGCGGATTATTGATGGTGTTGGAGTGCTTCGAGGGATTGAAGCGAATATCAAAAACCAGCAAGGAGACATTGATTTTTTCGGCGATTATTTAAAACAACTCGATATAGTTTTAGCGGGCTTTCACGAACCCGTTTTTCCACCATCGACAGCAGAGAACCATACTCAAGCCCTTATTAACTGTATTGAAAGTGGCAAAGTTGATATTATCAGCCACCCAGGTAATCCAGCGTATCCGATTGATATTGAGAGAGTGGCTCAAGCTGCCGCAAAGCATAATGTTGCGCTAGAGATCAATAACTCTTCATTTTTAACTTCACGCAAAGGCAGTGAAAAAAGCTGCAGGGCCATTGCGCTAGCGGTGAAAGAAGCCGGCGGGTTATTAGTAATGGGGTCAGATTCTCATGTTGCATTCAGCTTAGGCGATTTTGATAAAGCGGTTGAGGTGATCGAAGCTGTACAATTTCCAATCGAGCGGTTACTTAATAGAAGCCCTGAAGCTCTGCTGTGTTTCCTATCTGCAAGAGGCCACGACTCACTCGATGAGTATGCAGATCTTGTATGAAAGCTCTTGAAGAACTTCGACAAAGGTTACGATCTAAACTCTTATGCAAGCTCCTATAAAAATAATGGTTACTGGTGGTAATGGCCAACTCGCTCAGTCGTTAGCATTAATCGCTCACTTAAGTGATGCAAAAGTGAAAGCTAGCTCTTTTACTCGTATAACAGCTGATATTGTGCAGGCCTTAGTCAATATTTTACCTGAAGTGAGGAACAGCTTGAGTGAGCAGGATGAATTGCACCTGCTGTCACATCGAAAGTTAGATATTTGCGACTCTGCAGCCATAGATGATGCTTTTATGCGGGTCAATCCTGACGTGGTGATTAACTGCGCGGCATTTAACGCAGTGGATAATGCTGAAACAGACTCTGAAAGTGCATTTAAGGTTAACTTTGAGGGCCCTAAATTACTGGCGGAGCGCTGTAAACGTGACGGAGTCATGCTGATTCATATCTCTTCTGACTTTGTCTTTGCTGGCGAGAAACATTCACCTTACAACGAACAAGATCTCCCTGAACCGCTATCTGTTTACGGTAAAAGTAAGCTTGCAGGTGAACAAGCTGTACGACAGGTTATAGCGAGTAAAGCTTATATTATTCGAACCAGCTGGCTCTATAGCTGCCAAGGGAATAATTTTGTTCATACAATGCAGAAGTTGTTTGCAGCAAAGGAGCAAGTATCAGTTATCGCCGATCAATACGGCAGTCCAACTTGGAGTGAAGCGCTGGCTGTCATCATATTTAAGCTGATAAAGCAAAAAGAAGCGACTCAAAGAGGTGTTGGCTTAGATGCGAGCTTAGGTATTAACTTAGAACCCAATTTTGTTGGTGATAGTGATAGTTCAGACAATTTGTATCACTATGCCGCAGCGAACAGTTGCTCTTGGTTTGAGTTTGCGCAACAGATCCAGCAATTGATGTTAACAGATGATAAGTTGATTAAAACGCATTGTAGAATAACACCAATCACTACGTTATCTTGGCAAGCTTGTCATGAACAGATATTGGCTAAAAGACCGAATCAGAGTGCGCTTAATAGTCAAAGAGTGTGCCAGCAGTTGGGTGTAAGAGAAGGAAGTTTGTTGAAGGATAAATGGCAACAGCAGCTCAAAGGGATGCTAGATTTTCAAAAAATTATTAATACCCATCGTAGTAAATAGCAGCTGACCCTAGTTTGTTAAAACATTCGATAACGTCGTTATAAATTTTGATTGTAGGATACCGACTTATCGAGAATTTCTGTCTTGTTCTCAAGCTTTTCCTGCGCTATTTCTGAACACTTGCTGTGATTGGTACAAGGTCAGTTGATAAAAGTAAGAGGTCCATGCTTTTACGAGATGAAAAATAATAAAAGACAAAAGTAGGGAGCTACTTTTACCTTTTATTGCTAGAACCTCTAATACTCAAGCCGAGAGCTATTGATTAAGCTTAAAAGCTTCTTTCCCAACCAGCGTATAAAGTTGCGTCCCAGTCGTCGCCACCAGAGGTGACGTACTCACTATAGCTAATCGTGCCACCCACTTTCAGAGTGCCTTGATAAAACGGTCTATGGTAGCTGGTATCATATTGGTATACCCGTTCATATTCGCCCGGTGATACAGGGTTACCAGCATCAGGTAGTCCGTTATCAATTCCGTCAGTATTGAGTCGCAACCAACGTAGTTTATTAGTAATGCTTTGACCGCCGCCTAACTGAGTGATACCACCGACAACCAAGGTTTCTGAGTCATTATCATAGGTGCTGCCTAAACTGCGGCCGTAATAACGGTAGCCACTTTGGTAAAAGGTGTGTTCATACATACAATTGTATGCTTGTGGGTCGATACCACATGCAACCTTGGTATCTGAGTATTCTATAAAGACACGGGTATTGATGTCGGTTAAAACAAAGTCGATACCGCCCATGTTGGCCGCATTGATCAATTTATTTTTACCATTGTGGTAATCTTCATGAGTGCGCTCATAGTAGATACCATAAGGAATGCCAAAGGCGGTATCTGACCAGCGAAAATCATAGCCTGCAAGCAAATTCTCTTGACCATTTTTTAAATCACCTTCGGTGCCACCGCCATTAGATAGTCCATCCCACCAGTCGCTTAGGCTATTGCCGTAACCTTCACCGCCCCATTGCATGGTCCATGAGAAGCCTACTTCTAGTTTTGAAATTGGGCGTATGGTGCCGCGAGCGCCCCAGTGTTGGGTATCTGGCACGTAGCGATCGCTTTCCATTTGACTAAATGCGGTGGTAAAAGTCCATGGGCCAATCCAATTAAGCCAGGGTGTTTCAAAGGCTTGGCTGTTGTTGCGGCTTAATGTAATGCCAGGCATAGGGCGAGCGTTAGTGGTTTGAATCAAACCGCTGTCCCAGCCTGGTCCCCAGTACTTTTGTTGCGCGCCAGCGCTAACGATCCAGTTACCAAGCTTAACTGCAGCAAAACTGTCATCTAAGCGAGTGCTGTTACCGTCAATTGGATCCGCATGATAGCTTGCCGATAAACGACCACTGAACCAGTCTTTAGTTATTTCTGCGCTGACAGCCCCTTCACCTTTATCACGATAATCTTGGCCAAATCCAATAAATCGGGTGGTATCGGTGCTACCTGCGAGTTCTACCTTAGTGCTAAAACCGCGGTGGTCCTTATCATAAGCTTGATTGACTCGGTCAAAGGCACTGCGCTGAATATTGGAGAGCTTAGCGGGTTCGGCCTTGTCCAAATCTTGCTTTAATCCGTCCCACATTAATGGGTAAGTCGTGATAGGCTGCACAATAATGCCAGTATCGGAAAGTAGTTGGATATCTGCTCTCAAAGCCAGATCTGTAGGCTCTACCCACCATGCAGCTTGTACTGAGCTACAGCCAAAAATAAATAGTCCTGCTAATAATTTAAGTTTCATTGTGATCCCTTCTGTCAATGAGGCGCATTCTAGAGTATTTCACTAAAAGCTGACAGCGGAGAATGACTAGTTATTCAATAATAGCAACAGCTATTAACAACTTTGTTGCTGAGACTTTGAGATGTAGTCGAGTGTTGTTATCGAGGTGTTAATTGGGAAGGCGTTAATATCGCTTTAATATCTATAGATAATATTAAAGCGATAATAGGAACAGGGAACAGGTTATTTAAGGCTAAAAGTGTCTCGCAGATGGATGTAATCTAGGCTAGTACCAATTAACACTTCAAACTCTCCAGCTTCAGCTAGCCAATCGTTTGATTTTTCATCCCAAAAAGACAGGTCGCGACGGTTAAGCTGCATGATAACTTGCTTGCTTTCACCTGGTTGTAGGCTGACTTTAGCAAAGCCTTTCAGCTCTTTTGTTGGTCGTTCAACGCTGGCCTTTTTATCATTTAGGTAAAGCTGCACGACTTCGGCGCCGCTTACTTTGCCAATGTTGGTCACGGTCAGTGACACTTCAAGAGTGTCATCGAGGTTAATGGCCTTTTTAGAAAGCGTTATACCGCTAAGGGTGAAGTTACTATAGGACAAACCATGGCCAAAGCTAAACAGTGGTTTGATGTTTTGCTGCTCAAACCAACGGTGACCGATAAAGACGCCTTCTGAATAGAGAGATTCAACAGCATTGTAATCATTCAGTGCTATAGGCGCGGTATCTTCAAGTTTCTTAGGCAGCGTAAAGGGCATTTTACCGCTTGGGTTTACATCACCAAACAGCATATCTGCAACGGCATGACCGCCTTCCATACCACTATAGGAATTCCAAACTATGGTGGATGCTTTGTCGACCCATGGCATTTCTACTGCACTACCTGCGGTGATGAACACCACTGTTTTAGGGTTGGCGGCTATCAGCTTTGTTATCATCTCATCCTGTTGATTAGGAAGAACGAGATCGGCTCTATCGATAGACTCTCGGTCATCACTATGACTAAGGCCACCAAAGTAGATCACCGCATCGGCATTTTTTGCTGCAGTTAAGTATTCTTCTTCACTGTTAAATAGCTTATTAGGCGTATCCCAGCCTAGGGTATAGCCATCACTGCCACTGTATTCTATTTCGAACTGATAATCTTTGTCCTGTAGTAATGAGATATTCTTGTTGAGTACTTCGCTTGAATTACCATCAAACTGCAAGACTGAGCTACCATCGACTTTGATATTGATTTTACCTTTTGCGGTCACTTTTAAAGTATGTACACCGGATTTTAGCGGCTTTATTGCCGCTTTCATGGTGATAAATTGTGGCGTCCCTTTAGCGACTAAATTAGACGGTTTAAACTCAGAATCGGCTATCCATGACTCTTCGATAAGCTGTTGACGGCTTTCATCGGTAAAGTAGCTAATATTCCACGATGGCGTACCAGTCCAATGCCGAGTCGCTAGGTAATCGTTGCTGATTGGTGCAAGTTTACTGCTTTGAGCACGCATGACAGTAATGCTTGCTTTGCCATCTAACTTTTGTTTAAGGCCTTGCAAAGGCGTTATTTCATAAAGTGATTTTACCTCTGATGAACCGCCGCCTGAGCCATGCTTTTTATCAAGATTAGGGCCTAGGACGAGAATGTTTTTCACTTTATCTTGTTCAAACGGCAATACTTGGCGATCATTTTTAAGTAACACAATTCCTTCTTCGGCAATTCGTCTAGCAGCAGCGCGGTGGGAAGCAATATTACGCTGGCCTGCCAGGCGGTAGTTATCCATCATGCCGATGCTCAGTTGCACCCTAAGTATTCGCGAGACTTTATCATCGAGTGCGGCGACAGGTACTTTACCTGCGTTAATCATTTTAATCAGTGGTTGTGCGAGAAAGTAGTCTTTGTAATGTGGGACATCAGTGCCCATTTCAAGATCTAAACCATTGACAGCAGCGTCATAGGTATTGATATCTACATTCCAGTCTGTCACCAGCAGTCCTTCATAACCCCATTCTCCTTTAAGGATATCCATGACGAGGTGCTTGCTTTGGTTAGCGTTAGTGCCTCTAAATTCATTGTATGAACCCATCATGGCATAAACATTGGCTTGTTTTACTGCGGCCTCAAAGGCGGGCAGGTACACTTCGCGCAAAGTACGCTCGTCGGGTTTAGCATTCACTCCTGTGCGGTTTAACTCTTGAGTATTGAGCGCATAATGTTTAATAGTGGCGGCAACATCATTTTTTTGAATGGCTTTAATTTGTGGCACCACAAGCTTAGATGCTAAATAGGGGTCTTCACCTAAATACTCAAAGTTACGGCCATAGAGTGGTAGTCTTGCTAAATTAACGCCAGGTCCAAGAATTAGATCTTTACCGCGATGACGGGCTTCACTGCCGAGCACTGCGCCATGTAAGGTAGCCATGTCGGTATTCCAACTGGCGGCTACTGCGGTTAATACCGGTAAATAAGTTGAGTAATCACTTGTCCAATTTGCAGAATTCCAGCTATTACGCTCTATCTCATGGCGAACACCGTGTGGACCATCTGATAGCCACATTTCGTGGATCCCAAGGCGCTCAATAGCGGCTGTAGTGAATTTGCCATTGGCATGAACTAAGGATACTTTTTCGGCCAGTGTCATTTGTGGCAATAGCGTTTGAATTGTTTGCTCGACCTGATCTAGACGCTGCTGCAGAAGTGGGCGACGAGGTTCAACTAAGCCCACATCTTCATAAATGGTTTGTTCCACTTGAGTTTCAGCCAAGGCCATAGGGACTGTAACTAGTAAGGTTGAGATAACCAAGCAGCTAAGGGCTAATTTGTTAATAATAGGACGCTTCATTCTAAATTCCATATTAGTTTATTGAAGTAGTGTTGGTATTAATGCCGGTATTTTTGGACTCGTGGTTATTGAAAGTCGATAAATATATTGGCGGTAAGCCTGCCTGTGTCAGGGCTGCTATCGATATCCTTAGCTGAGTTTACTATGCTGGAGTGTAGTAAATTGCCTGGATATATCACTAGTCTGTTTGGGCGGTATTCTATCTGCTCGTATAAGTCAAAATGATGATTGCTCTGGTTGCAGTAGCCTTGTTTGGGTGCTCCATTTAACTCATTGTGCTTTTGTACTGCGTCAAAATAGGGCTGGCAGCGTTGCTCACTGATCCGCTCCCATTGAGTCGGTTTATGCCGAAAGAAACCTGTAGGGCCATGCTCATTTGGGTTTAAGTAATGCATGATGGCAAAGTAAAATGGCTTTGGGGTGTCAAAGTGCGGCATTCTTTGTAAGGTCGATAGCGCAGATTCCTCACGGGTGATCAGCGATAAAAATAGGCTTTGAGGCTTGAGTCGTAACTGCCGTGGAATGTGATAACACTGATAGATCCCTTGGAAGACGGCATCAATTACTGTTTTGGCGTATTCACGGGGGAGTTTTGCCCTGATCCCAGGATAATAGGAGTTTAGGTCGTCGTTAAAATCCGCCTCGGTAGTGGCATAAGTAATAATATCGTCAGTGCTTAAACTAAAGTCATCTATGATGACGACAGGCGTTTTCTCCTCGCCAATTAAGATGATTTTTGGCGTGGCGGCTGGGTTAACGCTAATCATATTTTGCTGCATTTTAATCTAACCCGCTTAACTATTTTTAGCTGTATTGTGTAAATGCTTCAATGTAGCCCTATGCTTTAAGGCTACATAGCACGACTCTGATGACTACATCATTGGCGATTTACAGTAATGCTGAATAAAATCATAATGGTGTGGTAGGTTGTCATTCTTGCGCTTGACCACACTTTTAATGTTATTCAAAAAGGCCTTAAGCTCTTCATCTTCCATCATGTCAACAATAGGGTGATACTGCTTAGGCTCAATGCCTTGGCCTAGCATCACCTGGATCCAAGAGCTTTCACCGAACAGTTCATTGGGGTACTTGTATACTTTGGCTGCAGCTGCAAACATCTCTAATCGATGGGCAAGCGATTCAGGTATTGGCATACTTGAGCAATAACGCCAGAACTTGCTGTCTCGTCGTTGTGTCACGTGATAATGCAAGATAATGAAGTCGCGTACGTTATCGGTTTCAAACTTTGTCTGTGCGTTAAATTCGTCAATATCGGCTTGTACTAAACCTTGCGCTGGGAACATCTGCATTAGGCGCACAATGCCCCGTTGAATAAGGTGGATGCTGGTGGACTCAAGAGGCTCAATAAAGCCACTTGATAGCCCTATGGCGACACAGTTTTTATTCCAGTGCTTGCGTCTGGTTCCCGTCTTGTATTTGATGACGCGAGGCTCAGTAAGTAGGTCGCCCTCAATATTATCGAGTAACAACTGTTTGGCTTGCTCATCGGTCATGTATTTACTGCAAAATACCAGCCCATTACCGGTTCGGTTTTGCAGTGGAATACGCCACTGCCAACCCGATTCACGAGCAATTGAGCGGGTATAGGGAACAGGTGTGCTGGTGGTCGTTGTTTGCACCGCAATAGCACTGTCACAAGGTAACCAATGGGACCAGTCTTCAAAACCAGTATGCAATGCATTTTCAATCAATAAGCCTCTAAAGCCGGTACAATCGATAAAGAGATCCCCCTCAACTAATTGACCAGAGGCTAACAATAGACTTTCTATTTGACCATCTTGTTGATTGAGGTTTACCTCAGTGATCTTACCCTCAATACGATTGATACCATGTTGCTCGGCAATTTTTCTGAGAAATTTTGCGTACAGTCCTGCATCATGGTGATAAGCATGGTTTAAGTCTTGATTCGGTAGTACTGCAAATTTGCCAGTGCGAGAGCCAAGATGTTCCGCGCAGTAATCACCAATTTCACTGGCAAAGCCTTTGTCACGGCCCTTTAGCCAAAAGTGTTGAAACCCAGCCGCCCAACAATCCTTACCTAAGAAACCAAAGGAGTGTAAGTAGTCTTGATTCTCATCGCGCCAGTTTTCAAAAGATATCGCCAATTTAAAGGTGGCGTTGGTCGCCGCCATAAACTCTTGTTCATTAATGCCGAGTAAGCGATGAAATACATGTAGAGTAGGGATAGTGGCCTCACCAACACCAACAGTTGGAATATCGTCGGATTCAATTAGGCTGATATTAAGGTTTTTACCTAATAGTTTTGACAACGCTGCGGCTGCCATCCAACCTGCAGTGCCGCCACCGGCAATGACGACATTTTTAATCGGCTTATTTGTATTCATCATATATCCTTAATCAGCGTAAACGAATGACTTAACGCTTTAATTTATTCTGTAATTCAGCGCGTAATTTTCGCGCAGATAACTCATCTATAGGCAATGACAGCATCCCTTGAGCATGCTCAGCAATATGGTCAGTGTCGTGCAGTTCATGTTCAAAAACATAGTGGTTAAACATCGCTTGCCACGCTTTACGTTGGGCTATTGGTAAGCTTCGCAAGCTTAAAATGGCGTGCTGCAGTGCATTAGTTGGTCTGCCCATATAAGCTGGCGAGTCTCGCCACCAGTGAGTGACTAACACATTAATCGCATCAAGTGCTTCGACATGGTGCCACCACATACTGGGAATAAAGAGTGCGTCGCCCGGCTCAAGTTCAGCAACTTGCGCTGCTTCTAGCGCTTGTTGAAACTTGGGGTACTTGTCAAAGTTAGGTGCGTGAAAGTCCACCATACTTATATCTTGCCCGCCAGGAGACAACTCCATCGGCCCCACATACAAGTTATCTATCTGCTCGGAGGGAAACAGAGTAAAGCGGCGGCGACCAACCGCCGAGCAAGCAAGGTTGTTAGGAAAATCAAAATGAGCGGCAATTCGACTTTGGTTACCGATCCAAACACTGGTTAATGGCTTAATATCATCTATTGCGAGTGGGTTGTCGGCTGCAAACCCTGGTAGCCATCGGTTAACTTCGGTAGATCCGACATACAGTGTTGGCGGCGTTTCGTCGTCTATATGCGATATTAGCTTGTCAAACACCTGCCTTAAATCAACCTGACTGGCTCTAAAGTTAAAGCCAGTGAGTTGCTCGTTGTAAAACACTCTACCTTGGTGCTCACTTTCACCAAAACAAGCCGTTACCGGCACGCCACTGTAGAACTGAAGTAAATAATCAATCGCGGCTTGGGTAGATTGCTTGCCAGCTTGCACGAGTGGCCACTCAGCAGCAAAATCTTTTAAGATCAGCGGTTGCGTCGACGATAATACAAACTCAGGAATATCACCTGGTTTGCAATGACTTATCTGTTTGACGCTCTTTTCGACTGCTAACATAAATACACCTTGTTCTGTAACCGCTTACATTAATGGACAAAAAACTACTGTTCTATCTGCTTGTTTTTCTTATCCAATAGTGTGCGGATGTTGGCTTGTGAGGCTATCGTCATATAGATGGCTTGCAGGTAACCTTTGTCATGCAGCTCAGCCAAATTATCACTTGAAAGTGTTTTTAGTTTGTCTTCGTTGACGGTATAGAAACCAATCATTTGATGCTTGCTGCCGTTATTTAGCTCAACATCTAAAGTGAAGGATTCCAGTAATTCAAATTTAAGTAGCGCTTCAATAAAGTTGTCGCTGTCTTCTAATCCGTTATGTATGACATCTAACATATCTGCAGCAGTATCGAGGAAGGGCGTATTACCACCAAACTCAAGAAACAGTGGTTCACCTTGCTCGGTGCTGACTCTTGGGTTATTGAGATCAATGTGCAGTACTCGTTGCATTTTCTGTGCGCCATCTTCCATTATGTTCTGACTACCAATCAAAAATGGTTGACGTCTAATAGCCAATGGAACGTAAGATGCCTGCCAATGACCGTTTTCTAAAAATAAGTTCTCTTTATCTTTAAAGCCAAACAGCGCCACAGAGAAGAAACGACCCGTTTGTGGATCTTTTTGGAAGAAAATAGGGTAGTGGGCTTGTACACTCCTAAATTCAACAGGGAAGGTCAATGAATACCAAACATTATCGCCATATTGCGCAGAGTGTTCGGTGATAACTTTAAGATCTTTATGTTTAATGCTGTTGAGCATGACGTTGTTGTTCGGCGTTTGGGTGGTGGCTTGTGCGGTCATTTTGACTCCTTTTTATTTTTTATAGTTGCTTTAGTCGTTATATTTTAGGAAAACCAAATTGATGAACTTTATCGAGTAGTGCTCTATTGCTTGGTAGTGCTGAAAGCAATTGATGACTACGTTGAATATTTTGTTGAAACAGTGCCATGGCCTTTTCTTGCTCTGCTAGCTTTATATAGCGTGGCGGCGCACTGTTAAAACCCATACCAAACAGCACATATTGAAAGCTAGCCGCTGGAAACAACGCCTCGGTTTCAGTGATATCGTAAGAGTAGGGCTGTTGATATTGCCACAGCGCTAATTGTTGCTGTAAAGACTGCGGTATTGAGGCTATGTCTCGATTGTCACGCCAATAATCGGAGTCGTCACGTTGACTGATGGCGTAATGCAGTTTGAGAAAATCGACCACCTGACGCCAGCGCTGTAAAAACTTTTCATTGAAACGTTTGGCTACTATCTCCATCGACTGGCGGTTTTGCGGTAACTGCTCGCTGATCATCTTTGCCGATTGCTCAATGAGCGCGAGTGCTGATGCTTCTAGCGGCTCAATAAAACCTGCGGCAATACCAACAGCTACACAGTTTTTATGCCAGAAGTGGGCTCTGTGACCAGGGTTAAATGTTATTTTCCTAAGCGATGCAGACTCTGCCTGTGATTTGCTTATACTCGATAGCAGGTAACTACGTAACTCGCTTTCAGCGCGGTCATCATCAGTGTGGCTACTGGAGTATACGTAACCGACGCCGCGGCGTGAGGGCAGGCCAATATCCCAAACCCAACCAGACGATTGCGCGGTTGAATGTGTGCAAGAGCTAATGGCGCTTTGTTGATTTTCATAGGGCACTTGTACCGCTAAGGCTGAGTCATTAAACAGTACTGACTTTTTTTCAATGAAAGTGACTTGGTAGTGCTCGCCGATAAGCAATGATTTGAAACCGCTACAATCAATAAATAGATCGCCGCTAATGGCGCCATTGGACTTTGTATTTACCGCTGCAATATCGCCGTTGCCATGGCTGCTTACAGATTCAACATGATCGACAATATGCTGCACCCCGAGCTTTTTGCTGCAATGACGCTGCAGAAACTGAGCAAATTTTCCAGCATCTAAGTGGTAACCATAATTAGCATTGCACTCATACTCAGGTGTAGAAATGAGTTTAGGTGCGCAGCCTTGATCGCAAAGTCTACCTTGATAAGTGACCGCATTAGTAAATGAAACTTGTTGTTTATGGGCTTGCCAATGCTTAGCGAGATTGATCTCGTTAAACTGACTTGGTAAAGAAAAAGGATGATAATAGCTCTGGCTATTGAGCGGGAGCTTATCCGAGCTTGCTGTCTCGGGTGAGTGTAACCAATCGATAAATTTTGAACCTTGCTTGAAGCTGGCGTCACACTCAATCATAAATTCGGTTTCAGAAATGCCCATTTTTTTGAGCGTACCGCGCATTGAAGGCCAAGTGCCTTCGCCGACCCCGATGGTGGGCACTTGTGGTGATTCAATTAGAATAACTTCGAGCGTACGTTGTGATGGGGTTGCTGCAGCATTAATATGCTCAGCAGCAATAACCCCTGCGGTGAGCCAACCTGCAGCTCCACCACCTACAATGATCACTTTTTTAATGTCGTTATTCATACTGCTCGACCTATTATTTATTTTATTAAGTTACTCTTTTACAGTGTTTATCAATATTGGGTTAATTGATTTTGTGGTTTGTTACAACTAATTAACTTTTGCCAATATAACCTTGCTGTAGGAGTAGATCCAGTCACTTTATGTATCAAGATTTACTTTGAAGGTGTAAAGCTTGAAGCCAACGAATGTCGGTTAAAAATGGCTTAATAAAAAGAATATTAATACTTAGATAGAAAAGAGAAGATGAAGCCACAGCATTGGCTTCATCTTCTCTATACGCTCTAGAAGGTGTATCTCGCGCCTAAGCTATAGCGTGCACCAGTTTGAGTCAGATTTAGCAGCTGCTGGTTAGCACGGCCATGGACTCGGGTATATTCGTTGGTAATGTTCAAACCTTCGAAAAATACCGTTAAGCCTTCAAGTGCTTCAATATCGTAGCTAACATTAAAATCGACTTGAGAATAAGCTTCTGTGTACTGTGGGTTTTGCCCCGTTCCTTGGCCGCGAGAGCTCAAGAATTCGTCACGCCAGTTGTAGGCCAGACGTGCTTGGAAACCATAGTTATCATAGATAGCGATAAGGTTAGCGGTATCACTGATGTTGGTTTCAACCGCTTGATCTTCTAGTAAATAGTTATTATAGCTATCACCAGCGTCAACCAAAGTGTAGTTACCTATCACACCGAAGCCTGACTCACCAAAGAAGTGCTGAATAGCAAATTCCCAACCATCAATAGTGGTTTTATCTTTACTGTTTGCAGGAGTATCTAAGTCAAATAGCAAGGTATTATCTTCGGCAGAGTTGCCTGAGATTATGCCGTTTGCAACATCAACAAATGGATCATTTGGATAGTTATCAAAAATCCACTGACGAATATTACCTGCATCGGTACCAACAGCTGCTACAGCAGCATCATATTTTGCTCCGTCCGTTGGGTTGGCAATGTTGTAGATATCAGATTCAACTTTGACATTATCGATACCGTTAACGGTATCTTTTCTAAAGTAACCCACAGACATGTAACTGGTTTGTGAGTAATACCATTCTGCTGACAAGTCGTAGTTTGTAGATTCAAGTGGCAATAGGCCTGGGTTACCCGTTGTACCACTACCACCTGCACGGTTAGCGAGTGTTCCAACAACGGTACCACCTTGAATAGAGGTGTAGTCAGGGCGGCCAATAGTCTCACTGTAGGCTGCTCGTAACATCACATCTTCAACAACTTCGATGTTGAAGTTAACATTTGGTAGGTAGTAGTCGTAATCACCTGTTTGAGTTTGGAATACTTGATCACCGGTAGCAACTAGCGCAATTTCCGTATCCGCTATCCAATCAGCGCCATCATAGCTGGCAACTGCAGAGGTCGAAGTGACATCAGTTTTCTCGTAGCGAAGACCGACATGGATGTCGTATGGCATGTCGCCAAACTCTGACTCAAAGTTATACTGGATATAAGCTGATGTAGACTTTTCTTCGGTATAACGGTCTACGTCCATCGCATATTGAGTCGATGGGCAAAAATCAGTACCACAATCACCAGCGCCAACATAACCCGCTGCAGTATAAAGCTCTTCTGCGCGGCCACGCACAGCATCAAAGTCCCAGAAGAATATGGTATCTAGTAGATCGAAGTCGCCGTCAGCATCAGCAAAGTTACCTTTGCTAGCATCAAACTTGTCATGAATAGTGTCAGCTGGGAACCACTCATCTTCAAAGTCTCCCTCTTGACCTACACCGCCCCAGTCATTTCGTTGAACGTTAACAGATTGAGAGTGGTTATTGACATCGGTCAGTGCGATACCAAAGTCAATGCTGCCGGAATGTTCAAACAGGTATTCACCGTCTAATTGGTACTGATCAATTTCTGATTTATTGCGAGAGTTGCCAAACACACTACCGGTCACACGCATGTCCGATGGTTTAATATTGTTGCCATTGCCGACAGCAAGTGCGGGTAAGTCTTTTGAGAAATCAGTGGCTGCGCTGGTACGGATAAAGCCGGCTGTACTGAGTGTATTGCTGCTACCGTAGATATGGTTGGGTTTGTTTTCTGCATCAGACTTATGCATGTCTAGTGTTAGATTTAGATTGTCGCTGACCTGCCAATCAAGGTTTAGCCCTAAAGAACCACTTTCGTTACGTACACCGTAATCACCGGCTGCCATAGAGACATCTTGCGGACTGTCGTAGGTTTCAGAATAAACCAGTGGCGATGAAACGGGGCCGTCAGTCCAAGTACTCTCTGAAGGCGCAAAGGTAAACCAAGCTGATACATCGTTATACTGCGTGTCGATATCATTACGCATGTAAGTGTAATCCAGCGTTGCTACGAGTGAATCAACAGGGCTGTACTGCAGTACCAACTGACCGTTAGTACGGGTACGTTGCTGCTCTTCAAAACGGTAAATGGTAGTTTGTGGCACTGAGTAGATATCGTCATCACCAGGGCGATTGACTTGATTATCTTTTTGTACGCCGCCCCAATCAGTAGTATTGTCAGCGCTACCAGGAAAGCTTCTCCAACCCGTGCCAACTTGGGCTTGTTGGTTACCACTTTCACGTTCTTGATAGCTGGCAGATATTGAGATACCAAATTTGTCATCTGCAAAAGTATTCGAATATAAACCTGAAAGCTCAGGGGTAATGCTGCCTTTATCAGTTGATGTATCATCAACCGCTTTCGCGCCAAATGTTGCTTTCAGACCAGGAGTATTGAATGGGCGATGAGTTAATACATCAATCGTTGCACCGATACCGCCTGTAGGACTTGAAGCGACACTGGTTTTTCTTATCTCTACACCACTAATAGACTCTGAAGCTATGTTGGCAAAATCAAATGAACGAGAGCCTGTCGTCACCGGCATTTGACGGCCGTTGAGCAGAACCAGGTTACGATCTGCACCGAAACCACGAACAGAGACTCGACTCCCTTCACCATTTTGACGGTCAATAGAGACACCTGGAATTCGTTGCATCGATTCTGCTAAGTTTGAATCTGGCATTTTACCGATGTCTTCAGCTGAAATTGCATCGACGATGCCGTCAGATGATTTCTTGACGTCCATCGATTTGACTAAACTGCCTCGAATACCCGTTACAGCAATAACTTCCATATTCTCATTGGCTGTGTTTTCTGTGCCTTCTGCTTCAGCGGCATAAACCGGTGCCATCGTTGATGCGCTTAGCACCAACGACAAGCTGGTAGCTAGCCTCGTCTTTTTAAATAGTTGTGGTTTCATCTCTTTCCCCCAAAGTCATTCAATCATAGTTTTAATCTTTCTCTAAATGTAAGCGCTTACAAAAAAGTATAAAAAAAATAACTAAACCACTTTGTAAGCGCTTACACAAACCTAGGGTAATTTGCGAACAAGGTCAACATTAATTCACCATTAGTTAACAAAAAAGCAACCTTGGTCGTGACGGAGTTGGGTGCGAAAGCATGCTGAACAAGGGATTGGTGTATTAGTCTTTATCTTGATATTAATTTTTAAGAAAGACTTCTATCTGCTTTTTTAGCTAACAGAGGCTGCTTGGGAAGTAACAAAAAAATATGTATGTTTATAGTGCTAAAAACACTGACAAAGGAGAGTGGACCTGCCTTTTACTTATCTAGTGGTGCATATAGCTTTCTTTGTGGTGAAAGGTAGTTATAACGGCAGTCTCAATAAGTAGGATTTTCTAAGTCATCAGAATAAATATTCCGCAAATTAAATGTAAGCGCTTTCATTTGGTTGCTTTTGTGCTTACACTGTTGTTGTCAGAATGTTAATTAAGGTCGCATTTCGACAATTAGGAGCAGCTAAATCAATCTTCCCAAGATTTTGATTATTTTGCTCCAGCTGGGAACTTACTTAAGTCTGTTTGGCATGGAGGCTAGGCAGCATCTTTTCAGCTTTTAATTAATCAAATATCTGCGTTACAACCAACTCACCACTAGGTACAAGCTTATTTAGATTTATAAACTTCTTTAAACAGTTCTTACAAGTGTCTTATACCAATCTGTATAAGACGTTGATCTACTCAGAAAGTTTTTGTCGAACTCATTCAAGGCCGGCTAATTCAAAGTGAGTCATGACACAATGGTTGTTCTCTTATTAATTTTTTCAACGTAGAAGTAGCAAGCCAAAAACACTCCTTATAGGCGGGTTTTATGCGTGAATGGACTTGAACCTAGTTTAACTATGTCCTTTATTCATTGCTAACAACATGGCCTAGTATGTTCCTGAGGTGCTTAAGGCATTCCCTCCCTCCTGAGAGGTCTGATATTGGCGGTACGAGAGCAAGGATCCTCGAAGCTAGAATCATGCAGCAGCGATTATCGAGAGTCACGCAGAAGCCGTTACCGAGGAGCATTTAATGACCTTACCTTAAAGCCGCTAAACTCTCGCTGAGGGAGCAAGTCTTAATACTGATTGTGATTAAAGTTAAACCAAGCTGTAAAAGTTGAGTGTAGAGCTGAAAATACTTGAATTCATGCTCAGCTTATATTTTTCATAAAGAGCAGAGTGATGTTGTTAAGAATGCGTATAAGCCTAGCGTCCTGTAGCAGAGAAGGGCGGTTATTCTTGTTTGGAATAGCAAAATAATGGCTAGTTGCAATAAAAAACCAGAGCGGTTTGTCTAAAGTTTGCTTTCAATAGCGGTCATAAGCAGTTAAAAGCAGCTTATGACCTACAGAATTAGTGATCAGTGAGCGAGAATGGAATCTCTTGTTATGAGCTTAGGTTCAAACACATTTTTAACTTCAAGATCGGTTTGCTTAAAAGTATTTTTAAGGATCCATCTTGCTGCCATTTGCCCCATTTGCTTAATAGGATAATCAATAGTGGTCAGTTTAGGGTAGATATACTGCGCCAAAATGATGTTATCGAAACCTATGATCGATAGCTCTTTCGGTATTGATATTCTATGTTCTCGGGCAAAAGTCATGGCACCTGATGCCATTTCATCATTTGCACAAATAACGGCAGTGAAAGGCTGCTTACTGTTAAGTAGATACTCTAAACCATCGCTGCCACCCACCTCTTGATAATCACCTTCATAGGTTAACTTAGGATTATAAGTGACATTGAACTCTTGTAAGGCTTTTTTATGACCTTTTAAGCGGTCGCTAGCATCCATCTTCCAGTTAGGCCCTGAAATATAAGCGACTTCTTTATGGCCTTGTTCGAGTATTGCTTTTGCCGCAAGGTATCCGCCGAGTTCATTATTGAGACTAATGCAGTTATCAGCGATTGCCGGAATAAACCGGTTAATCAGCACAATGGGCACTTCATTTTTAACAAGATCAACGAGGTATTCATCTGATACCGCTTCAACATGGAGGATCAGTGCGTCGCACCGGCGGCTGATAAGAAACTCAATCCCCTCTTTTTCTGTCTCCTCTTCGCTATGTCCTGCGGCAATGATGGCATGCTTTTGTGAACCTCGCAGCTCAGCTTCAATACCGCTAAGCATGGAACCATAGAAAGGACCGTGTAGCTCCGAGACCAAAATACCGACACTATTTGAGCGATTCGAGGCAAGAGATTGTGCAATCGCATTAGGCCTATAGCCTAATTGGTCCATCGCATCTTGTACTTTCTTTAGTGTCTTTTCACTGACCTTAGCGTTTTTATTCATCACTCTTGATACTGTTGCGAGTGATACTCCGGCTAGGACTGACACATCGTAAATCGTTGCCATATATTCCTTATTAAACGCCTATCGACATCATTTATTTACTTTACGTGTTTGCGGCATTAAGTTCACTTTGAATTTGCTCAACTTTCTTGTCATCCAAGATATACCACTTCATCACGACTGCAACCATTAAACTGCCGATCGCCGGATAAAGTGTGAATGATAGCAATATCCCCGATTTTGTTGCTTCAGTTTGTTCTACATCTGCTTGGTAACCATAATAAGCTAATGCCCAGCCAGCCAGTGCGCCGCCAAGTGCTACGCCGAGCTTAATGAAAAATATGATGGTTGAATAAACCATGCCAGTAATGCGTACTCCTGTTTTCCATTGTCCATAGTCGATGGCATCAGCCATTTTGGCCCTGAGTAAAGGCGTGGCCATATCAAGGAAAAACTTCCACAAGAAGAATGCGATAAAGGCCATTATTACCTGATCGGCGGCAATAAAATAGCTCATAATACAGATAATGGCTGCAATAACTTGTAGCCCGATATAAGCCTTTATTTTACACATTTTCTTTGCAAGTACTTGCGCTAATGCACAACCGAGCATACTTCCGACCATCCCAGTGGTCATAAAGGCGGTAATGAGCTCTTCTCTTAACAGGAAGTATTTAACGTAATAAACGGCGAGGGTGAATTTAAGCACCTGACCGGTCAACAGAAATATACCTGTAATACATAAAATTCTAGCTTGGTCATTCTGCCAAAGATGTTTAATCTCCACCCAAAAGTTAGCCTTCTGCGTCTTAGGTGCGCTAATCCGCTCTTTAGTTCCTAAAAAACAAAGCAGAAACAACACCACCCCAAAAAGGCTCATGGCGGTCATGGTTAGTTGATAACCTTTGGCTGAATCTCCGCTACCGAACCACTCGACTAATGGCAGGGTACAAGAAGCGACAATTACGCCACCGAGCATGGCAAATACAAATCGATAAGACTGGACTGATACTCGCTCAGAGGGTTTTGCAGTAAGCACTCCACCTAAGGCGCAGTAAGGAATATTAATGGCTGTATAAACCATCATCAGCAATGTATAGGTCACAAAAGCATAGATAAGCTTATTGCTGTCACTGAGATCGGGGGTAGTAAATGCCAATACACTGATAAGCCCGAATGGAATGGCAAGCCAGAGTAAGTAAGGGCGGAACTGGCCCCAGCGAGTGCGGGTTCTATCGGCGAGAGAGCCCATAAGCGGATCGGTAATCGCATCAAAAATACGCACGACTAAAAATAGTGTACCCACTGCAGCGGGTGATAAACCGACGACATCGGTATAGAAAATGAGTAGAAACATCATCACGGTTTGAAAAATGATGTTACTTGCCGTATCGCCTAAACCATAGGCAATTTTCTCTTTTACTTTAAGCATGGTAGCCTCATTATTTTTATTCTTTTTCGGTGCTTGCTTAACTAACCTCTCTACTCGTTAATAAATTGCAGCAGAGAAGTTAGAGAATGTAAGCTTTTTGAGTCTGATTTTAAAGCTTGTTATGCTCGGAGACTGATAAAATCTCGATAAGCTTTAGCACTGTTTTTCAGTGTGCGTTGTTGAGTCAGGTAATCAACGTAGACGATACCAAAGCGCTTTAAGTAGCCTTCCGCCCACTCAAAGTTATCCATTAAACTCCATGCAAAATAGCCTCTAATATCGACGCCGGCTTCGATGGCGTCGTTTACGGCATTTAAGTGCTGATGGTAATACTGAGTGCGATCTTCGTCTGCAACGCTGCCATCTTGGAGTTTGTCATCCATGGCGGCACCATTTTCGGTGATGTAAAGTGGTGGCAGAGGATACAAATCGTTTAATGACACGAGCAGCTCAGATAGAGCTTTAGGGTAGATTTCCCAGCCAATATCGGTATGGGGCACATCAGGCACTGTGACTTGCTCAAACTGGTTTTCAGCACTAGCTTTATAAACTGCACGGGTATAGAAGTTAACGCCCATGAAGCCTAATGGTTGGCCAATTATCTCCATGTCACCAGGCTCTATTTGCGGCAACTCTTCTGCAGGTAGGTTCTCAATGATACTTGGATAGCGCTTGTCAAAAAGTGGCTTTATGTACCATTGATTAAAATGGGCGTCAGCAATATTGCTGGCATTAAGATCTTGCAGCGAATTTGACTGTGGATAGCATGGCGTAAAATTGAGCACTATGCCATTTAGCGCATTAGGGCTATTTTTTTGCAGTACTTGCATTGCTAAACCATGAGCAAGCAGTAAATGATGCGCCGCTTTTTTCCCGAAAGAGCGACTCTTTAAACCTGGCGCATGAATACCCGCTTCATAACCCAAATAGGCGCTACAAAAAGGCTCGTTAAGTGTGGCGTATGAATGAACTCGGTCGCCAAATGCTGTTGATATTAGATCAGCGTAATCTCGAAATTTATAGGCTGTATCTCGGTTTAGCCAACCACCATTATCCTCAAGGTGTTGCGGTAAGTCCCAATGATATAGTGTCACAAAAGGTTTAATGCCTTTTTCGATTAACCTATCTAATAACCCGATGTAGAAATCAACGCCCTGTTGATTAAGTGTACCTTCTACAGTGATAACGCGTGGCCAAGAGATAGATAGACGATAAGCGTCTACGTTCAAAGACTCTATTAGAGCCACATCTTGTTGCCACAAATTGTAATGATCACAGGCTATTGCACCGTCGGAGTTATCTCTGATCTTATTAGGCGTATTGCAAAAAGTATCCCAGATACAGGGAAGGCGTGAATCAATACCACCTTCAATCTGAAATGAGGCGGTGGCGACTCCAAACAAAAAGTCACGCTTTTGCATTTTTGAATTGAAAGGCAAAGAAATCTTCATGGCGATATTAGTCATTTCCTAATAGTGACAAAAAATACAGCGCAATCATTAACGTCATTAGCCTGAAGCATTATGCAGTCAAATAACATGATTGAGCCTAATAAGTCATTACTGTCATTCACTATTGGCCGATAAGCAGCAAGATTTCAGGCGAAGAAAATTGCAATATCAACAAACACTGTAGTAATGAAAGCGCTTACATTAAATGTTAACAGAACAGTTGATCTTCGTTGTGTTTGTGTTATAAATGAAAGCGCTTACATTGAGATTAGAGCGTAACAGAAAAAAGGTCAACACATTTATTTAACACGTTTGCCACGATGTTACCGCTAGACAGTAGAGAGGCAGGTTAGCTTGTATAAACGGCGAGACTGCTTAAATAACCGATATTGTAGCGATACTGGCTACACGCATAATAAGACTTATAAGGGGTGTATATGGCTAGTTCGCCAATGATGTCAGATAACAGTAGCTTGAATGAATCTAGAGGTACTGAAAAGCAAACATTCGCGTTGGTGTCGCTAACGTCGTTGTTTTTCATGTGGGGATTTATTACTTGTTTAAATGACATTCTAATTCCTCATTTAAAAGCTGTTTTTTCACTGAATTACACAGAAGCAATGCTGATCCAGTTTTGCTTTTTTGGTGCCTACTTCTTGGTCTCGATGCCTGCTGGTTACTTAGTGAAAAAAATAGGTTATCAGCGAGGTATTGTCACAGGACTTGTTATTGCTAGTTTTGGTTGTGCATTGTTTTATCCTGCAGCAGATCAAGCTGTTTACGGGCTGTTTCTTGGCGCACTGTTTGTTTTAGCCTCGGGAATTACTATTTTGCAAGTAGCTGCTAACCCCTATGTTAACGCATTAGGCACTGCTGAAACCGCATCGAGTCGCCTTAACTTAACTCAAGCATTTAACGCTCTAGGCACGACAGTCGCGCCTTATTTTGGCGCCGTGCTTATTCTATCTGTGGCGGCAGGAGCTGGCAGTGAACTGAGTCATGCTCAAGCTGAGGCGGAGCAGGTTAAGCTGCCATATCTGTTGTTATCCGGAATGCTTGCCACGCTTGCGGTGATTTTCTCAAAACTTAAATTGCCGGTTATTGAAGGTCATGGAGAGGTGCGTTCAGATGGCAAGCCTGTTGAGTATTTAGGAAAAACCAATGCCATTGGTCATCGTCATCTTGCGCTAGGTGCATTAGCTATTTTTGTATATGTTGGCGCAGAAGTATCAATTGGTAGTTTCCTGGTCAGCTTTTTAGGCGAATCAAATATCGCTGCTATGGAGGAGGCTGAAGCGGCGAAATACATTACCTATTACTGGGGGGGCGCGATGATAGGGCGCTTTATTGGTTCAGCTGTGATGCAAAAAATCCCTGCAGGAAAAGTGCTGGGTTTTAACGCAACCATGGCGGCACTGTTAGTGTGTGTGGCTATTGCGAGTTCTGGTGCAACAGCCATGTACGCCATACTCGCAGTTGGTTTGTTTAATTCTATTATGTTCCCGACAATTTTTAGCTTAGCCCTGCAAAATTTAGGGCCGCACACCTCACAAGGTTCAGGTTGGTTGTGTCTGGCCATTGTTGGTGGTGCGATAGTACCGTTGCTGCAAGGTGTGTTAGCGGATGTTCTTGGCATTCAGTTGGCTTTTTTCTTACCTGTACTGTGCTATGGCTATATTTTGTTCTATGGTCTTAAAGGAAGCCAAGTAGAGTTGGTTTCTAGCAAGGAGCACGTGTAATGGTAAGTCTATTCTTTAGCGAGTTAACTCTCCATTCATGCCACTTAAAGGGAATTAATTAATGACTAACAATAAATTTAATCAGCATTCAGATGTCGCTATGCTAACAAAGTCGAAATTTAGCTTACTGGTATCGGCGTTGATTTTATCAAGTGTGACAGCTTGTTCGTTAAAAGAGGTTGAGCCTGTTGAGCAACGTGATGCCTCTGTGGTGTGGCCTAAATTACAACTAGAAGTACAGCCAAATGCGGAGATGGAGCAAAAAATAGCGACAATGGTCAGTGGAATGACCTTGAAGCAAAAAGTGGCGCAGATGATCCAGCCTGAGATCCGCGATATTACAGTTGAGGATATGCGCGCTTATGGCTTTGGTTCTTACCTTAATGGTGGCGGCGCTTTTCCTAATGATGATAAGCATGCCACTCCAAGTGACTGGATAGCATTGGCTGAGGCTATATACCAAGCATCGGTCGATGACTCTATTGATGGTTCTACCATTCCGACAATGTGGGGCACCGATGCCGTTCATGGGCATAATAATGTAATAGGGGCGACGCTATTCCCGCACAATATTGGTCTTGGCGCGACTAACAATCCAGAGCTCATTGAACAGATTGCGGCTATCACTGCCAAAGAGGTGATGGTTACGGGGATCGATTGGGTATTTGCTCCAACTGTCGCTGTGGTACGTGATGACAGATGGGGGCGTACTTATGAGGGCTACTCTGAAGATCCTGAAATTGTTGGTGCCTACGCAGCCTCTATTGTAAGAGGGTTACAAGGTGCCGCAGATGAAGATTTTCTTGGGGATGAAAGAGTGATATCAACGGTAAAGCATTTCTTAGGAGATGGCGGCACGATTGATGGTATCGATCAAGGCGACAATATCGCAACGGAGCAAGCGCTATTTGATCTTCATGCCCAGGGTTACGTTAGTGGGCTCTCTGTGGGTGCACAGACTGTAATGGCATCTTTTAATAGCTGGCACGGGGTTAAAAATCACGCTAACAAATATCTTTTGACCAATGTGCTCAAAGACCAGATGGGTTTTGACGGCTTTGTGGTTGGCGATTGGAATGGTCATGGCCAAATCCCTGGTTGCAGTAATGATAATTGCCCACAAACCATTAATGCGGGACTTGATGTTTATATGGTGCCTACGGCAGCCTGGAAACTGCTTTTTGAAAATACCGTTGCCCAAGTCGAGAGCGGTGAGATCCCAATGGCGAGAGTGGATGACGCAGTAACGCGCATACTTAGGGTCAAAATGCGTGCGGGTTTGTTTGATAAACCAAGCCCTGCAAATCGAACATTATCAGGTAAAACTGAACTTATTGGTGCAAAAGCTCACCGTGTAGTGGCGAGGCAAGCTGTTCGAGAGTCTTTGGTTCTACTGAAAAATAATGACAATATTTTGCCGTTATCACCTAAACAAACAGTACTTGTTGCTGGTGATGCTGCAGATAATATCGGTAAGCAATCTGGTGGTTGGACAATTACTTGGCAAGGCACCAATAACACCAACGCAGATTTTCCTGGTGGCAGCTCAATCTATGATGGGATTAAAGCTCAAGTAGAAAGTGCGGGCGGAAAAACCATTTTTAATGTTTCTGGGGATTATGCGGTTAAACCGGATGTAGCAATCGTGGTTTTTGGTGAAGAGCCCTATGCCGAAGGCAATGGCGATATTGATAACTTGGAGTATCAACGTGGTAATAAACGTGATTTAGCCTTATTGCAAAAGCTAAAAGCGCAAGGTGTTCCGGTTGTAGCTGTGTTTATCAGTGGCAGACCTATGTGGGTTAATGCTGAGTTAAATGCATCAGATGCTTTTGTCGCGGCTTGGTTACCTGGTAGTGAAGGTAAGGCTGTTGCTGATGTGATATTTGCTGATGTTGATAATCAAGTGCAATTTGATATGACCGGCAAGCTGTCTTTTTCATGGCCAAACAGTCCCACTCAAACGGTCGTAAATCGTTTTGATGATGACTACCTGCCGTTGTTTCCTTATGGCTTTGGATTAAGCTACGGCGATGAAACTGAGCTCGCATTATTGGATGAAGTTGCCGAGCTGAGTAATGATGAGTCACAAAGCATTGCCATTTTCACTCGCTCAGTACAAGCGCCTTGGGTAATGTCGATAGGCAGTGATAATGAGCAGATAGCAGTGACTAGCAGTGTGCTGCAGGGCGAAACCGTCTATTTACGTACTGTTGATAAAGTGGTGCAGGAAGATGCAAGGCGAATAGAGTTTAATGGTAAAGGTGCTGGTTTTGTTCGATTTGGCAGTAACTTCCCAAGAGATCTAAGAGCTGCAATTGAATCTAACTCTGCGCTGTCTTTTGAGGTGAAACTCGATAGCTACATTAATGATGAAATCTATATCTCTATGGGCTGTGATATCCAATGTGGTAAGCCGCTAAATATCACCGCTTTACTCGCTGAACAACCAAAAAACAGTTGGCAAACCGTTAGTATTGATTTGAAGTGCTTTAGTGACACTGGGGTGGACTTTTCGAGGGTTAACTCACCATTCTCTCTGTCAACGCAGGGGAAGCTAACGATGAGTATTGCTGATATAGCCTTACTGCCGCGAGCTGACAATCAACAAGCGAGCATTGAGTGTCAGTGATTTGAGCTAGATAAGCCATCTTCTTGCAAGAGGGTGGCGATTACTTGAATTTTTAATTATTGAGATGATTAACTTTGCAACTATTTTTACCTCACAAAGGTTGTTCACCACTGGGTAACTTGCCGACCAGTTTGTGTGTAATGGTGGTTTTTGTATTGATTTTAGTAGGGTGTCATTCACAGACTAGGTTTGATGAAAAAGGTTGGCAGCTGGTATGGAATGATGAGTTTGATGGGGCTTCAATTGATCTAAGTAAATGGAGCCATGAGGTTAATTGTTACGGCGGCGGTAACTCTGAAGCGCAGTGCTATACCGCGAATGCCGGTAATAGCTATGTCGCAAATGGTTCATTGCATATTGTTGCAATAAAGGAGCAATACAGCGGACCGGCAGATAAAGATGACCATCCAAATTATGACGCTGATGATAAATCAGTGACTAAAGATTACACTTCTGCCAGGTTGCGTACGCTTGGTAAGGGAGATTGGCGCTACGGTCGTTTTGAAGTTCGAGCCAAGTTTCCAAAAGGGCAAGGCACTTGGGGAGCTGCTTGGATGTTGCCAACAGACTGGGTTTATGGCGAGTGGGCCAGTTCAGGAGAGATTGATATCGTTGAAGCAGTAAACCTTGGTACAGTTTCTGATGAATATCTCGCGAGTCATAAACAGCCCCAAGCAAGACTGCTTGAAACCCGAATTCATGGCACGCTGCATTATGGTAAAGAGTGGCCTGAGAATGTTTATTCTGGTCAGTCTTACCGCTTAGTTGGTCATGAAAATCCAGCTGATGGATTTCATGTTTATGCGATTGAATGGGAGCAAGGAGAGATCCGTTGGTACATGGATGGAAAGCACTACGCTACGCAAACAGCTCAGGGTTGGTATAGCGAACCGGTTACTGGAGTGCTAGCTGAAAATGATGCGCCTTTTAACCAGCACTTTCACTTTATTGTTAACTTGGCAGTAGGAGGTGATTGGGCGGGCACGGTTAATGAGAAGGGAGTTGATGCTTCAATTTTTCCACAAGCGTTTGAAATTGATTATGTGCGCGTCTATCGCTGTTCGGTCGCTGTAGAAACCGGTAAGGGCTGTGCTGACATTCAAGAGGATGCCGTGATGGTAGAGGGTAAGTTTGATGAGCGTGAATTTTAAATGTGTCTGAAGATGCTCTTTAGAGACGGATTGGGTTGAATACGATTGCAACATAGCGCAAATACTATTTTTGTGTCAGCGAGTGGCTTAGTATCTTTTAGACCTAAAGTGCGTAATTGGTTATTAAATTTTGCTGAAAGTCAGTGGCATAATGCTCAGCTAGCCATTTTTTATAGAGAGAATACTTTGAGCCAGATTAAGACACAATTATCTGCAAACACCGATAACGTTATTGGCTTTGAGCCTGATTGGTTAGTCGCAATCGTTGATATTGCCTCTGCTGCGGGTGATGCGATTATGACGGTTTATGCGTCAGATGATTATGAGGTTGATGTTAAAACTGACGATAGCCCAGTTACAGCTGCAGATCTTGCCAGTCATAATGTGATAGTGGCGGCGCTAAATAAGTTAACGCCCAATATTCCAGTGATGTCTGAAGAGTCGACGACATTAGCATGGGAAGAGAGAAAGCTTTGGCAGTCTTACTGGTTAATCGATCCACTTGATGGCACTAAAGAGTTTATTAAGCGAAATGGTGAGTTCACCGTCAATATTGCTTTTATTCATCAAGGTCGTGCAGTTGCTGGCGTGGTTTACGCACCGGTTTTAGACAAATGCTATTTCGGTAGTCTTACTGGTGGTGCGTGGTTGAAAAATGCGGGTGTAGAGCAAGCTTTGATTAAAAAATCATTTGAAAATAAGGCTGTGCCTAGGGTTGTCGGAAGTCGTTCTCATATTAGCCCAGGTTTACAGAGTTACTTAGCGGCGCTGGGTGAACATGAAATGAAGAGCGTTGGCAGTTCACTTAAGTTTTGTCTGTTAGCCGAAGGTGAGGCTGATATATACCCAAGACTAGGTCTCACCAGTGAATGGGATACAGCTGCTGCGCAGGCCGTGTTAGAAAGTGCAGGTGGAAAGGTGCTGCAATATGGCAGTGAAGCTGCACTTGATTACAATCAAAAGTCAGATATTTTGAATCCATATTTCATTGCTTACGCGCCTCATTGGGAGTGAGCAAGAAGATTTAATTGGCAGCTTGTATGAGCTTGGTGCCTTAATAATATAACTAGAGAAATGATCAGTATGATTATGGGAGAGGCTTAAATGTTGCGGATTGGCATCGATCTTGGTGGAACAAAAATAGAGTTAGTTGCATTAAGTAGCGAAGGTGAAGAGCTTTTTCGTAAACGTCTACCGACTCCTAGGGAATATATAGCGACGTTAGATGCAATAGAATCGTTAGTCAATGAAGCAGAGTCTTTACTGGATGACAAAGGCACTGTTGGCGTTGGGATCCCTGGTGTTGTCTCTCCGTACTCAGGTCTAGTAAAGAATGCCAATTCAACTTGGATTAACGGTCATCCGCTGGATCTCGATTTAGGTAAAAGGCTAAATCGAGAGGTTAGAGTCGCCAATGACGCTAACTGTTTTGCCGTTTCTGAAGCGGTTGACGGTGCAGCTGCAGGCAAAGGGGTGGTATTTGGTGTGATTATCGGCACTGGCTGCGGCGCCGGCCTTGCGATAAACGGCAAAGTGCATGGCGGCGGAAACGGTATTGGTGGAGAGTGGGGACATAATCCTTTGCCTTGGATGACGGCAGATGAATTTAATTCAACTGAATGTTTTTGTGGCAATCAAGACTGTATTGAGACCTTTATCTCTGGGACTGGCTTTGTGCGTGACTACAAGCAAGCTGGCGGTAATGCGCCAAGTGGTATTGAGATTGCCCAGCGAATGGAGCGGGGTGAGCTGCTCGCTACAGAGGCGTTTGAGCGATATATCGACAGACTAGCTCGTTCACTTGCCCACGTGATCAATATTCTTGATCCTGATGTCATTGTCTTGGGCGGAGGGGTGTCAAATATTGAAGCTATCTATCCGCAGCTTCCAAGTATCTTACCTAAGTATGTGCTTGGCGGAGAATGCCGCACACCGGTGGTACAAAATATCTATGGTGGATCCTCGGGAGTGCGAGGCGCAGCTTGGTTGTGGAGTAAAAACGAAGCTTAATCACAGCAATAGGTAACAACAAGTGATTTATTATCGAGCCATATGATGACCTTCATTGTATGGCTTTTTGTCTGTTTATCTAAGCGGTCTTTCTGCCATATTACTAACTGAAATCCATGCTAAACTTGCAGCTCTAGCATCCTTTTCTGAGTTTTATTACATGTTTTGGCTAAAGAAGATCGTTTCTCAACTGTTTATGCCTGTTCCTCTGTCGATCATCCTTATCGCAGTGGCCTATCTTGTTATTCGTAATCTAAAGTTGGCTAAAAGCATTTTGTTGATTGCTGCAGGCATGATCCTTGTTCTGAGCAGCAGTATGGGGAGTAATGCATTGTTAGCCCCTTTAGAGAACCAATACTCAGTCAACAATGAGCCGATGGGAAGCGGGTGTTTAGTCATGGTATTAGGCAGTGGTCATGATGAAGTTGAAAACCAACCTGCTGTGCAACAGTTATCGAATACGGGGTTAGCGAGATTGAGTGAAGGAATAAGACAACTGTCATTAGGCCAAGACTGTCAGTTAGTCGTTAGTGGATGGAGCGGCGGATTAAATACTCGCGCTCATGCGGATGTTATGTTTGATGCAGCCGTAGAGCTAGGCGTTAATCCAAACGCTATTATTAAATTCCCACTTGCAAAAGATACCATTGAAGAAGCGCAGTTTATGCAATGGGAGGTTGCAGATGCCCCCTTTAGACTAGTGACATCAGCGAGTCATATGCCGCGTTCGATGGCAATTTTTGAAAATTCAGGTTTAAATGCCACTGCTGCGCCGACAGATTTTGCCCAAAGAAAAACCTATTGGTGGTATTTTGATGCGCAAAGCTTATTATCGTCACAACGTGCAATCCATGAATATTTAGGCCTACTCTGGTTTAAATTTAAGCATGAAAATTAGTCAACTCTGACGTTGGTAGTAGCGAGTTGTTTCGTCACCGAAACAAGCCATTAGCTTATACAGCTGATTAATCACCTTTAAATCAACCAATAGTAGAGCGCATTTTGGAACAATCGAATTTACAAACATTGCTCATCAAGTCCCCCAACAAACGTAATGGATTGACCCTCACTTTCATCGGTATCACTGGTGTTGTTGTTGGAATTGGACTTTTCCTTGCGGGCAGCCATCTATTTACGCCAGGTATCATCTGTTTTGCACTAGGTGCTATTGCCGTAGTACTCGGCGTTTCTAAGCTGGTAGAGCCCGAGGTTACAATGAGTATTGCTCCTCAGGGAATACGCTATTTTCATCGCCGCGGTGAGGTTCAGGTCGACTGGGAAAATATTCAGCGCCTTGATCAACCTCGAGTCACTCAAGGACTTGAAACCATCACTTTGCCCTATATTGGTATTAAGTTAAAAACTGTGGGACCAGTATTAGATTGTATTTCACTGCGATTAGCTTCTGGCTTGCTGACTGAGCAAAGGCCGCTGCTGATGACGGTATCAGCTCAAGATGAGGACCTATCCACGTTAGAAAATCAAATGAGTGCTGAGTTTACCCCATTTATCGAAGATGACAGCCGTTATAAGGGCGTACTTGCGATGTTTGGTCATCGATGTCGAATACTGGGTAGCCACTTAGGCTATCACTTGTATATTGCCACGGATGCGTTAGATAGGCCTGCTGAAGAGTTTGTTTCATTACTGAGGCGTTATCAGCGCCAAGCAATAATGGAGAGCGATGAGTAATACCAATCAGTATAAAGATTTGATCGCGGAGTAGATCAACTTCTTATACTGAATTGGTATAAGATTTGAAGAGCTAAGTTTATCAAGTGATAAACCTAGCCTCGGTCATTACTCGTCTACATAAAGCGTTAGCCATTAGCCATTAGCCGTTAGCTGTGCATCTTCAATTTGCTCAGTGTTAGTGGATTCGAGTTTTTCCTTCGAAGATGCCGGTAGAAAGGCGATGTCGTCACGGACACGCATTCCAATAAATTGACCGCCTTCAAAAATTTCCATTGATTGACAGGTGACTTCGCCGTCAACAATACCTGTACTGGTGATATTGAGTTTATTGCAATGCAATTTTCCGCGGAAAGTGCCTGAGACTCTGAGTTCTTGGCAATTCAACACGCCGTCAATAAGGCCATCCTGCTCAATAGTAATGTTGTTTGTTGATTGGATGTCGCCATAAAGCTCACCGGAGACTAATGCCTCAGCAGTGAATTCGCTCTCACCTGTTAGCTTGGTTCCTTGGGCAATAAAAGTGAGCCCACCGCTTTTCTTTCTTTTAAACATAAATGCGTCGCTATTAGTCAAGGTAGCTTGATGTTACCTTGAAAAAAAGCAATTAAAAACCACTTATATTTGGCGCTTGATGTCATTATTTTGGCAATGAATCGATTGAGAAAAGTCAGGCTTTAGGCTTAAATAAAGTAGCTTATTGATAGTAAAAAATTTTAATACGAAAAATACGATGGTTAATCATTGCTTTATCAGTATTGCGTCGGACGGGCAGGGAGCAACACAAGCGCCACAACCTGTACATGCATCAGTATCAATGGATGGCTGAGGCGCTTTGCCAACCGCCATGGTAAAGCTAATGGCTCTTTCATCGCAGGCATCCTTGCAGCTTTGGCACCATATACCTTGATACGCCATACAAGTATTTTGAATTGAGGCAGCAATAGCCCAAGGAGCCTCATCGGTTTGGATAAATAAAGGCTCGGGGCATGCCTCTACACACTTTTTACAAAAGGTGCATTCATCAATACTAAAGTTGACCTCAGGAAACCCTCCATCGCCTTTAATAATAATGTTAGTTTCACATGCCGAAATGCACTTATCACAACGAGTGCACTCATCGGTAAACGCGATATCCCCCTTTACCCAAGGCAGATGAACAGCATCACTTTTTTTACGGCTAAATAGACGACGTCGACTTTGATTGATGCTGCTCATGACTTTTACTCTTGGTTAAAACGATATTGAACTAATGCTAAAAATGACTTTCGACTTCTAGCTGCTGTAGCCATTTGGGTTACTGGACTGCCAATGCCAGCTACTTTGCGCCATATCATCGATAGTGTGGGTCGCTTGCCAGTTAAGCTCAGTTTGTGCCTTATCTGGGTTTGCATAGCACGCAGCAATATCACCGGCTCGTCTTGCAACGAGTTGATACTTAATCTCTGTACCGCTGGCTTTCTCAAATGCTGCTACCATTTCTAGCACGCTGTAACCTTGGCCAGTACCTAAGTTATAAGTCACCAACCCTGGTTTAGTGCGCAGTTTGTCCAGTGCTCGTAGGTGCCCAACTGCTAGGTCAACGACGTGGATGTAATCACGCACACCAGTGCCGTCAACGGTATCGTAATCATTGCCAAATACACTTAACTGTTCACGTTTGCCCACAGCGACTTGGGTAATGAAGGGCATTAAGTTGTTAGGAATATCGTTAGGATCTTCACCAATCAAACCGCTATCGTGCGCGCCTACAGGGTTGAAGTACCTTAAACGGGCAATGTTCCAGCTAGGATCTGAATGATGCAGATCAGCTAAAACATGCTCTACCATCAATTTTGACTGGCCGTAGGGGTTGGTTGCACCCGTTGGGAAATCTTCAGTAATCGGTAGAGATGCCGGATCACCGTAAACGGTTGCCGAAGAGCTAAAAACGATGTTCTTCACATTGAACTCAGCCATTACCTGGCACAGCACTATGGTGCCTGTGACATTATTTTCATAATAGCGTAGCGGTTGCTCAACAGATTCACCAACTGCTTTAAGCCCAGCGAAATGGATAACTGACTCAATATCGTGATCTGTGAATAGCTTTTGTAAAAAAGGTTTATTGAGAATATCACCTTGATAGAAAGTGACTGATTTTCCTGTGATCTGCTCAACGCGCTCAAGTGCTGTCACGCTTGAGTTACTGAGATTGTCGAGAATAACCACATCGCTGCCGTTATTGAGCAGTTCAACTACAGTATGAGTGCCGATATAACCTGCACCGCCAGTTACCAAAATTGTCATCGTTAAATCCTTACTTGCAATATAATCGTCATTATCTATTTAAGTGCTAAAGGCTTTTAGCGATAGACTTAATATATTCAGCAAACTCTGGGCCTATATCCTTGTGGCGCAAAGCGTGCTCTACGTTGGCTTGCATATAGCCGAGTTTATTACCGCAATCATGACTCTTACCTTGCATGTAATAAGCGTTAACGGTTTGATTTTCCATCAGCATCGCTATCGCGTCGGTTAACTGGATCTCATCGCCTGCGCCGGCTGGTGTTTTAGCTAGGTAAGACCAAATATCTGCTGGCAGCACGTATCGGCCAACCACACCAAGGTTTGATGGTGCTTCCTCAACCGCTGGCTTTTCAACTAGCTGACTTAGTGGTAATGACTCCCCTGGCTGTAACTCTTCGCCATTGATGTCTGCAATACCGTATTGATCAACCTGATCATGAGGCACGCCTTCTACCATGATTTGGCCTACTTCGGTTTCATCAAATAGCTTTACCATCTGTGCCAAATTATCTTTCGCTAAGTTACTGCTAGAATCATCGACAATCACATCTGGTAACAGCACTGCAAATGGCGCATCACCCACAATAGTCTTGGCACATAAAATTGCATGACCTAAGCCTTTTGCCTGGGCTTGACGCACACTAATGATGGTAACGTCTGCAGGGCAAATGCTTTGTACTTCTGCAAGAAGTTGACGTTTTACCCGGCGCTCTAGATGGGCTTCTAACTCAAAGCTGGTGTCGAAGTGGTTCTCGACTGAGTTTTTACTGGCGTGAGTGACTAAAACGATCTCTTTAATACCCGCAGCAATTGCTTCTTTGACAACATATTGGATAAGGGGTTTATCCATCACTGGCAGCATCTCTTTAGGCATTGCTTTTGTCGCTGGTAGCATCCGTGTACCAAGGCCTGCAACTGGGATTACTGCTTTTTTAATCTTATGTTGTTTCATCGTATTCCTACTGTCCCTATCAATGGATTAGCGCTCTAGCACTATTCTATACTGAATTTTTATCACGTGTGCTTTGAATTTGATAAAGTGGCTTGATAATTACTAATTTTGTCGCTTATCCGCTCGGTTTTTATTCGAAATTGTAGTAATCAAGCCTGTCGGTTTGCTTCTGTCTGAGTGAAAGCGTACGTCGTTGCTTAGCTAAAAAGATGAGTGTCATAGCTTTTCTAGGCTAACTCGGGCTAAATTCACCAATGTTATTAGCATCTGTAAATTATGGCTTACAACAAATCTACTGTTAATAAAAGCTTTTTTAGCACTAGCTTGTGCGGATGTAAACTTATGGTTACGCAAGGCTGTGCTGAAGCATCAAAGTTTAAACTGTGATCTGGTTAACAAAATATCAACTTTGGTTAACTATGTAGGCAGGAATCGTTACCAGTGTTTTTACTAATATGAGCAAAGCGACTAACTATACGGCTCGTTTGCCTGATGCGAACGGCTTTATACAATACCCACAAAATGAACATGATATTTGGCAGGAGCTCTATTCGAGGCAGCTTGTCAACTTGCCTGGCCGAGCGTGCCAAGCTTATATAGATGGATTAGACCGTTTAGCGCTACCAAACGACAGGATCCCGCAGCTAAATGAGATTGATGCAGTGCTTCAACAGACGACCGGCTGGAAAACAGCGGCTGTACCCGCGCTGATTTCATTCGGAAAGTTTTTTGAATTATTAGCAAATAAGTCATTCCCAGTCGCGACATTTATCCGTAGCCGTGAAGAGCTCGATTACTTGCAAGAGCCAGATATATTTCACGAAGTTTTTGGCCATTGCCCATTGCTGACTAATCCCTCTTTTGCGCACTTTTCTCATCTGTATGGCAAGTTGGGACTCGCAGCCAGTAAGCAGGAGCGGGTTTTCTTAGCGCGATTGTATTGGTTTACCGTTGAGTTTGGCGTTATTAGTGGTAACAATAATGATTTGAGTATCTATGGTGGTGGTATTTTAAGCTCGCCAGGAGAAACTGAATTTGTGATGGGAGATGAGCCTGAAATCAGACCTTTTGACTTGGTGGATGTGATGCGTACACCTTATCGTATCGATATTATGCAGCCCATCTACTATGCAATCAGTGATATCTGCGAACTCGATAAAATAGCTGAGATGGATATTATGGGCGCGGTTAACAAAGCTAAACAACTTGGTTTATTCGAGGCGACTTATCCAGCCAAAGTGGGTTAATAACAATGAGTAAAACCGCAGGGTGGATCTGATACCAATTAAGATTAAAGCCGACTGCTAGGTTGAAGATAAAAATAACAGAATGAAAGGAAATAGAATGACTGAATTAGCACAAATGAAATGTGAAGCCTGCCAAGCTGACGCGCCTAAAGTAAGTGATGCCGAGCTGGGCGAACTTGTACGTATGATCCCAGACTGGACGGTAGAAGTGCGTGACGGCATTATGCAGCTTGAGCGCGTGTATAAATTTAAAAATTTTAAATTGGCCATGGCATTTACTAATAAGCTGGCCGATCTGGCTGAAGCTGATTTTCATCACCCTGGCATTTTAACTGAATGGGGTAAAGTCACAGTGACTTGGTGGTCTCATTCAATAAAGGGGTTGCATAAGAATGATTTCATCATGGCCGCTAAAACAGATACCTTGCTAGACTAATTGAATTGCGTGCTGGGTAACTTGCACGCATTTATTTTCTTTATGTTACAAATCTGCTGTAAACAAGTCTTGCCACAACTGCCATAACCTTCTAACGTATAGGCGAATTAAGCTTATCGACTTCTCGGTCTATTGAATTAATTTGATTTTTGAATACAAATTCAGACGTTAACTCATAGATTTATAGCTATTTGCTTAATTTCAGTTTTATTAACTATTTGATGATTTAAGGTCACTTTCGGACTATGCCGCGGTAGATATTTGCTATCCATCACGCTTCAGGTTTGAAAACAAAGCCATCGAATAATTAATGCAATTGGTTTTATCCCAATAACGACTATCTACAAAAGGGAACTGCAATAGTATGCGCTTGGAAGTCAGCTGTTTAGACCGAGTCGGTCTAGCTAAAGATATATTATTGATAATGGAAGATTATGGGATCAACTTGTTCGCTATCGATGCGAGCAACCAAGGTTTTCTGTATCTACAATTTGCTGAAGTCAGTTTCGATACGCTCAGTGAATTACTGCCACTTATTCGCAAAGTAGAGGGGGTTCATGATGTACGCACTGTGTCATTTATGCCTTCTGAGCAGGAGCATTATGCGCTCAAAACTTTGCTGAAGACTCTGCCTGATTCTGTATTTTCACTCGATATTAAAGGTCGTATTCGTATCGTTAATGAATCTGCCCTGCATATTATAGGGATGGCGGAGCATGAGATTTTAGACGAATCGATTGGCCACTGGGTGCAAGGTTTCAATTTCAGCCGCTGGCTTAGTGAGACAACAGTATTGGCTCAAGCAACACGCGTTAACATCGGCGAGAATGAGTATTTGGCTGAGATGCTACCTATTTATTTACCTGATGGTAGCCAGACCCCGATCCTCGCGGGTGCCGTGGTATCTCTGAAATCTCCAGCACGGTTAGGTAAACAATTTAATGCGCTGCAAAATCAAACGACAGGTTTTGAGAATGTATTAGCCACCAGTGACAAGATGAAAGAGGTGTTAGTACAAGCGCGTAGAATGGCTCAGCTTGACGCGCCATTATTGATCACTGGGGAAACTGGTACCGGTAAAGAGTTGATGTCTCGTGCTTGCCATGACGCCAGTATGCGCCGAGATCAACCGTTTATTGCAATTAACTGCGCAGCGATGCCTGATAGTGCCGCTGAAGAGGAGCTATTTGGTTTCGTCAGTAATGGTAGCGTGGTTAAGCGAGGCTTCTTTGAAGAGGCGAAAGGCGGTACCGTCTTTTTAGATGAAATCGCAGAGATGTCGAGATCTGCTCAAGTTAAACTATTACGCTTTTTACAAGATGGCACATTCAGACGTGTTGGCGGCGATGAAGAGGTGCGTAGTGATGTACGTATTATCTGTTCAACGCAAAAGAATCTTGCTGAACTCTGTCAAAGTGGCGAGTTTAGGGAGGATCTTTACTATCGAATTCATGTATTAAGCTTCCATGTTCCTTCTCTACGAGAACGAAAAGTGGATGTGATCCCGCTAACCGAAATGTTCTTAGAGCATTACAGTCAGCAGTTATCGATCCCAATTCGTCGGATCTCAGGCGAGTGCCGTGAGCATTTACTTGGTTACGCATGGCCTGGAAATGTGCGCCAGCTAAAAAATGCCATATTTAGAGCGGTATCTATGTGGGACGGCAGTGCCGAGTTAACGGTTGAGCAGCTTAAACTACCATCTTATGCTGAAGGGTTTGGCTATTTTGACCATCAGTTCGAAGGTAGCCTTGAGCAGGCAATGAAGCAGTTTGAGGCCAGTTTATTGCGACGCTTGTATCCAGCTTACCCAAGTACACGACAATTGGCTAAAAAGTTAGGCGTGTCTCATACTGCAATCGCAAATAAACTGCGTGAATACAAAATTAGTAAGCACAAAGCCTTGTAACCACTGATTGCCAGTGTTTGCTTTAACAGCAATAGAAGCCAAAGAATCTCAATTACAGCCTATCTTAGATAGGCTGTAATTATATGTTTACAATTTGAGTGGCATAGCGATTTAGTGTGATTTAGCTCACGCTATTCCCCTGTTGTGCTAGTTAGTGTCATTCTATGAGCAGATTAAGGCGAGAGCATGATGAAAACACCTCAGAAACTGAAGCAGAATTAGTCAGCTAGCCACATTTTATTAGGAGTAAGTATGAAGTTAGCAAGTTATGATAATGGACGCCGTGACGGCCAGTTAATGTTAGTGAGCCGTGATCTAACTAAAGCGGTTGCGGTACCTGCTATTGCTCATACTATGCAGCAATTACTGGATGCATGGGATCTACTTAACCCACAATTGGTAGAGTTATATGATGCATTAAACCAAGGTTTGATGGATAACGCCGTAGAGTTTGATGAGGCTAAATGCCTATCTCCATTGCCTCGTGCATATCAATGGGCTGACGGTAGTGCTTATGTCAATCACGTTGAGTTGGTTCGTAAAGCGCGTGGTGCTGAAATGCCTGCAACGTTCTGGACCGACCCTTTAGTGTATCAGGGTGGTTCTGATTGCTTTATTGCGCCTAAAGCGGATATCCCTTTAGCAAGTGAAGAGTGGGGCATTGATTTCGAATCAGAAATTGCAGTAATCACTGATGATGTACCAATGGGCGTTACCACTGAAAATGCCGATAAACACATTAAACTCCTTATGTTAGTTAATGATGTGTCATTGAGAAACCTAATTCCGGGTGAACTGGCTAAAGGTTTCGGATTTTTCCAAGCTAAACCATCAAGTAGTTTTTCTCCTGTCGCTGTGACGCCAGATGAACTAAATGATAAGTGGCAAGATAGCAAAGTACATCTACCTTTGATCACCCATTTAAATAATGCGCTTTTTGGCCAACCAAATGCAGGGGTGGACATGACGTTTAACTTCAGCCAACTGGTTTCTCATGTAGCTAAGACTCGTCCATTGGGAGCGGGTGCGATTATTGGTTCGGGCACTATCTCAAACTACGACCGCAGTGCAGGCTCAAGCTGCTTAGCAGAAACGCGTATGCTAGAAACCATTGCCGATGGTAAGCCAACAACACCATTTATGGGCTTTGGTGACCGCGTTCGTATCGAGATGCTGGATGAGAACAACCAATCAATATTTGGCACCATTGATCAACAGGTTGTCGAATATAAAGCTTAAGTTGCAATAAGGCTTTAAATTAAATAGAAAAGAGAGTTAATTCGTTGTGGATTAACTCTTTTTTGTTTAAGCATTGGGAGAGAGAAATCATGATGAAATTGTATGGATACTGGCGCTCAAGCGCAGCTTATCGTGTGCGGATAGCACTTAATCATAAAGGATTAACCGCAGAGCAGATCTCGGTCCATTTAGTTAAAAATGGCGGAGAGCAGCATCAATCGTCATATACTGCATTGAATGCACAGGAGTTGGTTCCAACCCTAGTCATTAGCAATGATAACGGCCAAGAGCTCGCATTAACTCAGTCAGTAGCGATCATAGAGTATCTTGATGAGGTTTATAAGGGCAGTTCGTTACTGCCTGATAATGCATATGACAAAGCAATTGTACGAGCAATGTCGCTTACTGTTGCAAGCGAAGTTCACCCGCTAAATAACCTTAAAGTATTGCAGTACTTGGCTTCGGAACTAGATATAACGGATAGCGCTAAAACAGAGTGGTATCACAACTGGGTGATTCAAGGTTTTACGGCGTTAGAGCAACAATTAGCACAATATAGCGGTGATTTTTGTTTTGGTGATAGCATTACCTTAGCCGATTTATGCTTGGTGCCACAGGTATACAATGCTGAGCGCTTTAAAGTGGATATGACGCCATTTCCAAATATCGTGCGGATTAATGCCCATTGTTTAACGCAGCAAGTGTTTATCGATGCTATGCCAGAGAATCAACACGACGCAAGCTAAAGTGGAGCTGGTAGGCGCGTGGTACTTTTTAACGGTTTTCCATTAAAAAATCGACAAACGCTCGATCGGCTTTGCTGATTGGGCGCTGTTTTTTCCAGGCTATATGCAAGTCTAGATAAACGGGCGGGTCAAAAGGTTTCGCAAGGATATCGTCATCTTGCTCAATTACCATCTTTAACACACTGGTGATCCCGTACTCTTGGGCTACAACCTGTTTTATAAGATTAATCAGATTGGTTTCAAAAGCGATACTGGCGTTAAGACCTAATAACTTGGCTTGTTCAAGCATCCATTCCCGATGAAAGTAACCTTGCTTAAATAGCACCAGATCATGTTGGAAAAACTGATCCAGTGGCACAGTTCCCTGAGCCGCTAAAGGGTGATGTTTACCGACTGCAACTACCATCTGCTCCTGTAATAGCAGATGGCTGTCAAAGTTATCATCTAAATCATTGGCTGTGATAATGGCGATATCTACATCTTCACGGCGTAACATTTTAAGTGTATCGCGGGTGCCGCCTTCAAAAAGAGACAATTTAAGATCAGGATGTTGATGCCTAAACGCCATTAAGCGGCTAGGTAAGTAGAAGGAACCGAGCATTCCCGGCACCGCCACTCTGACTTCCCCTTTAGTTAAGTTAGCCATCGATTTTATATGAGCTTCGGCTTGTACCATATTTTTGATGATGAGTTTTGCGTGTTGATGCAGCGCGCGTCCCTCAGCTGTGAGTGAGAGCGCCTTACTACGCTTATGCGCGCCTCTATCGACTAATGTAACCCCAAGGGAGTCTTCTAGCCTTTTAATGCTCTGGCTTAGTGCTGGTTGCGCTATATTCAATTGCTGTGCAGCTTTTGTAAAACCTCCAAAAGTGATTAGCGCATCTAAGTGCTTTAACTGTTTTATATCCATCGCGAACCCACTTTTAATTTTAACGGCAATCATTGTCCGTTGCTGAATCCAATACTAGCGGATTTGACACAACACCTTCCATAATAAAAATCAATAAATGTGGGTGCTTTTAATTATTATCGTTATATATCTTCAATTGCTATGCTATTTGGCACTAAGGCGGTTTTATAATGAGTCATGATAATGAGCAGCACTGTAGAGCAGGTAAATAGTAACCGCGAGTTGAAGCTGATTGGTGGGTTATCAATTGCTTCAATTGTTATTTTTATCAATCTATACCTAGTGCAGGGTATGTTGCCCTTGATTGCCGCCACATTCTCAGTCTCTAAATCCCACGCAACGTTACTGCTGTCGGTGACAAGTTTCACCATGGCGTTTTCGTTATTACTATTTGCAGTCATGTCAGACAGAGTAGGTCGTAAACGGCCCATTCTTATCAGTCTTTATCTATTGGTGATGGTAGATATAGTTGCCATCTTTATTACTGACTTTGGTCAGTTAGTCGCTTTAAGAATGGTTCAAGGGGCGCTGCTAGCTTCAGTTCCTGCTATGGCGATGGCTTATTTCAAAGATGAACTAGGTGGCCATGTACTGCTAAAAGCGGCGGCTATCTATATTGCGGCTAACAGTATTGGTGGTATTGCGGGAAGGTTACTCGGTGGGCTGATATCGGAGTATTTACAATGGCAGGAAGCAATGATGTTGTTAGCTGTTATATCATTAATCGGAGCTTTACTCGCGACTCGTTTATTGCCAGAGAGTAAGTTTACCAAGACTAAGTTGATACTGAACAAAGAGGCATTACACGCAGATTTAAAGGGTTTTTACAGTCATTTAGCGAACCCTAAGTTGAGGTTGATTTACTTGATTAGCGGCAGTGCATTTATGGTGATGGTCAATCAATTTAGCTATATTCAATTGCATTTAATGGATACGCCGTTTATGCAGGGGCCTTTCGAGGTGACTTTAATTTTCCTCTGCTATTTAAGTGGTACCTATGCATCATATCGCAGTGCAAAATGGATAAAGAATAGCGGTGTTAAGCGGGTGTATATTACGTCTGTTATCGCATTAGTGTTAGGCTCCTTGTTTACACTGTTTGATACTGTAGCCGCCATCTATATTGGTTTTTTAATCTCTTCGTTTGGTTTTTTCCTAATCCACAGTAGCTGTAATGCTTGGGTCGCCTTTATCGCTAAGCAACATCGCGCCAAAGCAACGGCCCTTTATTTGTGTAGTTATTACCTTGGTGCCGCTATTGGCGGGCCATATTTGCTACCATTTTGGCAGCAATGGGGCTGGCAAGGCGTGGTACTGGGATCGATGTTATGTCTGTTAGTACTCGCTGCACTGGTGGTAAAATTACTATCGCCAGCAGAGGCGAAAAGCCCCTTATCATTCATCGTTTAGTGCAAGTATTAATGTACTAAATTTCAGCTGTAGCATTCGCTGGTTGCGGCCATATCTGCGCTTTGTAATGACCGTGAAAGAATACCGCTGCGGCGAAGAAAGTCACCAAAGCACCTCCGAGTAAACTCCACTTAACATCAATCATGCTTAATACGCTGCCAAGCCCTGCAGCAAAAAGATTGCCTAAACAGAAAACGGTGACCAGCATGCCCATTAGCTGACCTTGAGCATTATTTTGATATGAATTGGACAAGTATACGGGTAAAAATCCGTTGTAAATGGCGATACCAGCGCCCATTAGTGCAAACGAGACTAAGTAAAATTGGTTGTCAATAAAAGGCAGTGCCACAAGGGATGAGCCAAATACAATCACTCCAACTAAGCCTGCGCTTGCATGTGACATAGTTCGCTGGATTATTGGGTTTATCCATATACTGGTAAAGATCATACAAGCGGTTAAAAATACTGTTGCCCAACTGATATCTACTGGTGTGTAGTTAAATTGTCTCACTAAATGCAAAGGGTAATATTCGTAATAGAGGTTAACCCCAGTCGTTAGCAGTAAGTACAACATAAAGAATCGTCGTAGATCCACCTGCCGCAACAGGACAAAGCTAGATGAGTGGCTGGGGGCTTGTATCGTTTTGTTTAAACTCGTTGGCATCATAAAGTGACTGAGCCCAGCACATATAAAACAAGCCAATGCCGCCACAATAAACACAGTTTCAATTCCCGAGTAAATTAAATACCCACCTAAAAGAGGGCCGAGAAGGTAACCACCGTAACCCATGGCGCTGATAAGCGAAAAACTGCGCGCTTTGTCGATAATAGGGTGAAGATCTGCCGCGATTGCCCGCGCAATCGAAATGTTTCCTTCACACACACCTGTGAGAAGCCTTGCTATACAGAACAGTGCAAAGTTACCAGATAACGCAGCGAATGCCGTTGCGCTATACCCGAGACCACTTCCTACTAACGTGAGAGTTAAGAGTCTGCGTCTACCGTAACTGTCTGACAATGAACCAATAAAAGAGCTACCAATAATAATACCTAACGGGTAACCCCCAAAACGATGCCTAGTAATAACTCTTTTGGCAGCCCCATGAACTGGCTCAATGCACTGTCACCTTGTTCGAAAAGCGGCGCTAAAATCGGGTACGGCAGAGCAATACCTGCAACACTGATTAGGGTCACAATCAATGTGATCATCAGTATTCTTTTGGCTTCGGTTTGTTGCACGGCGATAGGCATCTATTTAATCTACTGCTAGTTAAGAGAGCAATGAATATCGCATGTCTAGCTAGTTATGTAAATAAAAAAGTTTACTTAATTGGGTGGTACCAATCAGAATAAAGATTGGATCGCTCTGCGAGAGTTTAGCGGTTTTGAGTTCAGTTAATGAGTGAAGGGCATCGTTATTCTACGCTCAAGCTTATTAACACAGGATCTGAACCGGCAAGACTCGCCTGTAATGAGTGTTTTTTACTGCCTACTTTGGCAACGAATGAACTCATAAAGGAATAGCCATTATGCCATTACTCACTTTGGGTTAGCCTGCCTTGAGTTAGTTCGGCAAAAGTACTCTGAGTAGATCAACTTTTTATTCTGAATTGGTATTTAGGTGAGTAAGTCGATTTTGCTGGAAGCAAATTGTTTGAACTAACTGCTTATGAGGTTTTGGCTTGTTACGTTAAGGTTTGGTTTAATACCCTTAAAGTGCAACGGGCTAACTTGCGTGAGTGTTTAGCGGGAGGAGTGGGGTTGGTAGAGTTCTAGTTAAAGCCTATTGTCGATGTGCAGTTTTAAGTCTCACAGTTCGTAAAAGGAGAAAGAAAACTCTTGGCTTAATTGCCCCCAGAGCACGGACTATTTATTGGGATTTATTTGTTGCATCACACTATCGCTGGGCAGTAGTTCTAGGTGGCCATGCTCGTCGAAGTACCACCCGGTAATAAACCCTTTTTGACGCATTCTGACAAGGTTATTCATCACCTCTTTCGCCTCTACGATCGCGGTTTGTTGATCATATTGGTAGGTAAGTTTTAAGTAGGCAGCAATACTCGAAAGAGAAGCCGATTGACTAACGTCAGCCATGAGATTCATCCAAAAATAGAAGATACTAAAGGATAGTTGAATTCGGTTAATGCTGATGGATTAAAATGAACTAGATTGGCGATATTTTTTTACGAAGAGGTATAAAAGAATGGTGGTCGATACTGGGCTCGAACCAGTGACCCCCTCCTTGTAAGGGAGGTGCTCTCCCAGCTGAGCTAATCGACCTGGGATTTCATAATGTTTTAATTCTTTACGAAAAGAATGGTGGTCGATACTGGGCTCGAACCAGTGACCCCCTCCTTGTAAGGGAGGTGCTCTCCCAGCTGAGCTAATCGACCTGGGATTTCATAATGTTTTAATTCTTTACGAAAAGAATGGTGGTCGATACTGGGCTCGAACCAGTGACCCCCTCCTTGTAAGGGAGGTGCTCTCCCAGCTGAGCTAATCGACCTCGCTGTGTGGGGCCGTATTATAGGGGGGAACGATCTACTGTCAACGCTTTTTTAGATAAAAGATGGTGTACGGTTCAATTTCGCACGTATTGACGCATAGTTAATCACATACAGTACTATATCTTGCGTTAAGTGATTAAATTATTACCTCAAAGGTTTGAAGCGGAGGTTTATTCAGCGGGTAAATAAAGAGGGAGTTAACTCAGTGTTGAGCTTTTCGCTATCTGTAGGGAAATCAGGGGGCTGTTAAGTTTATTTTCTGTACAAGTACAATGGTTTCATTGCAATAATTGAAAACCAAACTTTATTTAGGTTGTGGGGAGCTGATTACAGCCTGAATTGGTCTTTTAAAAGTTATACACCAATCTAGCAGTTAGACGGTCCCTATCTATGCTCACTCGCAGTGACTTGTTTGTTTCGAAAATACCTAATGCGAAATCCATCCCCTAATCATTATGATCATTAATAGAGAGCTAAGAATCATCGGGCAGCAATCAATAGTTCCTTATTTTTGGGGCTTGGCAATGTTGTTTATAGTTGAGTAAGGCAAAAGGGCCACGATGCAAATATCATTTTGGCCACAAAATTTGCCATATAGTAGCAGGGCTATTTTACCTGAGGGCTTTGACTGTTAGAATGTGCGCCACATTCATTGGTACAGTCTATTATTTAGACTTTCTATATAGGTCAGTGTCCCATTATGACAATTAAGACGCGTTTTGCACCAAGCCCTACTGGTTTTTTGCACGTTGGTGGTGCTCGAACAGCACTTTATTCATGGTTATATGCACGTGCAAACCAAGGTGAATTTGTATTACGAGTAGAAGATACAGATATTGAACGTTCAACCCCCGAGGCTTGTGCTGCGATTCTAGAAGGTATGGAATGGTTAGGTTTGACGTGGGATGAAGGTCCGTACTATCAAACAAAGCGTTTCGATCGTTATAACGAAATCATTGCTCAAATGCTAGAGCAGGGCAGTGCTTATAAGTGTTACTGCAGTCGTGAACGTATTGAACTTATGCGTGAAGAGCAAGCTGCTAAAGGTGAACAGCAAAAGTATGACGGTTGCTGTCGTGATAAAGCGCCTCGCGAGACTGATGAACCTTATGTTATTCGATTCAAAAACCCAACAGAAGGCAGCGTTGTATTTGATGACCATGTACGTGGCCGTATTGAAATATCAAATGACATGCTAGATGATTTGATTATTGCCCGTACCGAAGGTACGCCTACTTATAATTTCTGCGTTGTCGTTGATGACTGGGATATGGGCATTACTTGTGTTGTTCGTGGTGAAGACCATATCAATAACACTCCACGTCAGATAAATATTCTGAAAGCTCTTGGTGCTCCTATTCCTGAATATGCGCATGTAGCGATGATCTTGGGTGACGATGGCGCTAAATTGTCAAAGCGCCATGGCGCTGTTGGGGTTATGCAGTATCGCGATGATGGTTACTTACCTGAAGCATTGCTTAACTACCTTGTTCGCTTAGGCTGGTCACATGGTGACCAAGAAGTGTTCTCTATCGATGAGATGAAGCAATTATTTAAGCTTGATGATATCAACAAAGCTGCCTCAGCTTTTAATACTGAGAAGTTAGTTTGGTTGAACCAACACTATATTAAAGAGATGGACCCAGAATATGTTGCTACTCATCTAAAGTGGCACATGGATGATCAAAATATTGATATGAGTAATGGACCTAAACTGTCTGAAGTGGTTTCAGCGCTGTCTGAACGAGCGAAAACCTTGAAAGAGTTAGCAGCATCTAGCCGCTACTTCTATGAAGACTTTACTGATTTTGACGAAAACGCCGCGAAGAAACACCTTAGGGGTGTTGCTATGGAACCACTTAAGCTGATCCAAGCAAAATTGTCTGAATTGGAAGAGTGGACCCTAGAGTCAATACATCAAGCGATTGAAGACACAGCCAGTGAATTAGAAGTTGGTATGGGAAAAGTTGGTATGCCTTTGCGTGTCGCAGTAACTGGGGCAGGGATGTCACCTGCTGTCGATTTAACCTTATTCTTGGTTGGAAAGGCTCGTTGTGAGCAAAGAATCTCCAAAGCGATTGAATTTGTAGCAAATAGAATAAATTCCTAAAAAACGAGTTGACACTTTTGGGTGTGCTGCATAGAATGCGCCTCGCAGTTGAGACACTGATGGCAAATGCTTGAAGTGCACTCAAAAGTGATTTAGTTAGTGCGGGGCCTTAGCTCAGCTGGGAGAGCGCAACACTGGCAGTGTTGAGGTCAGCGGTTCGATCCCGCTAGGCTCCACCATCTAACTAAGTGAAAGCATTAAGTTTTAGCCTACAGAACTTAATGAGTGATTCACTCTTTGCAGAGTCTAATGCAGTCCGGGTCCCCATCGTCTAGAGGCCTAGGACACCGCCCTTTCACGGCGGTAACAGGGGTTCGAATCCCCTTGGGGATACCACTATTTATTTTTCTTGATAATTATCGAGAAATTAAGAAGCGTTAAGTTTTAGCCTACAGAACTTAATGAGTATTCACTCTTTGCAGAGTCTAATGCAGTCTGGGTCTCCATCGTTAAGAAGAGAGCGCCTAGGACACCGTGCTATTTTGTTTAAACAGCACGGCGGTTTCACTTTAATAGCCTTCTAAAGTGTGACTTATAGGTCTTCGTTATATTAGAAGTAAAACAATATGTCCGGGTCCCCATCGTCTAGAGGCCTAGGACACCGCCCTTTCACGGCGGTAACAGGGGTTCGAATCCCCTTGGGGATACCACTATTTATTTTTCTTGGTAATTATCGAGAAATTAAAAAGCGTTAAGTTTTAGCCTACAGAACTTAATGAGTGATTCACTCTTTGCAGAGTCTAATGCAGTCCGGGTCTCCATCGTCAAGAAGAGAGCGCCTAGGACACCGCGCTATTTTGTTTAAACAGCACGGCGGTTTCACTTTAATAGCCTTCTAAAGTGTGACTTATAGGTCTTCGTTATATTAGAAGTAAAACAATATGTCCGGGTCCCCATCGTCTAGAGGCCTAGGACACCGCCCTTTCACGGCGGTAACAGGGGTTCGAATCCCCTTGGGGATACCACTATTTATTTTTCTTGATGATTATCGAGAAATTAAAAAGCGTTAAGTTTTAGCCTACAGAACTTAATGAGTGATTCACTCTTTGCAGAGTCTAATGCAGTCTGGGTCTCCATCGTCAAGAAGAGAGCGCCTAGGACACCGCGCTATTTTGTTTAAACAGCACGGCGGTTTCACTTTAATAGCCTTCTAAAGTGTGACTTATAGGTCTTCGTTATATTAGAAGTAAAACAATATGTCCGGGTCCCCATCGTCTAGAGGCCTAGGACACCGCCCTTTCACGGCGGTAACAGGGGTTCGAATCCCCTTGGGGATACCACTATTTATTTTTCTTGATGATTATCGAGAAATTAAAAAGCGTTAAGTTTTAGCCTACAGAACTTAATGAGTGATTCACTCTTTGCAGAGTCTAATGCAGTCCGGGTCTCCATCGTCAAGAAGAGAGCGCCTAGGACACCGCGCTATTTTGTTTAAACAGCACGGCGGTTTCACTTTAATAGCCTTCTAAAGTGTGACTTATAGGTCTTCGTTATATTAGAAGTAAAACAATATGTCCGGGTCCCCATCGTCTAGAGGCCTAGGACACCGCCCTTTCACGGCGGTAACAGGGGTTCGAATCCCCTTGGGGATACCACTATTTATTTTTCTTGATGATTATCGAGAAATTAAAAAGCGTTAAGTTTTAGCCTACAGAACTTAATGAGTGATTCACTCTTTGCAGAGTCTAATGCAGTCCGGGTCTCCATCGTCAAGAAGAGAGCGCCTAGGACACCGCGCTATTTTGTTTAAACAGCACGGCGGTTTCACTTTAATAGCCTTCTAAAGTGTGACTTATAGGTCTTCGTTATATTAGAAGTAAAACAATATGTCCGGGTCCCCATCGTCTAGAGGCCTAGGACACCGCCCTTTCACGGCGGTAACAGGGGTTCGAATCCCCTTGGGGATACCAACTTTCTATTTTATGCTGATACTGTTTGCGTAAAATGGGGCCTTAGCTCAGCTGGGAGAGCGCAACACTGGCAGTGTTGAGGTCAGCGGTTCGATCCCGCTAGGCTCCACCATATTTATCGAAGATTTGATAGATACTTTAAACCACCGCAAGGTGGTTTTTTTGTATCTATACCTTTTTATTCGCTTGTGCCTATCAGTATAAAGCTTTGATAGTTCTGCGAGAGCTTAGCCGTTCCGAGCTAAGGTTATGAATTACCCATCAGTAACCGCTCCAGCATTATCCTACCTTCGAGCTTCCTCATATATTCGTATAGTCATGCATTAATGATATTGACCACATCTGACCTTCAAGGGGAGGGAATGTTTTATTTTGTATGGAACAAAAGAGGTCGTGCTGCTTCAGACGAGTGGGAAGCTTCGTACAATTAGGTTCAAGTTCACTAACGCAGCATCAGAGCCGCTTAACTTCTTATACTGATTGGTATTACAACGAATAAATGGCTCTTCAACTATTCAACCTTGAGTTGAATGTACGACGGTGATTGACTTGACTAAGTGCATCCCCTAAAAGGAAGAGGATTGTTCGTCACTGTAATTATCATTAAGCTGTTAATCACAGCGTAATAGATAATAAAGCCACCGTAGAGGTGGCTTTATTATCTATATATGTTCTTGAGCTACTGCTGATTAATCTACCCCCAGAAAGCCCCCTGTTTGATGTGCCCATAGTTGGGCATATATACCACTTGCATTAATTAACTCTTGATGAGTACCTTGCTCGACAATCTTGCCCTCATCGATGACTATGAGTCTATCCATAGCGGCAATTGTTGATAGGCGATGTGCAATTGCAATTACCGTTTTACCTTCCATTAGCTGATATAGACTTTCTTGAATAGCAGCCTCTACCTCAGAATCTAATGCGGATGTTGCCTCATCGAGTAACAAGATCGGTGCGTTTTTGAGTAGTACACGCGCAATGGCAATCCGTTGACGTTGACCACCAGATAATTTAACGCCGCGTTCACCAACTTGGGCATCAAGCCCTATGTTGCCATCTGGATCGGTCAGAGTTTGAATAAACTCGTAAGCTTGTGAGTTCTTAATTGCAGTTAATAACTCCATTTCAGATGCATCGGGGTTTCCATAGAGGATATTTTCTCTAATAGAGCGGTGGAGTAGGGAAGTATCCTGAGTGACCATACCAATATGCGCGCGCAGTGAGTCCTGTGTGACTTGGGTTACGTTTTGTTGGTCTATGAGTATCTTTCCTGATTCAACATCATGAAAGCGCATTAACAAGTTTACTAGAGTAGATTTACCTGCGCCTGAACGGCCAACAAGACCCACTTTTTCGCCAGCTTGAATGTTGAGATCGAGTCCGTCTATCACGCCACTGTTCTCACCGTAGTGAAAACTCACATTATCAAAATTAATCTCGCCTTTTTCGACCTTAAGTTCGGGGGCATTTTCAATATCGGTTATATCGGTGGGTTTAGACAATGTATTCATTCCATCTGCGACTGTACCGATGTTTTCAAATAGGGAGCTTATCTCCCACATTATCCACTGTGACATACCGTTAAGGCGCAAAGATAAGCTAATGGCAATGGCTATAGCTCCTACACTAATTGCGCTGTCACGCCATAACCAAATTGACACGGCTGCGATACTAAAGGCCAATACATAGTTAATGACTTGTACACTTACGTTTATTTTGGTTACGAGGCGCATTTGACGGTAAACGGTATGCAAAAAGGTAGTCATACTGCCTTTAGCATATTCAGCTTCTTTTTGGGTGTGAGAGAACAGTTTGACCGTGGCGATATTGGTATAACTGTCGACGATACGTCCCGTCATGTTTGAACGGGCATCCGCTTGTTCTGTGGATACCTTTTTTAACTGTGGTAAAAACCTCACCTGCAATCCTATGTAGATCAGCAGCCAAATCAGCATTGGTAACATTAACCTTAAATCGGCTTTTGCTATCATTACCACCATAGAAGTGAAATAAACCAAGATATAAACTAATACATCCAATAGCTTAGTTACTGTTTCTCTTACCGCTAATGAGGTTTGCATGACTTTTGTGGCGATTCGCCCTGCAAAGTCATTTTGATAAAAAGATACGCTTTGCTTAAGTAAATAACGATGAGCTAGCCAGCGAATAGACATGGGATAGTTGCCTAGCAAACCTTGATAAACAATCAATGCATGCAGTAAGACCAACAGCGGAATAACGACTAATACTAAAATAGTCATCCCAAGTAGTTTCACTCCCTCTTTTTCGAATAAGGTATCTGGATCATTGTTGATTAAAAGATCAACCAAATCACCCATAAAGCCAAATAGCGATACCTCTAAAATAGCCAGCAATGCAGTCAAAATAGACATAATGACCAGTGGTACTTCAAAACCTTTTGTGTAATGTCGGCAAAAGGCATATATCCCTTTTGGTGGTTGTTCTGGCTCTTCTGCTGGTAATGCGTTTACCCAAGATTCAAATCTTTTAAACATTTAGTATCTCTGCGTGTATTCGTTGCGAAAATGTTGCTCAATAGCGATAGCATACAAGGTATTTAATAAATTGGGGCAAGAATTCGGTATTTATATTCAGTTCCGTTTTCCGCTAGTTATAACGCTGGTAGATGGTAATATTTACTTAAGATAATTACAGCTTCGGAAGCCTGATGGTCAACCATGATTGTATAATTGACAGCAACATTTGCCGTAAAGCGAGACTCGCTCGAGATGCTAGGTTTGACGGCCAATTTTTTACTGGTGTGCTAACGACAGGTATTTATTGTCGTAGCATCTGTCCAGCAGTCAGTCCGAAGGAGGAAAATGTACGTTATTTTGATTCGCCATTGAAAGCAGCAAATGCGGGTTTAAGACCTTGTTTACGCTGCCGTCCAGACAGTGCGCCAGGCTCATATGCTTGGAAGGGGACTGCAACTACGCTAGAAAGGGCGATACAACTCATTGACAGTGGCGTACTAATAGGAGCTGATGCTGTCAGTATCGAGCGGCTGTCTGAAAGGCTTGGAGTAAGTAGTCGCTATCTTCGAAAGCTATTTAACGAAGGCGTTGGAACTTCTATTAAACAATATGCACTATATCGACAGCTAATGTTTGCCAAACAACTATTGCATCAGACAGAATTAACGATTACGCAAGTCGGATTGGCCGCTGGCTTTAACAGTATTCGTCGTTTCAATGAAGCTTTTAAACAGGTATTAAAGCTCACGCCGTCGACTTTCAGAAAGCAGGCTATATCTCCTGAAACTCAGTCAATATCCTCCGATAAGTCAGTAAGCGATGCATCAGAACTAAACTTCGTTGCATCGATTAAATTGTCTGTGGAACTATCATACCGTCCACCGTTAGCATGGCAGGCGCAACATGACTTTTATCAGGACAGAGCGGTAAGTAATATGGAATGGCTTCAGTCTGAAAGCAATTATGGACGCAGCTTTAGCCTCAATGGTGTGAGTGGTTACTTCGATGCCAATCACAATCAGGCACGTAATAGTTTCACTGTAGATATTGTTCTGGACAATGAGCAAGGGCTGATAGAGCTCAGTGCTATTATTGGAAATATTAAAAGACTCCTCGACCTTAATGCCAACATGCAAGCAATAGAGCAAGATTTAGCATTATTAGTGCCGCTGAAGCCACTGATGATCTCAGGTTTACGGCTACCAGGAACTTGGTCAACCTTTGAAGCTGGTTGCAGGGCTGTACTGGGGCAACAAGTGAGTATTATACAAGCGTCGAAACTACTCAATCAGTTTGTACTTGCTTACGGTGAACGGCGCGCTATCGGTGATAAAGAGGTTGTGCTATTTCCAACCCCTGAGGCCGTGGCTAGTGCTAGTCTAGATGAATTAAAAATGCCTGGTGCAAGAAAACTCGCACTTAACGCTTTAGGTGAGTTTGTAAAGCAACATCCAGATAAAGCGCTTGATGATTGGTTATCAATAAAAGGGATTGGCCCCTGGACTATCGCTTATGCACAAATGCGCGGCGCAAGTCATCCTGACATATTGTTATGCGGTGATCTGGTTGTTAAAAAGCGAGTGTTGTCTTTGTATCAGCAGCATCAACAAGATGCAGGGGAAATAGACGCAATAGATTACCCTGCGTTAACCAAGGATATAACTAAAACCATCAGCCCTTGGGGAAGTTACTTAACCTTTCAGTTGTGGAATTTATCATGATAAAACTAGCACCGTTAGCCAAGCTTAATTTTAAAACAACAGTGGGGGTTATTTCGCTTTGCGCCAATGCATCTGGGATCAGTCATCTTAGTTTTGTGCCACAAACAGGTGATGGATGGCAAACAAGAGAGGTGTTGCTTGATGCTTCAAACGAAAAAGAGTCAATATCGCTCGCCGAGGCGCACCTCAAACAAGCTAAGAAAGAGTTGCTTGAATATCTCGCGGGAGAGCGACAGTTGTTTACTGTAGCCCTTGCACCACAAGGAACAGAGTTTCAACAGCAAGTGTGGCACTCATTGAGCCAGTTAGGTTATGGCAGTACATGTAGTTACGCGCATATTGCTGATAAAATTGGTCGGCCTAAAGCCGTTAGGGCGGTGGGCACTGCTAATGGTGCTAATCCTATCGCGATAATTGTGCCGTGCCATCGAGTGATTGGAAAGAATGGCAAGTTAACGGGATACGCCTATGGTTTATCATTAAAGCAAAAGCTATTACAGTTGGAGGGGATTTCAGTCGTTTAACATAAAAACTGCGCCCTTAGTGACTATATTTGCAGGGGCGGGGGCGTTATTTAGCATCAAAGCAAAGCTTTTTTGACGGTATTAGCGTAGAATAGCCGCCTTATTTTTGATTAGGTCGCGCCCGTAAATATGACTCAGCCAGATCCTGCAACTCAAGCCACTATAACCACTGTTGAAAAAGCACCGCAGCTTAAAAGCTTTGCGGATTTAGGGCTAATCCCTGAATTGCTAGCAACACTTGATGCTTTGGCTTATCAGTCGCCAACAGCAATTCAACAGAGCACTATTCCTGCAGTCATAGCTGGTAGCGACGTACTGGGCGGAGCCATAACTGGATCTGGGAAAACGGCTGCGTTTGCCCTGCCTATCATTCAGTTACTAGCGAAATCAGCTAAACAGACTCGCCAAAGTAACTATGTCTCGAGTCTAATATTGGTTCCTACACGAGAGTTGGCACAGCAAGTTGCTGACAGCTTTATGCGTTATGCACAAAACATCAAGCCGAACCTAAAAGTACTGGCTGTTTATGGCGGCGTTTCGACTAACAGTCAAATGCAGAGCTTACGCGGCGGTGCAGACATTTTAGTGGCGACGCCAGGAAGATTACTCGACTTGATGTCAAGTAATGCTGTTAAGCTAGATAAGGTTAGCAGCCTTGTCCTCGATGAAGCTGATCGTATGTTGAGCCTAGGCTTTACCGATGAATTAGCTGCGTTGCTAGAGAAATTGCCCGCGAAGAAACAAACACTGCTTTTCTCGGCGACCTTTCCTGAAGAAGTGTCATTACTGACCCAATCTCTGCTTAATAACCCTGTGGAGGTTCAACTACAGAGTGAAGAGAAAAACACCTTAGTTCAGCGTGTTATTACGGTTAACCGTAATCGTAAAACGCCACTATTAGTTGAGCTGATAAAACAAAATGACTGGCAGCAAATTCTAATATTTGCCAGTGCAAAATATACCTGTAATCGCTTAGCTCAAAAATTAGATAATGCCGGTATAACCGCAGAAATTTTTCACAGTGATAAAGGCCAAGGGGCAAGAACGCGAGTGCTTGACGGTTTTAAGCGTGGTGAAACTCGGGTGCTTATTGCAACCGATATCGCTGCTCGTGGTATTGATATTGAAAAACTACCTATTGTAATTAACTATGAGTTACCGCGAAGCCCTGCTGACTACATGCACCGTATTGGTCGAAGTGGTCGAGCTGGCGAAGCGGGTTTAGCATTGTCACTCATCTCTCATGATGAGTATCAACATTTCAAAGTGATAGAGAAAAAGAATAAGCTAAGACTCGAACGAGAACAGTACCCAGGTTTTGAAGCAGATGCTGAAGCGCCTGAAGATTGTCCATCACGTATCGAGAAACCGATGGCTAAACCCGCTGGTACTGGCAAGAAACACCGTAACAAATTACCGAAGGCAAATGCTGACCTTTGGGCAAAGAAATAAGTACCCATTGTAAATTTTACTTCGTATAACGCTAAGATTAATTAGGACAAAGTATGCAACACCTATTTTGGTTAGTAGAAGGACAAATTGCAGGACGCAGTGGCCCCAATAAAGACGCTTGGGATCTATCTGAATTGAAAGGGGAGGGCATTGATGCCATTCTTTCAGTTAATAATGGTGAATCCTGTGAAGATGAGGATTTTTCTTCAGTAGGCATCGAATACAAGTGCATTCCTTTTTCGCGCAATGCGCCGCCTGAAGCGGGAGATCTTGAGTATTGCGTAGAGCAAGTTCCTAAGGCATTGGCTTATATTCGCCAATGTGAAGCGCAAAATAAAACAGTTCTAATTCATTGCCGCTCTGGTAAAGATAGAACTGGCTTGATTATGGCCTACTATCTGATGGATAACGGCGCAGCGCCTTTACATGCCGTGAGTCAGATAAGAGCAATTCGTGATATAGCATTTAGCGCTGATGGCTGGGATCAATTTGCATTTGATGTGCTTTATGCGTTACAAGAATAGGTATTAGTTAACAACTGAAGTTATTCAATGAAAGCAATCGGATTGCTAACTGCTTTTCCTGCAAAGTTACTATTGCTATGGGCAGCCATTATATTGTTGGTTGGCTGCCAAGTAACCCCTCAATATCCTGAAAAGACAGCAACATTTAAGCTGTCAGTTGATCCCAACTCTGCGCTTTCACAATATGTAGCCTCCGATCTACAAGCTAATCCAAACCGTACCGGGGTGGTGCCTCTCACGGATGGCGTGGATGCTTTTATTGCAAGATTAGCTTTGGTTAATGCCGCCTCAAGCAGTATTGATCTACAGTATTATATTTATCGCGCTGACGATACCGGTAGGTTGTTGCTGTGGCACCTGATGGATGCCGCTGAACGGGGTGTAAGAGTTCGAATTTTGCTTGATGACATGGCAACAAAGGGCGCCGATGACACCTTAATCTTGTTGGCTAAGCACAGAAATATTGATGTGCGCTTATATAATCCGTCTTTCGAACGTTCTTTTAGAAATATCGCCTTTTTAAGTAGTTTCTCTCGGCTGAACCACCGTATGCACAATAAGTCGTTAACGGTTGATAATACGATTACCGTTGTCGGTGGTCGCAATATTGGCAATGAGTATTTCTCAAATCACACCGATGTCGATTTTGGTGACTTTGACTTGATGGCGATCGGTGAATCTGTTGATGAGGTGTCAGATCAGTTTGACTTGTATTGGAATGCACCGCTAACCGTTAACATTAATGCACTCGCCAAGCACGAGGTGAGTAAACAAGACTTAGCACAAGCAATGGCTGTGGTTGATAATGCTAAAGCTGAATACCGCAGCAACACCTATATTAAGCGTCTATTAGACAGTGACTTAATTCAAAAGATGCAAAGTCATTCTTTACCATGGTTTTGGGGGAAGGCTAAGCTTATCTATGATCAACCTGACAAACAAAACCATCAATCTGAGTCAGATAGCATGCTAGCTGATTTAGGTGGTTTTTTGTCTCAAGCTGAAAATGAGGTAATGATTGTATCGCCCTATTTTGTCCCGACTAGAGAGGGAACGAGCAATCTAATCGATGCGGTCAAAAGTGGAATCGAAGTCACGGTGTTAACGAACAGTCTCGCCGCAACAGATGTACTTGCTGTACATGCTGGTTATCGAGCTTACCGTGAAAGGCTATTAGAAGCAGGTGTACGCATATTTGAAGTTAAAGCCAATCTTAATATTAAGAAAAGTAGCAGTTGGACAGGAAGCTCTAAGAGCAGCTTACATGCGAAAACATTTATTATAGATCGTTCTTCAATCTTTGTTGGTTCGTTTAATTTTGACCCGCGTTCAGCGTGGCTCAACACAGAAATGGGGCTGATTATTAATAATGAAAAATTAGCCGGTGGAGTGGTTGAGGGGATTGAAGCTAGTTTGGCTGCAGATACCTACCGTTTATCACTTGAAGATGATGAGCTTATTTGGCATGACGATCTAAAAGGGCGCGAGATCTATAGCGAGCCTGATGCAGGTCTTTGGCGCAAATTCTTAGTTGACTGTATCGCATTATTACCGATTGAGTCACAGCTTTAATTGTGAGTTTGATACGATTAAGGTAAAGTTTGTTTGCGCAAATCAGGAAGACTTAAGTAACTAAGAGATAACAATATAATGAAAAGTAAGGCAACGCAGTCCCAAGGATTATTATTGTTTCAACTGTCATATACTCAACTCTTTGCGCTGGGGACATTAAAAGTCAGGGAGTTAGTTCCCTATAGTCCGCTCAGTGTCATTCCTCAATCTCATCCGACGATATTAGGAGCGGCAACCATCCGCGGTACCACTATTCCCGTTGTTGATATGGCAGCCGCCATTGGTTATCGGCCCATGTCGGATGAAGAGCTAAAAGACAGTTATATTATTATTACCGATTGTCAGCGGATGGTGATTGGCTTTCTGGTGCGTTCAATTGACAAGATAATCGAGTGTAATTGGCGAGATATTGAATCACCGCCAAATAACTTAGGGAAAAATGCATTCTTAACCGGTGTCACGCGTATCGATGATAAATTAGTTCAGTTATTGGATGTTGAACTGCTACTTTCAAAAGTGTTTCCTGCAAGTCCTGAAACAACTCGCGCTATTTTGACCGATGTGCAGCGAGAACAGCTTAAGCCACTGCAAATATTACTGGTAGACGACTCGATGGTTGCCCGTAAACAACTTTCGGATGCGTTAGATAGCATCAACATTCCTTATCAAGTGACCGCCGATGGGCAGCACGCTCTTGCAATTATGGAGCAGGCTGAAAAGAATGGTCATGCTATCGATATCTTAGTCAGTGATATTGAGATGCCCGGACTTGACGGCTATGAATTAGCGTTTGAAGTTAAGAATAACCCCGCTATCGCAGATGCCTATATCATCTTACATACTTCGCTATCGAGTGAGATAAGTGTTAGCCAGGCTCATCAAGTTGGCGCTAATGAAGCACTGACCAAGTTCGATGCTCATGAGCTTATTGAAGCTATGCTGCGTGGCGCGAATAAAGTAAAAGCTATTGCTAATATTTAGTAGCTTGTTAGTAATATGCTGCCTCAGAGTAATAACGAGGTCTAATTGTCTAGCAAAGGTAGACAACTATGGCCACATCCGATACAAACACTGTTGAAGGAAGATTAATTTAATTTAAGGCTTACAACTTTGCTGCTAGCCCTTAAATCAAATTAATAAAAACTAAAAATTATAAATGCAGGTTAAGTAATGAATCAAAAAACATCTCTGTTTGCCAAAATGGCAAGTGGCAGTCTCGTATTACAAATTCTCGTAGGTATTATCGCTGGTGTTGTATTGGCGACAGTTTCAAAAACAGGTGCAGAGAACGTTGCCTTTCTTGGTGAGCTATTTGTTGGCGCATTGAAAGCCATTGCACCAATATTGGTTTTTATCTTAGTTGCCGCTTCTATTGCAAACCAAAAAAAGAATGCCAAAACTAATATGCGACCAATTGTGTTGTTGTATTTGTTTGGTACTTTTTGCGCAGCACTAACCGCAGTACTCATGAGCTTTGCATTTCCAACTACGCTGGTTCTAGTAACGGGTGCCCAAGGCGCCACTCCGCCAGAAGGTATTGGCGAAGTTATCAATACTTTGTTGTTCAAAGTTGTTGATAACCCGGTTAATGCGCTAATGACAGGCAATTACATCGGTATCTTAGCTTGGGGTGTAGGTTTAGGTATTGCACTGCACCATGCAAGTGATTCAACTAAGCAAGTTTTTGCTGACGTGAGCCATGGTGTTTCACAAATGGTACGCTTTATTATTCGCTTAGCGCCAATTGGTATTTTCGGTCTGGTATCAGCGACCTTTGCTGCTACAGGTTTTGCGGCAATTGCTGGTTATGCTCAATTGCTCGCTGTGCTTCTCGGTGCAATGGCAATCATAGCGCTTGTGGTTAACCCTGCGATTGTTTATTACAAGATCCGTCGTAACCCTTATCCGTTAGTATTTACTTGCTTGCGTGAAAGTGGTGTCACAGCCTTCTTTACGCGCTCAAGTGCGGCTAACATCCCTGTTAATATGGCGTTGTGCGAAAAGCTAAAGTTGCATGAAGATACTTACTCAGTTTCTATTCCACTAGGTGCCACCATTAATATGGGCGGCGCTGCAATCACCATTACGGTTTTAACCTTGGCTGCGGTAAATACTTTAGGTGTACAGGTTGATATCTTGACCGCTATCTTACTGAGTGTTGTGGCTGCGGTATCTGCTTGTGGTGCTTCAGGTGTTGCAGGCGGTTCTTTGTTGCTTATTCCGCTTGCATGTAGCTTATTTGGTATTTCAAACGATGTGGCAATGCAGGTTGTAGCTGTTGGCTTTATCATTGGTGTGATTCAAGATTCAGCTGAAACAGGACTAAACAGCTCAACTGATGTGATTTTTACCGCTGCAGCGTGCGAAGCCGCAGAGCGTAAAGAGAGCTAATGATTATTTAGTCTCATAGCCCTAAGTATATTGGCTATAGATAAAAGCCCTACAATACTGTTGTAGGGCTTTTTTATAAATTAACGAAACAGGGTTAGGCGCCAATAATTCCTAGAGGCTTACCGGTTTTCCAAGCGCCGCGGGTGAAGTCAGGAAAATTAACCGAATTACTGCGATTATTCACCGACTCTTCGCTAAGTATATTGACCACTGACCAAGCCGCACCATCATAAACATCTTGATCTAAGGCTTCGCCATTGCGCAGGCAGTACACCATCCTCCAAAGCATTAAGAAGTCCATGCCACCGTGGCCACCATTTTTCTCGGCCTCTTTCCCCATTCGCTGCCAAAGAGGGTGGTCATATTTGTCATACCATTTGCTCATATCCATATCCCACTTATGGAAATTTCCGTTACCTCCTTTTTCAATCGCTATCCGATTTGGGAAGCCTGCAAATACCCCATTAGTGCCTTGGATAAGATTATGGCGACTGTATGGTCTTGGGGTTGTCGTGTCGTGTTGTACCATAATGGTCCGGCCGTTAATCGTCTTAATGAGGCTAGTATTAATATCGCCGTTGATATAGTTGAGCTGATTGCGTTCATGATCTTCAGGGAATTCACGTTGTGCGTATAGTGCGCGACCAAGCGCTGGCGAACTCATTGAAGTTAGGTAATCAAAACGGTCGCCACGATTGATATTCATATACTGCGAAACGGGCCCTAAACCGTGAGTAGGGTATAGATTACCATTGCGTTTCGTATGCCAGTATGTGCGCCAAGAGCCTGTTTTTTGATTGAGCTCTTTCATTTGCCAACGAAGCTCGTGAATATATGCTGCTTCCCCATGCAGCAGTTCACCAAAAACGCCTTGGCGTACCATATTAAGCACCATTAACTCATCACGGCCATAATTGACGTTTTCCATCATCATGCAGTTTTTCTGAGTTTTTTCTGCAGTATTAACGATTTGCCAACACTCTTCGACAGTAAGTGCTAGTGGCACTTCAACGAAAGCATGCTTGCCGCTCTCCATCGTATCAATAGCCATTGGCGCATGCCATTCCCATGGGGTTGAGATGATCACTATATCGATATCTTTGCGGCGGAGTAATTCAAGATAAGACTTTTCACTACCGCTATAGCGCGCGGGCGTCTTGAGTCCTTGTTCTGTAACAAATGCGACTGATCTGTCGAGTACTTCTGTATCGGTATCACATATCGCAACAATCTCTACGCCCTCTAAATGGCAAAAATGTTTAACATGACCTGAGCCACGTTGGCCAACACCAATGAACCCCACTCTAACCGTGTCCATTTTTGGGGCTATCAAGCCCATTACGCTTTTTCCTTGTATCGGAGGCGCTGGAACGGTATTAGAACCTGAAGCAAAAGAGGGGCTGGCAAGGCTTGCCGCCGCAATACCGGCAGTTTTTAGAAAGTGTCTTCGATTGAATTTCATTATCTGTCCTATAAAGAGTAGAGCAAGCGTTTTGCACGCCATATTGATTTTTGTTTTTATAATCAAACAAAGTTATATCAAACTTTGCAATAAATAGGCTAAAAAAACTCGTTACGGTTTGTTGCGCTTGCGTTTCTATTCAAATTTACTAAAGTAATGCATAGAAAGTGACTTAAATCGCGTTTTTATTTTAATTGTGCGATACAATTTAGGTTACAAGGTAGTCGCTTTAGCGGTAAACTTACCTACAATAACAATTGATTTACATAATAAAATAATGATTTATTAACTGTTCCGGGGTAGATAATTCGATGGCTGTTGTACGCAATAAGGCAAAAGAAGTTATTCAAATTGAGAATCGCACCAAGCTCAAGGAGATGGAGATGTCAGTAGTTGAAAAGCGTAAGCGTTTATTTTCGAAAGTTGACGCTATTGAAAACCGAGAAGTCGTTGGCCGTTGGATCGATGAACGTCCATTACTCGGTGATAAAATTACAGTTTATAAGCAGGCTGAGACCTACTATTTAGAGACTTGGTATAACGATGGTTGCCACAGTTTGGATGAAATGATCTCCGAACGTACAGATGACGGCGTAAAGCTTGAGGATAAAGGTGGCAATATTTTCGGCGAATACTTTATGCTCACGGCGAGTAATGATCTGATGTTTTGCAACTCTAGCTTATGTTATTACACCGCAGTTAAACATGACGTTGAAGCCGCTTAGACCTTTAGAACTATAGCAGTTCAATGCGAAAGGGGCTTTAAGCCCCTTTCTTGTGCCCATTCTATACTGTTGAGTGTATGGAATTAGAAAGAACAATGACTTGAAAAATGCATCTGTTTGCCACTGTAAGGGTGAGTAAAGCTCAAAGATTGTGCATGAAGCTTTAGTCTAGGCGCTGAATCAACAATGTGCTGTTCAGCATAAAAGTCATCACCCAGAATTGGATTGCCGATTGCTAACAAATGCACACGTAGCTGATGAGTGCGACCTGTAACAGGCTTAAGTTCCAATAAAGTGCTATTAGCTCGAACTTCTAGTGTTTCGAAGTGGGTAATTGCTACCTTACCAGTCGCTGATACTTGCTGCTTAGGAGGGTTAGCTTTATCGGCCGTTATTGGTAATTCAATTACTCCCTGTGCATTTTGTAGATGCCCACTGACTTCAGTGATATAGGTTTTTTGTGTTTTACGATCTTGAAACTGAGTTTTCAGGTTGGATTCTGCCTTTTTATTTCGAGCAAATACCATAACTCCTGACGTTGAACAGTCTAGTCGATGCACTAAAATCGCATCTTTGAATCGTTGCTGGATCCGAGACAATGCACAATCATGGGTATAATCTGCTATGCCTGGATTAGACAGTAAACCTGAAGGTTTATTAATGATGATAATGTCCCTGTCGACATAACGAAGATCTAACCAAGGAATAGTGGGGGGCTGATAAGTAAATATTTGCATGGGTTCTCCTGTTACGCCGCGATTCTAGCAAAATGACGGTCTAAGACAAACCGTTATTGCATTAATCCCTTATGTGTAATCGATTTGAGTCATTATCTTAAAATGGGAAGGGTAAACGTTGAGTTTCGAGTGTTGTAAACGAGGGAGTCAAACTGCGGTACAGCGCCTTTTAACAAGTCATGTTACATAAGGCGCTGCTAAGACGGTCATTTCATTGCTTAAGGCTAAAGATACTCTGTTGGCGTGTTACGTGTCCATAGACGACTGTATGCCATTAGTTGCGGATAAAAAGTACGGAAAGCTGTTTCTATTTCGATATCTAACTTCTTTACTGTTTCTTGAGCACCGTTAAATATTTCGGGCTTTGAAACACGTTTAGCCACAGAAACTAGGGTTTGATTGAGGCCTTTTGGGCTTCGGTAGGCAACCAGCCAGTTCTCTTTGCGTATTTTTGGCGCTATCGATACCAATCCTTCTGGTAATTCGTCGCATTCATCAATTGCATCATAGGCTTTAATCGCAAATGCTTCGAGACTTAGATGATGATACTCATCCCAATACTTAGCCAGCATATGGTCAAAACAGATATCAATGATAATCGGCGCCGCTCGAGTAAGAGATTTTGGAAATTTTTGTAACAACTCTTTGGTGAGCTCATGCGAATCTGTCAGTTGATCTATTTGCCTATGTAACCAGATCCCCTGTTGTAGGTGTTTTGGAAAGTGCTCGATACTGCCTTTGGCAAAATCGCCAGCAATGTTTGCTGCTAAAGAGGTCTGACTGACGTCAGCTAAATGTAGGTGAGCAAGAAAGTTCATATTTTATACTTGGTGATATGAGTACTTTCACGGTAACATGCGGAGTGGTGCGAAGGAAATTCTTTATTACAAATTTTAATGTGAAGAACTGCTTCATGGACGTGCATCGCTTTACGGCAATTTACCTATCCAATTAACGGTTTGAGGATCAAGGATGATGTGGAACTGGTTATCGAAAAAGCTCGCTCGTACAGAGCAGCCACAGCGCAGAAAAGTAGACATAGATATTCCCTTTGAGCAGCATCGCTATCGTATTGAGGATTTTGACATAGATTCTGAAACAACAGTTGAAGAAACTAAGCAGGATAAAGCTTAAATAGCGAATAAAATAACAGTAAAAAACGTTAGTACTTCTACATTAGAAGAATTATGCGGAATAAATGTACTTCAATTGTTGATCTTCATTCTCTCTAGTCATAGACTGGCCGCCGATTTAGAGACAGTAGAGACTTTCCATGCGTGTTGCAGATTTTTCTTTTGAACTTCCCGATGAGCTTATTGCGCGTTATCCGACGGCAGAGCGCACAGCTTCAAGACTTCTATCGTTAGATGGTAACAGCGGCGCATTAGCCGATTTGCAATTTACCGCAATACTAGAAAAAGTACAGCCCGGTGATTTAATGGTATTTAACAATACCCGAGTTATCCCTGCGCGCTTATTTGGTAAAAAGCAATCTGGCGGTAAGTTAGAGATACTGGTTGAGCGGATGCTCGATGACAAGCGTATTCTTGCTCACGTCCGTTGCTCTAAGTCACCAAAAGTAGATAATATTATTTGTCTCGACAACGGGTACGAAATGAAGATGTGTGCTCGTCACGATGCTTTATTCGAACTTGAGCTACAATCAGATAAAACAATTCTTGAGGTATTGGAAGAAGTAGGGCACATGCCGCTACCGCCTTATATAGATAGACCTGATGAGGATGCAGATAAAGAGCGTTATCAGACAGTCTACAACCAAACTCCAGGTGCAGTGGCAGCCCCAACAGCGGGCTTACATTTTGATGACGCAATGCTCGCTGCACTTAAAGACAAAGGCGTAAAAACGGCATTTGTTACCTTGCACGTCGGTGCAGGTACTTTTCAGCCTGTACGAGTCGATGAGATCCTTGATCATAAAATGCATTCTGAATGGGCTGAAGTTTCGCAAGATGTCGTTGACCTCATAGCATTGACGAAAGCAAACGGTCATCGAGTGATTGCTGTTGGTACAACATCAGTGCGTTCACTAGAAAGTGCCGCTAGGGCATCAGCTGCTGAGTTAGAGGCATTTAGTGGCGATACTGATATCTTTATCTATCCTGGTTATCAGTTCCAAGTAGTCGATGCAATGGTGACAAATTTTCACCTGCCTGAGTCGACGTTAATAATGTTGCTTAGTGCATTTGCTGGCTTCGATGAGGTAAAAACCGCCTATCAGCATGCGATTGCTCAAAAATACCGCTTCTTTAGCTATGGCGACGCCATGTTTGTGACTAAAAAAGCGAACTAATCTTTAAATATGCTTTAAAATACCCACCCAAACAGATGAGGTGGGTTTTTTTCATCCTCATTTTGGTACTTATTTTATTGATAAGGGTTGATACTTAATCTGTTGCCCTTATCTCTAGTGTTAATCTACAACTCATTTGTGAGTTAACTCAGGTCAGACTGTTTCTCTGGCGAGGTGAATAATGAAATTTGAATTAGATACAACTCAAGGTCGTGCACGTCGCGGGCGCTTAGTATTTGAACGCGGAACCGTAGAAACTCCAGCGTTTATGCCTGTAGGTACCTACGGTACAGTTAAAGGGATGACGCCTGAAGAAGTACGTGAAACCGGCGCAGATATACTACTCGGTAACACTTTTCACCTGTGGCTACGTCCTGGTGAAGAGATCATGCGTAAGCACGGCGACCTACATGACTTTATGAATTGGCAGCGTCCAATTTTGACCGATTCGGGTGGGTTCCAAGTGTTTAGTTTGGGTGATATTCGCAAAATTACTGAAGAGGGTGTGCATTTCCGTTCACCGATTAATGGCGAAAAAATCTTTTTAGATCCTGAAAAGTCTATGCAAATTCAAGACTCTTTAGGCAGTGATGTTGTAATGATTTTTGACGAATGTACGCCATACCCAGCAACAGAAGACGAAGCACGTAAATCGATGCAGATGTCGCTGCGTTGGGCGCAACGTTCACGTGATGAATTTGACAGACTTGAAAACCCGAATTCTCTATTCGGTATTATTCAAGGCGGTGTTTATGAAGGCCTACGCGACGAGAGCTTAAAGGGCTTAGTCGATATTGGTTTTGATGGATATGCTGTCGGTGGTTTAGCTGTGGGTGAGCCAAAAGAAGATATGCATCGCATTCTTGAGCACACATGCCCGCAAATTCCTGCTGATAAACCACGCTACTTGATGGGGGTCGGTAAGCCAGAAGATTTAGTTGAAGGCGTACGTCGTGGTGTTGATATGTTTGACTGTGTCATGCCAACACGAAACGCTCGAAATGGTCATCTGTTTACCAGTGAAGGTGTTGTTAAGATCCGTAATGCACGTCATCGTGACGACACTTCAACACTTGATGATAAGTGTGATTGTTATACCTGTAAGAATTACTCACGGGCATACCTTTACCACTTAGATCGTTGTAATGAGATTCTAGGAGCTCGATTAAACACCATTCATAACCTTCGTTATTACCAAAGATTGATGGAAGGTTTGCGTGGCGCGATTGAGACAGGTACATTAGACGACTTCGTTACAGAGTTCTATACCAGCCAAGGCCGGGAAGTACCTGAAGTTCCTGAATTAACCGATTAATTTTTACTCAGACAATAAGAAGAGAATACTATGTTTATTTCAAATGCATATGCAGCAGATGCACCTGTAGGCGGCGCTGGCGGCACTATGGAACTTATTTTCATGTTGGTCATTTTTGGCCTGATTTTTTATTTTATGATTTTCCGTCCGCAATCAAAGCGTGTTAAAGAGCATAAGAACCTAATGAGCTCATTGAGCAAAGGTGACGAAGTGCTAACTAGTGGCGGAATTTTAGGTAAAATTGCTAAGATCAGTGATGAGAACGACTACGTTTTGTTGGCGATTAACGAAACTAGCGAAATCACGATTAAAAAGGATTACATTGCGGCGGTATTGCCTAAAGGCTCTATTAAGTCACTTTAAGCCAAGAGGGCTATGGCGTGTTAAATAAATACCCAATGTGGAAAAACCTTATGGTGATGATTATCATCGCCATAGGTGGATTCTATGCGATACCAAACCTATTCGGTGAGGACCATGCAGTACAGGTGGTTGCAACCCGAGGAGCCGAGGTGACAGCGTCGACTCAGTCGGCAGTAAATGATGTATTAGTAAGCAAAGGTATTGCTGTTAAGCGATCTGAGCTTGAAAATGGTCAATTATTAGTTCGTGTTGGCAATGGTGAAGAACAGTTGCTTGCTAAAGAAGCTATTGCTGAGGCACTTGGCGATAAGTTTACGGTGGCGTTAAACCTTGCACCCGCAACTCCAGAGTGGCTTGAAGCCATGGGCGGATCGCCTATGAAGCTAGGTCTTGATCTACGTGGTGGCGTTCACTTCTTAATGGAAGTCGATATGGGTGAAGCCGTGCGTAAAATGACCGAAGCTAAAGTGGCTGACTTCAGAACTGATTTACGTGCTGAGAGAATTCGCTATGCGGGTATTCGTAACGGCGCCAGAGGCATCGAAATCAAGTTCCGTGATGCAGAAACGTTAGCGAATGCCGAGCGTTTCCTAAAATCACGTAGCGCTGACATGGTCTTCACCGATCGTTCTACTGGCAGTGATTATTTTCTTGTTGCTAATCCAAGTGATGTTTATTTAAAACAGATCAAGGAAGAAGCACTACAGCAAAACATTACCACTTTACGTAATCGTGTGAACGAACTTGGTGTTGCCGAGCCAGTAGTACAGCGTCAAGGCGCTGAGCGTATTATTGTAGAGCTTCCTGGTGTTCAAGACACTGCGCGTGCAAAAGAGATTTTAAGTGCGACGGCGTCAATTGAGTTCCATATGGTTGACCAAAATGCTGACGTTCAAGCTGCAGCAAGTGGTCGTGTACCCGCGGGGTCTGAGCTCTATCAGCGCCGTGAAGGCGGTCCGGTCGTGCTTAAGAAAGCTGTAATGCTAACCGGCGATCATATCCAAGGTGCGCAACCTAGCTACGATGAGTACAGTCGTCCACAAGTCTCTATTAACTTAGACTCTAAAGGTGGCTCTATCTTTTCCAATGTGACTAAAGACAACATAGGTAACCCTATGGCGACTTTATTCATTGAGTATAAAGATACTGGTGAGAAGAACGCTGATGGCAGCGTTAAAATGAAGAAGATTGAAGAAGTTATTTCAGTTGCAACGATTCAAGCTCGTCTTGGTCGTAACTTCGTTATCACAGGCCTTGGCCATGCAGAATCACAGAATCTTGCGTTGTTGCTACGTGCTGGTGCCTTGATTGCGCCAGTATACATTGTTGAAGAGCGTACTATTGGTCCGAGCCTAGGTGCTGAAAATATCGAAAACGGTATGCAAGCGATGATATGGGGGATGGCGGTTGTGCTTCTCTTCATGTTGGTTTACTACCGTGGTTTTGGTCTTATTGCTAACCTTGCATTAACAGCTAACCTAGTCATGGTTGTGGGTGTTATGTCGATGATCCCAGGCGCCGTATTAACGCTGCCAGGTATCGCAGGTATGGTACTGACTGTTGGTATGGCAGTTGATGGTAACGTGCTTATTTACGAACGTATTCGTGAAGAATTGCGTAATGGTCGTAGTATTCAGCAAGCGATTCATGAAGGATATGGTAATGCGTTTTCAACCATTGCCGATGCCAACATTACTACCTTTATGACGGCACTTATTCTATTTGCAGTCGGTACGGGTGCTGTTAAAGGCTTTGCGGTTACCTTAATGATCGGTATCGCCACGTCGATGTTTACCTCTATTGTTGGAACACGTTCTATTGTGAACGCGATCTGGGGTGGTAAGCGCGTGAAGAAACTGTCTATCTAAGGGGAAGTTGAAATGTTTCAGATTTTAAATATCAAAGGCTCTATCAACTTCCTGCGCCATGCTGTGCCTATTAGTATCCTTTCTGCGATATTAGTACTGGGCTCTCTTGGGTCTCTAGCAACCAAAGGTATTAATTGGGGCTTGGACTTCACCGGCGGGACGGTTGTTGAGCTTGAGTTTTCAAGCCCTGCTAATTTAGTGGCTATCCGTGAAGGGCTTTCTACGGAAGAAACTGATGGTGCAGTGGTACAGAACTTCGGTTCGAGCCGCGACATTCTGATCCGTCTTCCTGTAAAAGAAGGCGTAAAGAGTGACACTCAAGTTGCTCATGTGATGGAAGGCGTGACACAACTCGACCCTACTGTTATTCAGAAGCGTGTTGAGTTTGTTGGCCCTCAAGTCGGTAAAGAGCTTGCAGAACAAGGTGGTTTAGCGGTTCTAGTGGCGTTGATATGTATTCTTATATATGTATCTTTTCGCTTCGAATGGCGCCTAGCATTAGGTTCTGTGACGGCGTTGGCTCATGATGTAATCATTACTCTTGGGGTATTTTCAATATTCCAATTAGAGTTTGACTTAACTGTGCTAGCGGGTTTATTGACCGTTGTAGGTTACTCGCTTAACGATACTATTGTGGTATTTGACCGTATTCGTGAGAACTTCCTTAAGTTACGTAAAGGTTCGCCTGAAGATGTGGTTAATACTTCAATCACTCAAACGATGAGCAGAACGATTATTACCACTGGAACAACATTAGTTGTTGTTGTCGCCTTGTTCCTTAAAGGTGGCACTATGATCCATGGCTTTGCGACTGCTCTGCTTATGGGTATTTTCGTTGGTACATTCTCATCAATCTATGTCGCAAGTTTCTTAGCGATCAAACTTGGGATCAATCGTGAACACATGATGCCAGTAGAGATTGAAAAAGAGGGCGCAGATCAAGACACCTTGATGCCATAAAGTTCAGCTATAATCTCCAAAGGCCACCTAATATAGGTGGCCTTTTTGTTTTTTGTGCTGGATGTGTATTAATTATGAGTTGATGGTACTAGCTAATCTAACTGATTGTGGTGATTTGTATTAAAGCTTAAAACAGCGCTCGACAGTGATAATGTTTTAGCAGTAGCATGGAAGGCTATTTTATGGCGATCTAAAATAGCTAAAGCTGGTGAATAATAACCGCAAATAAGGATAATATTCACCGTCGCAGCTATTAGGACTTGCCAATAGAGCAATTGCAGTAGGAAATGACATGGATGAGAAAATGCGGTTACTTGCAGCTGGGAATTTATTAGAAGCCCATACTTGGAAAGGTATGCTTGAATCAAGTGGCATAGCAGTAGAGCTAAAAGGAGAGGCGCTCTTAGGTGGGGTAGGTGAATTACCGACAGGGATCCAAAATGTCGAGCTTTGGGTTGCAGAAATTGACTTGGTTAATGCTAAAGCACAGATGATCTCTATTAATGCAGAAAAACCGCAATGGAAATGTGTGAATTGCCATGAAGTTAATGAAGCCAGTTTTGAGCTTTGTTGGAATTGCAGTGCAGAAAGAAGTGAGAAATACAGCTGATGAAACATAACCCTGCATTTTTAGCCTTAGTTGAGAGTATTCTTCCTCAGATCAATGAAGTAACTATTGAAGAGTTACTGGCTAATCAAAAATATACGCTTATTGATGTTCGTGAAGATCATGAGTGGAATAAAGGGCATTTACCGAACGCCCAGCATTTGGGGAAGGGGATTATCGAAAGAGATATTGAAACTCGATTTCCTGATAAGGATATGCCTCTAGCACTATATTGTGGAGGAGGTTATCGCTCTGCGATGGCAGCTCTAAACTTGCAAGTTATGGGTTATTCCCAAGTCGTCTCAGTAGCAGGTGGTTATAAAGCTTGGCTTGAGAGACAATTACCGCTCGAAACAGATTAATCCTCCCACAAATCTATCACATCGCCTCTGAGGTATTTTAGCTAAATGCAGTATTTTCCATTGTTTGTAGATACCCAATCTTTAAAGGTTTTGATTGTTGGCGCTGGAGAAGTGGCAAGTCGCAAGCTCGACCTATTGAGTCGGACTGATGCTGACATACATGTGATAGCAAAAGAGAGCTGCAATGAAGTGCTGGCGTATCTGCACAAGGAGCGCATAAGCCTTGAAGAGCGGGAAGTTAACTTTGAGGATATCAATGGTTGGGACTTAGTTTATTTAGCAACTGCAGATAAAGCGCTAAATGAAAAGCTTGCAACATTGGCACAACAGCGTCATATATGGGTCAATGTAGTCGATAACCCAGAGTTTTGTCGGTTTATTACTCCGTCAATTATAGACCGAGGTCGTTTACAGATAGCAATTAGTACCGCTGGAGCTGCACCTGTTTTTGCTCGAGAGCTCAGATCTCGGCTTGAATCATGGTTACCACATTCTATTACACCGTTATTTGACTATATCGCCGAGCGCCGCAGCGATGTGCAGCAAAGGTTACCTGTGTTCAAAGATAGACGAGTATTTTGGGAACGTTTCTTTAAGCTTAACCAGTCTCGCTTCGATGCTGATACTCCAAACCATTATCAAGATAGTTTTTCGCTTTCCAAGGTCAAAGGAGAGCTGGTACTACTAGATACCAAAATAGAAGCTGAGTTACTCCCAATTGCTGCGATGCCATATTTACAAAAGTTAGATACTATTTTTAGCAGCACTGCATTGCCGCACAAACTTAATGAACTACTTCGACGAGACGCAGCTAGAGCTACAATTGTTACTGATAAAAAACTTAAGCAAGCACTGGATGATGGAGAGCATTGCTTGGTGTATGCAGAGCCAAATGAAATTAATCGATTATCAGTGTTATTTCCGCAAGCAAAGCGTTTAAAAATGGGCGCTATTTAGCGTATATTTTGTGCTGATAATTAAATTTTCTGCTTAAGATTAAAGCGCAGCTATCTTTAGCCCCTCTGCTACTTAATATAGGGTACACTTAGCCGCAAATACCTTATCGAACATTCTTATGGCCTTAAAAGCAACAGTATTCAAAGTCTCTATTCAAATCGCCGATATGGATCGCGGTTACTATAACGATCATCAGCTTACACTTGCGCAGCATCCGTCAGAGACCGACGAGCGCATGATGGTGAGATTACTAGCTTTTGCGATGAATGCCAGCGAATCACTCGCTTTTAGTAAAGGTATGTGTGTTGAAGATGAACCTGAGCTTTGGGATAAGACCTTATCTGGTGAAATCGATCTCTGGGTAGAGTTTGGCCAAAGTGATGAGAAATGGTTACGTAAAGCATGCGGCCGATCTAAACAGGTTCTGCTTATTACTTATGGAGGCCGCAGCGTCCCAATATGGTGGAAGCAAAACGAAGCTGCATTTGAGCGGTATGATAATCTAACGGTAACCAACATTCCTGAAGATGCAGTTAAAGCAATGGGGCAACTTGTAGGGAAAAATATGGCTTTGCAGATCAACATTTGTGAAGGTCAGATTTGGATCTCAGATGAAAACGATAGCGTGTTGGTTGAGCCTGAATTGCTAAAAGGTGAGTTGTAGCAAGCTAATCGAGCAATGTAAGCAATTAGAAGCCAATCACAAGATTGGTTTTTTTATAGCCGCAAAATACTGCCAAAGGCCACAGGGATGACGGATTATCACCTAAGGCGAGCACATTGCTATTTAGATCAAAGTTTACCGACATAAAACCACGTATAAAGTGCTTTATTAATACTGGTTAAATACTGAGGAAATATGTCAGAGTCAATACACGGTCATCAAGTGATGGAAATGATGTTAGATCATGGTGAGTCGTTAACGCCACAAGCGTTGAAAGCCTTAATGCACGCAAAGTTTGGTGCTAATGCGCTCTACCATACCTGCTCAGCACAAGAGATGGATGCAGATGCACTGATCGTATTTTTAGAAAAGAAAGGAAAATTTATTCATTCTGAAGCGGGTATTGCAACCGCAGCCGATCGTATTTGTAGCCACTAGGCTTTGAAGTACATAGCAGAATTAAAAGCTCAAAGCGTAAGCTTTGAGCTTTTGTATTTAATACCCTTAATGATTAATCATCACCCTTAGGACGTGGGTATGGTAACTTCAATTGGCCCCAACGGATCACTATCACGGTAGATGCCAAAATAAGGGTGGAGAACGATATGGCCGCGATACGCCAGTCGTCCATTGCTTTCATATCCAGAATGAGATAACGAGCTAACGCAACAATCGCAATATAAAGCGGCATTCTAATGGGCAGTTTGCCTGACTCCGCGTAATGAGACACCATCGCAAGAACTTCTAAATAAATAAACAGCAATAGCAAATCAGCTAACGCAACTTCACCCGCCTTGAATATATGCACAATCTCTTGTCCAATCGCAACAATCGTCGCAATGGCAATAATGATTAAAACTAAATGTTCAACAGCTTTGATGCTGCTAATACCGTATTTTCGATACATTTTATCCATGTTTTTCCCTAATGCAGTCGTTTCATAAAGAGTACCAGCAAATGCTAGAAATGCGACATGAGGTGTGTGATACCTTTCACAGTTGCGTGTTTTATTTAGCGAAATCAGCATTTTGAAAGAGTTATTTAACTTGAGGTTGAGCTATAGCGGGAGATGTTTATACCCATCCCACTTGAAAATGCTCGTAAGAAGTGTTGTGCAAGTTCAATGCTAGGCGCGTTAACGTGGAAATTGTTATTCCCTTTTAAGTTGCCGCAACAACGAAGTGGGCTTGCACAACCCCTTCTTCGATGGGTGTTTCTTATATAATTTACTCTGTGTTATTGATTTTACCGAGGGAGCGACCATTAGCTGCAATCAATGCCTCGCCTACATGGATGTAGGTGCTTAGGTTCAGCATGGAGCAATGAACCTGTGACTAAAGCCCATTAAACTCCCACTGAATCCTGTATTTCAGGTCCGATGGGTATATGTGTTAACGATACAAAAAAGCCGCCAATGAAGGCGGCTTTATAACACTTTATTTGGCTAATATTAGCGCTTAAGTGCTTCGCTCAATAATGGGCGGAACGACTTAACAAGTGCAGTAGTTGTTTTTGGTGAACCAGCAACGATGTTACCTGATGCTAGGTAACCGTGGTTACCAGTAAAGTCAGTCACTGTACCGCCAGCTTCACGAACGATCAAATCACCCGCAGCGATATCCCATGGCTTAAGGCCAATTTCAAAGAAACCATCAACTCGGCCTGCGGCAAGGTATGCAAGATCTAGTGCTGCAGAACCTGCTCGACGAAGATCTGCACACTGGGTAAATGTTGATGCAAAAAGCTTCATATAAGTTTCAGTGTGCTGTTTCGCCTTGAATGGAAATCCAGTAGCAATGATGTTGTTACTTAGATCATTAGAAGACTTAACACGGATACGGAAATCGTTTAGTTTAGCGCCTTTACCACGAACAGCCGAAAATAGCTCATCACGGATTGGGTCATAAACAACAGCGACTTCTGTTTTGCCTTTAAACTGCATCGCGATAGATACAGCAAAGTGGGGAATACCTCTTACGAAGTTATTAGTGCCATCCAGTGGGTCAATGATCCAGACGTAATCTTTGCTAGCGCCTTTATTCTCACCAGTCTCTTCACCAATGATAGTGTGGTCAGGGTAAGCTTTACGGATCTGATAGGTAATTGCAGCTTCTGCTTCTTTATCTACGTTAGTTACGAAGTCATTCGTCCCTTTTGAAGTGACTTCAATACGGTCTAATTCTGCATAAGCACGTATAATCGTTTGGCCGGCAGCGCGAGCGGCGCGCACAGCAATAGTATGCATTGGAAGCATTGCAAATCCCCTGGATGTAAAAGAACGGATATATAAATTATCGGAGCCGAATTATACGCGATTTTTCGGTTATATCAAATGCTGATTTTTGTGTACGTAAAAATAGCTGCTGTGTGGTAACATATTTTCAAGTGTTCTCTCATATAAATTAAGTAATTTCATGCTCAGCAATATTCGCGTCGTTCTTGTCGGTACATCCCACCCAGGCAATATAGGTTCCACTGCCCGTGCAATGAAAACCATGGGGTTGTCCTCTTTATACTTAGCAGAACCAAAGGTGGCACCAGATGGCCACTCTGTGGCATTAGCTGCTGGGGCTTCAGATATTTTAAAACATGCAGTTACCGTTGATTCTGTTGAAGAAGCCATCGCAGACTGTAGTTTAGTTATTGCCACTAGTGCACGCAGTCGCACACTGGATTGGCCAATGTTAGAACCGCGAGAGGCTGGTGAAAAACTGGTTGAGTCAGCGCTGACAGGGCCTGTCGCAATCGTGTTTGGGCGTGAGAATAATGGTTTAACTAACGAAGAGCTGCAGCGCTGTGACTACCATGTCGCTATCCCTGCGAATCCTGAATACACCTCGCTCAACTTAGCGCAAGCAGTTCAGATTATCTGTTATGAAGCGCGTGTTGCTCATCTTGCCCAAGTGCAAAAAGAGTTTGAAAGTAATAAGCTTGAAGGGTTTGTTGAGCCAGATAATGAATATCCGTTTTCAAAAGAGCGTGAAAATTTCTTCGAGCATATGGAGAATACACTGCTTTCGACCAATTTTATTGTTAAACAGCACCCTGGTCAGGTTATGACTAAGTTACGCCGACTGTTTAGCCGTGCACGAATTGAGCGTCAAGAGATGAATATCTTGCGCGGAATTCTGACTTCGGTAGATAAGATTGTTGCTAAAAAAGACACTAACGATAAGTAAAGGGAAGTAGCTAGCATGGGTGTTATCGCGAGACTTAAAGATGATATAGCGTCTATTTATCACAGAGACCCTGCCGCGAATGGGACAATTGAAATACTGTTCAATTACCCAGGGATGCAAGCAATATGGATCCACAGGATCAGTAACAAGCTTTGGGTTCGTAAGTGGCGCTTGTTATCGCGATGTTTATCAACATTTTCTCGCTGGTTAACCGGTGTTGAAATTCATCCTGGTGCCACCATTGGCGACCGCTTCTTTATTGACCATGGCATGGGGGTGGTGATAGGTGAAACGGCCGAAATTGGTAATGACTGTACGCTTTATCACGGGGTTACACTCGGTGGTACCACATGGCAGTCTGGTAAACGTCACCCTACGTTAGGCAATAATGTTGTTATTGGCGCCGGTGCGAAGATACTTGGCCCGATTACTATGCATGACGGTGCTCGTGTTGGTTCTAACTCGGTAGTCGTGAAAGACGTCCCCATTGATACTACTGTTGTTGGTATTCCAGGCCGCGCAGTTGCCAGTCCTTCGGAGCAAACTAAAGAGCAAACAGACCGACGCACGGAGATGGCAAAAAAGTATGGTTTTGATGCTTATGCCGTTGCACCAGACAATCCAGATCCAGTCGCTAACGCGATCGGCCAAATGTTAGATCACATGCACTTGATGGATTCGAAAGTGCAAGAAGTTTGTCAGGCTGTTCAAACTTTGGGCGGTAGCGTTTGCACAGAAAAGCTCCCCGAGCTAGAAGTCGATGAGTTTAGTGAAGCTGAATTAGCTGCCGCACAGAAACGTCAGAAGTCATTAGATGAGTTTGATCCCATTATCTAGCTTTATGTGCGCCATTTTTGATAAATGGCATTGAATCTTGCCTAATAAACAGGTTAAATACCCCAGCAAAATGACGGGGTATTTAATTCCTGCCATGATCCTTATAATACTTGACCAAACCACTAGGTTAAATACTTGACTAAATTACTCAGGTATGATGGAATTAGCCTATGCTTTTTTGGGAGACGTAGTAGCAATGAAACTTACATCAAAAGGTCGATATGCAGTCACTGCAATGTTAGATGTTGCAATGCACTCAACTGATGGCCCAGTGCCACTAGCCGACATTTCAGAGCGCCAAGGGATCTCTCTATCTTACCTAGAACAACTTTTCGCAAAGCTAAGAAAAAATGGACTTGTATCAAGCGTCAGAGGCCCTGGTGGCGGATATCGTTTGGGAACTGATGCATGTGAAATTTCTGTTGGTATGGTTGTACGAGCCGTTGATGAATCAGTTGACGCCACACGCTGCCAAGGGCAGGGGAATTGTCAGAGCGGAACACGATGCCTGACTCATTCTTTATGGGGCGATTTGAGTTCACAGATTTCTGATTTTTTAAATGGCATTTCGCTTGCCGGATTAATGCGAAAAAGAGATGTGCAATTTATCTCAGTTAAACAAGATAAATTACAGCAGGAACAGAGAATCAGCATTTAAGCGTCTCTGTTATTTAATATAAAAATAATTTTTTGTACGTTGTAAGTGGTAGCACTATAGCTGCCACAAAGTACGGAGTGTGTGATGAAGCTACCTATCTATCTAGATTATGCTGCAACAACGCCAGTTGATCCTCGTGTTGCAGAAAAAATGATGCAGTGTATGACAATGGACGGCATTTTTGGTAATCCAGCGTCTCGTTCTCACCGATACGGCTGGCAAGCTGAAGAAGCTGTTGATATTGCTCGTAACCAGATTGCAGAACTTATCAATGCCGATCCACGTGAAATCGTTTTCACCTCTGGTGCAACTGAATCTGACAACCTCGCGATTAAAGGTGTTGCTCACTTCTACCAGAAGAAGGGTAAACACATTATCACTAGTAAGACTGAACATAAGGCTGTTTTAGACACCTGTCGTCAGTTAGAGCGTGAAGGTTATGAAGTGACTTATCTTCAGCCTGAAGCTAACGGCCTTATTCCGGTTGCAATGATTGAAGCTGCCATGCGTGAAGATACTTTGCTTGTTAGTATTATGCAGGTTAACAACGAAATTGGTGTTATCCAAGATATCGATGCCATTGGTGAGCTTTGTCGTTCGCGTAAAATCGTCTTCCATGTCGACGCTGCTCAAAGTGCTGGCAAAATGCCAATTGATGTGCAAAAGACAAAAGTTGATTTGATGTCTATTTCTGCTCACAAAATGTATGGCCCAAAAGGTATCGGCGCGTTATATGTCAGTCGTAAGCCTCGTATTCGTCTAGAAGCCGCAATGCACGGTGGTGGCCATGAACGCGGTATGCGCAGTGGTACTTTGGCTACTCATCAGATTGTTGGCTTTGGCGAAGCAGCAGCGATTGCCAAAACCGATATGGATTCTGATAACGAGCGTATCCGCCGCCTGCGTGACAAGCTGTGGAATGGCATCAACCACATTGAAGAGACTTATATTAACGGTGATATGGAGCAAAGACATTGCGGTAGTTTGAATGTCAGCTTTAATTTCGTTGAAGGTGAATCCTTGATGATGGCACTTAAAGATTTAGCGGTTTCATCGGGTTCAGCCTGTACTTCAGCAAGTCTTGAGCCTAGCTATGTTCTTCGTGCTCTTGGCTTAAATGATGAGATGGCACATAGCTCAATTCGATTCTCAATTGGTCGCTTTACGACTGATGAAGAGATCGAACATGCAATAGAAACAATTACAGAATCTATTGGTAACTTAAGGGAAATGTCACCGCTTTGGGAAATGTTCAAAGACGGTATTGATCTGGACTCAGTCCAGTGGGCACATCACTAACCTTAACGACATTAACGAATAGATAAATTGGAGTAGTATCATGGCTTATAGCGAAAAAGTAATTGATCATTATGAGAACCCACGTAACGTAGGTTCATTTGATAAAAACGATTCTTCAGTGGTCACTGGAATGGTGGGCGCACCAGCTTGTGGTGACGTTATGAAACTGCAGTTGCGTATTGATGATAATGGTATTATCGAAGATGCTAAATTTAAGACATATGGCTGCGGTAGTGCGATTGCATCTAGCTCATTAGTGACTGAATGGGTTAAGGGCAAAACTGTAGAAGAAGCCGGTGCAATTAAAAACACCGATATAGCTGAAGAGCTGGCACTTCCACCAGTTAAAATTCACTGTTCGATTTTGGCTGAAGATGCCATTAAAGCTGCTCTGGATGAGTATAAAACAAAGCAATCGAAGTAAAACCTGGAGTTAAGATGGCAATTAGTATCACTCCCGCTGCGGCAGAACGAGTTAAAAGCTTTTTAGAGAGTCGCGGCAAAGGTCTAGGTCTGCGTTTAGGACTAAGAACATCAGGTTGCTCAGGTATGGCATACGTACTTGAGTTTGTTGATGACTTGAATGACGACGATGAACTTTATGATATTGATGGTGTAAAGATCATTATCGATGCGAAAAGCTTTATCTATCTTCAAGGGATTGAGTTGGACTTCGTTAAAGAAGGCCTTAACGAAGGTTTCCAATTTAATAACCCTAATGCGAAAGGTGAATGTGGTTGCGGTGAAAGTTTTACCGTATAAACTTTTAAAGTTAAACTATGAATTATTTTGAGCTGTTTAGTTTATCTCCTTCCTATGATGTCGACACCGCCATTCTTGCAGAGCGCTACCGCGATCTGCAAAGGGCGGTTCATCCCGACAAATTTGCTAACGCTAGCGAACAAGATAAACGTTTATCTGTACAACGTACCGCGCAGATCAATGATGCCTTTCAAACATTGAAAAACCCGATTCAACGCGCAGAACACATACTCGCCCTAAAGGGGCTAGAGTTAAGTCATGAGTCGACTACGCTTAAAGACACGACATTTTTGATGCAACAGATGGAGTGGCGAGAATCGCTTGAAGAAATTAGTGATAGCGATGATCCAGATGCAGAAATACAAGCACTTTATGACTCATTTGACACGTTTGCAAAGCAGATCACAGCTGTACTAAAAGTGCAGTTGGCAAGTGATTTAGCATCTGAACATTTGCAGGCTGCTGACCAAATTCGTAAACTTAAGTTTATGGCAAAATTACAAGACGAGTTAGCTAGAGTTGAAGATGCTCTCTTAGGTTAATAGACTCGTTGTTATTTTCTAATTCTGTTGGCTCAATATGTTTGAGCCAACATTTTTTTAAGTTGGATATATATGGCACTTTTGCAGATAGCAGAGCCTGGACTGACCGCAGCTCCTCATCAACACCGCTTAGCGGTGGGTATCGATTTAGGCACGACAAACTCTCTAGTTGCCGCAGTTAGAAGTGGTGTAGCCAATACATTGGCTGATGAGAGTGCGCAGCATTCGTTACCTTCAGTTGTTCGCTATACCCAAGACTCAGTATTTGTTGGGCGTGAAGCTGAAGCTTTTTCTGCGCAGGATCCACAAAATACTATCATTTCAGTAAAACGATTCATGGGTCGTAGCCTTGATGATATTCAATCAGGTAGCCAAACATTCCCATACATCTTTGAAGCCAGTGATAATGGTTTACCCATTTTTATTACACCTCAGGGTAAAGTTAACCCGATACAAGTCTCTGCTGATATTCTAAAACCGCTAGTTGAGCGTGCTGAATCTACATTAGGTGGCACGCTAGAAGGGGTGGTTATTACTGTGCCTGCGTATTTTGATGATGCACAACGCCAGGGTACTAAGGAGGCAGCAGCGCTTGTTGGTGTTAAAGTGCTAAGGCTACTCAATGAGCCAACTGCAGCGGCAATTGCCTACGGACTCGATTCAGGTCAGGAAGGGGTCATAGCTGTTTATGATCTCGGCGGCGGTACATTTGATATTTCAATTCTTCGATTGAATAAAGGCGTGTTTGAAGTGCTGGCTACAGGCGGCGATAGTGCGCTTGGCGGTGATGATTTCGATCATATGTTACAAGCACATTTCCAACAGCAGTGGTCATTAGATGAGGTTAGTGCAGGTTTAAGCCGCATGCTACTTATCGAAGCTCGTAAGGTCAAAGAAGCATTAACTGACAGTGACAACACTACAGCAAATGTAACCGATGATAACGGTAATGTACTATCCCTGAACGTTTCTCGTGCGACGTTTGATGAGATGATTAGCAAGTTAGTCAAAAAGACCGTTTCTAGTTGTCGTCGTGCGCTTAGAGATGCAGGTGTTAGTACTGATGAAGTTATCGAGACTGTGATGGTTGGTGGCTCGACTCGCGTCCCTTTAGTGCGGGGAGAGGTGGCTAATTTCTTTGGTAAAACACCGTTGACATCAATTGATCCCGATAGAGTCGTTGCAATCGGTGCCGCAATTCAAGCTGATATTTTGGTCGGTAATAAGCCTGATTCAGACCTATTACTTCTGGATGTGATCCCACTGTCTTTAGGCATTGAGACCATGGGCGGACTGGTGGAAAAAGTGGTTGCTCGTAATACCACTATCCCGGTTGCTCGTGCGCAAGAGTTTACCACCTTCAAAGATGGTCAAACTGCAATGGCATTCCATGTGGTACAAGGCGAACGAGAGCTCGTTGCAGATTGTCGTTCACTTGCGAGATTCACGCTTAATGGGATCCCTCCGCTAGCGGCTGGTGCAGCCCATATACGAGTGACTTTCCAAGTTGATGCCGATGGTCTGTTAAGCGTGACAGCTATGGAAAAATCAACTGGCGTGAAAACAACCATTCAGGTGAAACCATCGTTTGGTTTATCAGATGCAGAAATTGGTAGCATGCTTAAGGATTCAATGGCTAATGCAAAAGAAGACATCTCTCGCCGCATGCTAGCCGAGAAACAAGTTGAAGCTGCAAGGGTATTAGAGTCGTTGAGTGCCGCGTTAAATAAAGATGGTCAATTGTTAGCTGCTAACGAATTAAGTGCTATTCAGGGCGCTATGGCGTTGCTTGCACAGCTTGCAGAAGAAAAAGACACCGATGCTATCGAAGATGCAATCGAAGCATTAGATACCGCGACGCAGGACTTTGCTGCTAAGCGTATGGATAATTCAATCAAGCTGGCGCTTAAAGGCCAGTCTGTTGACAATATATAGGTTGTAATATGCCACAAATAGTTTTTTTACCTCATGAAGATTTATGTCCTGATGGAGCCGTTGTAGAAGCGACTGAAGGCGAAACAGTATTAGACGTAGCGCTACGTAACGGGATCTTAATTGAGCATGCATGTGAAAAGTCTTGCGCGTGTACCACGTGTCATTGCATCGTGCGTGAAGGGTTCGACGATTTAGAAGAGAGTGATGAACTCGAAGATGACATGCTTGATAAAGCGTGGGGGCTCGAGCCTGAGAGCCGCTTGTCTTGCCAAGCAAAAGTTCCTGAAAGTGATTTGGTGGTCGAAATACCAAAGTACACCATTAACATGGTAAGTGAAGGCCACTAGGCGTTCATTACAAATAAAAAACCAGTAGTGAAGCTACTGGTTTTTTTTTGCAGGATTTTCGATAATTCTACTGAAGCAATCTTGCCGGTATTATACCAATCAGTATAAAGATTTGATCGCTCAGCGAGAGTTTAGCGGCTTTGAGGTAAGGTCATTAAATGCTCCTGCATTAATGACATTCACCACATCCATGTGGTTAGCAATGAATGAAGAGCATAGTTATTCTACGTTCAAGTTCATTAACGCAGCATCAAAGCCGCTAAAACTCGCCTGTAGGAGTGTTTTTGGCTTGCTACTTCTGCGTTGAATAAACTCATAAGGGAACAACCATTATGTCATTTATCCGCCTTGAATTAGCGTGCCAAGAACGCTCTGAGTAGATCAACTTCTTATACTGATTGGTATTAAATTTGGTTTATACTCAATTTATGTTGATTTGATGGGGTAGGGCATGGGACTTAAATGGATTGACTCACAAGACATTGCACTAGAACTTTTAGAACATTATCCGGATATAGAACCTGAGACTATTCGCTTTACTGATCTTTGTGAGTGGGTGATCAAACTAGCGGCATTTGACGATGATCCTAATCATTGTAATGAACGAGTATTAGAAGCAATCCAAGCTCGCTGGATAGATGAGAAGTGAGACAAATTGTCATCAATGGTTTAGGTCGATGTGATCTAAATCATGTAACTTGTGTTCTAATAAATGAAAGAAACGTAGGATTGATCAACATCAAGTTCACTCACTTTGTTTAATTTTAGGCTAGTTAAATAGAAAGCACTTTACTGAGCGTTAAGGTAAAAGTGATATGTTTCAGCCGTTAAACAAAGGGACGTCAATATGAGTAGGTTTTTATTACTTGCTACTGCTTTACTCACTCCAACTCTAGCATTTGCACATGAAGGCCATGGTGGAGTTGGCTTGTTTCACCATTTTATGGATCTAGCGCCTGCCCTGGCATTGTTAGTTGTCATTGCTGCGGGTGTAATGTGGGTTAAAAATCGTAAGTAACCCTATCTAATAGGGAGCTTGTTTATTCACGAAGCGATATGTTTGAAGCCATATTTAGACCACACTCAGCATTGAACTGTGATCCATTTGGCTTTTCTGTATTTATAAAACCGACTTATCTCTATTTGATAGCACTATAAGGGTAGGCAATTAGGCATTAATTTCGTATAATCCGCGCGAAATTAAAACCCGTTTATCTAAGAAGGAAGCTTTTCATGGCTATCGAACGTACTTTTTCTATCATTAAGCCTGATGCTGTTGCAAAAAACCACATTGGCGCTATCTACAACCGTTTTGAAACTGCTGGCCTGAAAATCATCGCTTCTAAAATGGTACACCTAAGTCAAGAACAAGCAGAAGGCTTTTACGCTGAGCACAGCGAACGTCCTTTCTTTGGTGCACTAGTAGCATTTATGACTTCTGGTCCTATCATGGTTCAGACACTTGAAGGCGAGAACGCTGTTCTAGCACACCGTGAAATTCTAGGTGCTACTAACCCAGCTGAAGCTGCGGAAGGTACTATCCGTGCAGATTTCGCTGAAAGTATTGATGAGAACGCTGCACACGGTTCTGATTCAGTTGCTTCTGCTGAGCGCGAAGTTGCATACTTCTTCAGCACTGAAGAGCTTTGTCCACGTACTCGTTAATACGAGGCGTTGCTAAGTTTGGAAAAAGGAGCCTTGTGGCTCCTTTTTTATGGGCGTTTTTTCTTGCAACTAGGAAAAGGGTAGCAACCATTATCATAGACTATGTTTAGCTCAAATGGCCCGTTGCTTCTCTTGCCGATATCTACAGTAATTCAGTTTTTACAAGAGCAATAATTTCCTGTTCGATCTGTATCAGCTCAAAACCACCATATAGATGCAGACTAGACAATGAATCGCTATATTAACTGAATCCTCTCTTTACACTGACCTCATCTATTATACCAATAGCATTAAGTATCTGCTCATTCACGGGGCTCTCAAAGCACTGAAGGTAAGCTAAAAACTTGAAGCTAATGGTTATCCTTCTACTCTGGCATCCTGCTCTGTTCTGCCTCCTGTACCAATGCAGTCGTATACCAAGCGATTTTTACAGTAAAATACATGCTCAGGTATCGTCAGCCGCCCAAGGAGAAATGCTCCAGCATTACATTTTAGCTTCAAATTAGATCATAAGCGGATAAGCATTCTTTCTATCAATGTGTATTTAATTGGAAAGCTTAAGCGCTTCTGAATTGATTAAATACTTAATGTAATTACTCATTAGAATACTTACGTAGACCCTTTTCTCAATTCCGCACCTTAGTTTTTCATTTTTATTTTGAATCAGTGTAACCATATCTTTACATGTTTGAAAGGCCTTCTAGCAAGGGCTACACGAGACAATTCCAGTTTAAAAATCAACATTTCAGGTTTAAGTTCTTGTAATCTGGCATTTATAAAGTGGTTTGGAACAACGAAATTAGAGAGGGGAAATAAGAAACGTTCATTTCATGTTTGTTCTTGTTGGTATTAAACCATGTGTCACCCATTCTATTTTTAATACAGCTTCATTACAACTTGCTAGCACCATTTTTACAAAAGGCATGAGTTTGTATTGTTATTTCTGTTGGTTATTTAAGCGGTATTTTGGTTTGAATTGATTGTTATTTGTTTTCTATTTGTTTTGAATCTACTTTTTTTGCCTGAATATTGTATACCAAAAGTTTTTGCTTTATTAGTTAATATAGATGTTTGAAGGATGTTTTTTGTTTATCAGTTTTTAAAATTTATTTTATTGCTTGGGTTGACTGCTGGTCAATATTATTGCTAGGCGAAATATTGTTAGGCTTGTTGATAGTTTGATATTTAATCAGATGTTAAAATTAATACGCTTTGTTATGTTGCAGGTTTGGTTGTGTTTATAAGTTAACTTATAGCTTCCTTTGTTTAAGTTGTTGAAAGTTATGTGTTATTACTTATTTTTGTTGTTTATTGTCTTTTGTGAACTGTATCAATTTATATCAATAAGGTTATTATTTTGTAATAAAGCTTGACTCTTTTTGTGGTATTTAACAGTATTGACGCCAAGAAGTTAACTTCTTATTAATAACAAAACAAAAAATATAACTATTCCTGCATTTGTTGTCGGGATTTGAAGGGGAAAAATATGAACTCGTTGACCTTAACTGCAAGCGCTATACGCAAAAGTTTTATAGCGGTTGCTGCAAGTAGTGTCGCTTTATCGGGGTTTGCTTTGGCTGATGACGCTGTAGAAGGAAATACAGCGGAAGAGAAAGTTGAACGTATACAAGTTACTGGTTCACGTATTAAGCGTGCTGATATGGAAACATCTAGTCCAGTAAGTGTGATTGATGCTTCTGCAATTATCGCATCTGGTGCTACATCTATTGATGATGTTCTACAGAAAATGACTGCATCAGGTGGCGCGATGACTAACGCCGCAGTTAATAACGGCTCTGGTGGTAACGCCCGAGTTAACTTACGTGGGCTCGGCTCAAACCGTACTTTGGTATTGGTAAACGGTCGCCGTATGATTGCATCAGGTACTGGTGCTGCTTCATCTGTTGATTTGAACACTATTCCAGTATCAATGATTCAACGTGTTGAAGTACTTAAAGATGGCGCATCTGCAATCTATGGTACAGACGCAATTGCTGGTGTTGTAAACGTTATTTTAAAGCGTGATTTTGAAGGCTTTGAGATGAATGTTCAAACAGGCATGTCTGGCCAAGGCGACGCTGACGAAACGAGCATCGACTTCACTGTTGGTAACACATTTGATAAAGGCAACGTTGTCATTAACGCTCAGTACACTAAGCGTGGTGAAGCGAGTCAAGCAGACCGTGATTTTTCAAACTGTCCAATCGCTGAAACCGGTGATGCTGGTGATAAGAGCCTTTACTGTGGTGGTAGTTCATACGCACAAGGCGGACACATTTGGGGCGATAGAAACCATGGCATCGTAGGTACAGGTGAAGATGGTGCTTACGCTATCGGAGACAGTGGTTATTATGGTCACTATGTTGCAGGCGACGACGGCAAGCCAAAGTATGAGTACTTAGATCCGAATAAGACTGAAGCAGACTTAAGTGGTCGTGGTGGTGAATACCATGATTTCACCAATGAAGATAAGTACAACTATTCAAAAGATAGCTACCTTTCAACTCCAATGGAGCGTTTGAATCTATCTTTCTCTGGAACATATGAGTTATCAGATTCAATCATGTTCTTCTCTGAAGCAATGTACTCTAAGCGTTGGTCTGATCAGCAAATGGCGCCACAGCCTATTTGGAACAGCACTGCTTGGGCATACGATTCTTCTTGGATGAATAAAGAGCTAGTTGGTTTAGTACAAGAAGGCGAAAAGTTAGATTATGGTCGTCGAGTGGTTGAATCAGGTACTCGTAACTTCTCTCAAGTTGTAGATACTGTTCGTGTAGTTGTTGGTCTTGAAGGTGAGTTCGACAATGGTTGGACTTGGGATGCATCATACAACAAAGGTAAGAACGATTCAGTAGATACCCTTGCAAACCTGCATAACCTAGGCTCAATTAATGATGCAGTTTTAGATAAAAGCTTTGATCCATTTACTCAGTCTTCTTGGGAAGGTGATAGCATTGCTCCATATATCTACACTGAAATTAACAGTGGTGGAAGTGAGCTAGATATTGCAGCGGCAACACTATCAGGTGAGATCTTTGAACTTCCTGCAGGTATTGTTGGCTTCGCTGCAGGTTATGAGTTCCGTAAAGAATCTGCACATTTCACACCTGACTCGTTGACTTCACAAGGTCTTGCTAATGATCCACGCGTTGAAGCAACTGCTGGTTCATTTGATGTAAACGAAGCATATGCTGAGATAGCAATTCCATTATTGAGCGATCTGCCACTTGCACAACAGGTTGATCTAAGCGCTGCTATTCGTTACTTCGATTACAGCACGTTTGGTTCAGATAATACTTGGAAGCTTGGTTTAACATGGCGAATGACTGATGACTTGATGCTTCGTGGTGGTTTGTCTACTGCATTCCGTGCTCCAACTGTAAGTGAGTTATACGGCGGTAAGTCACCATCATTTGACCAAATCAAGCATCCAGCAACAGAGCAAACACAAGCTGAAGTAACTGTTGGTGGTAACCCTGATTTAACACCTGAAGAAGCTGATATCACTACCTTAGGTTTGGTTTACTCTCCAAGCTTTGTAGAAGGTCTATCTTTCACTGTTGATTACTACGATATTGAAATCAGTAACACAATTACTGCTGTAGATTCAAACTACATTGCTAACCAGTGTCTTGATGCAAGTGGTAACAAGATTAATACTGATACAGCGCTTTGTCAGTCTTCTAATATCGAAATTGATGGTACTGGTCGCATCTCGTTTGACAATGGTTTACAAAACATCGGTCAGACAAATGCTGCAGGTTATGATATTAACGTAGCATATGTATTTGAAGGTTTAGGTTTAGATTGGAAAGCTGGCTTAGATACGTCGATTCTTGATAAATATGTAGAATTCGATCAAGACGGTGTTGCTGTTGATTACCGTGGATACATCACTGGTGGTTCAGGTGCATACGCTAAGTTAAAAACTAACTTTAACCTAAGTGCTACTGGCGACAGCTGGAGTGCAACATACGAAGCGCGTTATATTGACGGAATGGATTCATTTGCATGTCAAGATGACCCATCAGATTGTTATGCTCCTACAGTCGATAGCATCGTGTACCACGATCTATCAGCGACTTATGATGTAACTGATACTGTTCGTCTATCTGGTGGTGTAAATAACATCTTAGATGAAGATGCACCTTATTACTCAGGTAATAATGACTCAAATACCGACCCGTACACTTATGACGTATTAGGTCGTTACTTTTTCGTAAGAGCAAGTGTTAAGTTCTAAAGTGATTTTTTAGACAATAAAAAACCTCCTTAATAGGAGGTTTTTTTATATCTTCGATTAATCAAAAGATAGACTCGATAATAAGTTAGTGGTTCAATCTCAGCTCTTGTCGGTGCTCACGCTTGTGCAAGTTATTACAGCTTAAGCATCGTTGTTCGAGAGGATCTGCAGCTAAAAGCTCCGCTTCGATATTCTCTTCACAGTCAGAGCACACGCCATACAAACCAATTTCCAGTTGGCAACGAGCAGCGTCCAGTTGCATCAACTTGAAAAATAATGAATGGTCGCATAAATGAGCTTGGGTCATTATCTCGATAAGCTCACACAGGGAATAATTATGCTGATCCATTAGCTTGGCTTGCAACTCTGGGTGCGCACCAATCTTCTGCCTTAACTCCAATTCAATATCGGAAAGGGTTTGTTTGATTTGGTTCGTACTCACGGTTCTGCCTACAATTATTGATTTCACGGTTTATCAGTCTAAACGCGTTACAATTGCAGGTAATGACTAAGATCAAATCAGCGGGCATTATTACTAATAATTACCAATTATTCTGTTAATCAAGCTGTTGATGGTACAGATTGGTATTAGCGGTTTGCAGAACATGAATAATTTCTTCAGCTGTCTTAAAGATCCTAAGCTCACGAAATAGCGTATCAGCTTCAGGATATTGGCGGTTGAGGTAGTTGAACCACTGTTTAATTCTAGCTGGGTAATAGGTACTTTTACGGGCGACAAGTTCGCGATTGGTGTACTCAAGCATCAATGCCAATGATTGCTGCCATGTGTAAGGCGCTGCACCTTTAATACTTGCAGCCAAGTTAGGTAATGATATCGCGCCGCGACCAACCATGATGCTGTCACAACCGGTAAGCTCCATACAACGACGTGCGTCATCGACATTCCATATCTCACCATTAGCAATCACCGGAATAGGCAGCTTTGCATTTATATCGGTGATGTACTCCCAGTAAGCTGGTGGTTTATAACCGTCAACTTTACTTCTTGCATGTACTGCGAGCTCACTCGCCCCCGCTTCATATATTGCTTGGGCATTTTCCATATAAAGAGACTTATCGTTAAAACCAAGACGGATTTTAGCGGTAACAGGATGCTGCTCTGGTACCGCCTCACGCATGGCCTTAACTACGTTATAGAGCTGTTCAGGGTATTGCAGCATTACAGCTCCCCCGTTACTGCGATTGACCATTTTGGCAGGGCAGCCAAAATTAACATCAACCCCTTTTGAGCCCATCTCTATCGCTCTAATAGCATTTTCTGCCATCCAACCAGGCTCTTGACCTAGTAATTGCACTCTAACAGGCGTTCCTGATGCCGTTTCACCATTGGTTTTAAGCTCAGGACAGATCCGATAAAACACTTTCTCTGGCAATAACTGATCAACGACACGTACAAATTCGGTCACCATTAAATCGTAGGGATTAATAGCAGAAAGAATTTCACGCATTAAATCATCAACAACACCTTCCATAGGCGCCAAAATTATTCGCACAGAACTACACTCATCAAGTTTAAAAGGCGCTGCATTCTACATCATGCGCTCTGTGGTACCAAACGAAAGCGAGTTTGGCGTGAGCTAAAATCGAGCTAATTCCGTATTGATAGCAGGCAGTATGTTTTTTGTTCAACCAATAACCATAACTTAGCAGGCTTTTATTCACGGTTGGTATATATCAAATATAACGAAAACTGGCGTTGAACTGTGGCTAATAGATATAAACAATGTTTGCACTATCAGCTTTTTTGCGCCATAAATGTGATAGTTGTAGAAAAAATGAAATTAAATTGTTGGTGCTCAGGTCTCTTTAAGCAAGCCAGCAAAATACATTGTTGGTAACCGAAATACTGTAGATTAAATCAAGAAGGAAGATATTATGAAACTAGTTAATAAGACTGCTGTTACTGTTGCTGTTGGCGCTGTTGTTCTTGGAAGCTCTTTGGCTGCATCTGTTCAAGCAAGCCCATTTGGCTTTAGTGAAATGCAAGCCGGTTACCAGTTAGTAGAAGGCGAAGGTAAGTGTGGTGAAGGTAAGTGCGGCGCCGATAAAAAGAAAGCCAAAGAAGGTAAGTGTGGCGAAGGTAAATGCGGCGAAGATAAAATGAAAGCCAAAGAAGGTAAGTGCGGCGAAGGTAAATGCGGCGCCGATAAAATGAAAGCCAAAGAAGGTAAGTGTGGCGAAGGTAAATGTGGCGGCGATAAAGCTAAGTCAAAAGCCAAAGAAGGTAAGTGTGGCGAAGGCAAGTGCGGCGGCGACAAAAAAGCGAAGAAAGAAGGCAAGTGTGGTGAAGGTAAATGTGGTGGTTCTAAGTAAGCTTTCTACTTAGTGAAACGGGGTCAGCGTTTGCTGGCCCTATTTGTTAATTCAACCCAAAATTGACGGGCTAGCAGTATGACAAATAAAGGACAAGTGGGTCTCGGTCTTAGACGAGAAATGTTGGATGAGTTTTGCCAGGGTGTTCCACCTGGGATAAACTTTTTTGAAGTCGCGCCTGAAAATTGGATGACGCTTGGCGGTAAGTTTGGCCGTCAGTTTAGGGCATTAACAGAAAAGCATGAGTTCTACTGTCATGGATTGTCATTATCAATTGGTAGTCCTGCACCGCTTGATGTGCAGTTTGTCAAAAACGTCAAAAGTTTTCTTGATCAACACCAGATAAAAATATATTCAGAGCATTTGAGCTTCTGTTCTGGCTCTGGGCATATGTATGACTTAATGCCTATCCCGTTTACAGGGGAAGCGGTGCAACATGTGGCTAAGCGGGTCAAGCAAGTAGAAGATATAATTGAGCGACCACTTATATTAGAGAATGTTTCTTTTTATGCTGCTCCTGGTGCCGAAATGTCTGAGCTAGAGTTTGTCACCGCTGTATTGGCTGAAGCTGATTGTAAGATGCTGCTGGATGTTAACAATATATATGTTAACTCAATTAACCATCAGTATGATGCGCTGGAATATTTAAAAGCGATGCCAACTGATAGGATCCAGTACTTACATATCGCTGGTCACTATGAAGAAGCTGAAGACTTAATGGTTGACACTCATGGTGCAGATATCATTGATCCTGTATGGAAATTGCTTGAAGCTTGCCATCAATATCACGGCGCTTTTCCAACGCTATTGGAGCGAGATTTTAACATTCCTGCGACCAGTGAATTAATGCTTGAGATTAATCAGATCCACGATTATCAGAATCGCCATATTGCCAGTTTGAAAAGGAGGGCTTGATGAGTTTTATCGAAACCCAACAGAACTTCATGGATTATATTAAAGATCCGTCAAACCCCTTACCTGAGGGGATTGAAGCTCGGCGGATGAAAATTTACCGAGAGCTGTTTTTTAATAATGTTGAAGGGTTTGTGTCAAATGCATTTCCTGTATTGAAAAGTTTATATAGTGAACAAGACTGGCAGCAAAGAGTACAGCTCTTTTTTGTTGGGCATGACTGCCACACACCGATATTTATTGAAATCGCCCAAGAGTTCTTACTGTTTTTGCAGACAGAATATACAGCAACAGAACAAGATCCTCCTTTTATGCTTGAGCTCGCCCACTATGAGTGGCTCGAACTTGTCGTCGCTGTCGCTCAAGAGAGCCCTCAGCAGAAGGTCATTAATGTTGCCGATATCGAAACTGATGCGATAGTTAAAATGTCGCTTAGTGTTTCATCAACTTCGCAAATTGCCCAATACACTTTTGATGTGCAGCATATTAGTGAAGATTATCGTCCAGATGTGCCCACCGAAGCACCACAGTTTTTCTGTATTTACGCTGATTTCGATGATGAAGTGAGTTTTTTACAGCTTAACCCACTAACGGCGCAAGTATTGGCATACATGTCGCAATTTGAATCCGTTCAATACTCCGAGCTAATTAACTGGTTATTAATGACTTTCACTAATATTGAACCTGAGGTTTTACAGCAAGGCTGCATTGAGCTACTACTTCAGCTGAGTGATAAAGGGATTATTCGAGAGTTTATTGGTTAATAGGCTTTCTATCAGCGTGATGAAACTCTATAATGGCGCCAAAAATTGATCTAGATCAATAAATGTCGTTAACAACAGTCGTAGAGGAAGTCATGAGTCAGCCGTTTAAAGACCCATTTAACATTGTTTATTTTATTGGTTTTATTCTAGTGATGTTGTTACCGACATTGCCAGCAAGCTTGTCTTGGCTAAAGGTGATGGGGCTAATTTAAGCTCTCTTTCATTTTTGCTGAGGTATACTAGCCACTCTTTATGAGTGGCTTTTTGTTTTTAGGTGATTTTGATGGCGTTAAAACGTGGTTTCTTTCTATTGGCTGGACTTTGTAGTTTAGCGTTAGGCTTGGTTGGTATTTTGTTACCTATATTGCCAACGGTGCCGTTTATTTTGTTGGCGGCGTACTGTTTTGCTCGTTCCAGTGACCGACTTTATCAGTGGTTGATGACCCATCCATGGTTTTCTGAAGCGCTTCGAGATTGGCAAGCAAAGGGGGCGATTAAAAAAGGCCTAAAGAAGAAGGCATACGTTGTTAGTAGCCTCAGCTTTGTTATCAGTATCGCTATTGTGCCGGTGATCTGGGTGAAAGTGATGCTGGTATGTATTGGTACTGGACTGATTGTTTATTTAAGAAGTATCCCTGAAATTGAAGAGTGAGTACATTACTGTATTGCAGCATACTACTGAATATAAAAGTTAAATTGTGCTACTTAAGTTAGCTCTTTTTGAGAGTGAACAATAGTAGCAACATTTAGCAGTGGCTTAGGCAACAGTTCTTGCGATCCATTGTTGCAACTGGGCATAAAGCGGCTTAAGCTTTATGCCGATTTTTACACTTCGATGACATTCTGCCTACGCGTTACTTTGGCATTTGTCAGCAAAACTAAATTAGATAAAGTAAATAATTATGGTAATGAATACTGACAGCTTGGCACTAATAAAGAACAGCATTAAAACCATCCCTGACTATCCTAAAGAGGGGATTTTGTTTAGAGATGTGACCAGTTTATTAGAAGATCCACAAGCGTATAAACTTACAATTGGTCTTTTAGTTGAACACTACAAGGAGCAAGGTTTTACTAAAGTTGTCGGCACTGAAGCCCGTGGTTTCTTATTTGGCGCACCTTTAGCGCTAGAGTTAGGTATCGGATTTGTTCCCGTACGTAAGCCAGGCAAACTACCAAGAGAGACTATCTCGGAAAGTTATGAGTTAGAGTATGGTCACGATGTGTTAGAAATCCATGTTGATGCCATTACCAAGGAAGATAAGGTATTAGTTGTTGATGACTTATTAGCAACTGGCGGTACGATTGAAGCGACGGTTAAACTTATCCGTAATCTTGGCGGCCAGGTTAATCATGCTGCATTCGTTATTTCACTGCCTGATCTTGGTGGTGAGAAGCGATTAGAGACAATGGATTTAGAATTACTAAGCCTATGTGAATTCGAAGGCGAATAATCAGACTAAAATATCTGTTTAAGGTGATTTAATCACCGTCAAACCGCTCCTTGAACGCTTGATATGGCATGTAAAACCTTTGCATGCTATTGTTCAAATAAGTCGAGGAGCGTGCTCCCGTAATCATATTCATGACACGTTGGGGAGTTCCATGTCATATCAGGTGTTGGCCAGAAAGTGGCGCCCTGCTAAATTTGAGCAAATGGTTGGTCAGTCGCATGTCTTACATGCCTTAACCAATGCGCTCACTCAGCAAAGATTGCATCATGCTTATCTGTTTTCTGGCACACGAGGAGTGGGTAAAACCAGTCTTGCACGTCTTTTCGCTAAAGGCTTAAATTGTGAACAAGGTGTTACAGCTACGCCCTGTGGTCAGTGCTCAGCGTGTGTAGAAATCGCAGAAGGGCGTTTTGTCGATCTTATAGAAGTTGATGCTGCATCGCGCACTAAAGTTGATGATACCCGTGAACTTCTTGATAACGTTCAGTACCGACCTAGTCGTGGCCGTTATAAAGTCTACTTGATTGATGAAGTGCATATGCTGTCTCGCAGCAGTTTTAATGCACTGCTTAAGACGCTAGAAGAGCCACCAGAGCATGTTAAGTTTCTGCTGGCGACAACCGATCCTCAACGTTTGCCTGTAACAGTACTGTCGCGTTGCTTGCAGTTTAATTTAAAAAGTCTAACTCAAGACGAAATCAGTGATCAGCTAACTAATGTGTTAACCGCCGAGTCACTGGAATTTGAAGCCACAGCGTTAACATTGCTTGCTAAAGCTGCTAATGGCAGTATGCGTGATGCATTAAGCTTAACCGATCAAGCGATAGCATTTGGTGCAGGACAAGTGAAACTTGAATTAGTGCAGACCATGCTTGGCAGCATTGATGAAAAGCAGGTTATCGCTTTGCTTGAAGCACTCGCAAAAGCGGACGTTATGGCACTGATGCAAGTCAGTGCTGGTGTATTGTCTTTTGGTGCCGAACCTGAAGAGGTGTTACGTAGCTTATTAGAGTTACTGCATCAAATTACTTTGACACAATTTGCTCCCGCTGCAGCACAAATGTCGCTTTATAGTGAGCAGATAAAAGCGTTTGCACAGCAGTTATCACCGGAGCAGGTGCAACTGTATTACCAGCTATTACTGACTGGACGTAAAGACTTACCTCATGCGCCAGATCCTAAGTCTGGGCTTGAGATGGCACTGCTAAGAGCCGTTACATTTGTACCAGAGCAACCTGTTAGCAAATGGGTGACTGATAGTCCAGCAGCGATAGCTATCCCACAGGCAGCAGCACCTGCAATAACACAATCATCTGAGTCTGCTAAGCCGCAAGCAATAGTTGCCCCACAGCAGGAAGTTAAAGCTGCGCCTGTTGAAGAGGCTGCGGAAAAAAAAACAGTTTTAACCGCTAACAGCGTCAATGATAAGCAGCCGAATCAAGATCCAGTTGCTGCAGATACGCTAAAACCTGAGTTAGCAGCCATTGAAGCCAGCGTCGGTGCGCCTGTATCCAGTACGCTTGAGAGTATGAATAGCGAAATGGCGGTCATACTCAGTCAAGCACAGAGCCAAGGCTTTTCAAGCTCAGACACTTCAGAGACTAAAGATATTAGTACTGAGCAGACCCAGAGCGAGGTTAAACCGCCAGTTAAAGCTCAACAGCCTGCAGATACGAGTACCTCGGATGATGCTACAGAAATAAGCAGTATTGCAGAGCAATTGCCAAAGCCAAGCGACATTGACTCAAATTTAAATAACACTGTCGTTGACAATGCTAGCGTTAAATTGGAAGCACAAAAGGGCCAGCAGGTTCAAGATAGCCAATTCGACGGTGACGATGATCTAGCTGCATACTCGCAGTACGCGGGGGCGTACGATACTGACATTGATGACAGCGATTTTGACTTTGCACTAGAGCAGTCCGAACCTTTAGCGCAAGACATCACAGACCGCAGACAAAATGCAGCGCAGTCAGCAGCAATATCGACTTCACTGGTGCCCAGTCAGCTAGAGAGTCAACCCAGCGCAGAAGCTAGCTCGGCAAGTGATGACATTCTAGATGCTGTATTAGCCGCTAGAGATTCATTACTCGACGGTATAGGTGAAGAAGATCCTCAGGAGAGTTCAGCAAAAAAGTCCGTGGCTGAACGCAAGCCGTTTGCACCACCTGTTAGAAAGCCTAAAGCAGAACCTGAAATAGATAATAGTGATCCTGCAACAGTTGGCGCTAAAAGCGATCAAGCGCAGGAAAATATAAAAGCCGCGAATGCAGACAATCAAGAGGAGACTTTTGACCGGCCACCTTGGGAAGAACCTCACGCGCAAGATCCAACGCCTAGGTTCGATGACGTAGCCGTTGAGAAAGAAGCTAATAAAGCTGCTGACAATGCCGCTGTAGAGCCTAAACGAACGCCTCAGCCACAAAATCAAACAGAGCAGCAGAGCAAGCCGCCTGTTACATCGCTTGATTCAACTTCAGTTCAGGATGTTGAGTTAAACTTACCTGCATTGCCTAGCGGTGAGATAACCGGTAACGATATCGATCTTAAATGGTATCGCTTCATGGCTGACCTTGAAGTGGGTGGGCGAGTAAGACAACTTGCGGTCAACTCTGTTTGCCACCAGTTTGAACAACCTTTATCGTTGTTGCTCAAACCGGATCAAAAGCACCTTGGTGCCGATGTGGCTATTAAGCAGCTAGAAGAGGCGATGAGTAAAGCACTTGGAGAGCCAAGTGAAGTGCGGATCTCTGTTGGCGTCGATAGCTCGCGTGAGACCCCACTTGAAGTGAGACGCCGCTTTCACAAAGAGATATTAGCTCAAGCGCATCACGGGATGATTACCGATGATAACGTGCGCTGGTTGAGCGAAAACATGGGCGCACAATTAACGCCAGACTCATTATCTTATGCGCCAGAATTGCTGGTTAATAAAGGAAAATCGATAGAATTGGTCGATATGTCGAACTTTAAGCGGTTACCTGAGTCATAATTTTACAATTGAAATTTCAGCTTTCATTGCTAATCGTTCTATATTTAGTAAGATTAGCGCAGTTTATTTGTTGTGATAAATAATAGAAGAGAATCAGAGTATGTTTGGAAAAGGCGGTATGGGCAACTTGATGAAGCAAGCCCAGCAGATGCAAGACAAAATGGCTAAAGTGCAAGAAGAGATTGCACGTATGGAAGTGACTGGTGAAGCCGGCGCAGGCCTAGTAAAAGTCACCATGACAGGTTCTCACAGTGTGCGTAAAGTCGACATTGATGCAAGCCTTCTAGAAGACGACAAAGAGATGCTAGAAGATTTAATCGCGGCAGCATGTAATGATGCAGCTCGCCGTGTTGAAGAGAATCAAAAAGATAAAATGGCTGAAGTAACAGGTGGAATGCAACTTCCGCCTGGCATGAAGATGCCGTTCTAAGCAACCATTTAGTTGATGATATAATCAAATTAGGCTCTTTGAGCCCAGTTTGGTATGAAAAGGCCCAAGTATATCTTGGGCTTTTTTGAATCGGTTTTAAAATTATACCAATTGCATTAAAAGTTTGACCATTCAGCGGGAATTCAAAACGCTGTAGGAAAGTAGTGGGATTTGAGCTAATAGTTATTCTCGGCTCTGGCATCCTGCTTCGCTCTCGATAATTGCTCCTGCATTATTCTACCTTCGACCATCCTTGGTCTCGTACCTCCTAAATCTGACCGCCAAGGAGGGCTGGAATGTCTTATTTTGTATGGAACAAAATAGACCATTTAGTCGTATATCTAAATCCCATAGCGAATCATACAGCGTTTGCCAATTTTTTTAAGCTCAGCCGCACTACGTGAGTTCCTCAGTCTTTCCACTTCTGCTTTGCATTGGCTTAAAAGGGAATAACCATTTCTTTACCGATGCGCTTTGAATTGAAAAGACTGAGGGGCTCTGAACTGGTCAAATACTTAATGCAATTGGTATTAGATAGCGTTGAAATGTTTAAAGTAACAGTCTGATTTTACTTTCTCTGCAGGTAAATAGGGTAAACACTGGCTGGGTGGCCTTGTTTAATGGCTTCTAGCATCGCACCTAAGTATGGCATTGCATGGACGAAAAATTGCTTGTAGCCTCTGCATAAGTGATGCAAACCAGCCTCTAAGTCGGCGGTAGTCCCTGTACGTTCTTTTGGACAGCCACCATTACAAAATGGCCTAAAATCACACTCTCGGCATTGCTTGGGTAAACGGGTCCACTTATTCATACCAAATTCAATCTGACGTTCACTACTCGCCATTTTTCCAAGGTCTATAATGTCGATGTCGCCCACTTTATATTCCTCATAACTATAGTGGTCGCAGCTATAAACACTGCCATCATGCTCTAGCATCATCTGTTGACCGCAAGCTTCTGCATGAAAGCACATTTGGCTCGGTTGTCCTGCTAAAATTCCCAATGTGTTTTCAAAAAATTGAACAAAAATTTTACCGACATCTTCTTGCTTCCATTCATCAAATACTGTGCATAAAAACTGGCCCCACTGCTGTGGCGATAAAGACCAGTCTTTTTGGCTTCTGCGATCGAGTTCATGCTCAACACAGGGCTGAAATTGAATGACTGTTGAGCCTAGCGCTTTTAGCTTTTGATAAGTTTCCTTGCCAAGGTGAGCATTATCGCTGTGAACTACGGTTAGCGTATTGAATGTGACATGGTGTTTTTTAAGTAACTCCAGTCCACGCATCACATTGGGGTAACTGTTATTACCCTTTAGATCGGGACGGCCGTTGCCATGATTTAGTTCATCTCCATCAATACTTAAGCCAATGAGGAAGTTGTTCTTTTTGAAAAACTTAGCCCAACGCTCATTAATGAGGGTGCCATTGCTTTGGAAGGTATTGGAGATGGTCATCCCTGAGCGGGCATACTGTTTTTGCAGTTCGACGGCTTTTTCAAAAAACGCTAAGCCACGTAATGCAGGTTCGCCACCTTGCCAGCTAAAATCAACATTGTTGATATGGGCTGGTTGTGCGGCAATGTACTGTGAGATGTAAGTTTCCAGCATAGCCTCTGACATCTGCATCGTTGCATTGGGTTCATAACGCTCCTCTTTACGAAGGTAATAGCAGTAGTGGCAATCGAGATTACACTTTGAACCGACAGGCTTTACGAGAAGATGAAATGGATATTTAGCGACTGATGACATATGGAAACCCCTCTATTTGTGCTCATTATCCATACATATATGAGCCAAATCGACTGGGAAGTTTCCTAGTCAGCACTTAATGTCGAGACAGTAGGAGGGGTTAAATAAGGTTACGGCTGTGGGCGTACGCAACCAACGATGATGCATTTTCTAACGCCAGTAACTCAATCATTTTGTACTTATGATATTCCACCGTTTTCGCTGATATATTGAGGGTAGTAGCAATTTTTTTTGCTGACATTCCAGCGGCCAAAAGCTTGAGAATATCTAACTGCCTAGCGGTAAGTACTGTTTTTTGTGTTACCTTTCCTTGTAATTCTGCTGAGATATACTGCTTACCGGCCAGCACAGTCTCAATAGCTTGTAGTAGCTCGAATCCGGCTTGATGCTTAACAACGTACCCATCGGCGCCATATTCAAAAGCGGCTTGTAAAATTTCTGCTTCATCGTGCATGGTTAGACAAATAATCTTTGTATGCGGGCAAGAACGTTTAAGTAAGCCTAAGGTGTGGTTGAGCTGCATGCCAGGCATTGATATATCCGTGATGATAATATCTGGCTGCTCAGCTTTTGTGGCTTGGATAAGTTCATCAGCATTGGTTGAAATAGAACTGACTTGATAAAGCTTTTCAACGAGCCGTGCTATACCTTCACTGACCATCTGGTGGTCATCAGCGATTACCATCGTTGGCATCATAGTTTTATTGTCCTTTGTTATCTCTTAGCATAGGTTTATCAAAATGTTCGAGTAATTCTTTAGGGAGTGTTCTTTTGTGGCATTGGCCACTGCAGTGTGACCCTGAAACCAGACGGTTGCTGATCGGTCTGAAACTGGATTTTGGCGCCAATCATGTCCGCTCGTTCACGCATAGATTGTATTCCCAGGGATGAAGACATAGGTTGCGGTTCTAATGACATACCCACACCGTTATCTTGGAAAGATAGGCTGACAGTATTTTCCTTACAGGCTAAAACGATTGCCAATTTAGTGGCACTAGCATGTTTGGCAACGTTTGATAGCGCTTCTTGGGAGATCCGATAAATATGTAGTTTCTGCTCTTCAGTATATAAGATTGCTTGGCTTAGGTTGAGCGATAGAGCAATACTCTTATGAGCCGCCATTTTCTTTGCTTCTGACTCAATCGCCGCATACAAACCGACTTTATCGATAATTGCAGGGTGTAAGTGCCGCGAGATGTGTTGTAAATCGCGGGTGATTTTTGATAGATCAGCAGCAGCCTTCATTATCGCTGGTTGTGATTTGGGCTCAATCTGGTTATTGATAAAACCTAGCTCTAGATTCAACGAGGCTAAACGCTGGCCAATATCATCATGTAGATCTCTGGCTATAATTTTGAGCTGCTCCTCACTGTCTTCGAGTAAGCGTTTGTTCAATGCTGTCACTTTCTCTTTTTGGTTTAATAGATCTTGATAATGCTGCAGCCGCTGCATACTTGAGGCCATGATATTCCCCAAGATGGTTGAGCTACGAATAAATTGCTCATCAAAATCTTTCACGGTGTTAAAGTTAGCGGCCGCAAATGCCCCCCAAGGTTTACCCATTGCTTGGATGGGGATCAAAATGTGATTGATAGGAGCTTGGTCTTGAAGTTCTTTCGCTAGCGCCAGTAACTGCGGGTGGGTCGCACTATTGAGGATAACGCCTGAATGGATCATAGCCTGATACTGAGATTTTATCTCAAGACTTAGGTCTAGCTTTATACTGGGTATATTACGTCCTGACACCGTATATGATCGCCAATCGGCAGTAATGTCTTTTGTATTTGGAAAGCAAGATATTCGATCAACACCCAGCAAAACGCGGCACTCTTCCAATACCGCATCCATAACGTCAGGCAGCGTTCCTGTGGGGGAGTCTAATAACTGGGTCGAGATTGAAATCAGCGTTTCATCGAATGCCGAAGACGCTATTGAATGTTGATGACTCACCTTAGGACTCTCCAATTATTGCTTTGAGTTTTCCTACTTAAACACTCTGATGTAGGTGTGTTTAAGTACAAGAGTATCAATGAAATGACTATTCACAGACACTCTTTTTTCGACACCATCTTCTACTAAAAGAGTGATATAAGCACGCGTAAATAACGGTTTTAGGAATTTTCCTAGTTCGATTCCTCACAAAGAATCTAGATACTAGCCCCAACTTAAATGGGGAGTGAACGATGAAAATTTTCACCAAAACGTTGTTATCAAAAGCGGTACTGGGTATTGCGGCTGTTACAACTGCAGTATCTGCACCTGCAATCGCTAAAAATGATTCAGAAAAACCAAACATTCTCGTTATCATGGCAGATGATATCGGTTGGTCAAATACTTCTGCATATAACATGGGCATGATGGGTTACAAAACTCCAAATATTGACCGTGTAGCAAAGTCTGGAATGATGTTTACTGACCACTACGGTCAACCAAGTTCAACAGCGGGTCGCGCAGCCTTCCTTACTGGCCAGCTACCAATCCGTACAGGTCTGCTAACGGTAGGAATGCCAGGTTCACCAATTGGTATTCACCAAGATGATCCAACCATCGCCGAAGTATTAAAAGAGCAGGGTTATATGACTGTTCAACTTGGTAAAAACCATTTGGGTGACCAAGAGCACATGTTGCCTCATCGCCGTGGTTTCGATTACTTCTACGGAAATCTATATCATTTAAATGCTGAAGAAGAGCCTGAGAATGAAGATTACCCTAAAGATCCAGCATTCCTAGAGCGTTTCGGTCCTCGCGGTATCGTTGAAGGTTCAGCTGACGGTGAAACGGGCTCGGGTGGTCCGTTAACCAAGAAACGTATGGAAACTATCGATCGCGAATTGACTGATATGGCCGTTGACTATATTGAAGATTACGCGAAGAAAGATGAGCCTTTCTTTATGTGGTACAACCCTTCACGTATGCATGTTTGGACACACTTAAGTGAAAAATGGCAGGGTAAAACAGGCTATGGTTTGTACGCAGATGGCATGGCTGAGCTTGATAGTTATGTCGGTGAAATCCTCGACACTCTAGACAAGACTGGCCAACGTGAAAACACCATTGTTATTTTCACTACCGATAATGGCGCTGAAAAAATGTCTTGGCCTGACGGTGGTAATACCCCCTTTAAAGGCGAGAAAGGTCTAACGTCTGAAGGTGGTGTACGTGTTCCGTTCATGGTTAGCTGGCCTGGAAAAATCCCAGCTGGCAGTGTAAACAACGGTATTCAATCTCATGAAGATATATTTACCACTTTAGCCACTTTTGCTGGTGAGAAAAATGTACAACAGAACTTCAAGAAGAAGCATGATGTTTACATTGATGGATATGACCACACTCAAGCTTGGTTAAGCAATGAAGATACCGCCCGTAATGAGATTTTCTATTTTGCTGAAACAGGCAACTTAGAAGCTGTACGAGTTGGTAAAACGAAAGCAACCTTTATTCAGCCAACTGAAGAAAACTGGTTTGCACCTCGTTTAGCAACGCAGTGGCCTCAACTTGTCGACCTACGTTCAGATCCGTACGAAGATGCTCCTGAGCATTCGATGATGTACCTTCGTTGGTTCGGTGAGCGTATGTATAACTTCGTTCCAGTCCAAGTTGAAGTCGCTAAATTGCTACAAACTTTCAACGAGTTCCCTCTAAGACAAGAGCCTGCATCATTTAACTTAGAACGAGTGATCAAGCAACTGCCTTATCGTGGCGGTGACGCGAAGTAATTAGTCGCACTATTAAGGGCACAATTTAGTGCCCTTTTTTAATCTATCTAGCACCCTCAAAACACTCTAAAGGTGATAGCCTTGCATCCATCAATTTGTCTATTTGAAGAACTACAACTGCGCGTTAATCAACAGGTGCTTGGCCAAGAAACCGTTGTTGAGCAGTTAGTCATTGCGCTTATTGCCAATGGGCACGTCCTGATACAAGGGCTACCTGGCTTGGCTAAAACTCGGGCTGTGAATGCCCTAGCCGCTGAGGTTTCAGCGCAGCTTAACCGAATTCAATTTACTCCTGATATGCTGCCGGCCGATATTACTGGTAGCGAGATCTACAACAATCAAACTCAGAGTCTGAGTTTTAAACCTGGGCCCGTCTTTTGCCACTTCTTACTCGCCGATGAAATAAACCGAGCGCCGGCAAAAGTACAATCAGCATTGTTGGAGTCAATGGCTGAAAGCCAAGTCTCTGTCGCGGGTGTTTCACATTCGCTGCCTGAACTCTTCATGGTATTAGCGACGCAAAACCCCGTAGAGCAAGAGGGGACCTATCCCCTGCCGGAAGCACAAATGGATCGCTTTTTAATGCAGGTTTTAGTGGACTATCCAGATAAAAATGCCGAAAAGAAGATGCTCCAATTACTTCGAGCCGCAACAAACAGTCGCTTGGCAGCCGCTACCCCTAAACTGACGGTCGACGCTGTCCTTGCAGCGAGAGCCGAGGTGGAGCAAGTCTATGTTAATGACAATATCGATCAGTACATCGTCGATATTGTTGATGCGACCCGCTTCCCGCAGAAGTTTTCCACCGAATTAGCTGAATTAATTGACCTAGGGGCGAGCCCTCGCGCCACGATAGCGCTCGATAAATGCGCACGGGCGCGCGCCTGGTTAGCAGGCCGTGATTTTGTTACCCCTGAGGATGTAAAAGTCGTTTGTCATGCAGTTCTGCGTCATCGAATTGTTCTTAGCTTTACTTGTATCAATCTCAAGCTAACCAGTGATGATGTCATCGATAAGCTACTCGAGAACGTCACGTTTGTCTGAGTAAGGTGAGGGGGTCAAAATGAACAACGATGGTCGTATTTACAGCAGTTTTTCAAGGTTAAGTTTGCTAGCCAAAAGAGGGAGAGATTTAAGCTGGCGCCCCCCCTATAGCAAAATATCCCCGATGAGTGGTGTACAAAAAAGTCATCAGCGAGGGCGAGGTTTGGATTTTGTCGAACTGCGGCATTACTTTCCTGGTGACGATGTTCGTTGTATAGATTGGCGGGTGACTCAACGAACAGGCCAAGCTTTTATTCGTTTATATGCCGAAGAGAAAGACAAAAATACAGTATTAATTATCGACTTGCGCAGCAGTATGTTTTTCGCAAGTGATGGCTCGATGAAATCAGTCATTGCCAGTGAGTTGGCTGCGATTATTGCTGGTCGTATTCAACTTGAGGGCGATCGAATTGGTGCACTATTAATGACCGATAAAGGGATTGCAGTGCACCAGCCACAACGTGGTGAAAAATCACTGCTCACCTTACTGGAAAACGTTGTATTTCACGGGCAGTCGTTGGGGCAGACGCAGGATAATTTTGTTAGGAAACCATTAGTCTCTGACGGCCCAGAGACTTGCTTTAGTTCTCAGGCAACGCTTGATGACGTATTAAAACAGCTGTGTTTGCAAAAAACCAAAGAAAGCCAAATCTTCATGATCAGCGACTTTATCGATTTCACCGTTGAGAAAAGTAACGCCTTTATCGCTCAGCTAGCAAAACGTAACAATGTGATTGCCTTGCGTGTCAGTGACCCGTTTGAAGATCAACTCCCTGAGATCGCGTTAGTCATGGGTAACGGAAATGTTCAGTTAGACGTCAGACAAAATGCAGCTGAACTTCGTCAACGCTATAACCAATTTGCAGCGCAGCAAAATCAACAGCTTGAAACAAGCCTGGCGGCAATGGGGATCCCCTGTTTGCATTTATCGACTCATCTAGACTGCTGGCAGCAATTGGCTGCCATGTCGATAAAAGGACAGGGTTAATATGACAAAATCGGCACAATCTTCAGGACAGGTGGTCGAATTTGGCTCACACCTGATCAAAAGAGCTCAATGGCAAACAGCGCCAGACGCAATTTCTTGGTGGCCAGAGACGCCTTTATGGACAGCCATCTTTATCACTATAGTGGCCTGTATTATTGGCTGGACAATACTAAGTGGCTATCGTTTTTTGCAAAAAGCCTACGTACGCCAAACACGGCGTTGTTTTATTGAATTTGACAGCAGCAACGATCTGGTTGGAATGGCCGATTTACTGAGGCGTTTTAGCCAGCAACATTGGGCATTGCAATCGCTGTCAGCTTTAGACCCAAAGGCCTTTTCTAAATGTGTTGTCGAGTTAACGGCTACTGCAAAGGCACCGAGGAGTTCTCGCGTCGCGCCCATGGATTTAGCCCTGCTTGAATCTGCCATGTGTGCACTGCTAAGCAACAGTTACCAACAAAACCCCGAGCTTGAGCCAATACAACGGCAACTTATCAAAAAGTGGTTTGAGGAGGTAACATGTTAACGTTCAGCAGCCCTTGGCTAGCATGCCTACTGTTATTACCTATCGTTGCATTGCTGCTGCCAAAACACCGTACTCAGTTATCTGCCATTCGTTTTTCTAGGTTTGAGCAACTTGCCAGTTTAAGTACTCATAAACCGACCCAAGGTGCTGTGGTATTAAGACGACTATTTTGGCAAAGAAGCCTCGCAACATTGACCTACATAGCTTTAGTTATCGCTGCAATGCGACCGATATGGCTCGATGAACCTTTCACCCGAGATAAAGTCGGGAGAGAGATGATGGTTGCGGTAGATTTATCAGGCTCGATGGAAGCCCGTGACTTTGTCGATTTAAAAGGTGACAAGACTCGACGTATAGATGGTGTAAAGTCACTATTACTGGATTTTTTAGCGCAAAGAGCATCAGACCGTGTCGGACTGATTGCTTTTGGTGATGCAGCATATCTGCAGGCGCCATTTACCGAAGATAAGGGCGCCTTGAGTTTATTGCTGAAAGAGATGGATGTCCGCATGGCTGGCGCTGGCACCGCACTTGGTGATGCTATCGGTGTCGCGGTTAATCACTTCTCTCACTCAGACACTGACAATAAAGTGTTGCTATTGCTCACCGATGGCAATGATACCAGCAGCGAGTTTCCTCCACTGGAAGCGGCTCGTTACGCCGCGCAGCAAGGTATTGTTATTTACCCTATCGCGATTGGTGACCCTGCTAATGTAGGTGAAGATAGTCTCGATATTGAGATGTTGCAGCAGATTGCAGACATAACCTATGGGCAGGTATTTGAGGCGCAAGACGGCGAAGCCTTTACGCAAGTCTACAGCATCATTGAGACGTTAGAACCGCAGGTTTTTGATAGCTTTACCATACGTCCGGAGAAGCAGTTGTATTTTTGGCCATTGTTAATCGTTTTAGGGTTAAATCTCGCCGCGCTGATCATGGCAACATGGATCGCGCAAAGAAAGAGAGGCAAGCATGAGTGAATTTCACTTTATTCGGCCATGGGCACTGTTGGCGCTTATTCCTTACCTCTATTGGTTGTGGCTTAGTCACAGAGCAAAGCGACACACTCAAACTAAAATACCCTTGGCTGCGCACTTAGCCCCTTATTTAAATACTGGTCATCAAGGGGGAAAGCGGTTTTCCCCTATGCAGTTATTACCCATGGTTATGGGGACTATGATTGTTATTGTGAGTGGTCCAGCTTGGCAGCCAGAAGAGGGAAGCTTAGCTAAAAATAGATCGCCGCTGATCTTTGTCATCGATCTGTCCAGCTCAATGGCGCAGTCAGATGTCGCCCCCAGCCGAATCGAAAGTGCTAAGCATAAATTGACGCGGTTACTCGCGAGTAAAAATGATGGCTTAGTAGGGGCATGGGTGTATGCCGGTAGTGGCCACCAACTTATTCCTCCGACCGAAGATCGCGAAGTACTAACTGTGTATTTACAGAGTTTGAATACTCGTTTGGTGCCTAGACAGGGAAAGGATATTGCGACAGTGTTAAGCCAACTAAAGCAGCAAAATACTCAGTCAGTTCCAGCGAGTATCGTGGTCATTAGCGACAGCATCGATAACGAAGCGCGTCAGGCTATATCTGCTTACCAAAAGGATAGCCAAGATCAATTACTGCTGTGGAAATTTGGCTTTGCCTCATCGATGTCGAGTCCTCGTGGCATTGAGTTACTGCAGATGACGGCAGATGATACTGATATTGAAGCGATAATTAGCTGGGTTAATCAATTTAGCTTCTTTGACCCAGAAGATACCAATATTGTTTGGGCTGAGGCTGGCTATTGGTTAGTTTTTCCGACGTTATTGCTGAGCTTGCTGTGGTTTAGAAGGGGCTGGAGCATTCACTGGGTTGGCGTTATTCTTCTGCTGCCCTTGTTCAGTATGGCACCAACCAGTGAAGCTAACGCACAAGGGGCTGCTAAGGTCGCTGTAGGGGAGAACAACAACTGCGATAATCTATTTATGCGGTTATTGATGACGCCAGATCAGCAAGGGCAATGGTTCTATCAACGACAGGATTTCTCTTGTGCTGCGAATAGCTTCGTTGACCCGCAATGGAAAATAGAAGCCTTAATGCGTAGTAACCAATGGGAATGGGCTCTGACCATGCTTAATACTCAGCCGGACTCACTAACACGACGGTTTAATATCGGCATGAGTTATTTACATCTAGCACGATTTCGCTCCGCGCAGCGTTGGTTCCAGCAGGTTTTATTGTTAGAACCTGAGCACCCACAAGCCACTTATAACTTAACAGTGCTGGATGATATTTTTGAGCTGATGGAGCAACGTGCACAGGGACAGGGCACTGCTGGCGAAGATATGACGGCTGATGTGATTGATTCCTTGCAAGAGGATATGCAGATTGATGAGCCTGCAGACAAGATTGAATTAGTTAATAGCGCGGATCTTATTGCCGAGGAACATCTAACCAAAATTTGGCTAGAGCAAGTTAAGCGTGATCCTGCTGTTTTTTTACGTAATAAATTCACCCTGCAATTACAGAAAGATGAAACTGACAGTTCGAGCACGTCACAGAAAACGGATACTCAAACGTTAACAGGAGGCCAGTGATGCGCTTAAGCCACCACTCAACCCTATTACTCAAGCTTTGTTGTTACCTATGCTTGGTATTTAGTATATCGGCCAATGCCACAAGTTATCGCGCTCAATGGATTATCGATAGCCAAAAGCCGTTAGAATCTCGGATGAAGAATACCTTGTGGTTAGCCGTTATTAGCGATGAACCGATAGCCGCTAGCATGGTGGTTGAACCCATTAAAGTGAAGCACCTTTTTATCGAAAAAGCGAAATCGGGGCCTATTTATACCACTCGTGTAATAGACGGTCTGCGAAAGCATGTCGCTCAAATGAAATACGATATTTATCCTGCAAAAGCAGGTGAATTTGCGTTACCCGCCACTAAAGTGACGCTTGGTAAAGGGGAGGGCGCAAGCACCATCTATGCTGACACTCAGCAGTTTAATGTTGTCGCCCAGCCAGAAAAAGCACGCGGCCTGATAGTTACCTCATCATTAACCTTATCGCAAAAATTGTCAGACATTGAGCTTATTGCTGGTGGCGCAGTGAGTCGTGAAGTATCCATGAAGGTGGCTGACTTGCCGGGGTATTTGATTGCAGAGCTTCCTTTATCAGTTACAGACTCAGCGAGTAGTCAGTCTGTGACGATGGCAAATAGTGTCACAAGTAGTGCCTCCTTTAGAGGAATTGTGACCGGAAAGAGAGAAAGTAAGCTGCTCTATCGATTTACAGTTGAAGGTCAATATCAACTGCCTCAAATATCTGTTAGTTGGTGGGATCCAAATAAACAGCAGGTGGAATACAGTGTTTTACCTGCAGTCGATGTAACAGTTAGGGCCGCGCCACCTTTGCCTATGAAGCAAAGGGTCAGCTTTTGGCTGTCGAGCTTTGTTGATGTGATTCAAGCCTATCAGCAATATTTAGTGGTAATGTTCGTGGCAATATTGTTGATGTTTTGGCAAAGGCGGCGGCTTATCAGCTTGATTAATTTAGGGCTAACTCAGGTCAAAGTCGCAGCATCATTACCCTTGAGTCAGTTGCTTATTTTGACGATAAAAGCCGTTTTTTGCTCTAAGAAAAAGCTACCTGCGTTATACACATGTTGGTCTGAACTTCTGTCTAAATCATTACAACTTGAAGCTCGCAATTTGCAGTCATTATTCTGTTATCAAATATCTGGCTCAGTTAAGGTTCAGCGCCGACTCCTACTTGGGCAAATGATCCATATTAATTGGTTATTCTATTATCAAGGCTTTCAGCTGCAACCGCTTAACCCTAAGTAATTCACGTCGATGAACCGCATCGAATACTAGAGCATTGGCTAGTGCCAGATTAGTAATGTTCCTTTAGGAAAAGTCCCAGTGTTGGAAATGCTCTTAAGCGCATAAAATGGCGGCTATGAGTACGAGTAAAGGTAAAATAACATGAACAGATTCTGCTTTTTATTCGCTGCAGTGGCTGTGGTATTAGTTACAAGCCTAGGCAGTGCTGCGAGTGCTGGAACCTGGAGTAAAGACAGTCAATCTCCAGTGCTGGAGTTTAGCGGCGAGTCGATACAAGCTATTAGTAAAACCCATTTTCGCGTGAAAGTAGCATACAGTGAAGCCGCTAAAATGCGTTGTGTTGGATTTGCTGAAAAGCAAGCCGTTGCGATTGACTCCATTGTGGTTATCCCACCATTTGGGGTCGCAAATATGCTGATTAATGAAACTGACAAAGACATAGATGGCGTAAAATGTTGGATAACGAGCACCCGTAAAGAAGATTTGAAGCGCGATTATATTCAGCATGATTTGAATTAACGACACAAACTATTGGTAGGCTTACCCAAAGCGTACTCGCCAGTAATAGCATGTCATCGATTGTTTAACGGCCCAATATCAATTGGGCCTTTTTTGTTGGAGTGATATCTCGGCAGAAGCCAGACAAAGCCAAGCGTTGCTTAATTTAGCAGGCTGTTTGGATTTTATATGTTAATATTTGCAATCAACCTGATTAAGTGTGCGGCGGACTTGAACCTTCCCCTTTGCGCCTAACAATCAATATTATTATTTAAGGCGAGAGTTTGCCTTGTTACGCGGAACGTTAAATGAAATTTAGTCCTCTTGTTGATGAGTTGATCCAGTCACTTAAATGCTTACCTGGTGTAGGACCAAAATCAGCACAGCGCATGGCATTTCAGCTATTAGAGCGTGATCGCAAGGCGGGAAGTAAGCTTGCAGATTCTCTCGGTAAAGCGATGTCTGAAGTCGGCCATTGTCAGTCTTGTCGTACTTTTACCGAAGAAACGTACTGCCCAATTTGTGTTAGTACCAAGCGTGGCCACTCAAGTGTGATCTGTGTGGTCGAGACACCTGCTGATGTTTTGGCCATTGAAGCTGGTGGACACTTCTCAGGACGTTACTTTGTGTTACTTGGTCACCTGTCACCACTTGATGGGGTGGGACCTGATGAATTGGGCTTGGCACTGTTAGAAACGCATTTGGCGTCAGGAGAGGTGACAGAACTCATTTTGGCGACTAACCCAACCGTTGAAGGTGACGCTACTGCGCACTATATTGCCGATATGGCAAAGAATCATGAGTTAGCCGTCAGCCGCATTGCGCATGGTGTGCCAGTGGGTGGGGAGCTTGAATATGTGGATAGCACCACTTTAGCCTTGTCTTTTAATGGACGCTTACCCATTTAACTTAACTGCTGAAGGTGAGTTTAAATTTGAAAACCAGTTAATGTTTATCCATTAACTGGTTTTTTTTTGTGCATTTGAAGTCAATGCAACCTTTTTCCCTTGAAAAGCATTTTTATAGCCCCATTTCTAGTAACAAGCTCAACTTAAACCGAATTTTAAAGGGAACATTTCATGTCACAACAAGAGACTCATGGCTTTCAAACTGAAGTCAAACAACTACTGCATTTGATGATCCACTCTTTGTATTCAAACAAAGAAATTTTCTTGCGCGAACTAGTATCTAACGCAGCGGATGCGGCAGATAAGCTGCGCTACGAAGCATTAACCAACAATGACCTTTATGAAGGTGAAGGCGAACTACGCGTTCGCATCAGTGCTGACAAAGAAAAAGGCACAGTGACCATTTCTGATAATGGTATTGGTATGACCCGTGACGGTGTGATTGAACACCTAGGTACGATTGCTAAATCAGGCACCGCTGATTTCTTTAAAAATTTATCAGGTGATGATTCAAAAGACTCACAGCTGATTGGTCAGTTTGGTGTAGGTTTTTACTCTGCATTTATTGTTGCCGATAAAGTGACGGTTCGCACCCGTGCAGCAGGCCATAGCAGCGACGAAGGTGTGCTGTGGGAATCAGCTGGTGAAGGTGACTTCACTGTCGAAACTATCTCTAAGCAGACTCGTGGTACTGAAATTACTCTACATTTAAGAGATGACGAAAAAGAGTTTGCAGATGACTACCGCCTGCGCTCTATTGTCACTAAATACTCAGATCATATCTCTGTCGCCGTTGAGATGTTTGAAGAGGGAACCCCAGCGGTTGAAGCGACTGAAGACAGTGAAGCTGTTGCAGCAACAGAAGGTAGCTGGAAGCCAATGAACAAGGCGACAGCGCTTTGGACACGTAACAAGAGTGACGTGACTAAAGAAGAATACCAAGAATTTTATAAGCATATCTCACACGATTATACTGATCCGCTAGTGTGGAGTCATAACCGTGTTGAAGGTAAACAGGAATACACCAGCCTGCTTTATATTCCAGCTAAAGCGCCATTTGATATGTGGAACCGCGATCGTAAGCACGGTCTAAAGCTATTTGTTCAGCGCGTATTCGTGATGGATGACGCAGAGCAATTCATGCCAAGCTACCTGCGCTTTGTGCAAGGTTTGATTGACTCAAATGACTTGCCATTGAATGTATCGCGCGAAATTTTACAAGACAACAAGGTGACGACATCACTGCGCACCGCTGTGACTAAGCGCGTGTTAGGCATGCTAGAAAAATTGGCTAAAAACGATGCTGAAAAGTACCTGTCTTTCTGGGCTGAATTTGGCCAAGTACTGAAAGAAGGTCCAGCTGAAGATTTCGCAAACAAAGAACGTATTGCTGGATTACTTCGCTTTGCATCGACTCACACAGGTGAAGCAACGCCAGATGTTGCATTAGCTGACTATGTTGAACGTATGCAGGAAGGTCAAACAAAGATCTACTACATCGTTGCTGATAGCCATGAAGCGGCGGCAAATAGCCCGCATCTAGAACTGTTACGCAAGAAAGGCATTGAAGTATTGCTAATGTCAGAGCGTATTGATGAGTGGCTGATTAACCACCTTACCGAGTTTGACGGTAAGCAGATGCACTCGGTAACTCGCGGCGATCTTGAGTTAGGTGAACTCGAAGATGCTGGTGAGAAAGAAGCGCAAGAGAAGCTTGAAACAGAGTCTGAAGGTCTAGTTAAGCGTGTTAAAGACAGCTTAGGTGACAAAGTCTCTGAGGTTAAGGTGACGACGCGTCTAACTGATACGCCTGCTTGTGTTGTTGCGGGTGAAGGTGAAATGTCGACGCAGATGATCAAGCTGATGCAAGCGGCAGGACAAGCGGTACCAGAGTCTAAGCCTACATTTGAGCTTAACCCTGAGCATCCACTTGTTGCCCGTCTTAACGATGAGCAAGATGAAGAGCTGTTCGCACAGTGGTCTGATCTACTGCTGCAACAGGCATTATTGTCTGAGAAAGGTAGCCTAGCGGATCCGTCAGCCTTTATTAAGTTGATGAACCAAATGCTGTTGGCAAGCGTTAAGTAGCAAGCAACTATATCCATTCTGCTTCAGGCGCAGCCGCCTTGTGGCTTTGATTGAAATCACGCACCTTGGGGCAGAACGGGTATATAATAGAGGCAGTTAATCTGCCTCTTTTTTTTATGGCTTAAGGAAAGTTATGGAAAATATTCTAGAACTGACTAAAGAAAACATACAGCAAGTGGTTGACGCTTCGATGGAGCAGGTCATAGTGTTGGCATTTTGGGCGAGTCAAAGCCCTGAAAGCTTAACCTTGATGCAAACCCTTGAAAGCTTGTCGCAACAGCAAAATGGCCGTTTTGTGCTGGCCAAAGTCAACTGCGAGACTGAGATGGAGATAGCAAACTATTTCCAGATCCAGAATTTGCCGACCACCTTGGTACTACATGAAGGAAAACCTGTTGACGGTTTTGCCGGGGTGCAAGACGCGGCGCAAATTACTGAAATGCTCGATAAGCATCTGCCGGCGCAGTGGCAGTTAAAGCTCAATCAAGCACGAGTGTTTTTATCTGAGCAAAATGCTATTGGTGCTCTACCACTGTTAAAAGAAGCCTATGCTGAGCAAGCGATTGCTGAAATCGCCTTGGCTTTAGCTGATGTCTACCTGTCTCTTGGGGCGTTAGAAGACGCCAAAGTGCTGCTCGATAGTGTCGGCCTTGCCGATCAAGACAGCTACTACCAAAGCTTAAAGGCAAAGTTAGCATTGGCACTTGATGCTGCTGATACGCCAGAGATCAGAAAGCTACAAGCAGATTTTGAGCAATCTCCAAATGACATGGCGACCTTGCTTGACCTTGCGAAAGCACTGCACCAAGCAAAACGTAATGATGAAGCGCTAGAGTTACTGTTTACGCCACTGCAACAAGATGTGGCTGCGTTAGATGGCAAGGTCAAAGGGTTGTTTTTGGAGATCTTAACCGCCTTAGGCCAGGGGAATACGTTGGCTAACCAGTATCGACGGAAACTTTACACCTTACTTTACTGATAAAGGTCAATATCTTGACTTATTTGCCCTGACTGAGGCTAAAGTCGAAGGTAAATCGCTTCAAAATGGCGGCTATTTATGCGAAAATCGCCGCCCTAAACATAATAATACCAATCGCGTGACCACACTTTAGACATTTGTCTGCGTTAGAGGTTGGTATAACAATGCGAAATAAGAGGAAGATTGAGATGCGCATTATGCTATTAGGTGCCCCAGGTGCCGGTAAAGGTACCCAAGCCCAATTCATCATGGAAAAGTACGGTATTCCTCAAATTTCAACGGGTGACATGCTGCGCGCTGCAGTAAAAGCTGGCACACCACTTGGCCTAGAAGCTAAAAAAGTGATGGACGCAGGTCAACTGGTTTCTGACGAGTTAATTATTGGTCTTGTGAAAGAGCGTGTAGCACAAGATGATTGTGCTAAAGGTTTCCTACTTGATGGTTTCCCACGCACAATTCCTCAAGCTGATGCGATGGCTGCTGGTGGCATTGCTATCGACCACGTTGTTGAAATTGACGTGCCAGACGAAGAGATTGTTAAGCGTATGGGCGGCCGTCGTGTTCACCCTGGTTCTGGTCGTGTTTACCATATTGTTTTCAACCAACCAAAGGTTGAAGGTAAGGATGATGTCACTGGTGAAGATCTGGCTATTCGTCCAGACGACGAAGAAGCTACAGTGCGTAAGCGTCTAGATATCTACCATGAGCAAACTAAGCCATTGGTTGAGTATTACGGCGCTGTAGCTGCAAAAGGTGAAGCGACTTACAACAAGTTTGACGGCACTCAGTCTGTAGCTAAAGTTAGCGAAGAGATCGTTGCTGCACTTAGCTAATACCAATTAGTATAAGAAGTTGATCTACTCAGAGTGTCTTTGGCGAACTAATTCAACACAGAAGTAGGAAGTCAAAACACTCCATAGTGGTGAGTTTTAGCAGCTCTGATGCTGCACTAACGAGTTAAATCGTAGAATAACTATGGTCTTCACTCGTTGGCTTACCTCAGAGCCATTAAACTCTCACTGAGCGATCAAATCTTTATACTGATTGGTATGAATTTACACAAAATAGCTGTGTGTTTATGAGCTAGTTCTCATATTTAATAAAGCCCATGTAAGTGGGCTTTTTTTATGCTTTTTCCAATGATAGCCTGACGCAGAATATCTTGGTTAAAAGAGAGAAAACGTGAACGACACAAGCTCCCCATTCGGTGTTTTATTGGTTAACCTTGGCACGCCTGATTCCCCAACCGCGCCAGATGTTAAAAAATTCTTAAAGCAGTTCTTAAGCGACCCTCGTGTTGTCGATATCTCTCCTTGGATCTGGAAGCCGATTCTTAATGGCATCATTTTAAATACCCGTCCAGCCAAAGTCGCCAAACTCTACGAGTCTATCTGGTGGGAAAATGGGTCTCCGTTAATGGTGATTAGCCAGCAACAGCGTGACAAATTGGCGCAATCTTTACAAACCAATTTTGGCTTCAACGTGCCTGTTGAGCTTGGCATGAGCTACGGCAATCCGTCATTAGATTTAGGCCTTAATAAACTAAAAGCCCAGGGAGTGAGTAAGGTTTTTGTATTGCCGTTGTATGCTCAGTACTCATGCTCAACCGTTGCACCTGTATTTGATGCAATTAGCGAGCTACATAAAACCAAGCGCGACTTCCCTGAACTACGGATCAACAAAGAGTATTACGCTCATCCTAGTTATATTGCAGCGCTGGCTGAGTCAGTAAAACAGCACTGGCAGAGTAAAGGTCAAGCAGAGGTGCTGTTGATGTCCTTCCACGGCGTGCCTGTTCGTTATGTGACCGAAGGCGACCCTTATCAAATGCAGTGCCAGAAAACTGCAGAGTTAGTGGCTGAGTCACTCGGTTTATCGGCTGAGCAGTGGCAGATCTGTTTTCAATCTCAGTTTGGTAAAGAGGAGTGGTTAACGCCAGCAACGGATCAGTTACTTGAGTCTCTGCCTGAGCAAGGGGTTAAATCCGTTGATATTATGTGTCCGGCATTTTCGTCTGATTGCTTAGAAACACTGGAAGAGATCTCACAAGAGGGTAAAGAAAGTTTCATATCTGCGGGTGGAGAACGTTACGAGTTTATTGGTTGTTTAAACGATTCAGATGCTCATATTGAGCTATTACAGCAAATAGTTAAGCAACAAACCTTAGGTTGGTGCTAAATTTAATGGCTAGTCAGTGATTTCAACTGGCGAAAGAGGCTGGGTATGGTAGAATTCCCCGCCTTTTTTGTCTCTGCTTATGATTTAGCACTTAGCGTGTTTGGTCATGGTTAATCTGTGAGACACGTTAGCATTTTAGGCTGCTAGAATTTTAAAACCATGAGTTATTTGTTAAAGCTAAGCGTAATAACTTGTGATTACTTACCCGTATAATTATCTTTTGCATGGATGCCGAATGAAAGAGAGCTCAATATGAAGTTTCCAGGTCAGCGTAAGTCTAAACATTATTTTCCAGTTAAAAACCGTGATCCGCTATTAGCGCAGTTGATCCAACAACCTCAACCAATCTCTACCTATGTGTCTGGCATCGACCAAACATTAGTAGACATTGAAGCCAAAGTGGAAGATGAGTTACTGAGTCGCTATGAGTTACCCAAAGGTAATTCGACTTTGATAGATGATGACAAGGCACACGCTTTGTATAACGAATTAAAAGATCGCGAGCTTGTTAGTGACGAATTTGCGGGTGGAACCATTGGCAACACAGTACACAATTATTCGATTCTAGCCGATGACCGCTCTGTGTTATTTGGCGTTATGAGCCGAAATATTGAAATTGGTAGCTACGCCTATCGCTACCTTTGTAACACTTCATCAAAAGTTGACTTGAACCAACTACAGCCTGTTGCTGGGCCTATCGGCCGTTGCTTCACTCTGATTTCAGAATGTGGTGAGCGTACTTTTGCTATTAGCAAAGGTTCAATGGATAAGCTGACTCCCGAGTATATTGATAAAGATATTGTTCAAGGTGGTTCAGCACTGATCTTAACAGCATACCTAATGCGCGCTAGTGGTGAAGACAAGATCACCGATGCCGCCATGAAAGCCATTGAGTACGCAAAAGAAGCAGAAGTACCAGTAGTACTTACTTTAGGCACGCGTTTCTTAATTGAAGAAGATCCACAATGGTGGCAAAACTTCATTAAAGAGCATGTCACAATACTGGCGATGAATGAAGATGAAGGTGAAGCATTAACAGGCTTTAAAGACCCTCTACAAGCCAGTGAAGCAGCATTAGAGTGGTGTGACATGGTGTTAACTACTGCTGGGCCTTTAGGGCTTTATACTGCAGGTTATACCGAAGACTCTGAAAAGCGTGAAACAAGTCATACCTTGTTACCGGGCGCAATTCCAGAGTTTAACCGTTATGAGTTCTCTCGTCCTAAATTAAAAGCTGATTGTGAATCGCCGCTTAAAGTGTACGCGCATATTTCACCTTATATGGGCGGCCCAGAAAAAATCCGTAACACTAATGGTGCAGGAGATGGTGCGTTAGCTGCATTACTGCATGATCTAGCGTCTAATCGATTCCATAAGATCAACGTGCCGGGCTCAAGTAAACATAATCGTGACGGTCTATGCTACTCGTCATTTTCGCAGATCTGTAAGTACGCTAACCGTGTCGCTTATGAAGTGTTAGCGCAACATAGCCCAAGATTATCACGCGGCTTACCAGAGCGTGAAGATAGCCTAGAAGAGTCATACTGGGAAAGATAACTCCCAAGTTTAGATTGATTACTTTATCACTAAGGCACCCCAATACTTGTTTGGCGGTGCCTTTTTTATAACAACTGAGGTCGCAAAGATGACTGAATATGAAAGGATGTTAACTGGTGCAGTATTTGATGGTGGCGACGCTGAAATTTCAGCGGTGAGAGACAAGGCGTTTATATTAACTAAGCAAATTAATAATAGCGCTAGCTTTACCGAATCTCAGCAGCGAGTGACGCAGCTCTTAGGCAGCATAGCAGCGGGTTCACTGGTCAGCGCACCGTTCAATTGTGAATTTGGTCAGCAGATCCATATCGGCCGCGACAGTTTTATTAATATGGGCGTTACTATGTTAGATGGCGCGATGATAACTATTGGCAATAATGTAATGATTGGGCCTAATAGCCAGCTTTATACCGCCTCACATTCCATTGATTATTTAAGTCGCCGACGTTGGGAAACCTTTTGCAAGCCGATCACTATTAAAGATGATGTTTGGATTGGTGGTAACGTTGTGATTAATCAAGGAGTGACTATCGGTGAGCGGTCGGTAGTGGCTGCAGGGTCGGTGGTCAATCATGATGTCCCGGCCGACACGTTAGTGGGCGGTACACCAGCTCGAATATTAAAAAAACTAGCTGCTAGTTAAGGGTTGTAGATGATAAAAAAAGGCGCCGATTGGCGCCTTTTTAGTTCAGTAGCTACATCGTATCTCGATGTGATTACTGCTGATTGTTTTGCGCTTCAGCATGAACTTGAGCGTTAAATCCAGGTGCAACTTTACCAGCTTGAGTGTCGTTGAAAACCTTTTCATCAAACTCATTTTCAGATTTAGCAATGACCACGGTTGCAACTGTATCACCTGTTACGTTAACTGCAGTACGCACCATATCGAGTAGTCTATCGACACCGATAATCAATGCGATACCTTCTACCGGAAGACCCACTTGGTTAAGTACCATTGCCAGCATGATAAGACCTACACCAGGCACACCCGCCGTACCGATTGATGCAAGAGTTGCAGTTACTACGACCATCGCATAATCAGTAATGGTCAATTCAATACCAAATACTTGTGCAATAAATACCGTTGCTACACCTTGCATAATCGCGGTGCCATCCATGTTGATGGTCGCGCCCAGTGGCAGAGTGAATGAAGCAATCTTATTATCGACACCCATACGGTGCTCAGCAGTTTCAATCGTTACCGGTAAGGTTGCGTTTGAACTTGCTGTGCTGAATGCAAATAGCTGCACGTCACGAATTTTGCGGATGAAGGTAAAAGGACTTAGGCCTGAAAATACTTTCAACAACGTTGGATAAACAATGAACGCATGGATGAGCAGTACACCTAGTACCACAAAGAAGTATTGCACCACACTACCGAAAGTTTCCATTCCGAGTGTTAATGCCAGTTTTGCCATTAACGCAAATACACCGTAAGGAGCAAGTTGCATGATTAGCGTAACTACGCGCATGATAACTTCGTTAAGGTCTGTAAACAGCGCTGCAACGCGTTTTCCACGCTCACCGATATGAGAGATAGCAAAACCAAAAATAACCGCAAATATGATGATTTGAAGCATGTTGCCTTCACTCATCGCCTGCAGCGGGTTAGTGGGCACGATATTAATGATCACATCGGCCAAGCTTGGCGCCTGTTTTGCGTCAAAATGCATGCTCTCAGTTACCAAGGTCGCATGACCTGGATGAACTGCAATCGCGATGAGGATCGCCATTGAAAGTGCAATCGCGGTGGTAAAAAGATAGAACGCGATGGTCTTACCACCGAGTCGACCTAACTTAGACGGCTCGCTTAGCGAACATGTACCACAAACTAGCGATACAAATACCAAGGGAACAACTAACATTTTCAAACTTGAAATGAAGATAGTACCGATGACATTTAAGAAGCCTTCGGTGATGTAATCTTTAATGAATTCACTTTCAGGGAAAAGATTACGAAGAAGTAACCCTAGAACAATACCTGAGAACATGCCGAGTAAAATTTTACTCGTTAACCCAAGCTTTTTTGATTTCGTAGCAGACATAGTGCTTCCTGTATAATTTTTATGCTTTTCAATTTGCGCATTAAAGCCTAGCAAGAAAGAGCCCCAGTTGAAATGGTATTAAAGTTAAAGTTTTTGATGAAATTTAGAAATTTACTACCTTTCGTGGTAGATAAGTTGTCAGGAAATTGTGTAGTGTTGTCATCTAGGTAATCAGATAATTACCAGATATTATAATCAGAGTAACAGGGAGTCTGACAATGAAGTCAGCTTATAGTGTTTTTATTGCGTTAATATGGTCGCTTTTTCTCGTTGGTTGTGGAGGTGGTGGAAGCATATCCACCGATCCAGATAAACCAATTCCAGAGCCAACAGATGTTATTTCAGTCGCGTTGACTATCTCCAATACCGAAATTACAGCTGCCACCCCAGCAACAATTACGGCAACGGTTTCAAGTAGTTTAAATGGTCCTTTAGCAAACACCTTAGTCACTTTTGCGTTAAGTGATAAATCTTTAGGGGGATTTGATCCATCAATCGGCACAGCATTAACCAATTCTGATGGTGTTGCGACTATTGAATTGGCTACTGCGGATGTTAAAGGTGCTGGTACTGCTTCTGCCACTGTTGATGGCATGACAGGTGACCCAGCTAAAATTGGCTTTAGTATGGCTGGTGATGGGGGAGAGTCTGGTGGAGGGGCAAGTATATCTCTAGCTTTGACTGATGGTGCTGGTAATCCAATTTCTGCTATTACAACAACATCGCCTGGCAAGTTAACAGCTACTGTTGCGGGCATAAATAAGGCATCAATTGTTACTTTTAAAACTTCAATCGGTGATATTCCAATAAATACTGCTGTTACTGATAGCGAAGGCAAAGCAACAATTGATATCTACGCCGGTAGCTCTTTAGGAGCGGGTGAAGTTGTCGCTTCTTTAACAAGTGGTGAAGAGGGCAAAGCCGTAGTTGTTGTCGGAGCTACAAATGTAGTGATGGGAAGTGGTACTCCCTTCAAAGTCGGAGTTGCAGAGGTTAGTGTTGCAGAGCTAACTGCTGGCGGCACAGCAAGTGTATCCGTCATTATACAAGATGATGAAGGCAACTTATTTACTCAACCGGTGGATGTGAATTTCTCTTCTACTTGCTCAACTAAAACAGTTGCCGAAGCAGAGATTAGCTCACCAGTACCTTCTGTTAATGGTGTAGCGACAACCACATATTTAGCTAAAGGTTGTAAAGGTGATGACACCATTAATGTGAGTGCCAATGCTGGCGGATTAAACCTCACTGCAACCGGAACTATAAAAGTATTGTCTGCAGATGTTGGCAGTATCGTATTCGTATCCGCGACACCGCAAAACGTTAGCATTCTAGGAACGGGTGGGGATGAATCTTCTGTCGTTCAGTTTAAAGTACTCGATACTAATAGTAACGCGGTAAGCAATCAATCGGTCTCATTTGCATTAAACACAGATGTTGGTGGGATCTCGTTAGACCCGTTAACAGCAACGACTAACAGTCTTGGTATTGCTCAAACAGTTGTTAGAACAGGTACTGTTGCGACTTCAGTTCGAGTGACTGGCACCGTAGACGGCTCAAGCCCTCTAGTTTCAAGTCAATCAAAACAGCTGATAGTTTCAACTGGTATTCCGGATCAAGATAGTTTTTCATTATCGGCATCTCAGCTCAACGCTGAGGGGTGGAATATTGATGGTGCTGAAGTCACTGTAACTGCTCGTCTAGCGGATGCATTTAATAACCCAGTACCAGATGGTACTGCCGTCTCTTTTACAACAGAAGGTGGTTCAATAGAGGATGCTTGTCAGACTATAAAAGGTGCTTGTAGCGTGGTTTGGACGAGCCAACAAGCTCGACCAGAAGGGCACAAATTGATAGACGGTGCGGGTATTCAAGTTAATAACCCACGCGCTGAGCTGTCTTATGATGCTGCATTAGGAGTTTATGGAAACTTCTACGGCCAAAAGTATGGTGGCCGAGCGACAATTACCGCTACAGCTATTGGTGAAGAGTCATTTCCTGATTTAAATGGCAATGGCCGTTTTGATGCTGATGAAGTATCTGCATTTTTAACGCAAACTGATGTTAGTGGTCAGGCTTACGATCTTGATGATGCATATAATGATTACAATGAAGATGGTCTGTTCAATCCACAACAAGACGGTGGACAAATTGGTGGTGAAGTAGAAGAACTCGTCGACTTTAATTCAAATCAAGTGTTTGATGAAAAAGATGGAAAATATAACGGTGTTCTTTGTGCTTCAACTGCACATGACGGTTGCGCAGATGGTATTGCTGATTCAAAGTCGCTTTATGTCCGTGGCAGCTTAGTCATTGTGATGTCAGGAAGTGGCGCTCTCGCTACAAATCCTGCTGATGTGTTGATCTCTGACAGTGATGACCCAAATGGAAGTTATGATCAACGTATTGATATTATAGGCAAATCTTCTGCTTCAGTATTGTTCACTATTTCTGATCTACATAACCAACAGATGCCCGCTGGCACTAAAGTAACCTTTACTGCAAGTGCTGGTTCAGTTTCGAGTCGTTCAGAATATATATGGCCAAGCACAAACTATAATGGCGGACGTCAGTTTAGTGTCTCAATTAAAGGTGAAGAGGAACCTAACTCTGGTACTTTTTTGGTGACAGTTGAAACTCCCGGTGTTACAACTGCGAATGGTACTATAATTGGTGGAACTTCAACCCCAGTATTGTCACTGCCAATTGATATTAAATAGTTTTTGTGTTGCATATAAATAAAAAAGCCCCCTAAATTAGGGGGCTTTTTAGTCTCTTAAATTTGGTAATCTGTTATCTTTGGAACTGATACACACTACCCAACTTCATGATCTGAGTGAGTTCATCAAGGGCGGTACGTGATTCTATTACCAATTGAGGGTCTGCAAGATCCGCGACACTTAAACGGTCACGATAATGCTTATCAACCCACTGATTGAGGCGCGCAAATAGCGCATCGTTCATCATGGTATTTTGGTTAACTGCAGCCACTTCATCTTGATTCATTGCAACACGTAAACGTAAACATGCTGGGCCACCGCCATTTTGCATACTTTGCTTCACATCAAAGTAATGCACTTGTTTGATAGGTGAGCCTAAAGTCACTAGTTCATTTAAATAAGCATGAACTGCAGGGTTTTCTTGACAGTTGGTTGGCGCGATAATCGCCATTTCACCTGAAGGCAATGTTACCACTTGAGTATTGAACAGGTAGCTCTTTACCGCATCCTGAATCGCTACTTTTGCGGTTGGCACTTCAACGAAATGCAGTGGTGATTCACCAAACTTACGTTTTATCTCTTCAAGTTTTGCTTGGGTATTTAAAAATGCTTGCTCATGGTAGAACAGTACATTTTGGTTACCGACAGCAATCACATCGTTATGGAATACACCTTGATCGATGACATCTGGATTTTGCTGCATGTACACAGTGTTATCATCATCTAGCTGGTGCAGACGAGCGATGGCCTGTGAGGCTTCAAGAGTTTGGCGAGCAGGGAATTTTTGTGGTTTAGGAGCTGATGGATTCGTCGCTTCTTGGCCATAAACAAATAGCTCAATGCCTGCATGGCCATACTCACTGCAAAGGCGGGTATGGTTGGCTGCACCTTCATCACCAAAACTAGTATGTTCTGGTAAATGTTGGTGGTGTTTGAAATAGCGGCTATCGTTAAACGTAGCTTGCAGAATATTTCCAGTAGTGACAGGCTCAATACTGCGATGCAGTTTATCGACTAAGTTTGCAGGGGTAAAATGCAATTTACCATCGTGAGTATCGGCACTAGGTGATACTGTTGCGGCATTAGCTGTCCACATACTTGAAGCACTGCAGCATGCACGTAACAACGCAGGAGCTTCTTTAGCGGCTTTATTTAAGACTTCAGCATCAGAGCCGGTAAAACCGATTCTACGCAGCGTATGAAGGTCTGGACGCTCTTGAGGAGCAAACATACCTTGTACTAAACCTAAGTCTGCAAGAGCTTTGGCTTTTTTGATCCCTTGTTTGGCAGCATCTTTAGGGCTAGATGTCGCGGCAGCGTTGTTTAAAGAGGCAACGTTTCCGAATGATAAACCCGCGTAATTATGTGTCGGGCCTACTAGTCCGTCGAAATTGGCTTCAAAATGCTTCATTCTTTATCCTTTAGGGTAGCTCAGGTGCTATTTCCATTCCTGAGTTGTAATTATTGAGCTCAGTATACTTAAGCTCAAAGGCTAAACAAGGCGGGTTTTTTTTCTAAAAACAGTGTATTTGCATCAAAATGCACAACTAATACTTGCTTGATGACTAATAATGAAATATTAGTTTTTAAATAAGCACTAATTTTTTTCACATTTATTTCAAAAACGGTTAAAAAATGGTACTCCAGTACAAATAAAAGAGGGATTAGCTTGAAAGTCTTTACACAACCCTCTATATATGGAGCCAATTTTCAGATTTTTGAAACTTGTTGGCGCAAATAAATATATGGGTAAATCGCTAGTAATCGTCGAATCACCGGCCAAAGCCAAGACTATTAACAAATATCTAGGCAAAGATTTCATCGTTAAGTCGAGTGTAGGTCACATCCGTGATCTGCCTACATCGTCGAGTCCTGACGCAAAGGTGGTGAGCAAAACACCTGCTGAAGTCAAGAAGATGTCTCCAGAGGAGAAGGCTGAGTATAAGAGTCTAAAAGCGAAGCAAGCTTTAGTTGCCCGCATGGGAGTTGACCCCGAAAAAGGCTGGAAAGCGAAATACCAAACGCTGCCTGGCAAAGAGAAAGTTGTAAAAGAGTTACAAACACTTGCTGAGTCAGCTGACCACATCTATCTCGCAACCGATTTGGATAGAGAGGGGGAGGCGATCGCTTGGCATCTTCAACAGGTTATTGGTGGAGATGAATCCCGCTATCAACGCGTAGTGTTTAACGAAATTACTAAATCAGCCATTCAGGATGCATTTAGTCAGCCATCCGTGCTCGACACAAATATGGTCAATGCGCAGCAAGCGCGTCGATTCTTAGATCGTGTCGTTGGCTTTATGGCATCACCACTGTTATGGAAGAAAGTCGCCCGTGGCTTATCAGCTGGACGTGTGCAATCTGTTGCCGTGCGTTTGGTGGTGGAGCGTGAAGGTGAGATCAAGGCGTTCGTACCTGAAGAGTTTTGGGACGTTCACGCTGAGCTCAATACCCTCTGTGATGAACGACTTAAAATGCAAGTTGCCAAATTTCAGGGCAAAGCATTTAACCCAGTAAACCAGACAGAGGCTGACGCTGCAGTCAGCGCGTTGTCGCAATCTAGTTTTGTTGTTGCTGGCCGTGAAGACCGAGCGACATCAAGCAAGCCGTCAGCACCGTATATTACTTCTACGTTGCAACAAGCAGCGAGTACGCGTTTAGGCTTCGGTGTAAAGAAAACCATGATGATGGCACAGCGCTTATATGAAGCGGGTCACATTACCTATATGCGTACCGATTCAACCAACTTAAGCCAAGAAGCGCTCGATAATGTGCGTGAAATGATTGGCAAAGAATATGGTGATAAGTACCTGCCAGAAGCACCTATTCGTTATGGGAGCAAAGAGGGCGCGCAAGAAGCACACGAAGCAATTCGTCCTTCAAATGTAAAAGTCACCGCCGCTTCTTTAAGTGATATGGAGCGTGATGCTCAGCGTTTGTATGAACTTATTTGGCGCCAGTTTGTATCCTGTCAGATGACACCTGCTAAATATGACGCGACACGTTTGACCGTTGCTGCAGGCGATTATGAGTTAAAAGCCAGTGGTAGAACATTGCGCTTCGATGGTTGGACGCGAGTACAAACCGCAATTAAGAAAAAGAACGAAGAAGACAATACGCTACCTGTCGTAGCTAAAGGTGACACGGTAACGCTGCAAGAACTTATGCCTAAGCAGCACTTCACGAAGCCACCTGCACGTTATAGCGAAGCTTCTTTAGTAAAAGAGCTTGAAAAACGTGGTATTGGTCGTCCGTCTACATACGCAACCATTATTTCAACCATTCAGGATAGAGGTTACGTTAAAGTTGATAACCGCCGATTCTATGCTGAGAAAATGGGCGAAATTGTAAGCGACAGATTAGTCGGTAGTTTCCAGGATTTAATGAGCTATGACTTTACCGCAAGCATGGAGCAAACATTGGATGATGTTGCTCAAGGTAAGCTTGACTGGAAAAAAGTACTCAATGGTTTCTACAAAGACTTCACTAAGCAGTTAGAGAACGCTGAGTTACCACCTGAAGAGGGTGGAATGCGCCCGAATGAGATGGTTATCACTGACATTAAATGCCCTACTTGTGGACGCCCTATGGGGATCCGCACCGGAAGTACAGGGGTATTCTTAGGTTGTTCAGGGTATGCGCTGCCGCCTAAAGAGCGTTGTAAGACAACGTTGAACTTAACGCCAGGCGAAGAAGCGGTAAGTGAAAGTGGTGAAGATGCAGAAACTGAAGCGTTAAGAGCGAAACATCGTTGTGGCATATGTGGCACAGCAATGGATAGCTATCTTATTGATGAAACCCGTAAGCTACACATCTGTGGTAATAACCCGACCTGTGAAGGCTTTGAAGTCGAAGCGGGTCAGTTTAAGATCAAAGGTTATGAAGGGCCGATTATTGAGTGCGATCGTTGTCAAAACGATATGGAACTTAAAAATGGCCGTTTTGGAAAGTATTTTGGTTGTACAAATTCTGAATGTAAGAATACCCGTAAACTGCTTAAAAGCGGTGAAGCGGCACCGCCAAAAGAAGATCCAATACACCTACCAGATCTTAAGTGTACCAAGTCTGATGCTTACTTTGTGCTAAGAGATGGCGCAGCAGGGATCTTCCTTGCAGCTAGCACTTTCCCTAAATCACGTGAAACACGTGGGCCATTGGTTGAAGAGTTAGTAAAGTATAGAGAGTTGTTATGGCCAAAGTATGCCTACCTTGCTGATGCACCTGTTGCAGATGATGATGGTAACTTAGCGTCTGTGCGCTTTAGCCGTAAGACTAAAGAGCAGTATGTTGCGACAGATGTTGACGGTAAAGCGACAGGTTGGACTGCTAAGTTCATTGACGGTAAGTGGGTGGCTGAAGCGAAAGCGAAGGCAAAACCGAAAGCTAAAGCTAAACCAAAGGCTAAGCCAAAGGCGAAAGCAAAACCTAAAGCGGAGTAATCTGTTAGGTTTATAAGCGTAAAAAGCCCTGATCATCTCAGGGCTTTTTAATGCCTGCAATTTGGGTGACAGTCTATGAGTGGCTTGGTAATTTAAGCTGGACTGTATTTACTCTCGCTGGAAAACCGCGGCCTAGCTTGTCCGTAGAGCTACAAATTTTGGTAAAAAAAACATAACTTTACAGTGGGTATTATACCAATTGCATTAAAAGTTTGACCATTCAGCGGGAATTCAAAACGCTGTAGGCAAGTAGTGGGATTTGAGCTAATAGTTATTCTCGGCTCTGGCATCCTGCTTCGCTCTCGATAATTGCTCCTGCATTATTCTACCTTCGACCATCCTTGGTCTCGTACCTCCTAAATCTGACCGCCAGGGAGGGCCGGAATGTCTTATTTTGTATGGAACAAAATAGACCATTTAGTCGTATATCCAAATCCCATAGCGAATCATACAGCGTTTGCCAATTTTTTTAAGCTCAGCCGCACTACGTGAGTTCCTCAGTCTTTCCACTTCTGCTTTGCATTGGCTTAAAAGGGAACAACCATTTCTTTACCAATGCGCTTTGAATTGAAAAGACTGAGGGGCTCTGAACTGTTCAAATACTTAATGCAATTGGTATTAGGATGCCAGCTATTTACGACGATTGGTATAAGCTCAATGAAAAGCCCTGATCATGTCAGGGCTTCGTTATATCGGTAATGTGGTCTAATCCCGTAACTACTTAAGGGGGGAAGCCAATCCGTTTACCACTTGCGCTTAGGCTGAAATAGCACGTCAATATCGTCTTCATCCTCTTTTGCTGCTGGTACTTGAGGTTGAGCCATTTTCTGTGCGCCCATGATTTCATCGAGCATGGTCTTAGCTTCATCTACTTTCTTGGCAATGAAAGGGTCGTTTGGTGTTTGAGCTTTTATGGTGTGCAAGGTTGATAACGCTTTAGTTACCATTTGCTTTGCAGAGCCATATTGTTTCATAAAGCAAGCTGCTCTGCCTCTAGCAAGCATAGAGTCCACATTAATTCGTAGTTGTAGGCTATCGATTCGTAGCTCTTCCTGGGCAAAGGTGCTGGGCTCGACTCTGGCTTTATTGTGCTCAGCCCTTAGTATCGCTTTCATCTTTTTGAGTGTTTGGACTAAGGTGAGCACTTGTCTATCATTGTCTGGTAGTCTGAACATCTCAATGGCAGGCGCTGACTTTGGCGCATTGTTCAATGTTTCTATTTGCGCGCGTAAATCAAATAAGCGACGTTCATAGTCATTTTGTTGCGCTGGAGATAAGGAAGCGGCGATAACGAGCGCTTCTTCAATTCTTTTATACAGTATTAATACTATGTTACTAGAGCAAGGGATAAGCCCTGTGTTTGAAAGCACGCCTTCGGTCTCATCAATGATCGCTCTTTGTCGAGCAAGCTCTGTGCGTCTTTCAGCTTCAACACGAGCTTTTTGCTGTTGAATGATGCTAATGCCGATAATAAGTAGTAGCAATACACCGATCAAAACAAAGACGGAAACGATTATCATAAAGGGTCCAGATATTTTTTAATGCTTTTAATGCTACTATAAATCAACATTCTAGGATAGTAATCTTCATCATGGTTTGATGATTATCAGTTCGCACAGCTTGACAATTGTGCTATATTCCATTTGATATAATTATTTCTCTATACTATAACGAATAATTATACTTAAAAGCGTCATTGCTTAATCTATTTACAGATCTATAAGCCTACCAAAGAGAAGGACTAAAGATGAAGTTGCAGCAACTTAGATATATTGCAGAGGTGGTTAACCATAACCTCAACGTTTCTGCGACCGCAGAGAACCTCTATACTTCTCAACCCGGTATTAGTAAACAAGTGCGTATGCTTGAAGATGAGCTCGGTATCCAGATCTTTGGGCGTAGCGGTAAACATCTTACCCACGTAACTCCAGCGGGTCTGCAAGTGATTAGTATTGCAAATGACATTTTAGGTAAAGTAGAAAGTATTAAAAAAGTGGCGGAAGAGTACACTAAGCCCGATCAAGGTGAACTCAACATTGCAACGACTGATACGCAAGCACGTTATGCACTGCCGCATATTATTCAAGGTTTTATTGACCGCTACCCTAAAGTTAATTTGCATATGCATCAGGGCACGCCATCGCAAATTAGTGAGTTAGCAGCCCGTGGCGATGCTGACTTTGCTATTGCAACTGAGGCTATGCACCTTTATAACGACTTAATTATGTTGCCGTGTTACCACTGGAACCGCTCTATTGTGGTAACTCGAGACCATCCACTGGCCTCCCGAAGCCATATCAGCATTGAGGATCTTGGTCGCTTCCCATTAGTCACTTATGTGTTTGGTTTTGATCGCGCCTCAGAGATTGAAAAATCATTTAATCGAGCAGGGTTAGAGCCAAGAGTGGTATTTAGTGCAACGAGTGCAGACGTGCTGAAAACCTACGTTAGACTTGGTCTTGGTGTCGGTGTTATCGCCTCAATGGCAATCGATGAGCATATGGATAAAGATTTGGTTGCTATTGATGCCAGCCATCTGTTTGCACACAGCACCACTAAGATCGGTTTCAGAAAGGGCAATTTCTTAAGAACTTACATGTATGATTTCATCGAAAACTTTGCACCACATCTGACTCGCACGGTTGTCGAAAAAGCGGTTGCGTTAAGAGATGCTCAACAAATTGAAGCGATGTTTGAAGATATTCAATTGCCCGTTAGGTAGTCGTTATTAACTGGCAATAAAAAAACCTCGCTAATGCGAGGTTTTTTTATGGAAAACTATAGAGTGTTTAACACTCTACGATATTCACAGCCAAACCGCCTTTTGCAGTTTCCTTATATTTACTACGCATATCTTTACCGGTATCCATCATGGTCTTGATGACTTTATCTAAAGACACCTTATGGTTACCGTCGCCGCGCATAGCCATACGTGAAGCGTTAATCGCTTTAACGGCCCCCATAGCATTCCGTTCAATACATGGGACTTGCACTAGGCCACCTACAGGGTCGCAGGTTAATCCGAGATTATGCTCCATACCAATCTCGGCAGCATTCTCTACATGCTCAACCGTACCGCCCATAATTTCAGTCAGTGCTGCGGCAGCCATCGAACAAGCAACGCCCACTTCGCCTTGGCATCCTACCTCAGCACCAGAAATCGAGGCGTTTTTCTTATACAGAATACCAATGGCAGCAGCAGTTAATAGATAACGGCAACACACGTCCATGTCGACCTCTTGCACAAACATGTCGTAATAACATAAAACGGCGGGAATGATACCAGCTGCGCCGTTAGTCGGTGCAGTCACAACACGATCACCAGCAGCATTCTGCTCATTAACGGACAGGGCAAATAGATCTACCCAGTCCATTGCGGTCAACGGATCGACAACATTCTTACCTTCAGCTTTTAGTCGGCGATAAAGTGACGGCGCGCGGCGGCGTAATTTTAGACCACCGGGTAAAATTCCCTCTTTTTGGTAACCGCGTTCTACACAGGTTTTCATGGTCTGCCAAATTTCCCACAACTGCTGCTGTATGGCATCTGTGTCTGCAATGCTTAGTTCATTTGCCATCATTAACGATGAGATACTAAAACCATGCTCAGTACACAACTCAAGTAGCTGCTGAGCAGAATCAAAATCATAAGGGGCTGACTTGATAGGTGCTGCAGGGGAGGCATCCTGCGCTTTAATTTCATCTTCATCTAAGATAAAACCGCCACCGACAGAGTAGTAGGTGCGCTCATAAATGCACTTTCCTTCAGCATAAGCATAAAGGGTCATTGCATTGGCGTGAGCTGGCAGACTTTTACGTCTATGGTAAGTAATCCCATTTGCACGCGAAAACAATACCTCACGACCATTGTTCAGTATTAGTTTTTCATCATTGCTAACGTTTTCTAGAATGGCATCAATCTTATCTGTATCGACGGTATCAGGTGCTTCTCCCATCAAGCCGAGGATCACAGCTTTACCTGTACCGTGGCCTTTACCTGTCTGCCCTAACGAGCCGAAAAGCTCAGAACGCATCTCATCTGTTGCGTCATAAAGACCTTGCTTAGTCAGATCTTCAATAAATATGTTACCCGCTTTCATCGGGCCTACAGTGTGTGAACTTGAGGGGCCAATGCCTATCTTGAACATGTCGAATACACTAATCATGCTAAAACCTTTTTACTCTCGTTGTTATTGCTTTAGTTGTTATTGTTTTAACCAATTTGACTTAGACTAATGCTACACGCGAATTGAGTTCAACGATGTTTTTGTCGATTATTCGGCGTAAAAAACTTAAGCTTAATGCTAATCTTAGTCGCTTGCATTGATTGGTGTAAAAAGTATCCCATACTTTAGCGTTATATCTAGCATTAGATTTTTTGCTCTGACTATAAAAGCATTAGATAAACTAATTTGATGCTTTAGGTTTAGGTTTTCAGGTTATAGTTTGGCTGTTTTTTAATTTTTTATATTAAACATGTGCTTAGTTTTGTTATTTTTGTTTGTACGCCGTTTTTAAGTCCAGCAGTACTTTATATATATTACGAACGATAATTATTTTGAGGTTATATGAGTTATTTGATGTTAGATGTTGAATCAACAATTTTGAGCGATGCAGAGCGTGAGCAACTGTCCCACCCAATGATTGGTGGACTTATTTTGTTTAGCCGAAATTACACTAACCGCAGCCAACTTATACAGCTTGTTCAGTCAATAAGAGCCGTTCGTGCTGACATCTTAATTGCCGTCGACCAAGAGGGTGGTCGAGTGCAGCGCTTTAGGGATGACTTTACAGTTTTACCTGCGATGGGAGATATATTGCCAGCAGCGCAGGGAGATCTGTCTCTAGCAACGACTTGGGCGACAGAACTTGGCTTTTTAATGGCGATAGAGTTGTTAGCTGTTGATATTGATTTGAGCTTTGCGCCAGTACTTGATCTTAATGGCATTAGCCAAGTGATTGGCAAACGTAGCTTTAGTTGTGATAAAGCTGAAGTCGAGCAGCTCGCGACGGCATTTATAAAAGGCATGGAGCAAGCTGGCATGGCAAGTGTGGGCAAACACTTTCCTGGACACGGCAGTGTGGAGGCGGATTCCCATATTGCCAAGCCCGTTGATTTAAGAAGCAAAGAACAGATATTTGCTAATGATATGCAACCTTTCAAGCAGCTTATTACTAAAGAGAGATTACAAGGGATCATGCCTGCGCATGTTATCTACCCCAATGTAGATGCTAATCCTGCAGGCTTTTCACCCTATTGGCTACAGGATGTTCTGCGAAAAGAATTAGGCTTCAACGGGGTGATTTTTTCAGATGATCTCGGTATGAAAGGCGCTGCTGTTGCTGGCAGTTATTGTGAGCGAGCACAAGCGGCCATCGATGCAGGTTGTAACATGGTGTTGGTATGTAACGACAGTTTTGGTGCTACCGAAGTACTGCATGGGGTTAATTGGCCGAAAGGGGAGCAAAGTGTGGCTGCGAATAGGTTAAAACCAGATTTGAAAACTGTCGCCAAAGCTTTGCAAGATAGCGAGCGTTGGGAAAAAGCAAAAGTAATTGCTGCAACTATTCTATAGCGATAGGTGCGCGAATTACTGATATGTACTGTCCTTAATTAATAAGCAATGAGCCTAGGAAATACTTTTGAATAAATGATTCTTAGGCTTAGTTTACAGATTATTTATATATTACTAAATCGTAACGTTAGAGCTGACTAATAGTAGTCTATTTATTAGCATAAAAATTTGCATTGAATCATAAGTTGATTTTATTCGACTGAAGCTGAGTAGTTTAATAGTAAATACAACGTAATATTAGTAATGAATATATTCTTCTCTAAATAGGTTCAGGTAATAGCCTATTATTAATCAGCGAGTTACACTTTTTACCTTGGGTAACATTGTGTAACAGATGTGGCGTTGTGTTAACTCGTACGACCAGCTAGTCTACAGAAAATATCCCCTGCAAAATGTATTTAATGTCGCCTTTTGGGTGGGCAATTGGATGCTTTATGCTATAAAAAGAGATACTAACTTGTTAAATACAGATATAAGCTTGGCTCGTAAGCTGGCTATTTTAATTGGAGTTGTTGTAACTAGCCTTTTAATCTTATTACTTAGCTCGCAATATTTCGCTGCTAAGCATGATTCCCTTTCTAAAATGAAAACCGCAATTTTAGATATAAATATTGTTGCATTACAATTACGTCGTAATGAAAAAGATTTCCTACTGCGTCAAGATGATAAATATCGGAAAAGTTTTGAAGATAATTACATCAAGATCACCGCCCTTATCGATCAACTCGATACTCGAATGCAGCAGATAAGTGTCGCGGATCTTCAAGCCTCATTTGAGCAGTATAAGCGCCATTTTTTAGCCTTAGTCGGTTCAATGAAGCAAAGAGGGCTAGACAAAGACAGTGGTAGCTATGGTCAATTGAGAGCTGCTACACATGATCTCGAGGCTTTACTTTATCAGCAAAAACAAACTGATAATTTAGTGACTTTACTTACAGTTCGTCGCCATGAAAAAGATTATATGCTGCGCCAGGATGAAAAGTATCTTGATGCATTATTCGAGCAACTCGCTAAGCTGCAAGCCTCAGTAGATGATACTCCAGAGATTTCAAGTTCAATTACTTCCTATCAGCGTGCAATTACTCGCTATAAAAATCTAGATTTGGCCATAGGGTTAACGCCAGAGGAAGGATTGCGCGGTAAAATGCGTCAATCGACTCATAGGGCCGAAGCATTACTATCTGAGTCTACTACAGCATTATCGCAGTATATTGAGCGCCAGTCTCGTTGGGCTTTCTGGCTTTCATTGGTGATTTTCTTATTGGTTTCTTTTGGTTTGACACTGCTTATTATTCGATTAAGCAAGAGTATTACAGAGCCGATTGCCGTTGCAGTAAAGAGTATAAATAACATCATTACCAAGCGTGACTTTACACTTCGACTAGTAAAACAATCAAATGATGAATTTGGCGATATTATTGAAGCTATCAATAAGTTTATCGCTTTTACCCAGCAAATTAATGTTTCTGTCAGCGAGCTTAGAGATGTCACACTGGCTGTAGAGAAAAATGCAGTCATTAGCCAAGAGAAATTGCTACAACAACAAGGTAAGAGCGAGTTTGTCGCTTCCTCTTCGTTAGAGCTTGAATACTCTGTCGATGAAATAGTTAAAAGCACGAATACTACGGCTGAAACTGCGGCAAAGATAGCGCTTCAGGCGGCCAATGGGAAATCACAACTCGATATGATGCATAGCCATTTATCGTCGAATACAGATTCCCTGATCTCTTCTGTAAACAGTATCGGTCTCTTGGAGGAGAAATGTAGCAATATTAATAGTTTTATAGATGAAATTAAGAGCATTGCCGACCAAACAAATCTATTAGCTCTCAATGCGGCAATCGAAGCGGCAAGGGCTGGTGAGCATGGTCGTGGCTTCTCTGTCGTTGCAGATGAAGTTAGATCACTGGCTGGACGCACACAAGAGTCAACCGAGCAAATAACTCACATTATTGGCGAGCTGCAATTGATTACCACGAGTGTTGTCACTGATGTAGGGCATATTAAAGATGCTAGCATAAACAACCTACAAGACGTTTCTAATTCTAGCAAGATGCTAGAAGAGGTGATAGAGGAGGTTGAATCAATACATAATATGACCACCGGTATCGCAACGGCAGTTGAGCAGCAAAGTGTTGCTATAAGAACAATTAACGCGAATATCACGACGATTAAAGACAATTGCACAGAGTTGAGTACACAAGCTAAAACTAACCGAGAAACATGCCTTTTGGCTAACGAAAAAACGCTGCAGCTCGGTGTTTTTTAGTTGTAGGGTCAGTCTTTGTTGTTGAAAGCCACTAGCACTTAACTAATGGCAGTATTAGTATAGTGCTACAAATGCAAATGACGTTGCTCAAACACTATGTGCTTTAGACGAAAGCATAGCCGCTTTTCTAAACGCGGCAATATGTGTGGCAAACAAATGTAAGAGGTATATTTAACCATGATCCTTTATTTGCACGGATTCGACGCTACAAGTCCAGGTAATCACGACAAAATGCGCCAATTGCAGTTTATTGACCAAGACGTACGCTTGGTAAGCTACAGTACCCAGCATCCTAAAAACGATATGCAGTATTTGCTTAATGAAGTAAGCAAGCACATTGCCGCCTCTGATGATAAGTCACCTTTGATAATTGGTGTTGGTTTAGGTGGATTTTGGGCTGAGAGGATTGGTTTCTTAAACAGTATCAAATCTGTATTGATTAATCCTAATTTAGCGCCTCAGGACAATATGGGCGACAAAATTGACCGTCCCGAAGAGTACGCCGATATTGCTAATAAGTGCGTTAAGGATTTTCGTGGTCTTAATCAGGGGAAAGCACTGTGTATATTGGCGCGAAACGATGAGGTTAATAATAATGTTGATGTCGCTGACTGTTTGCAAGATTACTACAGTGTAGTGTGGGATGAAGAGCAGAGTCATAAATTCAGTTCATTAGCTACACAGCTAAATAGGATTAAGGCCTTCAAGTCTGCTTAAATCAAATTTTGCCGTCATTTTCTAGCCCGCTAAAGATCGTCATCTTCAGTGGGTTTTTTATTGCGTCAAACACTTTGCTCATTTGGCTAGTATGCGCTAAGTTGTTAAAAGTAGGCGTAGTAATAGGCTTGCTTACCGAGAAAATAAACGATTCAAAGACCGAAACACTAGGGTAGGTGCTAACTATGAAGCGTGTCATCATTAAGATCACTGGAAAGGTTCAAGGTGTCTCTTTTCGTCAAAGTACCTTGGCGCAAGCAACAGCGCTAGGTCTAACAGGTTATGTGAGTAACCTGACTGATGGTTCGGTGCAAGTGCTTGCTCAGGGCAGTTATCCTGCGGTGGACAAATTGATTCGTTGGTGTGAAACCGGCGCGCCAATGGCAAGTGTTGATAATGTTTATGTTGAAGATGACGAGGCAGATGATATCTACCTCGACTTTTCAATTGTACAGCTCTAGCTTAGGTTACTCGTTTAAAAGGGAGGGCTCTGGGTTGGCGTTGCTAATAGAGTCTTTCTCTTCTTCAGAGCCCTTGGCTGTAGGGTGCTCCATTTTTCTGATCTGAATGATCATCCCCATTTTAGGGTGGTCAAAATAGTGTACTTCATCACTTCTAACACGTCGATTTTGCTTCATCGGAATCGAGTATAAAAATGGACTAGTGACAGACTCTACTTCTGGCTTTGAGTCTATACCCGTTGAGGAAGGGTTATCACGATGCGTTAACGTTACGGTCTTTTCTCCTTCTTCACGCAGGTAAAATGCCGTTTCAATAAACAGGTAGTGCTCAAGATAGATATTCAAGGTTCCATCTAACTTCCACACAGGCTTTTGCGGCTCAGCTAGAAAACCAATACTCATAAAATCAAACTGTGGCAGATCGTCGCTAATATCGCTGTTTTGCAACGGTTGACCATTTTGTTCGTACTCGTTTGAGAAGTCATGGCCTGAGTAAATTTTGATTGGAATTGCCCTATTTCTTGGCAACATCGATTGTTGCCATGTCATATGCATCAGGCTCTTATTGCCTTTCTCTCGCTTTAACGTTGCAATGATCTCTTTAAACTGACTTTGACTCTCTGCCAGCAATACCGCGCCATCTCCCAAATGTGCAGTTGCAGGTTCCGCCGCTGCAATCACCATAGGTATATCAGTTAAGCTTTTAACTTGGTTGTTTGAGTTAAGCTGCTCATTACAGTTAAGACTATCGGTTGCCCAATCTGTAGAAGTACAACCGTTGAGGCCCATATTAACCGCTGTTAGATCAGTACTTACCAATGGAGTGATAAAGTCGACGGTTTTACGTTGACGAGGCTTAACGGCTTTATCTGACCATTGCTCAACCGTAGGAGAATTATGCTCGTACAGATAGATCTCAACCTCAAACCAACGCTCTTCTTGGGCGATAGCTGTGGCTGACAGGCTCGAAAGTAGACTTGCTGCAAGTGCAAGCATCAATTTATGTGTAGAAAGTCTAAACACGTTTATTCTCCAATGCGATGTTGAGACAACTGTTCAATTAACAGTTTAATGAGTGCAAGCCTGTCTTTGGCCGATTCAGATGGCATAGCAAACTTTAGCTTATTCGGACCATCCATTCGATATACTTGTGGTTGGTTCTGTAATAAACCAATAATAAAACCTGGATCGACCTTGTTATCGTCGCCAAATTCTATGCTACCACCTTTTGCATGCATCTCGATCTTTCTTAGCCCCAGTTGTGTGGCCAGATGCTTATAGAGCGTCAACTCCATTAGGTTCTTGGTCGGTTCGGGCAACATGCCGAAACGGTCGATTAGCTCGACTTTTAGTTCATCGACTGCTTTTTCTGTTTTACAATTAGCGATACGTTTATACAGTGACAAGCGCATATTCACATCACTCACATAATCGTCAGGCAGTAAGGCGGGGATCCGCAAATCAATCTCACTTTGCTGACGCAGCATTTGATCAAGTGAAGGCTCTTTGCCTTCTTTAAGCAGTTTTACGGCATCTTCAAGCATTTCCATATAAAGGGTAAACCCGATCTTGGAAATATGACCACTTTGTTCATCGCCAAGCAGTTCACCGGCACCTCGGATCTCTAAGTCTTGGGTTGCCAGCATAAAGCCTGCACCGAGATCTTCTAAAGCGCCAATGGCTTCGAGTCGCTTACGGGCATCCTTAGTCATACGCTTTGGATGTGGCGTCATTAAATAAGCATAGGCTTGGTGATGAGAGCGACCGACGCGGCCTCGCAATTGATGCAGTTGCGCTAAGCCAAATTTGTCAGCTCGCTCAATAACGATAGTATTGGCCGATGGAACGTCAATACCAGTTTCAATGATGGTAGTACAGACAAGTACATTAAAGCGCTGATGATAAAAATCAGACATGACACGTTCAAGTTCTCGCTCACGCATCTGTCCGTGGGCTGTCACCACTCGCGCTTCGGGTAGCAATTCACTAATCTCTGCTGCGCGTTTCTCAATGGTTTCAACACTATTGTGTAAGAAGTAAACTTGGCCACCACGTAATATTTCACGCAGTAGTGCCTCTCTAATCGTGGCGTCGTCATATTCACGTACAAAGGTTTTTACGGCTAATCGTTTAGCCGGAGGCGTCGCAATAATCGATAGATCTCGCATCCCCGACATGGCCATGTTTAATGTTCGTGGAATAGGCGTGGCTGTGAGGGTTAAAATATCCACGTTTGCCCGTAGTGCTTTAATTTTCTCCTTCTGACGGACACCAAATCGGTGCTCTTCATCAATAACGAGTAAGCCTAAGTTTTCGAATTTGGCTTCTGATTGCAATAATTTATGAGTACCGATCACAATATCGACTTTACCGTCTGTGAGCTCTTTCATCACCTGGTTTTGTTCTTTGGCTGTTTTAAAGCGGGACATCACCTCGATTTTAAATGGCCAATCGGCAAAGCGGTCTTGAAAATTCTCAAAATGCTGCTGTGCAAGCAAGGTGGTCGGGACGAGTATTGCCACCTGTTTGCCGTCGTTAACTGCCACAAAAGCGGCGCGCATAGCGACCTCAGTTTTACCAAAACCTACGTCACCACAGACGAGTCTATCCATTGCCATTGGGGTGCGCATATCATCGAGTACAGCAGTAATTGCCGTCTCTTGATCGACCGTTTCTTCAAACGGAAAACTACTGGCAAACTGGGCATACTCTTCTTGATCTATCTTACAAGCATCGCCTGGGCGTGCTTGTCTACGGGCATAAACATCAAGTAGCTCTGCGGCAACATCACGGATTTTTTCAATCGCTTTGCGCTTGGCTTTTGACCAGGTTTCATTGCCGAGTTTATTGAGGTTCGCCTCTTCATCAGGGCCAACACTGTAACGGCTGATCAGGTGCAGTGAAGAAACAGGCACATAAAGCTTGTCGCCACCAGAGTATTCAAGTACTAAGTATTCGGCAACCAGCCCGCCAGTATCTAATGTTTCTAAGCCTTGATAACGGGCAACCCCATGCTCAAGGTGGACGATGGGTTGACCAACTTTTAGCTCCGCTAGGTTTTTAACCAGCGCATCACTACTAATCTGACGCTGTTTATCGCGGCGACGCCGCTGAGAAATACGTTGCCCAAATAGTTCGGTTTCACAGATAAGGCTGAACTTGCCACCTGTTTTCTTCTCAATGATACAACCTTGAGAAAGCGGAGAGACTATTAGCCCATGTTTGGTTTTACTGGCGGCGAACTCATTAAAATGGTTGAACAGTTTAGGTTTTAGACCAATTTTGCTTAGTAACTCTACCAGTGCTTCACGGCGGCCTTCGGATTCTGCACTAAATAATAACCTATCGCCTAATGTGGCATACTCTTCAAGGAGAGAGAGAGGTTGCTTCAGTTTATGGTTTGCCGTTAGATCGGGTAATTTAACAGCTTTGGCCTCAACTGATGTACCTGAGTATGGCGGTGTCTTTAACTGGAATCGAGGTAAGGCTTTGAAAGCTGCAAAGATCTGCTCAGTTAATAGGTACAATTCCTGCGGAGCCAATAGTGGCCGCAGTGGATCAACGCGTCTGTCTTCATAGCGGATTTCAACTTCATGCAGATGAGCTTGACTGGCGGCTTCAATGTCGCCAAGAGTGACTAGTTGGGTTTTTGAAGGCAGATAATCAAACAGGCTGGCTGTTTCATCAAAAAATAGCGGCAGATAGTTCTCAATTCCCGCAGGCATGGTCTTTTTACTGACCATCTGGTAGATAGAGCCCGGCTCTTTGACTAATACCTCAAAACGCCGACGGTAACGTTGCCTGAAACCTTCAATTGCCGAGTCATCAGTGGGGAACTCTTTGGCGGGCAATAATCTAATTGATGCTATTTCTTGACTAGAGCGCTGAGTTTCCGGATCAAAATGGCGAATTGACTCCACTTCATCATCGAATAATTCAATGCGAAACGGCTGATTTGAGCCCATCGGGAAAATATCAATAATCGAACCGCGTACTGCAAACTCCCCGTGCTCATAGACTTGCTCAACACTGTGATAGCCAGTATTAATCAACTGTTCTCTAACATCGTGCAGTTGATAGTTATCACCCTTTTCTAAAATCAGTACATTGCCACTTAAAAATGATTGAGGCGGTAGTTTTACCATTAAGGTACTGATAGGAACGATAACCACACTGTGTTGCGCTTGCGGGATCCTAGACAGTGCTTCAAGACGTTGAGAGACCAGATCTTGATGAGGCGAGAAGCTGTCATAGGGCAGGGTTTCTCGGTCAGGGAATAACCATATCGACATAGCCGTTTCGCTAAGCAAATAGCTTAACTCTGTTTCCAGCGCAATAGCACTTGGAGTATCGGCTGTGACAACAAGGGTAACACCTTGATGTTGCTTTGCGATATTCGCGATAGTTAGCGCTTGGGCAGCGCCACCAATAGTACACAGCGTTTGTGCTAAGTTAGCACTTTTGACCGCTGGTGGAGTCAATACAGAAAAGGCATTCATCAAGGCGAGAAAACGTGTCCAATAACAGCAAAGTTGCTTGGTATTGTAGTGGCTTGCCGTCGCTCTGACCAGCGAAAAGTAGTATTAGATTATGGTGCTAGCTTTCGTAATTTCAGTTGTTTCTGTTGCAGACTTAAGCTTGCCTTAACCAATTGCTCAACATCAGCATCCTGAATAACACTATATGTCAGTTGGATGCTAAAGCTCTTAGGTGAATTATCATCTTCATTATTGATGAGCGAGCAACTTTGGACTTTAGCAAAACAAATCAATGCGACCAATTCTTCTTTAATGTGCAAACTAACTTTAAAGTCACTGCCAAGAGGCAGTTCTTCACTACTGGTAACGGTAATTGAGCTGCCGCCGAAATGGCTGCCCACATAACGGTTACCGTCATACTCTTCTTTACCAATCACATGCTGTAATACCATGTCAATTTTACGTGATTGCAGTTTTAAAAACTCTACAACTGTTTTGGCTTCATCATCAAGATGACGAAGCTGCAACAGACAGTCGGATTCTAGTGACTTAATGTCGCTAATTAACTGTAAACTCGGCGGTAGCATTAGGCTAAGTTGTGCAAGAGTGGGTAGAGGCAGGTTATTGTCCCAAGCTTGTAAATAGGCATCAAATGGATGATTAATACTAAAATAGGCGCTAGAGTCGTTTAACAATGGTGTTGCCTCTTGTTTTTAGGGGGCGAATACCCCTATTATCGTGCGCATCTTTATGATTTAGCAAGGTTCGAGATAACAAAAGCCTTGGCTTCGATGATGGGTAGAGTATTGCTGAGCAATATTGGTTGAGCTAATTGATGTGCTTACATCAATCTTTCAACTTGATTGGCATCAGATTAGATTTGATTTTAATTGGAATTTTTAATGAATTTTTCATTATCTTTTTATATTGGTTACCGTTATTGGCGCGCAAGAAAGGCTAATGCCTTTGCCTCTTTCATTACCATATTCTCTGTGTCTGGTATTTTATTGGGTGTGGCGGCATTAATTGTGGTGAGTTCGGTGATGAACGGCCTTGAAGGGCAGCTCAAAAAGCGCATCTTAGGCGCAGTGCCACAGTTAACTATTCACTCAAACGTTGCGTTAAATGATTGGCAACAAGATGTCGCGCAATTAAGCGCGTTAAAAGGGGTGCAAGGCGTTACGCCTAGCGTAACCACCCAAGCAATGTTGCAGTCGCCGTCGAATATTGGTGCAGCGCAGATCTATGGCGTATATCCACAGCAGGAGCAAAAACTACTCAGCCTGACGCGTAATACTTATTCTGGTGATTTTGATGCGCTCGTTGCGGGTATGTACCGTATTATATTGGGCGCTGAACTGGCGCGTAAACTGGATGTAGTCGTCGGTAATAAAATTCGTGTATTGAGTGGCGATGGTGTGGTTTACACCCCATTAGGCCCAATTCCTAGTCAGCGAAAGTTTACAGTGGCAGGTATTTTTGAGATGGGCTCTCAAGTAGATGCGAGTGTCGCCTACATGCATCATGATGATGCACAGCGCTTGATGCGCCAAACTCCAGGGCAAGTAAAACAATTACGTGTTTATTTAGACGATCCGTTTAAGGCCTCTACCATAGCGCCAAGTGTACAAGGTTATTTCTCCCATGAAGTCACAACGACAGACTGGCATGATTCCTATGGGCACCTGTTTGGTGCGGTCAAAATGGAAAAGAATATGATGTCTTTAATGTTGAGCCTGATTATCGCCGTTGCTGCATTTAATATTGTCTCGGCGCTTGTGATGATGGTGGTTGATAAAACCACCGATGTAGCAGTGTTAAAAACCCAAGGCTTAACAACCTCAAGTGTGATGGGGATTTTTATGATCCAAGGGTCATTAAATGCCATCATTGGCCTGCTTACTGGCGTGGCTGCTGGTGTACTGCTGACGCTTAATTTAAATGAAATCACCAATGTAATGGGGATTTCCATTCTTGGTGCTGGACAGAACCTGCCGGTACAGCTCGAGTTAAACCAACTCAGTTGGATAGTGATAGGTACGCTTATCATGACTTTATTAGCCACCATTTACCCGGCCTTAAGAGCTGCCAATGTTCAGCCTGCGAGTACCCTTAGACATGAATAGTGAGTCAACAATGAATTCAGAGTTATTGCTAAAAGTTAGCAATGTCAGCAAGCACTACACTGATGGTGCGGTTGAAACTCCAGTGTTACATAACGTAAATATCGAGGTCTACAAAGGTGAACAACTGGCGATAGTCGGAAGTTCTGGCTCTGGTAAGAGCACATTACTGCATATCATGGGCACACTGGATAAACCCAGTAGTGGCAGTGTGGTCATGCTCGATGAAGATCTTTATAAACTATCGAGTAAGCGCCAAGCTCACGTGCGTAATAGTAATATTGGTTTTATCTATCAGTTCCATCATCTATTACCTGAATTTAGTGCTTTGGAAAATGTCTCGATGCCGGCACTTATTCAAGGTAAAAAGCGTAAAGAGGTAGAGAGTAAGGCCACTGCATTGCTCGAACGAGTTGGCCTTGGACATCGTTTAGCACATACGCCGGCAGAGATGTCGGGTGGTGAGCGTCAACGTGTCGCCATTGCTCGTGCATTGATCAATGATCCCAAGTTGGTACTTGCTGATGAGCCAACAGGGAACCTTGACGCCAATAGTGGTGAAGCGGTTTACGAATTGATTACCGAACTTGCTGCACAGTTAGGAACCGCATTTGTGGTGGTGACTCATGATCAAGACCTTGCAGCGAGAATGGATAGACAACTGCATATGAAAGATGGCCATTTGGTGAATGCTGAGGAGCTCGCTGGATGAAAAGCCTGTTAGCGATGCGGATCGGCTGGCGCTTTTATTTGGCGCGCCAATCGAATCGCTTTATCAACTTTATTTCGTTTGCATCAACCGCGGGCATAGCGCTTGGTGTCGCAGTCTTAATCATCGCTTTATCGGCAATGAATGGTTTTGAAGAAGAGCTGGAAAATAGGCTGCTAGGTGTAGTCTCGCACGGAGAGTTAGCGGGGGTTAACGAGCCAATACAAAATTGGCCGAGCATTATTGCTGATGCTAATAAGGTGCCGGGGATCGTCGCAGCAGCTCCTTTTGTGCGGATGCAAGGTTTGATACAAAAGCCTGGCGGGTTTCAAGGCTTGACGGTGCTTGGTATCGACGGAGAGCTTGAGGGCAAGGTCTCGAATATTCGTGACTTTATGTCTGAACAGAGCTGGAACAGCCTGCAGGATGAAAGCAAAAATAATATTGTGCTTGGTAAAGGGTTAGCAGACAGTTTAGATGTAGCGGTAGGGCAATCAATTAGCCTATATATGCCCAATAACAGCAAGCAAGCTCAGAATAAGATTGCTGCAGCTAAAAGCCAACGCTTTGTCGTTTCAGGGATTTTTAAACTTGGTGGCGAGCTAGATACTACCACCGCTTATGTACCTATGGCTTTTGCTGCCGATTTACTCAAGTTAGGACAGGGGGTTTCTGGTATTCGGATCAAGGCCAGTAATGTATTTCAAGCGCCAATGTTGATCCGTGACCTAGGCTTTAGTCAGCAGCAGTATGTCTACATTACGGACTGGACACGAACTCAAGGGCATCTGTATCAAGATATACAACTTGTCAGAATGGTGATGTACCTTGTCTTGGCACTCGTTATTGCCGTCGCCTGTTTTAATATTGTTTCGACTTTAGTGATGGCAGTAAGAGATAAGCAGTCTGAAATTGCGATTTTATTGACCATGGGCATGAAAAAAAGCGCGGTGATGCTAATCTTTATTGTGCAAGGCGCGTTAAATGGCATACTGGGCTGTGTGATTGGCTCTGTTTTAGGTGTAACTGTTGCGCTCAACCTAAGTGATATTGCTGCAGGAATTGAATCAGTATTAGGCATTCAGCTGCTGTCAGCAGATGTTTATTTTATTGACTTCTTGCCTTCGCAGTTGGTCGCTACTGATGTGATGATGGTGGTGTCTCTGGCATTTGTTATGAGTCTAATTGCCACACTTTACCCAGCGTGGAAGGCAAGTCAAACACCACCAGCAAGTGCATTAGCAGGCCGATAATGCCAGTTTTACGGCTCAAGCATTAGCCGTAAAATAATCCTTTAGTATTAGAGTGGATGCAAGCGTGTTCACTCGCTATCTTCAGCCTATCTTACTGAAACCTTCCGTAAACCTTACTCTCTTTCTTTGGTGATGATAAATCCATTGTTATAACTAGGATTTATCGAGTCCTTATAAGCACATTTTTAGTTGTTTGCAATACTATTGACACGACTAAATCCGGCCTTAAAACCCACTATTATTATTGCTTAATTATCCCAAAAAAGTACTATTTTTTAGCTGGAATTGCTGTGCTAGTTTTTTAATACACCCAAATCAAAGTGAGTTTATTGCTTTGTTTAAGGCAAGGAATGGAAGCCTTGGTTTGGTTAACTAAAAGCATGGAGCAATGATAATGAACGCAAAGCCAGATTTAGAACAGTTAGATTTGAGTGTTCAACAACTCACATCAGTAGTTGCCGATCTTGAGAAACAATGTCCTGTAACAGTACAAGGAGTCGCAGACCTAGCAGAGCTAGGTTGCCCAGTGACAAAATGTACCGAAGCAAACCCGTCCACTCGCCTGTGCGCGGTAAATGCACCTGCATCGTCACCATATGTGCCTGATTATGATATTCCACTGCTTGCACCAGGTGGTGGTGATTCTAAGCCTGACATATTAGGTAAATTAGGCCCTCTGGCCGGATTAATTGGTACTTGGGTTAGCCAACGCTTTAGCGGTTTTAATGTCATGCCAATTCCGCAGGTGACTGCCCCCAATGGGTTTATATTAAAAAACCACAGTTATTATGAAGTCATTACCTTTAGTGCAATACAAGGTAAGGTGGCTAACCGAGGTGGAGAATATGAGCAAGGTGCTTACACGATATTTTATGAGCAAAGAGTCTTTTTCGCTGATGGGCCACAGGCCAATGAATTAGTCCATGCTGAAAACGGCTCTTGGTTACATCAGGTCACTGGCCCACAAGGACAAAATGCGCTTAATACCGCTCCGTATATTCCAACGCCGCCGGCGCCGAATCCTATTCCGAGCCAAAACCCTTCAACTGCTATTGTTAAGCAAGTATCTGTGCCTCATGGTAACTCTATCTTGGCTTTGGGAGGAGCGAGCAAAATATTTGGTGCGCCAAAAATTCCAGTAGCGAGTTGTTTACCCATTAATGCCCCAGAAGCTTTTAATGTTAACTATGGCGTGAATGATCCCAAAAACCCCAATATCAACCCAAATGCCGTCTTAGATGTCGCGTTATTGGAGCTGGCTGCTAAAGGTGTGCATGTGAGTAATACCACCGTGCTCACAGTAGATACAAGTAATAGCGGTGCAATTGCTAATACTCCCTTTATGAAGGACCACTCAGACGTATTGGAATTTAGCACCACTTACTGGTTAGAGCTGTTATCGACAGGACAACAGCAGCTGCAATATACGCAAAATATCTCGCTAAATCTCGATATTGACGGCACAAAGTACAAGTTCCCCCATATTACCGCAAACACCTTAACCAAAGTGCAATAGCAGTTTACCGACTAATTCCTAATCCATTCTATTAGTTAGAAATCAATCTCCAATTTGAGTTAGAGGAAGCTGTCTTTCCTCGATTCAAACAGCGTTTTCGAGCAGTCACCGCGAAAGCTGTGAGTGCTCGAGGCGTTCAACCGTCTCGAATTAATTTTTGAGACCATCTGTTAGCATTTTCTACGCTATTAACTTAGCTTCAAGGAATGAAAAATGAGTGAGAAAACGATAAAGGAACTTCAGCTTCAGGTGACGGAATTAACGTCAAAAGTGAAAGAACTGGAAGTTCAATGTAGCAGCCAAGCCTCTGCTGATAAGTGTGTTGTTTGCGCTGCAACGGAGTGCGTGGTGTGCGACAGCGGTCAATCAGTACGTAAGTGTGACAATTGCTTGCCTTGTATCATCAATTTCTGTGCCCCTTGTACGGTCAGTTTTTGTGCGCAATGTGAGCAAAATGCAGCTTATTGCTGTTTGACCTGTCAACCTAATGTTAAGTGTGTCACTTGTCAGCCAAACCTACAATGTGTCACCTGTGCACCAGGGCCGGCTTATTACTGTTTGCCATGCCAGCCAACGCAATGTTTGACTTGTTCTGCAGGTCCAGTTGAGCAGTGTGTCCCCTGTCAGCCGAGCGTGCAGTGCGCACCTTGTTATTACTGCGTGCCTTGTCAACCTACTATCCTCTGTTCACCTTGTCAGCCTACCGCTCAGTGTGTGACCTGTTCAGCAGGTCCTGTTGAGTTGTGTGTGCCGTGTCAACCGAGTGTGCAGTGTGCGCCTTGTTACTACTGCATCCCTTGCCAGCCGACAATACTCTGTGCGCCGTGCCAGCCAACCGCTCAGTGTGTAACATGCTCACCTAGCCCCGTCGCTTATTGCGCTCAGTGTCAACCAACACCGTGTGCGACAGGTTTACAGTGTGTGACGTGTTCACCAAGTCCTGTGGTTTGTTGTGTGCAGTGTCAGCCCGCAACGACGCAGCAATGTGTGACTTGTCGGCCATGTGACACCGGTTATCAATGTGCCAGTACACCTGTGACTTTTTGCTTATTGAGTGCTACCAGCTAATTTGAGTCAAATTACGGAAGAACAAGCAACTCTAGCATGGTGCTAGGGTTGTTTGGATTAAAGGAATAACAAGATGAATACTCTTTTGCTTTCACCCGCTGCAACCATCACTCCCAATGTTCATGGGGTTTTATTGCAGTCAGATCTAGGCGATTTTCAGCTGCACGGTAAAGATGTCAGTGACTTTGTTACCACTGTCGTACCGTTATTGCAGGGGGATAATACCGAGCAAGCAGTATGTGAAAAACTGCCAGATTATAGCGAAAGCAGTGTCAAGGCCGTCATTGCTTTACTCAAACAAAAAGGTTTGCTTGAGGAGGTTTCAGCGGATAACTGTTTTTCGCCACCTTGGGCCATGCACCAGCGATTTATCAATGCGTGGTCTAATAAAGAAACGCCTGATAATGAACTAAAAGATAAGAAAATACTGGTGATTGGACTGGAACCTTGGTCAGTAAAAATGGTTGATGAATTAGCTTGTTCTGGAGTGGGGCATATTCATATTGTTGATAATGATGTTGTTACCACCGATGATATTCTTTGTCACCGCGCAATGGGCGAACAAAGCGTTGGTTTACAGCGTAGCGTTGTTTTAAAGGCGGTCATCGACCAGCAAAGTCCTTGGTGCAACATCACAACGCAACCACTGGAAAAAGGCTGTCATGGAATCGATTTAGCCGATGAGTTTGACTGGGACCTTGTAGTGGTTACATTGAGTAAAGAGGCAAAGCACTGGCTCTACCAAATATCGAAAACACTGCATCATCATCAATTACCAGCACTATACGGTAGTTTAGACGGACTCGAATCTTGGATTGGGCCAGCAGTCAATTTAACGCCATCTGCAAACGCTATTGATGCTTGTTGGAACTGTTTGCGACTACGTCGTTTAGGCACAGAGCATGCACCTGATCTAGCCCATGAACTCGATAAAAGCGCTAACAATAGCCAACAAACCAGCCGAGCACGCAATATGCTCAGCTCAATGGCAGCGTTAACAGGCCATCAACTCACTATGGAGGTGATAAAGCTATTGTCTGGCTATATTCAATCTGACTTGGTGGGCAAAGTGAATGTTCAAAACTTAGTCAGTAGTCAGGCTGAGTCTCATAAAATCATTCCTGTACCTTGGTGCAAAGTTTGTGGTTATGATCATCAATCAGCGATAGCGCATACCTCGTTAGTCAAACAACAGCAACTTAAACGGGCAGGTATGCAAGTCGGCGCCATGAGCGCAGTCTCCGCCCATCAAATCGAGCTGACTAACCCATTGAATATGATGCATAGTGTCGATGATGTGAGCCAACTCTTTGAAGGTTGGGTTGATGACAAAACCGGCATTATTCGAAATTTGAGTGGCCACTCTGCACAGCTACCAGACTTTCCAGTGACCGCATCGGCCAGTGTCTCTAACTTCACAGCGGGTCAATATGATCCAAGAGCGGTAGGGCAAGTGGGCTCAGGAAAAGGGCTTGATGGCGTTTCTGCTCATATTAGCGCAATTGGTGAGGCCATTGAGCGCTACTCTGCTGCAAGGTATCGCCTCGAAGACTGCCACTATGCATCGATTAGCCAATTGACTGGCAGTTACCTTGACCCGAATGATTTAGTGCTCTATTCAAAAAAGCAGTATCACTCGCCACAATTCCCATTCTCTCGTTGGAATAAAAAGCGCAAGATCCATTGGAGCAAAGGCGTCTATTTAGGTGGACAGGAACCAGTATGGGTGCCTTCACTAGTGAGCTACTTTAACTTCAGTTGCCCCTATGAGGAACAGTTTAGCCAAGTCTCTTCAAATGGGCTGGCAGCAGGGCAAGATAATGATGATGCCGGGATCAGAGCGACCTATGAGCTGATAGAACGCGATGCGATGATGTTAACTTGGTACGCCAAGCACCCCTGTCAGCGTTTAAAACTCGACACTGTTAACCACGGTAAAATGCGCGTGATGCTTGATGAGCTATCAGTAATTGGGGTGCAGCTAGAACTGTATCTACTTGACGTGGGCATTCACGTGCCAACGGTTGTCTGTTTGGCCTTGGGGGATGGCCTACAGACACCCGCTGTATCAGTGGCCCTAGCTTGTCATGGTGATATTCAAGTGGCGATGAAAAAAGCATTGCTAGAGCAGGGGCATGTGATGCCTTACCTTTGCCACCTGATGAGAAGCGGCGCAAAAGTGCCGCAACATGTTAGCGAAGTACAAAGCCTTGAGGATCATGCCGCCTATTATTTTAAACTTAATAAGCGTTCAGCCTTTGATTTTATGCGCCAACCGGCAGAGCAGGCAATTGATATTGAACAGTGGAGCTATCCAGTCGTCAAAGACTCCTCCGCTCTCAACCAAAGGTTACTCGATGCGGGAGTCGAGGTTGCCATTGTCGATGTCACCTCTCCAGATGTGGCCTTAAGCCCTTTTAGAGTCGCACGGGCTGTGGGCAAGCATATGCAGCCGATTCATTTTGGCGAGCAGTTTAAGCGAGTGGATAACCCACGCTTGAAACGACTACTTGGCGGAGAGAGCGTCAATATGGATCCTCATCCAATTGCTTAACAGGCTGTCACAGCCCCTCAATCATTAACAAGACCATGCTGTTAGCTATTTCTTTAGATAGCAGCAAGGACAAACTCTTTACCATCAAGGACGAACTGATGAAAGTACTTGTATGCGGCACCAATTATGGCGCAACTTATATTCGAGCATTGGCCACACAGCCTCAAAACCTTAGTTTGGCAGCAATATTGTCGACTGGTAGTCAGCGATCAAAACAATATGCAGCACAACTGCAGGTACCACACTTTACTCAAATAGAGCAGATCCCGGCAGGTACCGTTGACATTGCTTGTATTGCAGTCGCCGGAGAAGGTGGGCAACAATTAGCGGTGCAATGCTTGAATAGAGGGATTCACGTTTTGTGTGAGCACCCTGTTGGCGAGGAGGTTGTGCGTTATGCACTAGAGTTAGCCACAAAAAATGGCTGTCGTTTCCACGTCAACGCTCATTTTGCCGACCTTGGTGCACCGCAAGCGTTTTACCAAGCGATTGCCACCGCTTCGCAACAAGCTCCCTGTATGCATTTTGACCTTAACGTCAATTTGCGCACTCTATATTCAGGACTAGATCTGTTAGGCAGAGCCTTAGGTTCACTGTCAAACATTGGACTTGTTCCAGCAACTCAAATCGATAAGACAAAGGGGTTATTTGAAACACTGCAGTTAACAGGGCCTGAATTTTCAGTGTCATTACTCTGTCAGAACTTTGCTTCACAACATGATGACGGTAGTGCGACACTGCTCAATCACCGCGTGAGCGCAACATTTCCCCATGGGAACTTGCTACTTTGTGAAACTGCAGGTCCCGTCTTTTGGTTCCCATCACCAGTGTCTATGTCTGCAGAAACATGGCAAAGTTATCTGCCAGTACAAGTTGAGCCGAGCAATCAGTATCAATTAATGCAGCAGCGAGACATTGCTAATATTTCTGCACTCAACAAACTCGTCACCAGCATCAGTGAGCCAAATGCCATTATTGAGCAACAGCCCGATTATCTGATTGGTTTGGCAAAATTGTGGGAGCAAACGCTGGCGGTACTGCAGAGGGAGTGATTATTACATCACTGCTTTGCTGCAACCAGTAATCTGATGGCACGTAGTGCTTGTACCGCTTTGACGACAGGATAGTAACGCCAGTTTAATACATGATGTTCAAGCTTGTTATTGAGCCGTTTTAGTGTCGCGTTCCGCTTCGAGATCGTTTGCAAGTATTCTTGCAAGACAGTCTGTTGGCTTGGATGCGGTAAGATCAGTTCACTGAGCCAGCGTAAGTGCTTTAGCGACCAGTTTGCAGTACCCTTATAGTTGATGTTATTTCGAAGCTGAAGCGCTTTAAGCTGGTATTTGGCATCTTTTAAATCTTTCATCGCAGTTTCACGTGCTCGGGATAAATCTCTAATGGCTTCATCTTCTGGCTCAGGGACATAAATCGCCGTCAGATCTTCCGACATAAGCTGCTTGGCTAGCTTCAGAGCATCGCGCTTATCGGTTTTAACTTTCTCTCCAGACTTTTTAGGAATAAGTGACGGAGCTATGACATAGCAACAGTGACCAAGGCTTGTGAGTAAGCGGTAGATCCAGTAACCGCAAGGACCAGCCTCATACTCAAAGTATAAGGTTGCTTTTGGATACTTAGACTCGAACTGTCTGGCCAGTTTAGTGATAGAAGCCTTAGCACTTGAAACTCCTCCAAAATGAACAGCTTGCGCACAACGTTGATCTTCGATGTAAGCGACTTCAACAAATTATTTATGTGTATCAAGGCCAATAAAAATTATGTTATGTTTATTCATGCTGATCTCCATTTTTTAGTTTCTTTAACAAAACTATTATGGCTCTGGCTTTTAGCTAACCCACGATGAATTGGAGATCAGCATCTTTAGTGTGGAGTCATTGTGTCTATACGAATAGGTATCTATGAAAGTTTCTTTTTATCAAATTTTCCTGCAGTTGCGAGTATATGCAACACGATTAACTCCAAACCTCACCAAAACATCGACTTCCTCAGATAAAAACGCTGAGTTAACCACCAGCACTTTTCAATAAGCGATTTCAGCAAAATGTTATCATTTTTGCATATTTCACCGGCTGACTTTCTTTCGTGATAAAAATTCATGATGAGAATGCGGTCAAGTATTGAGTTCGCCCCCTTAGCTCATTATGTTGTTGATTTACTATGGCTGGCTAATAGAGTTTTTTAACTCAACAGAGTTTAGCCCGTATTCAGGGAGATAGGATGAGTAAAGGATTAAACCAAGTTCGCAGTAATAAAAGCGCGGCGCTGAGAAAAATAGCGACAGTTGCTGTTATAGCTGCCAGCTACTGCACGCCATGGAGCGCGCAGGCCCTTAGCGTAGAAACTAATAACAGCAAAATTGAAGCCAAGTATCTAGCTGTTCCTAAACAGGTGGCTGTCAATGAGGGAGTGTTGTCTCTTTCTTCTGGAGCTGGGCTTTACTATTGGGACACCGGCGGTGAGGGGCCTGTGGTAATTCTCTTGCATCCCGGCAGGGGGAGTGCGTTAACTTGGCCTTATCAGCAGCCGGCTTTTGCAAAGGCGGGTTATAGAACCATCGCTTATTCGAGACGTGGCTACTTTGGTTCACCAGCTGGTTCAGAAAGTGATACAGGTAATTATGCTGATGATCTAAATGCATTAGTCGAACACTTAAATGTCGACAAATTTCATATTCTTGGATTAGCAGCTGGCGGCTTTGCCGTTTCAGATTATGTGGTCTCTTACCCGGAAAAACTGCTGAGTATGACGATTGTTTGTAGCCTCTTTGGTTTATGGGATAACAATATTGATCAACGATTGGATTTCATTCTGCCAGAGAGCTTTAATGATTTGCCTCCTGAATTTAAAGAGCTTGGTCCATCTTATCGCTGGGCACATCCTGAAGGCGTAAAACAGTGGATAGCAATGGAAAAGAAGTCACGCGGTGATGGTGTTAGGCACGGACAGCCGGCGAAAAGCACGATTACTTGGGAGAAAATTCGCGCAGCTAACATACCCAGCTTGTTTATTGCTGGCGGGGCAGATTTATATCAGCCGCCATCGATGATGCGCGCGGCCGCGCGGGAGTTACCCCATAGTGAGACTCTGTTGGTACCCGAAGCTGGCCATGCCGTCCAATGGGAACAGCCTGAATTGTTTAATCGTGTTGTTATTGAGTTTTTAAATAAAAATAACTGAGCTGTTTTTATATGACATTGATAACGCTGTGATTGAATTCGGCTGCGACGATGTTTATGATCCGATGCTCTCTAACAAGTATCAATACATTCTCAAACTCATAATAAATGTTGTATTGCCCAGTTAAAAAGGAAAATAGATGAACGCTGCTGAACGCTACCCAATAGGTACTCCTGGCCAGAAATGGAATGATGCTGATAAGTCAGCTTGGCTGGCTTTGCAGTCGGTTAAACGCTCTTACAAAGAGCAAGTGTTAACAAAGGTGTTGGCCTTGGGGGAGAGGTTCACACTAGAGCAGTACGGCGCTTTGTCTGTTGATGAATCTAAGTACCCTTTGTACGCGTTAAAGAGCAATGACTGGCAGGTTGGAAAACCAATTATCTTAGTGACTGGTGGTGTTCACGGTTACGAAACGAGTGGCGTGCAAGGGGCGATCCGGTTTATGGAAACCAAAGCTCAAGCCTATGCGGAGCATTTCAATATCGTGTTGATCCCCTGCGTGAGTCCGTGGGGGTATGAGACAATAAACCGCTGGAATCCTAATGCTATTGACCCAAATCGCTCATTCTATGCAGATAGTCCTGCTGAAGAGTCGGCAGAGTTATTAGCTTACCTTGCGCCTATTAATGAGCAGATTTTCGCTCATATCGATCTGCATGAAACCACTGACACTGATAATAGTGAATTTAGACCAGCATTAGCCGCGCGTGATGCAAGCGTGCATGATAATTGGAATATTCCTGATGGTTTTTATCTGGTGGGTGATACCATAAACCCGCAAGCAGCATTCCAAAAAGCCATCATTACTGAAGTTGAGCAAGTGACTCATATTGCACCGGCTGATGATAACGATAAGCTAATCGGGGTTGAATTGGCTCAGTTTGGGGTGATCAATTATGCCACCAAAGCCTTGGGTTTGTGCGCTGGGTTAAGCGCTGCCAAATATGTCACTACCACAGAAGTTTACCCAGATAGCCCCTTGGTAGACGATGAAAACTGTATTATTGCTCAAGTAGCAGCAATAACCGGAGGCTTGGACTACTTACTAAGTTTGTAAGCTAAAGTGTTAAGCATGAGTCTGAAGTTAACTACCAAAAATAAGCGTGCCTAATAGGCGCGCTTTTTAGTTTGCGAACACTAGACAATCTCTTATGGTAATCTAGGCTGGAAATTGCCATTTTTATCGTTAAATATCTATTGTTAAATTTGTACAACTAGATGTTTAAAATAATATTTATACGAAAAGAGTACTTCAATGACCGAACACCGTTATACCCTTATTGAGCAGGTGCCTAGTGCTGAAGATTTCGTTCGACTTCGCATCATTACAGGCTTAACGCCGAGACCACTAGAAGCTGCGAAGAAGGCGTTGCCCAATAGCGTTTATGGCGTGCATATCTGTGTTGCTGAGCAAACCATTGCCATGGGGCGGGTCGTGGGTGATGGAGTGTTAAATTTTGATATTGTCGATATTGCTGTCGAACCGGACTACCAAGGGCAGGGCTTCGGCCGACTTATCATGCAAAGCATTATGGATTACCTAGAAAATACAGCCTTTAAAGGTGCATATATTACTTTGATGGCGGATGTGCCAGAGCTATATACTCAATTTGGATTTAAGTTGAGTCGACCAGCGAGCGAAGGCATGTATATTACAAAATAGCCCTCGCGCTTCTTCCTTTTGGCTCTGGTATGTTTAGCTTTCTGAAGCGATTACCGCTTTTATGCCGTGCGGGTGAACCTTGATACATAAACCGCCTTTTTTAAAGGCAATGGTTGGATTAGCTAAGCGCTCTTTATCACCTTTTGGTGAACTCATTTTTACTTTTACTTCGGTCTCGCCTGCCAATACAGGCTTGAGATTGGGTAGTGCTGCTAATAGGTCTTGGCTGAGAGTGTCACACTCTTGAGCATCTGATTTTAAAACCAACTCAATATGTTCCCAACCTTCTGCGGGGTAGGATTTTTCCCCAGGGAAGGGCAGTTCGACACAATCGATAGTCATATCGTTAAGCCGTAAAGGCTGATTTAGCTCAATAATTAAAATAGGACGGCCGTTGATCATGTTGTTTGAGATGATAGTGCCATGTTCTGCAAACTCGTGTTGTAACTGCTGCGCTGCATGGGTGCTATTGACTCGCAGCGCAGTATGATCGCATTCAAGTGCCAGTTTATCCAAGCCAAGCTGGCTCATAAACTGAATAATAGATTGGCTAAAGGCTGGCCAACTGCTGGCTAGTTGCTCATAGGTCATTAATTTTTCTCTGCTGGGGCCCGCTTTGTAAACGGGCTTACTGTCTTGATTTTAAGTTTTGATTTAAAGAGGTGCAAAGCGTTATGGCCAGATCTCGATTGGGGTGCCTTCATCAATCGCGCGCCAAAGCTCATCCATCTCAGCATTGGTCACAGCAATACAGCCGTCAGTCCAATTGTACTGCTGAGCCTCTATTGGGCTCAGGCTGGAATTAGGGTTTTCACCATGGATCATGATTTGACCACCCGGCTCTATACCGAGCGCATTGGCGCGTAAGCGATCTTCATCATTTGGGTAGGAGATGTGAATAGAACGGTAATAAGCACTGTCTGACTTTTTATAGTCCAGTAAGTAACGTCCTTCAGGGGTGCGTTGATCGCCTTCTGTGAGTTTATGGCCAACCGGGTTATCACCCATGGCAATCCGGTAAGACTTTAACACTTTGCCTTCGCGTAGCAGTGATAAACTTGATTCTGATTTGGTGACGACGACCAAATCAGCTTTGCCACTGGCATGGGCTAGATTCGTTTGGAAAACGCTTGATACCAGCAGAAATGACATAATTGTTGATAAGAAAACCCGCATTTACAACCCTGAGCCTAACGCCCTTAGCATGTAGAAATTAGGCCTATGTTACCTCAAAATCTGGTGATTGTTGACGTACAAGCTTAAGATTATTTTTGAGCTCTGCTTGTTTGCGTGTCACACTATTCAAATCACCTAATTTAATACCTTGATAATTCAGCTTATGTCGGTTAAATATCAAGTGGCTTTACAGCAAGGAACGGCGCTATAGATGGCTACAGAAACAGACTCGGAAAGTTTATTTAAACTTAAACTTCGCCGAATAATCTTTGGAACAGACACTCCTGCAGGTCGCTTCTTCGATATCAGTTTAATCGTTTGTATTATTCTGAGCGTCATGTTGGTTTTTTTAGATACTGTTGCCCACATTCATCAGCAGTACGGTGAAATCATCATTGTATTAGAGTGGTGCTTCACTATTATATTTACTCTGGAATACCTACTGCGCTTATATTGCTCTGCGAAACCGCTGGAATATGCTAAGAGTTTCTATGGGGTGGTTGATCTGCTTTCAGTACTGCCTACGTATTTGGCTTTAGTATTCCCAGGCGCTAATTTTACTATGGTGATCAGAGTATTAAGATTATTTAGGATCTTTAGAGTCTTCAAGTTGTTGCGTTATTTAAGCGAAGGCAACCTGTTGCTTCGAGCGATGATGCAATCGAGCCGAAAAGTATTTATCTTTTTCTTTTCAGTCAGTTTAATCGTCGTGGTGTTAAGTTCAATCATGTATGTTGTTGAAGGGCCTAATAATGGTTTTTCATCAATCCCTAAGTCTATCTACTGGACGATAGTAACTATAACGACTGTAGGTTATGGTGATATCACCCCTGGGACGAATTTAGGCCAAGCTATTGCTGCATTTACGATGTTACTTGGTTATTCAATTATTGCTATTCCCACAGGGATTTTAACCGCTGAAATCTCACAAGAGATAGGCAAACACAAAGATTTACGCCGTTGCAGTAATTGCTTAAAAGTGGGTCATGAAACTAATGCGCTGTACTGTGATAAGTGTGGTAGTGAGCTAGAAGCCGATATTTAGTGCAGGCTGAATGACTCAATGATAGGGCAATAGCCGTCTTTAGAATGCTGCACATAGCGTTTAATGTGCAGCTTAGTTAGTCAAATGGATTAAGAGGTTTTATGGCAGTTGCCAAGTTTGTACAAGGATCGATACTGCGCCATATTTTGGTGATGAGCTCAACAGCTGCAGTGGGAATTTCGGCGCTATTTGTGGTCGATCTGTTAGATATCTTTTTCCTCAGTTTATTAGGTGAGCAAGAGCTCGCCGCCGCCGTCGGTTATGCTGGCACTATTTCCTTTTTTACCACCTCGATTGGCATTGGTTTATCGATTGCGCTTGGTGCGTTAGTGTCTCGCTCCATTGGTGCTAAAGAGATAGAAAAAGCAAAGCGCTTACTACTTAATAGTGCTGTGGTGACATTACTGATAAGTATTGTGGTCGCGGCTATTGTATTTTTGTTTATACCTGAGTTGCTATCGCTGGTGGGGGCAACCGGAAAAACGGCGGAGTTAGCGGCCGGGTATCTTTATATTTTGGTGCCTTCATTGCCTCTTATCTGTTTGGCAATGGCACTGGGGAGTGCGCTGCGTGCGGTGGGTGATGCCAAGCTGTCAATGGTATCAACTCTGATTGGTGGCGGTGTTAATGCGGTTTTTGACCCAATATTCATCTTTATGTTTGCCATGGGGATTGAAGGTGCTGCTGTAGCCTCGGTGTTAGCCCGTTTAGCTGTGTTTGTTGTGGCTGCCAGAGGAGTGATTGTTAAGCACAAATTGTTTGGCCGATTTAATAGAGATCATTTTATTGCCGACTTAAGCCCAATTTTTGCGATTGCGGGCCCTGCAATGTTAACCAATGTTGCGACCCCTATTGGTAATGCGGTGGTGACACGTGCAATTGCTGATTTTGGTGATAGTTATGTGGCAGGTTGGGCGGTGCTTGGTCGTTTGATCCCAGTCTCTTTTGGCATGATATTCGCGCTTTCTGGCGCAGTAGGTCCCATTGTTGGCCAGAACTATGGCGCACTGGAGTTTGGTCGAGTAAAAGAGTCGCTAACTCGTGCGATTCAATTCTGTAGTGTCTATGTTTTTGTGGTCTCGATATTACTGTTTCTAACCCGAAACCAGATTGTGAGTGTGTTTGATATGCAGGGCGATGCTGCTGAGCTTATCCTGTTTTTCTGTAGTTATATTGCTGTGTTCTTCATCTTTTCGGGGATTCTGTTTGTCGCAAACGCTTCGTTTAATAATTTAGGAAAAGCTAAGTACTCAACGCTGTTTAATGTAGGTAAAGCAACGGTTGGTACTATCCCATTTGTGTATTTTGGCGCTCAATGGGGTGGAGTATACGGCGTGCTAATTGGTCAAGCTATTGGTTCAATCATCTTTGGTGTACTCGGTGTACTTATGGCATATCGCTTAGTGGAACAGGTGAGAGGTTTTGCGGCTGAACAGATGGTTACTGAACCGGTTCAACCGTTGCCAACGACAACTGCTGATGAAATGAAGAGTGAGTTTGATGAAGAGCTTAGTCTAAGTAGTCAAAACCCGATGTCGTCATCGTGTGCTAATATGGCGATGGTGACTGAGGAGCAGGATTGTGAAGCAAGTAATGAAATTGCTGAGCTTATTGGCGTTAAAGGCGAAAAGTCGTCAACCAAGTAAGCCCAACAAAATATGGCTAATTAGCTAGCGGGTGCACTGTCTGTGTCACTCGCGATAGCATCAACTTCAGTTGCTGCTTCATCCTGTTTAGCTAACTCTTCAGCGGCAAGCTTTGCTTGTTGCTCCGCACGCTCAGCCTTAGATACGTATTTTTTGATCGTAGGCGGAGTGTGCTTATTAAGACGAGCTTTAGCACGCTTAGCCGACAATTTGATCATTTTCTGTTTTCTGTTCATGTGTTCTCTACGATAACGTCAATCTAAGGTAAGTTTAGCGCAATAGGCGCTGAGCTTGAAATCGGAAGCGGATTTTACCCTAAAGCGCGGCTCGATGCCACAGTACTCATTTGATTTCAATTCGATAACCTTCCAACTTATGCGTGCCTAATTGTAATTAGCTAATTCACTCTGACCATTATGCTAAATTCAACTGCTTAAAAGAATCGTGATCCAACTCGCTAGTTATAGATTAAAGTTAACCTAGGGGCTGATTTATTGTTAGGCTTCTCCTTTACCTATTGGCTTGAGGGCAATATGCAAACCATCACCTTTTTCCAACGATTTGAAGCAGATATTCTAGCGGGCAAAAAAACCATTACTTTGCGAGATAAAAGTGAGTCTCATTTTGAGGCTGGGCAAATTGTGCATGTGGCTAATTTGGAAACGAGCCACAGTTATGGCCAGGTTGAGATATTGTCGGTGGCTTGGGTCAAGTTTGACGATCTCAATCAGTTGCATGCCGAGCAGGAGAATATGACGCTTGTAGAGCTCAAAACCCTAATCCGAGAGATCTATCCTGAAATAGAGCAACTTTACCAAATCAATTTCAAACTGCTGTAGTCTTTTGCCTGTTACGGCTATTCGAAAGCGTAGTTTTTGAATAACGATAAACCATGCAAAAACAGCATTGAGCAAGTAGACTTAGTGTTATTCAAGTGAATAACACTAAGTCTGATGTAATGACAGAACCAACTAATCAAACAGAAACGGCAACTCAAGTTAGAGAGGCGCTTCTTTGCGCTGCCCGAGTCTGTTTTCTCTCCTCTGATTTTGACAAGGTTAGTATCCGCCAAATCGCCGATGAAGCAGGCGTAAATATGGCAATGATCCGTTACTATTTTGGTAACAAGTTAGGCCTGTTTGAAGCCATGATGATTGAGCATTTAAAGCCAGTGATCGAGCGCAGTAAGCTAATTCGAACTACTGACACAAAATCGATAATGGCAGATATCATCAATGATTTTCACCAAACGATGAGTGCCACCCCCGAATTTCCCCGGTTTTTGTTTAGATTGATGAATTCTGAAGGTTCGATGGAAGTTAAAGCGGTGGTATTTAAGCTGTTTACCCCTTTGGCTAACTTGATCCCCATGCCTAAACCATTACTCGAAAAATGTACTGGCACTGATCCCATGTTAGTCAAAATGTCGATGATGAGTTTGATGGTGTTTCCTTACATCATTCCTGCACCAATGGCTGAGTTACATGGCTTTAAACTCGACAGCGATTTTTACACAAAATTGACGCAACACAACATAAAACTGCTTGAGCAAGGATTATTTGGAGAGCAAGACTGATGGACATAATTAAAGGTAAGCGTTGGTATTTCTTTCCCGCAATGGCTGTAGGCGTAGTCACTTTATTTGCAGTGATATCATTTAGGGGACATCCGCCGTTAGAAGAGATGTCTGAACAGAGTAAACTAGTGGAAGTTGTGCCACTTAATCAAAGCTCTGTAGTCGCGCAGGTTGATGCGTTTGGCCGTGTTACGCCTAAAGTTCAATGGCAATTACTCCCTGAGGTAGGCGGTAAGATTAACTATAAACACCCTGATTTAGCTGTCGGAAAAATGCTGCCTGAAGGCACACTTTTGTTATCGATTGATCCACTCGATTATCAAATTCGTCTCGCCCAAGCACAGGCTGATAGAAAAGCGCTGGAAGGGCAACTGCAAGGTAAAGCACTGCAGCTGGAAAACCTTAAGTTATCACTCGATATTGAGACTAACCGCTATGAATTGGTTAAGTCTGATCTGAAGCGCAAAGAGACGTTACGAAAGAAAAATCTCATTTCCCAGTCTGAGCTTGATGGCGAACGCCAAAATGTATTGGCACAGAAACAAAAGATCCAAGATCTCAATAACAGTCTCAATCTAATGCCGAATGAAACTGATGTGTTGCAGGCACAGCTATTACAAGCTGTGTCTAGGGAAGAAGAAGCACAAAGCCAACTCGATAAAACAGAGATCCGCCAGCCCTTTGAAGGACGGGTATCTGAAGTTAACGTTGAAAATAATCAAGTGGTGGCACCACAGCAAGTACTAGCGAGAATCAACGGCACAGAGATCATGGAAGTGGAAGCACAGCTATCTTTAGCAGATCTGATGACCTTAATGAAAACCGTCGAAAAGCCTGCAATTTTTGACAAGCAGCTACCTAACGCTGAAGCGCTTGGCTTAACCGCTGAAATAACTCTGAAAAGTGCTGCATATGTGTTTAAGTGGCCAGCTAAAATAAGTCGAATCGGTGAAACTGTTGATCCAACTCTGGCGACTGTGAGCGTGGTACTGCAGGTTGAACAGCAATATCGTGAACTTAAAGTCGGTCAGGCACCGCCGTTAGTTAACGGTATGTTTGTGAGTGCCCGTATTAAGGGGAATGCTAAAAACTACTGGATGGTGCCAGAGCGTGCACTTCATGGTGATAAGTTGTACCTGATGGACAGCGACAACAGCTTGCAGCTCATCAAGGTACAGGTTCTATTTCGCCAAGAGGGCCAAGCGGCAGTGCAGGGCGAGCTTCATGACAATATGCAGTTAGTATTGACCGATATAATTCCTGCAGTGACAGGCATGGCTTTACGCCGTAAAAGCGATAGCGCTAATGCCACTGGTGACAATAAGGGGCTAACACAGTGATCGCCTTTTTTGTTCGTCACCCTACAGCAACACATCTATTGATGTTGGCGTTGATCATATTGGGTATCAAAGCGTTACCTGAGCTTAAACGAGAGACCTTTCCTGAATTCTCACCAAACTATATTAGTGCTCGCGTGGTATTACCCGGCGCGTCACCGCAAGATGTTGAAGAAAATCTTTGTCTGCGTATGGAAGATGCTGTAGATAGCTTAGGCAGTATTATTGAAACCAAATGTGATGCGCTTGAGGGCGTGGCACAGATGACCCTCAAGCTTGATGATAAAGCGGATCTGGGACGAAATCTTGTCGACGTACAGACTAAAATTTCAGCAATTAAAGATTTTCCTGCTGAAATAGAGCCTCCTATTGTTGAAGAGTTAGATTTTAGTGAACCGATCATCGATATCGCACTATCTGCAACAACCAGCAAACCAGAACTTAAAGCCTATGCGGAAGATTTTAAACGACGCATAAAGCTTGATACCAGTATTCGTCAGGTAGAGATCGCAGGGTTTTCTCAGCACCAGCTGTTGGTAGAGATCTCGCTCGATGCACTCAAACGTTTAGGCATGAGTGTGGCTGATGTTGCCACTCAGATTGAGCAGCAAAATGTGCAGTTACCCAGTGGTACCTTAGAGACTGCGAGTAAGAATATTCTAATTCGATTCGATCAACGAGAAGTTGAAGCCGACAAGCTGGCTAATATCGTTATCCGCTCAAATGCAGAAGGTGGCGTGGTGCGCCTGCGGGATGTGGCGAAGTTGACCGATAGGTTCGAACTTGATGAGGACCATGTCCGTTTCGATGGTGAACCCGCGGCAATATTAACAGTGTTTAAAAATAAGTCACAAGACTCTTTGCGCCTCAAAGAGGAGGTGATTGGGTTTTTAGATGCAGAAAAGCTGCGTACGCCCGATGGCGTGAGTATTAGCACTTCTAATGATATGAGTTCACTGTTGTGGGATCGACTCACCATGCTAATAAAGAATGGTTGGCAAGGGGTGTTACTCGTATTTCTTTGTATGTGGTTATTCTTTAGTTTTCGTTACTCTTTTTGGGTTGCTATGGGCTTACCTGTTGCATTCATGGGTAGCTTGTTTTTTATGGCTCAAGTTGGTTTGACTATCAACATTATGACCTTGGTCGCCTTTTTGATGGCTATCGGCATCATGATGGATGATGCGATTGTTATCGCTGAATCGATAGCATCGCACATCGAACGTGGCTTAGATAAAACAGAAGCGGTGATTCAAGGGGTCAAACGGGTGTTGCCCGGGGTGATATCGTCCTTTTTAACCACAGTGTTTATCTTCTCCAGTATCGCCTTTATGGAAGGCGATATGGGGAAAGTGCTTAGGGTTGTGCCGCAAACCTTATTGCTCATTTTAACCGTTAGTTTGGTTGAAGCTTTTTTGATACTACCTAACCACTTAGCCCATGCTGCTCAGGGAAAAGAGCGAAAAACCAGTCGCTTTAAAGCAGAATTTAACCGTCGCTTTGAACATTTCAGAACGGTCAACCTTGTCGCAGCAGTTGAGTGGGTGATTGCATGGCGTTATGCCTTCATGGGAGCAGTCATAAGCCTATTGCTGTTATCTGTGTCTCTTGCGGCTGGTGGCGTGGTTAAGTTTATTGGTTTTCCTGAACTCGATGGCGATGTGGTTGAAGCGCGGGTGATATTACCTCCAGGTTCGACTTTATCTCAAACAGAGCATGTCGTTGAAAAAATTGTTAATGCTGCTCAGTTACTTAATGATAAATACAGTAAAGATGAAGATGGCGAGCAGCTGATCCAACATATCACTGAGCGGTTTAACTTTAATGCCGATGCGAATGAGACTGGCGCCCATGTAGCTACAGTAAAAGTGGATCTGTTGAGTGCGGAAGTACGCCAAACACTACTTAACACTTTTATCCGTGAATGGGAGGCTACGGTGGGTGAATTAGTTGACCCAATTGCGATTGTGTACAAGCAACCCTCTATGGGACCTGCTGGTCGGGCGATAGATATTCGTTTACGTGGTGATGACCTGCATCAATTGAAATCGGCATCAATAGAAGTACAGCAATATATCAGTGGCTTTAACGGTGTGTCTGGCGTGATGGACAGTATGCGTCCAGGCAAGTCTGAGATTTTGATGACGTTAAAGCCAGGAGCTGAGGCTTATGGCGTTAACGGTATGATGTTAGCCAGTCAACTACGCGGTGCTTACTTCCACCAAACGGCAGATTACATTCAAGTAGGCCCTGAGAGTATTCAGATTGACGTGCAGCTTGATAAAAGTGATGCGGCTAAGCTTGAGAATTTGGCTAACTTCCCAATAACCTTGAGTGCTTCTGGTGATCAAGTACCATTATCTGCGGTGGCTGACTTTGCTTGGCAGCGTAATTACGTCAAGATCTCACGGCTTGATGGTATGCGTTTTGTCACCATTACCGGTGAAGTCGATACCCATTTGGCTAACGCTGGTGAGATTAATACTGCATTTAAAGATGAGCTTCTGCCAGAGCTAATAAAGCGCTATCCGGGTGTACGAGTTAGTTTTGAAGGTGAGGTAAAAGAGAACGCAACGACTCAGAACTCAATGGTGTCAGGCTTTATTCTGGGTCTGTTAGGCGTATTTGCCATTTTGAGTTTGCAGTTTAAGAGCTACCTAGAGCCACTCATTGTGATGGCAGTGATCCCTCTGGGGCTAATTGGCGTGTTCTGGGGACATTTATTGCTTGGCTTCTCGATGAGTATGCCATCGATCATGGGCTTTATTGCCCTCTCTGGTGTCGTCGTTAATGATTCGATACTACTGGTGCAGTATATTCGTTTTCATGTTGATGAGGGACAGACTGTTCATCAAGCGGTAGTCAGCGCCAGTAAAGAGCGCTTTAGAGCAGTATTTATTACCTCATTAACGACCGCGGCGGGCATGTTACCCTTGTTGCTCGAAACCAGTATACAAGCACAAGTGCTACAACCGCTGGTGATCTCTATGGTATTTGGTATCTTTGCCTCAACCGCATTAGTGCTATTTATGGTACCAGCTTGCTACGCTATTTTAGAGGATTTCGGAAAGGTGAGTTTTGGTGCTAAAAAGAGCGGGCTACGTGCTTAATTTGAATAAAAAAGGGCTTCGATTGAAGCCCTTTTTTATTTAAGAGTCGAACTTTGCGATATCAACCTCAGTAGCACCTTCATTACACTCGCCTCTAATGCTGCCACGGTCATATTGAATAGAGCGGCTGATCTCTATATATCCTTCGCGGCAGTAGCCTGTCATCTCGATTGTCCGACTAAGACCATGCTCTATTTTTTGTGTCCAAGCCGTTAGGTCTGGCCCTTGATAGCGTTTCCTTGAACGTTTTTTTTGCTGGGCTCGCTGTTCATGGGGGAGCGCCTGCTTAGCATTGCTGTCTATCACTAGCTTGGCGCGATAGGTAAACAGTTTAAGGCCATTGCTTTTTATATCGGTTCTAAATGAGTCGGTAAGTTGGCCTGCAAACTCTTCTGGCTCGAGTTCAGGCGTACCGCTACAGGCTGAGAGTAGTAAAACAAGCAATAGAGATATTATTTTCATTATTATTTTTATGTTAAAAATTGGTTTCTAATTGCCAGCATAACGTATATTGAACCAAGTTAGCAGGGCTTTAAAATGTTTTACATTCTGTTGTTTGACTAGGGAGTGTATAGATGATGCAATTTTTAGAACAACTCGTCGATTCTATCAGCCTAAATTCTAGCCTCGCAGGGCTTATTGCAACCGTACTCCTTGTATTTTGGTACTGGCTCATTTGGCCACAAACGCAGTTCTCTGAATTAGTCGCATCACGTAAAAAGCAATCTCGGGTATTTATTGCCACATTTGCAATCAATGCGCTTTGGTTAATCAATGCAAGTGTCTCTCCCCAAATTCATGTGCATTTCCTTGGATTGGTTGTGCTAATGCTTATGTTTGGTTGGCGTTTGGCCAGTATCATCGCTTTATTGCCGGTGCTGTTTTTTGCAATATTTGTGTTAAAGCAGCCGTTAGATTTTGCTCTTTATGCTATTTTTGCTGTGTGTGTTCCGCTATTTGTGTGCTTTATCTTCTACAGTCAAAGCTTTAAATTCCTGCCTCATCACCTGTTTATTTATATTTTCTTTGGTGCTTTCATCAATGGTTTTTTATCTATGTTGTTTCACATTGTTAGCTGGGCATTATGGCTAAATTTGAGTACAGATTATGATTGGTTATACCTTGCGGATAACTATTTGATACTCATTCCCTTATTGGGATTTCCAGAAGCGTTACTTAACGGAATGGCGATAACAATACTGGTGGTTTATCGCCCAGAATGGCTGTATGACTATTGCGATAGGACTTATCTTTGGAAGCAGTAATTAGCTTCTCGATTTTATAGGTAATAGCGGGTGTCATTATTATTCAATGAAAGCTGCCAAAAATAGCTAAAGGAAGGAAAACCAATATTTAGCTTCTCGATTGTGGGTAGCGAGTGCAGCGATCGTTTAATGAGAGCCATTTAAGTTGGCTGTCTGTGTGAATATGATAAGTTGGCTGCACATTATTCGGTTCATCAAGTGATACGATTGATAGCGTTAAATAGCTCGGATAACGAGTATCTCTAAAACTTATCTGTGATCCACATTGATGACAAAAACCACGCCGCACAAATTCTGAAGAGTGGTATTCAGTCACCGCTCCCGTTAGCCAGCTGACCTCATCGATATGAAAATCCATCCAAGCCCCAAGAACAGAACCTGTACTTTTTTGGCATTGGCGGCAATGACAATAGTCTGCAGCAAAAGGGCTGGCGGATAATTGGTATCTGATGGCGCCGCACAAGCAGCCGCCGTGCTGTGTAATAGTTTTTGTCATATACCGGATCTACATTGAAATTGTGAGTTTCAGCGGTGCTGTGCCAGCTAAATTCATTATTGATAGCCTATCGATTATTTTAGATAAAGTCACTTTATTGCAGTGGCTTTGCTATGCCAAGGTTAATAATGAAAGTGCAAACAGAATGTGAATCACTACCTAGCGCATTCTAACAATAATGTAATTAGCTCAGCACCTTATAACTCTATGATATAGCTCACAGATGTGGGTGAAAGTGTTAATCACTTGTTGTGATTTCGGGTGGTTTTGGCAGACTGGAACTGTAGCCCCAAAGGAGTGAGTATGGCTTCAATCAGTCAGTTGTTAAATGCGATGCTAAATAGTTTTAAAGATCTTATCCCTATTATTTTAGTGGTTAGTTTCTTTGAAATATTTGTATTGCATCAAGCCCCAGATAATCTTTTTTCTATTCTTATTGGTCTTATATTCATTGTTGTCGGACTCACTTTCTTTGTGTTTGGTTTGGAGATGGGGCTGTTCCCTATCGGCGAATCGCTAGCACAAGCGTTGGCGAGAAAAGGCAGTGTATTTTGGCTAGTGATATTTTCATTCTCCTTAGGCTTTGGTACTACGCTTGCCGAGCCAGCACTAACTGCTGTGGCTAATGAAGCTGCCGAGGTTGCGGCCGATGCAGGAGCGATCGCCCAAAGCGAAGCGGCAATGGACAGTTATGCAATGGGGCTAAGGTTAACCGTTGCACTTTCTGTTGGCCTGGCAATTTTGCTTGGCGTTGTGAGGATTTTGAAAGGTTGGCCTATCCATTACATTATTATTGGTGGTTATGTCTTAGTCATGGTACTGACTTCCTTTGCACCAGAAAACATCATCGGTATTGCTTATGACTCTGGGGGCGTTACCACATCGACCATTACCGTACCTTTAGTGACTGCACTCGGGGTTGGATTAGCCAGTGTGATTAAAGGCCGCAATCCCATGTTAGACGGTTTTGGTTTAATCGCTTTTGCCAGTCTAATGCCGATGATCTTTGTGCTTATTTACGGAATGGTGGTGCTGTAATGGAGATGCTAATCAAAGTTCTCGAAACGTTAATGCTCACGGCGCGAGATGTAGTACCAATTGCGGCGATCTTATTTGGTTTTCAATTAGGGGTATTGAAAAGACCTGTCGCTAATTGGCGGAGAGTTGCAGCGGGTTTTGTTTACGTCATTTTGGGGTTGAGCTTCTTTTTAGTTGGACTCGAGTTGGCACTGTTCCCTATTGGTGAAGCGATGGCTGAGCAACTAACCTCACCGGCATTTATTCATGCTGATGACCCATCTATCACGGTCAATGCATGGCAAGACTACTATTGGGTCTATATCTTTGCTGCAGCGATTGGCTTTAGTACCACTATTGCCGAGCCATCTTTAATCGCTGTGGCGATAAAAGCCAATGAAGTCTCCGGTGGCAGTATCGGCATTCAGGGCCTGCGGATCTCGGTGGCGATTGGGGTTGCTTTTGGGATCTCACTGGGCTGCTTTCGCATCGTCGTAGGCGATCCCATACATTATTACATCATGGCAGGTTACGTTATTGTGGTTATACAGACCTTTTATGCCCCTAAAATGATCGTACCTTTAGCCTATGACTCTGGCGGGGTAACCACATCTACTGTAACAGTGCCACTAGTTGCAGCACTGGGCTTAGGCTTAGCAACCAATGTTGATGGTCGCAATCCATTAATTGATGGATTTGGACTGATTGCTTTCGCGAGCTTATTTCCGATGATCACCGTAATGGGCTATGCCCAACTGGTCGAATTTAAAAATAGAACTCAAAAGGAGCGGAATAATGCGCTTTAAACTGATAATTGTCTTTATAGATGATGCATGTACTGACTCGATCCTCGATGCGGCGCGCAGTAAAGGGGCGACAGGTGCCACAGTGATCAACCATGCCCGTGGCGAGGGGCTTAAAAAGCAGAAAACCTTTATGGGGTTGTCTCTTGATATTCAGCGTGATGTCGTACTTTTGTTGGTTGAGGAGCATTTAAGCCGAGCCATTTTGGAAACTGTTAATGAAGTGGGTGAATTTGATAGTGATTCAGGAAAAGGTATCGCTATTCAAATTGATGTTGAAGATGCCGTTGGTGTTGCACACCAAGTACAACAGTTGAGTCATGATATAGAGGATCAAATATGAGCAAGCAAAAACCTGTCAGAAACCATGATGTAATGTGCCAAGAGTACGCCATGGTGGATGGCCTGCAAACAGTTGCAGAGGCAATAGAGCAAGCGGTTACTCATAAGGTGAATGTCTTGTTCGTTAACAAACGTGATGACGATGATGAATACGGCATGGTGTTAATGAGCGACATTGCCAAAAAGGTATTGGCAAAGGATAAAGCCCCAGACCGTGTTAACATCTATGAAATAATGGTGAAACCTGTCCTATCGGTGGAGGGGAATATGGACGTGAGGTATTGCGCTCGTTTATTTGACCGTTTTGGGATCACGAAAGCGCCAGTGATTGAACAGGGGAAAATCGTTGGGTTGGTGAGTTACCATGATATTGTGCTTAAAGGCATGATAAATAGAATAAGTGTTTAGGCTCTATTTATATCGCCCCAAGTCAATGGACTCAATATGATTGGGCTGTATATTTCTGGATCAGAGATGACAGCATTGAGTTATACCAATCAGTATAAAGATTTGATCGCTCAGCGAGAGTTTAGCGACTTTGAGGTAAGGCAATGAATGAAGAGCATAGTTATTCTACGTTCAAATTCATTAACGCAGCATCAAAGCCGCTAAAACTAGCCTTTAGGAGTGTTTTTGGCTTGCTACTTCTGCGTTGAACAAACTCATAAGGGAATAACCATTATGTCATTACTCACTTTGAATTAGCCTGCCAAAAACGCTCTGAGTAGATCAACTTCTTATACTGATTGGTATTAGAGGAAACACTGTACCAATCGGCCTTGCTTTGGCTTAAAGAGGAATGGCCTTTTTCTAAAATTGTATTCCCTGGTCGCAGTGTTTCCTGGGAAGTTTGGCATATGAATTTACCAGTGTAGATTCCATTGTTGCATAGTAAGGGTATGATTTAACGAGCCATTGTGTTTTAGGATGGCCCTTGACTCGCAGAATATTCTTATGCTTACGTACATTTAACCTCTAAGCAGCCCATCAGCTTTGCTTATTCCTACATCCTGTCTCATCTCCCTTACTTTTTAAGGGGAGCTGCAATATGCAGGTTAGCTTTGTGCAGTGCTTTAGAGCCTATATGTAGAATGTTACGTGCTCCGTATTCTTTGCCTTGCCTCAGAAATAAAAATCCTCGTTAAGTACTCAAATCATCGTACCAATTGGTAGAGTTGTTAATGATTATAGAAAACCTGACAGGGTATTTCTGTATTTTAGTCAAAACCATTTAGGGAGTTAGGCTTGTTGGAAATTCACTTGTCGCTTGAGTTATATCACTTTTTTTAGATAAAAATCGATGATCAGCCCCTTTATTTACCGAAATAATGTAGAGTAAAATTCAGTAGATAAAAGTTGGATAATTGTAGTCGATACTTAAAGCGGTTGCTGCCGATTTGATTCAAGATATCTGTTACGGGAGCTCACTGGCCATTATGGGTCATATAATTACCAACTCATTACTTCATTGAGCTTAGCGCTCAAATTTTTGTTTTTAGACTAATGGAAGAACAATGGAAATAAGTTTAACGCACATTCTCCTTGCGGTAATAGGAATGGGAGCTTTGGTCATTATAGCTCAGATTGTCATATTTAATAAAATCAAAGGTTTGCAAGTTAATGCCGTGCAACAGCTCAGTGATGTTAATATCCAGTTAGCTCAAACTATTGATGGTATCCCCGCTATTATCCAAGCCCATTTCCAGGCCGGAGTCGAGCCAATAACGGATGCCCAACAGGCTTATCAAAATAAGGCTCAGCAGTCATTTAAGGCCATAAACCAGTTATTTACCGCCAAAATTGAAGAAAAACATTGCGAAAACAGCAAACTGCATAGTCAATTGCAAACACAATTGCAGGAACTTCAGCAACAACTGTCTACGCTTTCAGTTAAGCAGCATGAGCAAACTAATTCGCAGATAGTGACGGCACTTACAGATTCCCAAGGTGTGCTCAAAACCGGTATCGAAGAGATGGGAAGTATGTTGAATAGTGCGATTAAACGCACTCAAGCTGAGCTTGAGAAAGACGCAAAAAAACAGACTTTCATCAATAAGCAACATCAATTATCTAACCTTGAAACGATGTCTAGCTTAATTCAAAATTTGCGGGTGCAAAACCTAGTGGAGTTAACCAATGAGCTGGCTCAGCATACCGAGTTAACCCTTGATACCCAAGACTTTGTCAAACATTTAGGTGAATGCAAGGTGGTTAAAATTGAAGACAAGCACTCGGGGCAAGTGACTCAAGTTTATTACGAGAACGGTATCAAACATAGCAGCGATACCTTACAGGGTGAGCAACTCAAGTATCAGATGTTTTATGACCAAGAGGGGCGATTGGCTAAAGGGGTTGAGTACGATGCTGATCAGCAAGTAAGTTTTGAATATTTCTATGACGGCGCTGGGGAAGTCAACCAGCGTGTTGAATATGTTTATGATGCCGACGGCAATCAAGCTGACCCAATTAAGAAAGTCTATTAGAGCAAGGGATACCATGTATTTAAGTGAATTATCAGTAGCAGAGCGCAAAACCTTTCTCGAGCTTGCCTATTCAGTCATGGCACTTAATGGCAGCCACAAAGAGCAAGAGAAAGCCATCTTTGAGTCATTTACCCATGAGTGCGGTATGCCGTCATACCAGCTCAAGCAGCAAGATGATATAGACGCAGTAATTAAGGTGTTGACTCGCAGTGAAATGAAAAACCGCCGTATTGTGATCGTTGAGCTATTTGGCATTGTGCTTGCTGACGGAGAGTATTGTGAAAACGAAGCTGCGTTTATGCTCAAACTTGCATCATCATTTGGCATTGAGGAGTTTGAGCTGAAGCGCCTACAGCGTTGGGTCGAAGCTATGAACGACTTAGTACATGAAGGTTTTAGTCTTATCATGAAGGATTAACTATGTTTGGACGATTAGGAAGCTGGGCCGCAGCTAAGATAAGCAACGTGGTAGACAAAGTGGTCGAGGTGACAAAAAAAGTCACCGAAAAGGTCATTGAGAAGGGTTCTAAGTGTTGGAATGCCTTTACAGGCAAGACGACATTCGATAAAGCTGAACGCCTGTACCAAGAGATCTGTGATCGCTATGATAAGAAAAAAATCGAGTATGATCAGAGTTGTAAAAAGCTTATTGATGATATCGATACACAGGTCGGTGCCATTAATCGCTTTAAACAAGATATCTATGGCGTACAATTTAAGCGTTTTGTCTCTCTAGCGAATCGATTACATAACGTGACAGTTAAAGGTCAGCCTTTCGAAGAGTTGTTTGACGATGCAATTCTTGAAATAAAAACGACGGCAACGGTTGAGCACAGGAATAACCTATTCTTAATCGACTTTAATAAGTTTGATTTAGTTCGAGTTGCTTCTTATGTACTGACTCTGGGATTCTACTCGCGAAAGAAAGCTAAGCAAACACTACTAAAAGTGCAAGAAGAGGAGCTCCGCATTGATGAAGAGATTGCTAAAATGGAGTCTCATCAGTGCCAGCTTCAGGTCGTGACAGCATCTATCGACAACGTAGTTGAGTATTTCGATGAATTAATCAAAAACTACAATAAGTTACTGGACCGATTTGAGTATGGCATTCAGAGCCAGCGCCATAAGCAAATGGCACATGCTGACGAGATCTTTGCCCATAAATTGGACTTTAAGCTGATCCCTATTGCTCATATCGAAGAGTTTCAAGCGCTGTTTAATCTCTCGATAGTACTCAAGCAGATGGCAAACTTAGGCTACCTGTCAGAGAGTGGTCAGTGGAACTCGGACGATAATCAGCAGGCTAAAGAATTGTATCAACAAGTAGCCACTATTAAGGCTATCGCCGCATAAGGATCTCGGCAAATGGCTACAAAAGAAAACTATACTCAGCCTGTAATAGAGATGGAGCAAGTATTAAAGCAGCTGCAGAGCTGCTCGCCGTTACAGGTCAGCAAACAATTAATTAATTTGGAACTGCATGACCAACGAGAGTCTCTTGAGGTTATGGCGACGATTTATGACGAATTTGAACAGGGCAGTAATGTCACTGATGAGTTGGTCAAGCCGTTAGTGTTGAACATGTTAGATGGCTTGCTCAGCATCAAGAAACTCGGATTAAAACAGCGAGGCATTACAGCGACTCGTCTGGTTAACGAAATAGATAGCTTTAGCTATAACAATGCAGCCATGACAGGTAATGACTTGCATCTCGATAAGCAACGCCTCGATGCAGATACCGCAGCCCATCAAGATGATAAAGGTCGTTATGTCCGCGATAAGGCTGAGGCTGGCGCTAACACTCCAGACAATTATATGGAGGATGTAGGCAAGAAAAAGGCTTACACCAAAGCCTATTTTGCCAGCCAACAGTCGAAAGATGAGAAGAAGACGGTATACAGTGAGCTCGAGGTCAATGATAAGGGGGAGCGAAAACAGCTCCGAAGAAATTCACAACACTATCAGGCTGAACTGGACGCGAAAGGATTAAGTGCTGTAGAGCGAACCTATAATGCGGACCATAACTTACCACTTAAACACCTTTTCGATGAATATAAAAGCTCTAAAGCCTTGTCAGTGAGTGATCTTAGAGAGGCGGCTGGCAGCGCCGATAATTTCGATATCATCAGCCAGAAGGTGAATAAGATTAAGTTAGACTCTAGCTGGTCTGAGTTAAAGCATAAGCGTGACAGCTTGAAGGCAAAATCTAAGCTCACCGCAGCAGAGAAGCAAACATTGGACAGCTTGGAGTCCCATGTCAATCAAGCGACTTGGGATAACGCTCTGGCACGAGAAGCTGAAGCTCGTAGCGCGGTAGAGTCACACTTGAATCAGAAAGTGGTCGGTAAGCTAATATCGGATCCTAAGCTAGTTAAAAACGCAGCGGCAGATGCAGGAAAGAGAGCAAAGGACGATCTTGTTGACTCCGGCGTGGGTGAACTCATTATCCTAGTGGTTAAAACGGTCAGTTTTGAACTGAAGGATATGTTTCAAAATGGCATTACACATGGCACAGGTTGCTCATCGAGCACAGAAGCGTTTGGCGTTAGAATGCGTCGAGCGCTTAAATATATTAGCAACAATTTACTTAATATTAGCCTGGGAAGCCTTAAGGATGCGGCGGCAAACTTCGTAAAGTATCTGCTTAATGCCATTGTTGAGATGTTTGTTGGAATATTAAAAAAAGCCTTGAAAGTCATCACCGAAGGTTTCAATGCAATCTTGGCTTCGATCAAAATATTAATGGGAGAGTCTTCTGCAGCAGAGAAAGCGGATTCTATTACCAAGCTACTTGCCGCTACGGTCGTCACTTATATAGGTTTCGCTTTCGAAGAATCAGTGCTTGGTTTTATTAATAAGCTGCCTTTTGGTGATGTGCTATCCGATGCTGTCATGGTGATATTGACTGGCATAGCCTCTACGGTGGTTGTTTGGCTGCTGGATAAAATGGATCTGTTTTCAGTACAGGACGAGAAGCGAGCCGCTCGAGTCAAGGAGATCTTTGATATGCGTATTCGTCAAATCAAGGAAAACACCGACGCATTTGAGACCGCCGCATTGCAAACGCTGACTAACAACAAGTTGCAATTTCGTCAGATATCGGAGTCTATGAGTCAGGCAATAGAGAACGATAACAACGTGAATAGCAGCGTCTATGCCATGGCTGAATTTATGCAGATAGAGTTAAAAATCAGCACTACGGATGATTTTATGCACCTGCTGGATTCTCAAGAACCTTTGGTAGTGTGCTAGATTACTGGGTAATTAGGGCTTATAACGACAATAAGGGTAGCTTACAAGCTACCCTTATTTAGTTTAACTATACGCTTTGATGTTTAAGCAAATTTCTTATCTAAGAAGCCGATGATCTCAGATGATTCATACATCCAAGTTGCTTTCCCTTCATCTTCAATTTTTAAACAAGGAACTTGAAGTTTACCACCTTCGGTAAGCAGGGTGTTCTTATGTGGTTCTTGTTTCGCATCAAGGGTGACAATGTTGAGGCCTTGGCGACGTAATGACCGGCGTACCTTCACACAAAACGGACAAGCCTTGTATTCATAGATAGTCATGTTTTTAGTGACGTCATCTATCTTTTGCTGCTCAGCGATAGGGCGCTTGAGCTTTTTTGGTGCAAAAATAAAGTTTAAAAACAAAATGATCCGACCTAGTACCCAACGAATAACAAACATTTACTGCCCTTAATGTGTTTTGGTTCGAAAGGATTTTACCCTATGCTTTGCAGCGTTAACAGCTTTGATTAGAAATCGTTATCTAGGGGGATTTTCAATCAAGCTTGGAGCGCCGTAGACCAGCAAATTTTTCCCTACCTGCAATAAAGCATCGTTATCTGCACACAAATAGGTGCGACTTTTTAGCAGGTTAAGTTGTTGCTGAAACTCACTATCTATTAGTTGGTCTTGGGTCACATGGGGCACAAATTGAAAGTCAACCAGGTTTAGGGCGCTCAAAGCGGATTGCTGGTCAGTTACCTTATCGCCGCAAAGCGCAGCACTGGCTATCGATGGCGTTAATAACATTGCCCCGGCGCTGACACCAACGATGGCTCCGCCATTTTCTACAAAGGCTTGGAATACGGCAATGAGCTTACGCTGTTTTACTGCTTGTAAAAACCGCTGGGTATCTCCGCCTGACAAGTGAATGACGTCACAGTCTAATAGTGCATTAAGCGCCGTTTGAGTAAACTCAGACTCCAGCTCTAAATAGACGCTCATCTGTACATTTAGCTTTCGATATAGTTGCTGAGTTTGCGAAAAATACTCTCGTTTAGGATCGGGAGCTGAGGCGATATAACCCACTTTGGGCTTAGTAGCCGCTACCTCGCTAAGTAAGCGACTTATTACTATCAACGCATTTGGTGAGGAAGGCTGGCTTAACAAGGCTAAAATCATCGTCATTCCATTGAATGTGTACTCTGTTAATGGTAAATACTATCTGTGGAAAACCAATAAATACAGTGTAGTTATTTGAAATGATTAAATTAATCCAAGAAAAGGGTCAAATTAATGGTTGTGCTGATAATAAAAAGGCACCTGAACGGGCGCCTTTTTTTAATATTAGCCGTTTAAGGGTTAATTGGCGGTTAGGGTCAATAGAGCCTGACTGGCACCTGTGTTTAGGTTGACTCGGCTATCGAGTAAAAATACTCTCTCTGGTGCTACGGTTTTATTGTTTGCTAAGAAAGTTTTAACGGCAGCTGCTCTTTGTTGAGCCAAATTCCCTAGTGCATCATCAGAGATCCGTTGTGCACTGAGGCTAAAATTATACAGCGCAATGTGCCAACGAGTAGCCAACTCTTCATCAGTCAGAGCATTATCACCTTGATGTTCGGCTTCTATTGCGGTTTTAACATCAATAGCAGGGCTGGCAAGCTCAGTTTCATAAAGTAACTTTAACGCATCAGACAGGGGGCCGCTTGTTGGATAGGTGCTGGCGGTTAGCCCTGTTGGAAGCTGCTCTGGTTCGAGTTGTGCAAGTTGTGCTAATTTCTGGCTCAGTTGTACTTCTGATAAGGCGCGGTTGTCGTCGGCTACATTGACTGCGCCCTCAACATTGAGCATAAGCATTGGTCTATCTGCTAAGCCTTTGGCGAGTTGCCCTAAGGTTTCTTGGGCCTTGTCGCTAAGCTGACTGCTGCCTGCGCTAAAGTTCACTTTATCAAGTTCATCATCGTCAGCGCCTAGCAAGTTTGCTAATAGTGAGAAGGGCGCTGTTACGGCTTTGGTGATTACGTTGGTAAACGCAGTCATTACAATACTGCCAAAGCTAAAACTTGGCTCATCTAAGTCGCCTGAAACCTGTAGACCTAGATCAATTACTCCATGCCTGTCTTGTAACAGAGCAATCGCAAGGGTTACCGGTAATGTGGTCGCTAAGCTACTATCACTGGGTTTGCCCAGTTCGAGTTGATCTACGACTAAATGGTTGTCACCGACTAATTGATTATTCTCTAGCCGATAATTTAGTGCTAACGACAGCTGACCTTTATCTATGTAGTAACCCGCATAAGTGCCTGAATACGGATTTACAGAGGTGAGTTCTACATGTTTGAACGCCAGTGCTAGGTCTAAAAATGGTTGTTCCAATAATGGGTTTATATCGCCTTTTAATGTCACTGGTGCGTAGCGATCGATCTTTCCCTGTATATCGACTGAAGCAGCTTTTTTGCTAGATGAAGACAGTTGGGTTATCTGGCCATTAAGCTGTTCGATGCTTGCGGCAAAGTTTGGTGTTAATGAGTTATCGGCGAAGAAGGTTGACCCCTCTTGAATACTAATTTTATTGATACTGATAGCCATCGCAGCGGCTACTTGGTTGTTGTTATCTGTGGTCGGTTTGGTGACTTTAACAGTGGTTGCAGTTTGTGTATTTTGCTCAGTCGGTAAGCTTAACTCAGTGGCAGGGGGACTTACCATTAGCTCGCCAAAGTTGGTGCTTTTATCTTCAGCAATAATGATGCGACCGTATGGTTGCTCTAGCATTATGTGGTCTATTTCAACGCTATTGGCCGCTTTATCGAAGCCAATGGCATTAATATCGACATTTTTCCATTTTAATAGTGTCTTCTTTTGCACTGTGTCTTTTACAAGCAGGTGGCTAATATTCAACGCGCCATTGTAGCTAACTTGGTCAGCCTCATTGTTGAGCTCTAAATTACCTTCTGTTGACAATAACCCCTGCTTTAAGTCGATATTGATGTAAGGGCTAAGGTAATCTTGGAATTGGTTTAAACCGAGATTTGATAGCTGTATTTGGCTCAGCACATTTTGCTGTTTAATATCAATGCTGCCATCTGCAGATAAGGATCCTTGTTGATTGATATTAAGTGACAGTTGGTAATCAATAGGGCTGGATAGATCGGCATTGATTTTGCCTGTGTGCAATTTGACGTCACTTATCCGCCAAAGTGTCTCTTGGGTGATAATTTTTTCAGTCAGGTTCACTTGGTAGTTTTCAATGTCGACCCCGTTTAATACCGCTGTCCAAGGTAAGCTTTGTGCTTCCTTATCTGCATTATCCACAACGTCGTCTTGTTGTTGCTTAGGTTCGGCTGTCGTCGCTAATTTTGGCTCGAATAGCTTTTCTAGGTTGCTGCCTTTTTGATTGAGAGTGGTATTTACAACTAAGCCTTGAGAGCTAATTTTATCAGCGCTAATGGATTGATGATTTAAATCAAACTCAATCCCCTCAATAGCAAAGATAGGTAAGCTGGCAACTGTTATCTTGTCATCAATCAGCGTAAGGTCTTCAAACTTGATTAAGCCTTCATTGGTAGTGACTTGAAAATAGTCATTCTTCTCTTCTAGGCGATACTGGCTGTCGACACTTAATCTCCCCGAGGCTAAATTGGCAATAAATTGTTTATCAATAAAAGACCAAAACTGTGGCAGTTGAATATCGGTCAATTGAATATCACCCACAATAGAAAGCGGTTCGAGTTGCACAACCCCTTGAGTGGAAATCTCTCCACCATTATTACCCACAAAATGAATAGCGTATTGGTTGCTTTGCTCTTCCTGTTTGCTTTGCATCGACATTGATAATGCATTTTTTGAGTCAAATGACTTAATATTCAGGTTTACTTGAGGATAGCGTAACTTGCCTTCGGTGATGTTATCGATAAAGCTAAGGTTAGCATCAACAATTGCCAAATTTTCAACCATAAAGTGAGGCAGCCCTGTTGCAGGCTCTGATGTTCCCTCAGGCTGGCTGCTATTTTTCGCCAGAGTGTCTAATATATCGCTAAAATTGAAAGTTAATGAGTTATCGGTTTTGAGCCGCTCAACATTCAGTGAAGGATTTAATAATGTCACATCAGCAATACTGAAAGCGGTATTAAAAATAGAGTGCCAAAAGCGATATTCAAAAGTAAGTTGTTCAAATTCAACAAATTCGTCGCTGTTTAGGGTAGTCTTACTTTCCTGAATTTGAAATTGGTCAATCGTCATTTCAAAGGTAAAGGGGTTGATTCGAATATCATTCAAGATCACAGGGCGTTGCAGTAAATTCGACAGTTGTTGTGGTACTTGTTTAACTGCAATGTAGGGGATTAGTAATCCTAAAATTGCGGTAAATACAAGGTACAGTGTGGCAGCTAACGTGAGTAAACGCAGGTAGCGAGGTAGTTGGCGAAATTTATCTCTAAATCCAACGAGTGATTTTGGGACGATAGTCATACTGACCTTAACTTCTTCTTTGATGAATGAGTACTTCATTTTTGCTAGCCCGTAACCCAAGGGGTAGAAACCTTTAGTGGTTACAAAAGCGTTACAAAGCAAAAATAGACTCCTATAATTTTAGCTACATTATTATAGAAATGCGCTTCAGATCATATTATTTTTTGTTACTAATTGAGAAACAACGTTAGCCCATGACAACTTTCTTTTTGGATGGCCAAGCTTTTGATTCCGATGAAAATGAATCGGTACTAGAGACCCTTATTCGCAGTGGAAATTCACTAAATTACTCCTGTAAGAAAGGAGCTTGTAAAACCTGTTTGCTGCAACATGTAGGCGGGGAGTTGTCCACGGGTTCCCAGCGAGGCTTAAGTGCTCGCCTTAAGGCTAACCATTATCTGTGCGCATGCCAGTGTATTCCTGCTGAAGGACTTAAGCTGAAAACGGTGCTTGAGCAAGACCTGTTTGTGTCGGCTCAATTAGTTGAGCGTATATTCATGACTGACAACATGATGAAACTCGTGGTGAAAGTTTCTGAAAACCTAAATTGTCTTGCGGGGCAATATATTAACCTTAGACGCTATGACGGTCTGACGCGCAGTTATGCCATTGCTAAAGTCGATGGCAATGTCATAGAGCTACATGTTAGCCGCAAGTACAATGGCCAATTGAGTGGTTGGTTATTTAATACTGCCAGTAACGGTGAACAACTGCTTATTCAAGGACCCTTAGGGCAATGTGTTTATAAGGCTGAGTATCAACAAGACAAGCTAATTTTGATTGGTCATGGAGCTGGCATTGGCGCTGCAATGGGCATTGTTGAGCAGGCGTTGTCAATGTCACATCAAGCCGAGATTTACCTCTATCACGGTGCCCGAACCGTTGAAGAGCTATATCTGCAAAAGCGATGTTTATCGTTAATGTTAGCCCATAAAAACGTCCATTATCGGGCTTGTATTACCGCATCGGCTCAAACTGACTTAACGGGTTTACGTTGCCAACAAGTCCAACCTTTCGAACTAGCAGCGCGTGAGCATCCAATCTCTCGGCACAATAGAGTGTTTCTTTGCGGTGAACCAGAAGCGGTTGTAAAAGCTCAGCAACAAGCATTTTTGGATGGGTTTGAGTATTCAAAAATTCATGTGTTGCCATTTGAATATAAAGATCTTCGTTCAGTGAAAAGAGGTTAAGCACGCCTTAGAGGCTTAAGTAACTAATTGCTGCGATTATCGCTCCCTGAGGGTCTTTTAACCAGCAAAAACGGCCAATGCCAATGATATCTTCTGGACCAAATAGAATGGTCGCGCCCAGTTCATGAGCCTTTTCGGCAATAGCATCAACGTTTTCTACCGTGATGTATCCAGTCCAATTACTGGGCATGGCTGGCGCTGGACTTTGTGCAATACCACCAATATCGACGCCGTCGTTAATAATAATATGGTAGGGCGCATGGGCTACAACAATGGTCTTGAATTTCCAGCCAAACACTTGGCTGTAAAAGGCCATGGCTTCTTTACTACTGCTAGCGGTTAACTCATGCCAGCTTAAAGAACCTGAATTGGCTGAGGTGGGTTTCATTGGTTTTCCTTGCTAGGAACTGCTCAAACAAGTGTAGCTTCTAACCTAGGAGTAAGAGTTAATATTGTGCAGTATTTGGCTCACTAAGATGTTCTACATAACCTAAAGCATTGAAGTCGTTCGGCATGTTTGAGGTGCAGTGATTGAGTTGTCTGGCTATTAATTAAATAAGGAGATCTAGGTAGATAAATGTATTTCCCGATTGTTATCCTTATGGCAGATTTGGCGGTAATAGCATAATTCTATTGCCTAGTGAGTTTGCCTGCAGGTAACATAGCCCGTTTTCGATCATGCTTACGGGGAATTAGCTTGAATAAAAGTGTTGTTACCAATTTAATTGCTGCGCTCGCAGTATTAGCCGGCTACTTATTAGCGCTGCCAATTCTTTTAACTGTTGGTTTATTCGCACTTTCAGGTGCGGTCACAAACTGGCTTGCTATTCATATGCTGTTTGAAAAAGTCCCAGGCCTCTATGGTTCAGGTGTGGTGCCTTCTCGCTTTGAAGAGTTTAAAGAAGGGATTGCTCATCTGATGATGAAGCAGTTTTTTACTGAAGAGAATATAGAACGATTTCTGTCGCAGCAGGGTAATGCTGAGAAGCATATCGACCTACAACCTGTAATTGAGAAGCTAGATCTGTCACCTGCATTTGATGCTTTAGTCAGCACTGTTTCACAGTCTTCACTCGGTGGTATGCTATCGATGTTTGGCGGTACCGATGCGATTGAACCCTTGCGCGAGCCATTTATGGAAAAAATGAAAACATCGCTTAGTGATATCTCTCAATCTGATCAATTTTACGAGTTACTTAAAGCTGAGCTGGAACAGAGCAATGTTATCGACGATATGCGAGTGAAAATAGAGGATATTGTCAACCAACGTTTAAATGAATTAACCCCGCAATTGGTCAAAGAGATAGTGCAGGACATGATCAAGAAGCATTTAGGTTGGTTAGTGGTTTGGGGCGGGATTTTTGGTGGCTTAATCGGTTTAGCCGCCGCGCTCGTTCAAGGCTAATGGTTGTAGTTGTTATAGATTTTAAAGGAAGCTAAGGCTTCCTTTTTTATGGAGGAAATATACAGAGAGCATTCGGAACGTGCTATGGTTTTATACCATAAAAGTATTCTTAGATACTGGGAGCAATGGATGAGCCTACACCACACAATAAATTATTTGGAAATGCCTGTTAGAGATATTCAATCCACAAAAGATTTTTTCAGCCAAGTATTCGGTTGGGAATTTGTTGATTATGGGCCTGAGTATAGTTGTTTTCTAAACGCTGGAATAACCGGCGGTTTCTATTTATCCACACAAGACTTCACGTTAGCGAAGGGCTCTCCTTTGTTGGTTATTTATTCAAATGAACTCGCTCAATCTTTACAAAAAGTCACCGATGCGGGTGGTACTATCAGTCAACCTATATTCGAGTTTCCAGGTGGAAGAAGGTTTCACTTTTTAGATCCCAATGGCAACGAGTATGCGATTTGGTCTGAGTAGCGACAACAATAAAATTAAAATAAGAAGGGCTGAATATGCCACATTGTGTTATTGAATACGCTAAACCATTAAAGCACGTTATTTCAATCGAAGCCTTGGTAGAGGCTACACATCAAGCCTTGATTGATTCGCAATTATTTGAATCGCATGCCGTTAAAACACGTGCCCATGGGGTCGAACACTTCCGAGTTGGTGAAGATCAAGATAATACCTTTGTGCACATTCATACGGCCATAATGCCTGGTAGAACTGATGAGCAAAAAGCGCTGCTACTTGAACGAGTATTTGAGGCTATTTCACTCATCACCAATACTGTGAGCAGCGTGACGATGGAAATAGTTGATATTAATAAGCAGTCTTATATTAAGATAATTAACTAAATGCTTATAACCTTAGATATAGAAAGCCACTCTTAGGGAGTGGCTTTTTTGATGTTGTTTGGCAGACAATCTAATTGGTATTAATAAGCACTATCGTGAACCGATTGCACTGCACGGCCTGAAGGGTCAATTATCCCCTGTAGGCTTTCATCCCAAGCCAGTGCTTCAGGCGTCGAGCAGGCAACTGATTTGCCACCAGGTACTGTTTCAGCGGCACTTGCAAGCGGAAAGAGCTCTTCAAAGAAAGTACGATAGAAGTAGCCTTCTTTTGTTTCCGGTGTGTTGTATGGGAATCTAAACTTAGCGTTAGCCAACTGAAGATCATCAACGTTAGCTGCAGCATGATCTTTAAGGCCATCAATCCATGAGTAGCCTACACCATCACTAAATTGCTCTTTTTGGCGCCAAGCCACTTCTTTTGGCAATTTATGCTCAAAGGCCTCTCGTAGGATATGCTTTTCAATTTTGCCGTTCTTCGACATTTTAGCTTCAGGGTTAGTGCGCATGGCCACATCCATAAACTCTTTGTCCAAGAAGGGGACACGTGCTTCTAGTCCCCAAGCTGCCATAGCTTTGTTGGCACGTAAGCAGTCAAACAGGTGTAGTTTATCTAGCTTACGTACTAACTCTTCATGGAATGCTTGTGCATTGGGTGCTTTGTGGAAGTATAAGTAACCACCAAATAGCTCATCAGCCCCCTCGCCAGATAACACCATTTTAATACCCATGGCTTTAATTTTTCGCGCCATTAAATACATGGGCGTTGCAGCGCGAATAGTGGTGACATCGTATGTTTCGAGGTGGTAAATCACATCTTTGATAGCATCAATGCCATCTTGGAAGGTAAAGGTAATTTCGTGGTGAATAGTGCCAATTGCATCGGCAACTTTCTTCGCCGCAATTAGATCTGGTGCGCCTTCAAGGCCGACTGCAAAAGAGTGCAGCTGTGGCCACCAAGCACTGGTTTCACCATCATCTTCAATACGTCGTTTAGCGAATGTTTGGGTAATTGCTGAAATAACCGAAGAATCTAAGCCTCCAGAAAGTAATACGCCATAAGGAACATCAGACATCAACTGACGTTTAACTGCTGCTTCTAGTGCATCACGCACCTCTTCACTGCTGGCTGGGTTGCTTTGAACTGCTGCAAACTCACGCCAGTCACGCTGATAATAATGAGTTAACTCACCGACTTTGCTTGATAGATAGTGGCCCGGAGTAAAGGTCTCGACAGTTTTACATACTGGCATCAGTGCTTTCATTTCCGAAGAGATATAGAAGTTACCTTCAGCATCTCTGCCGGTATAAAGCGGGATGATCCCCATGTGATCGCGACCGATTAAATAGGTGTCTTTTGCTTTGTCATACAACACAAAAGCAAAAATTCCGTTGAGCTTATCTAAGAACTCAGTGCCGTATTCTTGATAGAGCGCTAAGATTACTTCGCAATCTGAGTTGGTTTGGTAACTGTATTTGTCACCGAGTTCTGCTTTAAGCTCTTTGTGGTTATAGATCTCACCGTTAACGGCTAAGACGATAGTTTCATCTTGGCTAAGCAATGGCTGAGCGCCGTGTTCAATATCTACAATCGCTAAACGTTCATGAGCGAGAATAGCTTTGTCACTGCTATAGATCCCAGACCAATCAGGTCCGCGATGACGTAGTAGTTTTGACATTTCGAGTGCGACTTGGCGCAATGGCGTCGAGTCTGATTGAATATCTAAAATAGCGAAAATTGAACACATAGGTCACTCCAAAAAATGTCAGTCTTGATCTCAATTGAGTATTACTCTGCCATCGAAATCCATAACTTTCAAATTAGGGATTGGTGATTTCTTACCTTTTTGGTCTTTTTTGTGGGTAATTCGTTATTTGTTTGGCGCTAAAAATGATGAATAAGCAATTTAAGTGGGGTTTTCTTGGTTTATGTTTATCTTTGTGGGGGCTGAGCTAGTTGTTAATGGATAAACGGCAACGAAGTATCAGTAATCAGAGATAATGCAGTTTTAAGTGAATTAAGTGACATTTTTCGCATAAACGCATTATTCGTCGGCAAAATAAAATAAAAAACGCCCGATATAACTTCGGGCGTTGATGTATTTATGTACTAAGGTGAGCTTAGTTGTTGTCGGTTTTGGCGGGTCTTAATGAGTGAAACTCAGTGCCGCTGAAATAACCCGGCCAGTCACTATTATTACCCAGTACAGCTGCTGCATCGTAGTAAACAGCTAAGTCTTCTAACGCTCCACTTAGATCCCAATTTTCCCGATATTCATCACATACGCTGTGGTAACAGCCTTTCATCTGTTGTTTCATCATTGCTTTGTATTCTGCAGTCGCTTCATCAACAGGGATGCTTCCGCCTCCTGCAAATACTGCGGGTACCCCATATTTGGCGAAACTAAAATGATCTGAGCGGAAGAAACCGCCAGATTCAGGGTGCTTTTCGCTCTTGGCGGTACGGTTTTGAGTCTCGACTGCAGCGATTAAGTAATTTTCTAATTCTGACTTACCTTTACCTACGATAGTGTAGTCGGTGGTACGGCCATAAATATTGGTGCTATCTAAGTTAAATACAGCCACAGTTTTGTCTAATGGATATACAGGGTTTGACGCATAAAAACGTGAACCCAATAAGCCTTGTTCTTCACCTGTCGTTGCAACAAAGGTCACAGAGCGGGCAAGTGGATTGCCATTTTGAGCTTGCTTGGCAAATTGGCGAGCGATTTCTAAAATACCAGCAGTACCCGATGCGTTATCAAGTGCGCCGTTATAGATCTGATCGCCATCTTTGCTCGGATCTAGACCAATATGATCCCAGTGTGCAGTGAATAAAATGTGCTCATCACTGCGACTTTCGCCAGGTAGAGTCGCAACCACGTTATAACTATTGGCATATTGCGCTTTATTTTCGAATGAAATAGAAGCAGTTTGATTCAGTGGAATATTAATCGCACTGCTTGCAGCGCGGTCTGATATGGTACTTAGCGACAGCCCTGCTTTATCAAATAGCTTAGTAGCTACATCAAGAGTCATCCAACCTTCAACTTCTATCCATTTTGCTTGCTCATCTTTGCTACGAACAAGATCTTGCTGAGCGCCAGTCCAGCTGTTTTCGACGACAGACCAAGGGTACGAAGCCGGTTCGGTATCGTGAATGATGATTGCGCCTAGGGCGCCTTGACGGCTTGCTTCTTCAAACTTGTAGCTCCAGCGGCCGTAATAGGTCATTGCTTTACCGTTAAACTTTCCTGAATCAGGCAAAGCGAAGCCGGGATCGTTCACCAGTATTACCGCTATTTTTCCGCTCATGTCGAGATCTTGGTAATCGTTCCACTGGTACTCAGGGGCGTTGATACCATATCCCACAAACACTAGCGGTGCATTGGCAATATCAATTTTGCTCACATCATGGCGACTACCAATAACCACATCTTGACGATGCTGTAATTGCATATCACCTAGCTGAATAGATTGCTGCTCTGAAGCGGTATAGGTCACCATAGGTACAGCTTGTAGGTAATCTTTACCATTTGGCTTATCTAACCCCATCTCAGCAAAGGCTTTACTAAGGTAATCCAATGTTAGTTGTTCGCCCTTAGTAGTAGGGGCGCGGCCTTCAAACTCATCAGAAGCAAGGGTTTTAATATCTAAGCGAAATCGGGATTCATCAAAAGTGACTTTCTCTGGTGTGACAATATCTGTCGTATGTTGGCTACAAGCACTGAGTAGAGCAAGTGCACAGACTGGAAGCAAAGTGCGCATCAATATGTCCTGTTATTGTTGTTTTAGACTTTTGTGTTGAGGTTTTGTTGTTCTATAGGGGGCAATAATGGAGGAAAAGCGCCTAGCTTGACAAGAGTTAGCTGTTGAAGAAAGTGTTACTCGATATTGCATCTGGTATCGAAAATTAGCCAGCCTATAGCAAACTGAGTAAATTTTAGAGTAATCGTTCAGGTTTTGAGGGTTTTAAAGCGAAATACATCAGGCTTTCATTTATTTCGCTATTTTGTCATGTAGCAGAAAATTGCCGTTTGGCGGTTGATAGCTTGAGCAGAGCCGCTCAGGTCCTTTGGTAATGACTGTCAACAGACTTAAACGACGACGTACCTGCACCTGAGGTGTTCTTGGCCGTGGGCAGCATAATGCTTATGGCTGTGATTGTGGTCATAAATAACCTTTAACTATTAGCTTTGATTGTAGCTCGCATATTCGACCCATTCAGGAAGAGTGCGAGGATCTCCATAGGATTTAAAGAACTTAGGTGACGATTGTGGCGCTCGGGTTCCAATATTCGCTTCGCACCACATATTAAGCTTGTAATGGCTTGAGTATCCCTCATGGGTATACGCATCATATGCTTTGTGAGCATGTTTCCAAAAATTGTGGTCGATGCGGCCTTTTTCTGCCAAGAAAGGATAACGAATTACTCGAATTTTAGTGTTATCGATGACTGTATTGGCCATTTTTATTAGCAGTTCAGCCAGAACTTCCGAACCGATATCCTGAATCGTTAAGGTTTCAATAGCTGTAATTTCGGCACCAACTAAACTGATCACCCGGTTACTTAACGCCGTGGTATCAATTGTTTGGATCAGTTCATAACCAATGGTATCAAGCAAGCGATAAAGCTCAAGATCCCACTCTGTTTCTGTAAACTTCCCTGCTTTTATAGCAGATTGAAGTTCTCTGTTTTTCTCACTTTGGATCACCAAATGTTTTTGTAAAGCAGGATACTGCTTTAGCGCTTGTGGAGAAACTTGGCTAATTAGATCAAGCAATTTGCTTTGATCTGTAATTAACTCTGCAAATTCTAATTTGGCGTCTTGATCCACTGTGTTGTCCTCATCTTTGTATCTGAGTAATGACTATACTCGTGCTACGTAAATATGCCTGTTTCAGAGGCATTGTGCCAGTTCAATTCTAGGCGCATTAATGTAGAAATGGTTATTCCCTTTTCAAATTAGTGCACAACGAAGTGGGCTGGCATAAAGCCTTCTGCGATGGGCGTTTTTTATATAAAAAGCATGGACTTTACTCAGTGTTATTGATTTTACCAAGGGAATGACCATTAGTCGCAATCAATGCCGTGATTAAAGTCCATTAAACTCCCACTGAATGCTGCATTTTCAAGTAGGACGGGTATAAATCATTATTTGTAACGGTACTTACCCACGGCTGCACTCTTCAAGCAGGTAAGCGAGATGACGGTATGGGATGCCGCTATGTTCAGTTAGACCCACTTCACACATACGGTTTGCGTAATACCCCTCACTGACATCAACTGGGATCAGTTTCTTAATATTGCGCAGCGCGCTGGCATTGATCTCTGGCTTATAGAGGCCTTTCTCACCCGCGTAACCACAACATTCGATTCCGGCAGGACGAATGACTTGATGACAACAAGCATCCGCTATTGCGGTCATTATAGGTTCAACCTTCATGGTTCTTGCGCTACAGCCAAGGTGCAATGCCGCATGGGATTTCTTCTTAATGGTCAGCTTCGGCATTAATTTATCATGCATGAACTCAACCAAATCCACTATCTCTACTTTTTCAGTTAGTGTTGGATCTCCCGCTAAAGTACGTTTAGTACACGACAATGCATCAACGATAACTGGCAGCTTTCCATCTTGTGTCATGGCTGAAACAGCTTGGATCAGTTCGAGACGTTTAGCGTCAGCGTTGTTAAAGTCTCCCTTTGACTCCCACATTTGACCACAGCACAAATCGCGGGTCTTAGGTGGAGTGATCACGTTATAGCCTGCGCGCTCCAGTAGTGTGACAACAACTTCAGGCAGTGGTCGCTTATCGGTATCGACAGGTGTTGGGCCGAAAGTACGTCCGCCACATGCAGGGAAGTAAACGACGGTTTCTTGTCCGGGAATGGGTGCAGATACCTGCGGTAGTTTGCCGCCTTTAGGGAAAGAAGGGTTCCAGTAAGGCACTTCATTGCTGAGCAGTCGGCCAGCTTTCATCATTGTTCCGGTGATCCCCTTGCCGGTGATTTTATGGATCACACCCAACATATCAAAACCAGCACTGATCACGCCATTGACGGCGCCAAAGTTATTGGCCTGAAAATCAAGGAACTTTTGCTGACCGCGACTGATCGATGGCGTTCTTAATTTACGCACCAGCTGGCCCATTTTATTATCGACTGGGCAGGCAATAGTACACAGCTGACAGGCGGCGCAAGTATCGATTACATCGTACTTCGCAGCAGCGCGCATATTATCGGCAGCTAGATGATCGCCAATTTGCTCCAGGCGAGCAATTTCACGTAAGGTCGCAATGCGCTGACGAGGAGTAAGGTTTAGTGCTGATGTTGGGCAGGTCTTTTCACAGAAACCACACTCTAAACATTTATCGACAAAGTCATCGACGACAGGACAAGGTTTAATGTTCTTAACGTGGATTTTGGCATCATCGTTTAAGATAACCCCCGGGTTTAATATACTCTGAGGATCAAACAGTTGCTTGATGCTTTTCATTAGCTCATAAGCATCTTGACCCCACTCCATCTCAACATAAGGCGCAACTGCGCGACCAGTGCCATGCTCCGCTTTCATCGAGCCGTCGTACTTATTAATGACCATATCGGCTATTTCGTCCATAAAGGCATGGAAATTGTCGATATCCTCTTTGGTTGAGAAGGTCGGTGTGATGATGAAGTGGAAGTTCCCCGCCAATGCATGGCCATAGATACAACCTTCTGGATAACCAAATTTGTGCATGAGTGCGGTAATGTCACTCGCGGCGGTGGCTAAGTGTTCAAGCTCGAATGCAACATCTTCGATAATAACTGATGTGCCTTTAGGACGCTCACCCGCAACAATGGGGAACAAGCCTTTACGCATCGCCCAATATTCGCCATATACAGCGGCATCGTCGGTAAAGCTGATCGGCCGTAGAAAATCAAATCCTTCGAGTTTGGCAATCACATCTTTGGTGTAGCCATCTAAAGTATCGGCGTCATCGGCACGAGATTCAATCAATAGGATAGCCGATAGTGGTGGAAGTTCTGATAGCCAATCTGGCATACCTGGTTTACCGGTAACTGCTTTAATTGATGGCCAGTCGAGAAGTTCTGCGGCAGCGACACTTTCGCCATTGAGTAGCGGAATGGCGCGAGATGCGTCTTCCATATTGTGAAATACAGCGAGGGCTGATGCCTTAAACTTGGCTTCGTTGACCGTGTGGTAGGTGACTTCGTTGATGAAGGCCAATGTACCTTCCATGCCGACCATCAAGTGATTGATGATATCAAACGGATCGCTGAAATCAATTAGGGCATTAATGCCATAACCGGTGGTGTTCTTGATTGAGAATTTCTTACGAATTTTTTCAGAAAGTACTAAGTTGTGACGCGTTTTATGTGCCAACTCGTGCACTTGCTCAAGCATTTGTCCATGAGATTTGGCGAAGGCGACTTTAGATTTTTTACAACCCGTGTCGAGTTCGGTACCGTCGGCGAACAATAACTTGGCTGAGGCGATGGTTTGGTAGCTGTTTTGCGCGGTGCCGCAACACATGCCAGAGGCGTTGTTAGCAACAATACCACCAATCATGGCTGAGGCTATAGTGGCAGGATCGGGACCTATTTTTCGGTTAAGTGGCGCTAATACTGCGTTGGCATCTGAGCCAATGACTGCGGATCCAAGGGTGATCTTTTTTGCATCGTCGCTAACTTCAATCTTTCTAAACCCGTCATGGCCAAGAATGAGCAATATTCCTTCACCTAGTGCCTGACCGGCCAAGCTGGTGCCTGCTGCGCGGAAAGTGACTGGCGCATTATGCTTACGGGCAACGTCTAAAGTACGCTTTACTTGGTCCATGTCTTCGGCATGAACAACCACTTCTGGAACAATTCTAAAGTAGCTAGCATCGGTCGACCAAGCGAAGCGGCGCACATACTCATCTGTGACAGGCTTTTCACCTAATTGATTGCGTAAATCACTAATTACAGCTTTATAATTTATCGACATGGACTTATCTCTTTATTCGTTATTTTTAAGCTCAATCAGAGCCGAAATAGGTGGCTCTGATTGATCGGGTATCACGGTCTAGAAGCCACCCCAAAGGAAGGCGATAGTGCCCGCTGTCATGGCGTACGCCAAGGCTACCGGCATGGTTTTACGAATAATTTCAGACTCTCTTCCTGCCATACCAACAACGGTTGCAGCGGCAACGACGTTCATTACACACATCATGTTACCGGCGTTAGCACCAATCCCCTGCAGTGCCAGTACCATAGCTTGGTTCATGCCAATGCTGTCGGCGACGCTATACTGGAGACCGGAGAACATCATGTTAGAGAATGTGGCGCTGCCAGAGAGGAAGGCACCAAAAATGCCAACAATCGGGGCAACCCAAGACCATACCGCTCCCATGCTGCTAGCCAAGGTATCAGCGAGGGCGACAGGCATAGAAGCCAGTCCAGAACTGTTGGTTCCTGAGTTTAAGAAAATCTTTACCATCGGCACTGACGCGCCCAGCGAAATAATGGTCGGGATCATTGAACTGCACGATACCGTGATTGATTCTTTGATGGCTTTTTTGTTCATTTTGAACAGGAAGAAACCTAAGATACACACCGCGATAAAGAAGGCACCAGGTGCATAAAGAGTCTTAAATCCAGCACCTAGCTCCGTGCCTAGCAGGCCAGTCCACTTGACGTTAAAGCTCAGTAACCATGTTTTTAGTGGCGCAATAACACGAGACAGCACTAATAAAGCGGCCATGATGATGTAAGGAGTCCATGCGGCAATTTGCGAGAACTTCGTTGTAGAGGCCACCTTCGTTTCTTTTTGACCGTCGTTTTCAGCAAAATCATTCCAAGGAGTTTTAGGCAGCAAAATGCCTTTCTTAGCTACGGGAATAACAATCGCCATACCTATAAGCGCACCGATAACTGATGGGAACTCAGGGCCGGCAACATAGTTAATGATCCAAGCTGGAACCGTAAATGCTAGTCCGGCAAAGAGTGCGAATTTCCATATGGCAAAACCTTCGGCGAATGATTTGTTACGACCGAAAAAGCCAGTCAATAAGGACACCATAACTAGCGGGATAAGGGTACCTGTTACCAGATCGATGGTGATCATGTGCATAGCGATGAACTGGGCATAGTCGGCAAAACTGCCACCATGTTGAGCAATTTGTTCTGCCGCCATATTGACGCCGCCAGAAGTTAAGCCTTGCTCCATACCAAATAACACGGGAAGGCCAATTGCACCGAAGGATACCGACGCAGAGTCCGCAATCAGGGCTACAACTGCAGCAGCAATTGGGGGAATACCCAGTAACACTAGTAAAGGTGCGCCAATGGCTGCAGGAGTACCAAAGCCAGCACTGCCTTCAATGAATGAACCAAACAACCAACAGATAATGATGACCTGCACACGGGCATCTGCGCTAATATTGGTAAAACCTGCACGAATGGTATCCATCGCACCTGAATATTTCAGTGTATTAAGCAGAAACACTGCACCAAAGATAATACTTAAAGGTGTCAGTGCTGCTAGCAAGCCTTCAACCACAGATGCAGCTAGAAAGGTGGTATCCATCTGCCAGACAAACACGGCAGCAAGGCCTGTTAAGACTGCAGAAATGGGCATTGCCCGTGATGCAGGCATTTTCAGCAATACTAAAAAAAGCATTACGCTGATCACCGGCGTTAAACTCGCGAGTAGTTGAATAAAGTTCATGGGGGCCTCTTATTACCTTATTTTTATTTAGAGTTATTTCTAGTTAATAGCGGTTTTATTGACTCGTTGGTTACGGTTGTTTGTTTGGCGTTGTGACCATGGTCGACTGCCTGATAAATGTGTTTTTTTATCTACGGAGAATGGTATGGCTTTATAGGGGCTTTTTTTATCCGTGTTTGCACCTAATGCGTCTAAGGGTTTACACGTAGAAAAGCCAGATTGTTGAGGTTAGGCCTGACAGGTTATTAGCTTGGGTAATGTTTGGGGAATATAATAAGTCGTTATATTACAGTTGCTTATTTGTTTTCGGTCAAAAGAGCTGGCAACGCTTTGCAGCACTTAAATGTAAGGAGATTAGCAACATGATGTGGATCAACTTTGTAATGATTAATTACCCACAGTGTTAAAACTAACTGGCAAACTACATTTAACAGATTGGCAAGTGATAGCAAAATAACGGTTGTAAATGAACCGAACCGTACATCGTGACTGCAAAGCGGTGTTTTCTTGATGTTTCCCTATTAATCCAATCATATACTAAAATATGGGCCACAAATCGACTAGATAGTGCCGTGATTCTCAAGCTAAGTTATTTGCCTTTCCTTTGATCTAGCTCTGCTACTCGTGGGTATTTACTGTGATTTTTGCGTTGATTAACTGTTAATATAGCCCCCGTTTATGGGGGCTATCCCTAATATAGCGGAGTATTAATCAGCGATGAACATTAATCATAAGTTACAGCTTATCACCGTACTTCCACTCATTTTATCTCTGATGCTGGTGTTGTTTGTGACTCAAATGCAGTATCGAGAGCTTTCCCATCAAGTCGTCGACGTCTACCGTCAGAGTATTATTGATCACCGCAAAGAAGAGCTGAAAAATTATTTGGCTATTGCTAATGTCGCGATTAAGCACCTCCATAAAAATAACAGCGATAACAAACAAGATGTAGAACAAGAAATTAAGTCTATGCTGGCCGAGATGCGCTTCGGTAAAAATGGTTACTTCTTTGCATATGATCTTAATGGTAAAAGCCTGGTATTGCCTGACCAAGAATGGCGTGTAGGTAAGAACTGGCTAGACTTGGCCGATGACAATGGGGTTCACTTTATTCAAGAGCTCATCTCTGGAGCTAGGAAAGGCGGCGGCTATCTCACCTACCTATTCAATCAACCCTCAAATGACGGCCAATTGGGCCAAAAAATGGCCTATGCCGAAGTGTTGGGGCAGTGGCAGTGGATGTTTGGTACTGGCGTTTACATTGATGATATTAATGAAGAAACTGAATTATTGAGCACCTCTATCAGTAGTCATATTCGTTACACTTCGCTTATGACGTTGACGATAGGTATATTAGCGGTAAGTGCGGTGTTTATCGGTGGTATTTTTATGCGTGTTGGTGAGAAACGCCTCGCAAATGCTAAACTTAGAACACTCAACGAGCGGATTTACCAAACTCAGGAAGAGGAGTGTAAACGGGTTTCTAGAGAGTTGCACGATGGGGTCAGTCAAACCATTGCTGCGGCGCTATTTTCGATGGAAACGGCGCAGCTAAAACAGGAGTACGGCGATGATTCTTCGAAGGAACTGGAAAAGTCGATCACATTGACGCGGCAGATAATGCTTGAAATCCGTAATATCTCGCATCAATTACATCCAGCCATTCTCGAGGACTATGGCCTCGGCTCTGCATTAATCGAATTGGGTAGAGAGTTTACCCTGCGTACTGGGGTTGAGGTCAAAGTACAGCGATTATCAGTGCGTAAAATCCTCTCAACTGAACTTAGCTGTGCCCTTTACCGGATAGTGCAAGAGTCGCTAACCAACATCGAGCGGCACTCTGAAGCAAAGAATGTGTTGATATCACTAGCACTGACACCAAGATGGCTGACCCTGGAGATCCATGATGATGGTAAAGGATTTAACTATGAGTGTTTTGAACGAAAATCGACGCCCTTTGAAGGAATAGGTTTGAGGAATATGAACGAAAGAGTGAAATTTTATAATGGTGAGCTCAAGGTTGATTCAACAATTGGGAAGGGAGTGAAACTGGTGGCCCGTATTCCTCAAAGCGAGTTACGTTATCGAGCCGATAGTGCCACTGGAGGACTGTTATGATCCGCGTACTTCTGGTGGACGATCACCCTTTGTTTCGCGAAGGGCTACGTTATCGCTTAAGTCTAGACAGCGATATTGAGGTGTTGGCTGAAGCTGATAATGGCCAGCAAGCATTGGAAATCCTTAATAAAATGCCGGTTGATTTAGTGTTGACGGATATTAATATGCCACAAATGGACGGTATGTATCTGCTTGAGCTAATTAAAGAGCAGGAGCTGTCGTGTAAAGTGGTGATGCTGAGTATGCATGACAACAAAGAATATATCATGGCGACAATGCGCTACGGTGCTGATGGCTATATTCTTAAAGATGTGCCGGGTAAAGAACTGATTGAAGCGATAAAGAAAGTCGCTGCAGGCAAGCGCTATTTCAGTGCTGATGTCATAAATACTTTGTCACAGGAGCTTGCCAGCGGCAAGCAAGCCCTCGTTACCCAGCGTGAGCAGTTGGTGTTACGATTGATATCGCTTGGCATGAACAATAAACGTATAGCTCAGGAGATGGATGTGAGTGTGCGCACGGTTGAGACCCACAAACGCAATATTAAGCAAAAACTGATGATAGATAGTACGGCAGGCTTGGTGCGATATGCGATCGATCATGGTTTAGACCGTTAATACTTCTTATACTGATTGCCATTAACCGATATTTTCAGATAGCTGCAGTAATTGAAAACACCCAAAGTAGGGTTATACCAATCAGTATAAAGATTTGATCGCTCAGCGAGAGTTTATCGGCTTTGAGATAAGGTCATTAAATGCTCCTCGGTAACTGCACCTGCGTGACTCTCGACAATCGTTTTAGCATGATGCTAGCTGCGAGCATCCTTACTCTTGTACCTCATACTACTGTGTTATATAAACTCATTAGGGAACATTCATTGTGTCATTACTCACTTTGAATTAGCGTGCCAAAAACACTCTGGGTAGATCAACGTCTTATACTGATTGGTATTATACCAATTGCATTAAAAGTTTGACCATTCAGCGGGAATTCAAAACGCTGTAGGCAAGTAGTGGAATTTGAGCTAATAGTTATTCTATATCCAAATCCCATAGCGAAGCATACAGCGTTTTGAAACCCGCACTACGTGAGCCCCTTAGTCTTTCCACTTCTGCTTTGCATTGGCTTAAAAGGGAATAACCATTTCTTTACCAATGCGCTTTGAATTGAAAAGGCTGAGGGGCTCTGAATTGGTCAAATACTTAATGCAATTGGTATTATATAGCTTAAAGTACGTACTTGGCCGAAAGCTGGATGTAATCAGAGTTGGCACTGTTCGTGGCTGAAATATCTGCATCATAGTTACCCAATTCAACGCCAACACTCAATTGCTTATTGAGCTGTTTGATCAGGTTAATAGCGTAGTGGTTGCGATCTGAATCTGCGTTAAGCCCATTGAAGTCTTCAACGTCAGCGTGACCGTAGTAAATGCTAGAACGCCAGTCTTCACTCCAGAAATGGCGATATGCGACGGTATAGGCTTGGGTTGTCAACAGATCACCACTGCCATCCGTATTGACCTTATCGCCAGGGTTGTGGCCAGGAGAAATATAACGGCCGGCAGCGCCTGCGTTGTAGGTAAAGCGGAAGTCATCTTTACCGAAGGTAAAAACCTTACCGCTTAAGCTGTAGGCAAACTGCGTACCATCGGCGTTACCAGCGACACCATTGTTATCGAACGTGCGAGCAAGCACTGCAACTGCCACTTGGCCAAAATCACCTTTGTAGGTGTAGCGAGCCACTGCGTCGGGGATACTCTGGTTGGCATCGGTCGCATTGGCTGGATTTTCTAATGCCAGTTCTAAGCCACCATTAGTATAACGGATCTGGGTTTGACGAATGAATACCTGACCAACATGTGCGCCGCCAAAGTCGAGTGCATCAGCAATGGAGGCCAATGGCATAAAGGTTGACCAAGTCTGACCAACTTTCCAGTTCTTGTAAGCAATATAGGCGTGACGCATGCGTGGGGTGTAGGAGTTAGAAACCAGTGCGTTACCGCCACCGCCGTAGAAGTCATACTCTAAAAATCCAGTCACTGCGCCATGGGTAAACTTTACGTTGAAACGTGACTCTTTGGCTTGGAGGCTGGTTTGATTAGTATCTGGCGCGTAGGTACTGGTACCTATCCAGTAATCTCGATATGCCTGATCGCCATTCACATTACGCAAGTCGACTTTGAAATAGCCGCCGAAAGTTAACTTTGAACTCTCATCAAGTTGGACTTCATAGCCAGCGAAAGAAGATGCCGAGAAAAGTGTCGCTACCACTAACGCGGTTTTAGTCATTCTATTCATCAAGGTGCCTTTATTTAGGGTTGTTGTCTGCTTTGAGGAGTGAGCAAACAACTGCCCCTCAGCAAACTTATGGTTTGTCTGCGGCTAACCATATGGCTTTAGAAAGGTTTTTTTTATCCGTATTTACACCTAGGAGGAGTAAGGGCTTACCCGTAGAAATTCTGCTTTCTCAGCGTTTTGGCTTACAGCTCTTGAGGATGGAATAGCAGGTTAATTAAATTCTTAACATTTAAATACAGTAGGTTGCTGGGTTGTATTGTAAATGTTGGCTAGCTGATTTTTGTAGTTGAACATTGGGCCTTTGGGGACTTGATGTAGATCAATCTATTAACGATTAACGGTGAATACTGTTATCGAATGGTAAAAGGAAGGTTCGAAACTGGGCTTATACCAATCAGTATAAAGATTTGATCCCTCTGCGAGAATATAGCGGCTTTAAGGTAAGGTCATTAAATGCTCCTCGGTAACTGCTCCTGTGTTACTCTCGATAATCGCTCCTGCATTATTCTAGCTTCGAGCATCCTTACTCTCGTACCGCCTATATCTGACCTCTAAGGAGGGAGGGAATGTCTAATTTTGTATGGAACAAAATAGACCATATAGTCGTGCATTAATGGCATTCACCACATCTGACCTCAAGGGGGGGAGGGGGTGCCTTAAGCATGTCAGAAATATACTAGGCCATGTGGTTAGCAATGAATGAAGCGCATAAACCAAATATGCTTGCTGATCCCCCCGTGATTATTGATGATAAACACTCTCGTGATAATTAATTTTGTAAGAATAGTATGGCAAGGTGGATACAGGCATAGGTGTTCGGTTTGCTTACCGCTTAGAAGGTGGAATGCAGAACCTAGCCAAAGGTGTTATAACTAAATTAGTAAAACGACTTATATAAATTTACATTGTGGTGATGTAAATTATAAAAATACTAGAAGCATTAAAGCTTAATTTTGTGTGTTGACCAGAAAGGATGTTGGTAACTTTGCACAGACTCAGAATAATATTTTTTTAGATATCTACTTCCTGCATGGATTGAAAGGAAAAAGACAGATGAAAAGCCGTAAAAGAATTGGTTGGCATAAGAAGAAGTCAGGGCACAAGGTAGAGAAAGCTGTGACTTTATTTTTTTTCTTAATAATTGTCATTATGTTATTTGTTTAGCTGTAGTTGAATCCCTGATAATTACTTTTCCTATGCGGTAAATTCTGCATAGAAAAAATAAAGGCACTAAATAGTGCCTTTATTATCAGAGGTTTACCGTTTAATCTGCAGCGTAACCATTCACGGGTAATGGTTTTTCATCGAGCCAGGCTTTATCTGAAACCATCTTTAATCGTTGTTGGCTAAACCATTTTACAACGAGTGGATAGATAGCATGTTCTTGCTCATGAACGCGATCTGCAAGAACCTCTACAGAGTCTTCTTCATAGACAGGAACTTTAGCTTGTAAGATAACGGGGCCTGAATCAAGCTCAGGAGTCACAAAGTGCACGCTGGCACCATGTTCATTATCTTTAGCATCAATAGCGCGCTGATGAGTATTTAAGCCAGTATATTTCGGTAAAAGAGAAGGGTGGATGTTAATCATCTTCCCTTCAAAGCGCATAACGAAATCATCACTTAAAATACGCATAAAACCAGCCAAAACGATTAAGTCCGGTTGATACTTTTCTATCGCACTAAAAAGTCTTTCGTCGTAGTCAGCTCTAGTTTCGCCTTTATGAGCGATGACGCAGCTGGTATCAATTTCGTTTTGGTGAGCACGAACCAAACCATAGGCGTCAGGCTTATTGCTTATCACGCCAATGACTTCGGCTTGTACGTTGTCATCACAACCATCAATAATGGCTTGAAGATTACTACCATTACCTGAAATTAATACTAAAACGCGGCAGCTCTGAGACATTACAAGATCTCCACTTGCTCTTCGTCACCGCTACGCTTGGCAATGTCACCAATTAGCCATGCTTTCTCGCCTTCAGCGTTTAATAGATTAAGTGCTGATTCAACTTTGTCTGCTGGCAACGCAACAACCATGCCTACACCACAGTTAAAGGTACGGTACATTTCAAATTCAGAAATGTTACCTTTTTCCATTAACCAGTTGAATACAACAGGCCACTGCCAAGAGTCGCTTTTCACTACGGCTTTACAGTCTTCAGGTAATACTCGTGGGATATTCTCCCAGAATCCACCACCTGTGATGTGCGACATTGCATGAACATCGTGCTCTTCGATCAATTTAAGCAGCGATTTCACATATATTTTAGTTGGTTCTAACAAGTGGTCGATAAGCGGCTTGCCAGCAAGCTCTTGCTCAGGATCAGCTTTGCTCACTTCTAATACCTTGCGGATAAGTGAGAAACCATTTGAGTGAGGACCACTTGAAGCTAAAGCAATAAGTGCATCACCATCTTGCACCTTAGTGCCGTCGATGATCTCTTCTTTTTCTGCTACGCCTACGCAGAAACCTGCAAGGTCATAATCATCACCTTCGTACATGCCTGGCATTTCAGCAGTTTCACCGCCAATTAATGCACAGCCTGATTGTACGCAGCCTTCAGCGATACCTTTAACAACAGCGGTGGCAACTTCAACATCAAGTTTGCCTGTCGCATAGTAATCGAGGAAGAATAGCGGCTCAGCACCAGATACGATTAAATCGTTTGAACACATAGCAACAAGGTCAACACCTACGTTGTCGTGCTTTTTGTAATCAATAGCAAGGCGTAGCTTAGTGCCAACGCCATCAGTACCAGAAACCAGTACTGGATGCTTATACTTAGTTGGTAGCTCACAAAGTGCACCAAACCCACCTAGGTTGCCCATAACTTCTGGACGACGGGTACGTTTAACTGCTGACTTGATGTTGTTAACTAGTGCATTTCCGGCATCGATATCAACGCCTGCATCTTTATAGCTTAGTGGAGTAGTAGGAGTGCTCACGGAGATCCTCTTCGGGTACGGGTAGATCGTTATAGGATTTTATGCGGCGCTATTCTAACAGCTTGTGACTGGCCTCGAAAGCATAGTTTTTCAATAAAGTTAGCGACAAGGCTCACGATTTGACGCCTTTTTAAAACTTTAAGTTTTCCTCTGCGAACAAATCTACTAGAATCGTTAAAATTTACCGTGAAAAATGCGTTAGAAAATCAGGAGATCAAGATGAAAGTCGTTGAAGTTAAGCACCCTTTAGTCCGTCATAAAATTGGATTAATGCGCGAAGGTGACGTAAGCACTAAGCGTTTTCGTGAGCTAGCGGCAGAAGTAGGAAGCCTACTGACGTATGAGGCGACAGCAGACTTCGAAACTGAGAAAGTCACTATTGAAGGCTGGAACGGTCCTGTTGAAGTTGAGCAAATTAAAGGTAAGAAAGTGACAGTGGTACCTATTCTTCGTGCAGGTCTTGGTATGATGGACGGTGTACTTGAGCATGTACCAAGTGCACGTATCTCTGTTGTTGGCATGTACCGCGACGAAGAAACCCTTGAGCCAGTACCATACTTTGAAAAATTGGCTAGCAACATGCCTGAGCGTATGGCACTCGTTGTTGACCCAATGTTGGCAACAGGTGGTTCAATGATTTCAACTATCGATCTGTTAAAAGACCGTGGCTGCACTTCAATTAAAGCTTTGGTATTAGTCGCAGCGCCAGAAGGTGTTGCTGCACTTGAAAAAGCTCACCCAGATGTTGAGCTATACACAGCTTCAATTGATGACTGCCTCAACGAGCAAGGCTACATCTTACCGGGTCTTGGTGACGCGGGTGATAAGATCTTCGGTACTAAGTAACATGCGATATCTATGTGTTTTGAGTCAATAAACAGATTCAAATGCAAACTTTAAAAAAAGGAGCCGATTGGCTCCTTTTTTGTTTTTATTCTTTCTATAACCTAGAGCACCATTGCTGCAATCCAACCAAACACTAGCAACGGAATGTTATAGTGAATAAACGTTGGGATAACACTGTCTCTAATATGGTCGTGCTGACCATCAGCATTAAGACCTGCTGTTGGTCCTAACGTGGAGTCAGAAGCTGGCGAGCCAGCATCACCTAGTGCTGCAGCTGTGCCAACAAGTGCAATTGTTGCAGCAACCGAGAAACCAAAGGTCAGTGCGAGCGGCACGTAAATCGTGGCTATAATCGGAATAGTCGAGAACGACGAGCCAATGCCCATGGTAATGAACAAGCCAACTAACAACATCAAAAATGCAGCGAGGGCTTTATTGTCGCCAATAATATCCGCTAATGAGCTGACTAATGTGCTGACGTCACCAGTCTCTTTAACCACGGCGGCAAAACCTGCGGCTGAGATCATAATAAAGCCAATGTTAGCCATCATGCGCACGCCTTGGTTAAATACATCTTGGTCGGCCACATGCTTTAATGCACCGGAGAAGCTAAAGATAATAAAACCTATCAAGGCACCAAAAATCATCGAGCCAGTATAAAGCTGAGTGGCAAGGGTGGCGATTACCGCGACAACGGCAATGGCAATATTGCGAGGGTTAACGCCTTCATTTTCTGGTTCAGCAGTAAGTATAAGCTCCTCTTTGTACTCTCGAGGTTTACGGTATGAGATAAACACTGCCACCAATAAACCACAAATCATACCGAGTGCTGGCAATAACATCGCCTGAGGGATCTGCGAGCGCACTGCTTCAAGGCCATTGGTATTAAGGTTAGCAAGTAAAATGTCGTTGAGGAAAATGCCACCAAAACCAACAGGTAAAATCATATAAGTAGTGACTAGACCAAACGTCAGCACACAGGCCACTAATCGTCTATCGAGCGACAGTTTAGACATCACATGCAATAAAGGTGGGATCAAGATTGGGATAAACGCAATATGTATGGGTAGCAAGTTCTGCGATGAAACCGCCATTGCCAATATAGAGAGTAGCAAAATCCATCGAACTCGGTTGTAGTTGGATTTTGATTGTTCTCCGCCTAAGGCCCCGATGACTTTGCGTGAAATCAAGGTGGTTAAGCCTGAATGAGACAGGGCTACGGCAAAGGCGCCCAGTAAGGCATAGCTCAGTGCAATTTGCGCACCGCCACCCAAACCGGTATTAAAAGCATCTACAGTGTGTTGTAGATCCATGCCGCCAACCAAACCAGCAACCAATGCGCTAATGGTAAGAGCAATAACAACGTTCACTCGTGCCAGGCTCAACCCCAGCATCAGGCAAACGGCAATAACGACTGCGTTCATAATAAGCTTTATCTTTTTCTTATATTCAAAGTTGCTACTATTTTTGCCTGTTAACCTGCGTGATGTCCAGCGTGAAGGGGCGATATATTGATTTGGATGCGAGTTGTGAACTGAGTGTAGGGCTAATTGCTGTGAAAGTGTGAATACCAACACGAGCTTTGTGGACTTGGTGGCTGCATAATGGCCAGTTAACAGAATTAATATTCAAAAAAGTGATATTGCTCTCAAATAGCTTGTATGAAGTCAAACACTGCCTATAATGCCTTTAGATTTAAAACGAAAAAGCGTTTTAGCAATCCATAGATGGAGAAATAAAATGAGTGTATTAGTAGGCCGTCCGGCTCCTGATTTTACTGCAGCTGCGGTACTTGGTAATGGTGAAATTGTAGATACCTTTAACCTTTCTGAAGCGATCAAGGGTAAGCCAACCGTCGTATTCTTCTACCCACTAGACTTTACATTTGTATGTCCTTCAGAGTTGATCGCATTCGATCACCGTATGGACGAGTTCAAGAAGCGTGGCGTTGAAGTTATCGGTGTTTCTATCGATTCTCAGTTTACCCATAACGCATGGCGTAACACTCCAGTAGAGAAAGGCGGTATTGGCCAAGTTCAATACACTCTTGTTGCTGACGTTAAGCATGAAATCTGTAAAGCATACGACGTAGAGCATCCAGAAGCTGGTGTTGCTTTCCGTGGTTCTTTCCTAATCGACAAAGAAGGTCAAGTTCGTCACCAAGTGGTTAACGATCTTCCACTAGGTCGTAACGTTGACGAAATGCTTCGCATGATCGACGCACTTCAGTTCCACGAAGAGCACGGTGATGTTTGTCCTGCTGGTTGGGAAAAGGGCGACAAGGGTATGGACGCATCGACTGAAGGTGTTGCTTCTTACCTAAGCGACAACGCAGATCAACTTTAATACTTGCGTGTAGCAGTTAGATGTTAGAAAAGCCGCGTTTAAACGCGGCTTTTTTGTGTCTGTGATTTGAGTCTATGGGCTGGCTAGTGACGTTAACTATTTTTATCAGTCTTTGCTTGGTATAGGCCGTTCGCTTTCAGCTCACCCCATTAACCCATAGGGAACAGGAAATATCTTTATGATGTAGGGAACATCATTGACCATGTGATACCAATTGCATTAAAAGTTTGACCATTCAGCGGGAATTCAAAACGCTGTAGGAAAGTAGTGGGATTTGAGCTAATAGTTATTCTCGGCTCTGGCATCCTGCTTCGCTCTACCTCCTAAATCCATTTAGTCGTATATCCAAATCCCATAGCGAATCATACAGCGTTTTGCCAATTTGTTTCACCTAAGCCGCACTACGTGAGTTCCTCAGTCTTTCCACTTCTGCTTTGCATTGGCTTAAAAGGGAACAACCATTTCTTTACCAATGCGCTTTGAATTGAAAAGACTGAGGGGCTCTGAACTGGTCAAATACTTAATGCAATTGGTATGAATACGACATTCGGACTGCCAATCCTGCACCTATCGCAGGCCATTGAATCCACTTTGGGTTAAGTTACTACTGAATGACTAGATTTCATTTCATAATAGTCAATCTGTAAGCGCCCGATGAAATTTAAGAATCGAAAATGCTTGCTAAGGATATTGCGACAATATCTGTTGACTGTACTTAAAATTTCATGATTAGATTAAAATGTTGCAGCTGGTATGACCTCTGCTGTAGTGTTGTTAAAATGTTGCGAATATAGACAGGCCTGAAATGAATGACTTTTCCATCGATGACTTAGAGATTTGTTGCCAAGACGGCTTCAAGCTTGCAGCCACGTTATTTAAACCCAGTGGTAAGGCGAAAGCGGCGATATTGATAGGTCCTGCCACAGGGATAACGCAGCAATTTTACAAGGGTTTTGCTGAGTTTCTAGCAGGGCATGGATATGCGGTTATCACTTTTGATAACCGTGGTATTGGGCGGTCACTATCGGGTAAGGTGAGTGCTAGCAATGCGACATTGCAGTGTTGGGGCGAACAAGATATGCCAGCCATTCTTGAGTATCTCAAAACAAGCTATCCAGATAGTGCTTATCATTTAATTGGTCACAGTGCGGGTGGGCAATTGGTTGGCTTAATGCACAATGCAGGAGATCTGAATTCAATTTTTACTTTTGCAAGTTCTTCTGGTCGCTTAAAAAACATGAAAATGCCTTACGCCTTAAAAGCTCATTTTTTTATGAACCTTTTTATCCCTGTAAGTAACATGCTTTTTGGTCATACTAAATCGCAGTTGCTTGGTATGGGGGAACCACTACCTAAAGGTGTTGCCAACCAATGGCGCGATTGGTGCAATGGTCAAGGCTATGTAAAAACGGCTTTTGGTAAATCAATACATACTCACTTATACAATACGCTTTCGACACCGTCACTGTGGGTGAATGCTACCGACGATGATATTGCGATTGATATTAATGTGACTGATATGTTGGCCGTGTTTGAAAATATGACTGCTGCTACGATGACCTTATCGCCCGAAACAAACGGTTTGGTTGAAATAGGGCATATGAAATTTTTTAGCCGAAAATCGAGTCATTTATGGCAGCACCCTTTAACATGGTTAGAGAGTAATACACCTTCGTCGAGACGTAGCGGCTGAGCTTTCTACGGCAAAGTAAACTTTACCTTGCTGCTTGCATACGTCTGATGAATTAGGATATTTCCAAAATACTGTCAGGGATAACTTACCTCAAAACCGCTAAACTCTCGCTGGGCGATCAAGTCTTTACGTTGATTGGTATTAGCTCTCTAGTGGCATCTTTATTTCATAATATAGAAAAAGCCGCATAGTATGCGGCTTTTGTATATTTAGCGTTTAAGCTTGTTTTACTATTCTGCAATAGGTTTAACGTCTGCTTCTGCTACATCTTCTGCTTCAGGATCAGATTCGTCGGCAATGTATGGCCAGCCGCCTAGTGACTTCCAGCGGTTGACGATTAAACAGAACAATTCAGCGGTGCGCTCCGTGTCATATAACGCTGAATGAGCTTCGCGGTTATCAAATGGAATCCCAGCCATTGCACACGCCTTCGCCAATACTGTCTGTCCGATAGCAAGACCTGCAAGTGCAGCGGTATCGAAAGTAGCGAAAGGGTGAAATGGAGTGCGCTTTAGGCCATTTCGTTCTATGGCTTCACTGACAAAGCCGTGATCAAAGGCGGCGTTGTGCGCCACAATAATACTGCGATGACATTCAGAGGCTTTTTGTGCTTTTTTGACCTCTTTGAAGATCTCTAAAAAGGCTTCTTTTTCGCTGACTGCGCCGCGCAATGGGTTAGTTGGATCAATACCATTAAAGGCTAAAGCTTCAGGTTCAAGATTTGCGCCTTCAAAAGGTTCGATATGATAATGCAGTGTTTTGTCTAATTGAAGCACACCGTCATCATCCATCTTTAACATCGTGACTGCGATTTCTAGTAGCGCGTCGGTCTTTGAATTGAACCCGGCTGTTTCAACATCGATAACCACTGGGAAATAGCCTCTGAAGCGGTTTTTCAATTTGTTGTGGTCGAAAGTGTCAGTCATTAAATTATCCAAAAAGTTAGCAGGTGCCTATTATGGGGCAACTGAGAATGACTGTCATGTTCGTTTGCTCGTTTTATAAGCTAAAGAAAGATAAATCTTTGCCGATAGAGAGAAGTGACCCAATTATGGAGAGTGGTTTTATGCGGCTTAGCGTTCTTTTTGCATCATTATTATGCTTACCTTTTTTTGCCAATGCGGATCTCAAGCAATATGTTGCTTCTTTAGAAGAGTCCCAGTGGCGCGTGAGCGGTAATAATCCTGTGATGTGCCGTTTAGAGCATGATATTCCCTCTTATGGTAAAGCAGTGTTTACCAGTATTGCGGGTAAGAACCATAACCTTAATTTTACTCTTGATATGTGGGTGAAGCCCGATCAAGTTACTCAAGCCAAATTGATGAGTATGGCGCCGGCTTGGCGACCAGGTGTCGTCTCTAAAGAGATCACTGAGCTGACTTATCAAAAATACTTTAGTGGTGAAGTGCCGCGTAATGCAGCATGGTCAATGCTTGCAGAGCTTGAAAGTGGTATGCAGCCAACCTTCTATTACGCCGATTGGTATAATCAAAGCAACAAAATCGCCGTTGGCCTATCGGCAGTCAACTTCAGGCGCCAATACGCGCAGTTTAAATCGTGCTTAGCGTCTTTATTGCCATACTCTTTTGAGGATATTGCATTTACGGTTCTGACGTACGAGTCAGGTGGTACTGAGCTGACACGTTACGCCAAAGCACAGATAAACAAAGTGCAAGAGTATCTGGCTTACGATCAGAACGTAGACTTAGTATTGATTGATGCTTATACAGATAGTTACGGTGGACGCAGTGCCAATGAGCGTGTGTCTGTTCAGCGAGCCGACAGCGTTAAAGAGCTGTTTGTAGCAAGTGGCATTCCACAGAGTCGTATCCATACTATGGGTCATGGTGAGCGTCGACACGTTGCGTCAAATAAGACCATTGATGAGCGCGCAAGAAACCGTCGCGTGGTGATTAGAATAAGTAAGCCTCTGTAAAACAGAGTTAGTTGGAGCTATCGTTTGGGCCCTGCTTTTATCGCAGGGCTTTTTTATATATTAGGCGTTTCGAGTCGCGGCAGTAAAATTTAAATAAAAAAAAGCCCGCTTACATAAGTAAGCGGGCTGCAAAAATATTTGATTTGCAATCAACAAATTGAAGGAAGGAAGTCAAGCTAAGAACCAGGGATGAAACTTCCGTGGATAACCACCAAAGTTTAAGAGTTCTTTGTTTCCGAATCTGCTAGGCAGACACTTCCTGAAAACGAGACGAATTATAGAGCCAGCTTTGATTACTGACAAACTAAAATAATTTGCTGTATGGATTAGTTTTACTAATACCTATTTAGAGTTGGATTGACAGTTTTAGCGGCCTGTAAGCGCTATTGTGAGTCCTTAATCACGTTTTTTGCATAATTTCACTTAATATATAATTAATCTATGTTACTAAAATATTAATGGCTGTTCAGTGGCATAAGCGAAACTAAGGCGATAACAAAATTTTGCGCTGGTTTTTTTTAATTTGTATAGTGCATTTTGAAAATGGCTATTTATGCCAGCTTAATAAAAAAGCCTACCTAGTTAACATTGCTGTTAAGTGTGACTACGGATAGGTGAATCAGGGATACAAACCATGCGAATCAATACTTTATTAGCTAAAAAGCCGTTATTGGCAATTGGCTTTGGCTTAGCGTTAGCAGGTTGCCAGACGCAATCTGTTGAAGAGTCTACAGCTGACACCCTCATACAAAACCAAGACAGCGTCGTAGAAACACTTCATGGCGTTCAGGTTGCAGATCCCTATCGCTATTTAGAAGTTGAGTCAGACAAGACTCATCAATGGGTAAAGCAACAACAACTAGATGGTAAAGCCTATTTATCAGCCATTGAAAATAAGCAAGCGATTGTAGACAGGATTACAGAGTTGTGGAACTTTGAAAAGATTTCTGCACCGAATGAAAAGGGTAGTAATACTTTTTATTATCGTAATAACGGGCTGCAAGCACAGTCTGTTTTGTTTGTTAAAGGTGCGTCGGGTAATGAAAAGGTGTTACTCGACCCAAATACATTCTCGTCAGATGGCACCATCGCCCTTTCTGGTACATCGGTGAGTGACGACGGTAAAACATTGGCCTATGGCGTGTCAAAGTCAGGCTCGGATTGGCAGACGTGGCATTTAGTCGATATTGCTACAGGCAAGAAACTTAGCGATCAATTAGATTGGATCAAGTTCTCTAGCGCGGTTTGGAACAGCGATAACACAGGCGTGTATTATGCTCGTTATGATGCTCCTGAAGGGGGGAACGCGCTTGCTGATGTTAACTTTAACCAAAAAGTATACTTCCATAAAATAGGTAGCAAGCAGTCTGAAGATACTTTGGTTTATGAAAGACCGCAAAACAAAGATTGGGGTTTTGGTATTGAAGTGACGGATAAGGGCGATTATTTACTGCTTTATATCTCTCAAGGTACCGACAGTCGTAATCGTTTCTTCTATAAATCGCTTAAACAACCACAAGCAGAAGTGGTTGAGCTGATCCCTGATCTAGAAGCGGAATATAGTTTTATTGGCAATGATAAGTCAATATTCTACTTTAAGACTGATTACCATGCTCCCAATGGTAAAGTGATTGCGATTGATGTGAACAACAGTGCTAAGGACAATTGGAAGACTATTGTTCCTGAGCTTAAAGATCCAATTAGCAATATTGCTATTGTTAATGATCATATTGTGGTTAGTTATCTGCATGATGTTCTGGGCAAGCTGACTATTTACAGCATGAATGGCGATAAACGCCAAGATGTAAAACTGCCAGGAAAAGGTAAGGTTGCAGGCCCATACGGTAAGCGCAGTAAAGATTACTTCTATTACGTCTTTAATAGCTACACCCAGCCTCAAACGACCTACAAGTTTGATTTTAAGACGGGTGAGTCAACACTTTACTCTAAGCCTACCGTATCATTCGACCCTGATAACTACACCTCTGAGCAGGTCTTTTATACCAGTAAAGATGGTACAAAAGTGCCGATGATGATCTCTTACAAGAAAGGCATGAAGAAAGACGGTAATAACCCGACGCTTCTATATGCTTATGGCGGCTTTGCGATTTCATTAACACCTCGCTTTAGTCCTGCTAATATCGCTTGGATGGATATGGGCGGTGTTTATGCGGTGCCAAACTTACGTGGCGGCGCTGAGTATGGCGAAAGTTGGCATCAAGCGGGTATGTTCGATAAAAAACAGAATGTATTTGATGATTATTATGCCGCTGCTGAATACTTAATCGACCAGAACTATACTAATAGTACAAAGCTTGGCGCTTATGGTCGTAGTAACGGTGGTCTATTAATGGGGGCAGCGTTAACGCAGCGTCCTGAACTATTTGCGGCTGTTCTGCCTGCGGTAGGTGTTTTGGATATGCTTAGATTCCAGAAGTTCACCATTGGTTGGGCATGGACGAGTGAGTATGGCAGTGCCGATAACGCAGAGCAGTTCCCTGCATTATATGCATACTCGCCGTATCACAATGTAACTGCTCAGTCTTATCCTGCTACTATGGTGATGACAGCGGATCACGATGACAGAGTTGTACCGCTGCATAGCTTTAAGTTTGGCGCCATGATGCAAGAGAAGCAGCAAGGTGATGCGCCAGTGATTATGCGTATAGAGTCAAAAGCAGGTCACGGTGCAGGCAAACCGACTGCGATGAAGATTGATGAGTTTGCCGATATTTATAGTTTCCTATGGCACAACTTTGGCTTAAAAGTGCCAGCCAAAATTGCGCAATAGAGTGTAGATTACACTAATAAAAAAGGCAGCTTAAGCTGCCTTTTTTGTGCGCCAAATATGCTGCAATTAGGCAAAGCGCTCACTAAATTAATATCGCTCAAGCAGTGTCCATTTTAAGCCAGTGCATGCCCAGCGAGTGTGCATTTTTAACTCTTTCGAGTGCAGATGTAATAATCCCTTAAGATTATTAACAAAATTTTATGAAGATGGTTAAGGCTTATCACATATCGCCATTCACAATTGCATATTGGCTAGGTATAGTAGGCCTCTTATTTTGTCTCATTAATTGGCGATCTTATTTTATGTTTCGTTGGCCTATTTCCGTTTACTACGAAGATACTGATGCCGGTGGTGTTGTTTACCACTCAAATTATTTGAAGTTTTTTGAGCGTGCTCGTACGGAGTGGTTGAGGTCAATGGGGGTCAGTCAAACAGCACTACTTGCTGATGATATTGCCTTTGTTGTGAAGCACGCAGCACTCGATTTTTGTAAAGCTGCGCGTTTTGAACAGAACCTTATGGTCGAAACCGAGGTCATACAACTTAAGAAAGCGTCGTTGACATTTAAACAGCGCTTAATTGATGAGCAGGGCGTTACGTATTGCGAGGCAGACATATTAGTGGCCTGTATAGCATTATCACGTATGAGACCCAAAGCCATTCCCCTAAATATTGCCCAGGAGTTTAACGGTGGAAGCTGATATTTCGTTTATTGGATTATTTTTGCAAGCAAGTCTTTTAGTTAAGTTTGTTATGCTGACCTTGCTTAGTTTGTCTATTGCTTCTTGGGCGGTGATCCTTCAGCGTCGTAAGTTATTAACGGCAGCAAAAACTGAAGCACTTAAATTTGAAGATAAGTTTTGGTCTGGCGTTGATCTTAATAAACTTTACCAAGAGTTATCTGCCAGACAAGACCGCACTTCAGGTCTTGAAGCACTGTTTGTAACTGGCTTTAAAGAGTATGCCAGACTCAATAAGCTCAATGGTCGTGTCCCTGAAGCCGTAATGGACGGCAGTTACCGTGCAATGCGAGTGTCACTTTCAAGAGAGCTAGAAAAACTCGAAACACATTTACCACTGTTGGCTACCATTGGCTCAACCAGCCCGTATATAGGTTTGTTTGGGACTGTATGGGGGATCATGAACTCCTTTATCGCTTTAGGCGCTGTTGAAAATGCTACATTAGCGATGGTAGCGCCAGGTATTGCTGAAGCCTTGATTGCAACCGCTATGGGTCTATTTGCCGCTATTCCTGCCGTTATCGCGTATAACCGCTTCTCGACTCAAGTCGAAAAGATAGAGATGTCTTACGCTAACTTTATGGAAGAGTTCTCTAGCATTTTGCACCGCCAAGCATATAGCGAGAAGGAACAGGCATAATGCATCAAGGCTACCAAAGGAAGCGCCGTCGCCCGGTTGCTGAAATTAATGTGGTGCCCTATATCGATGTGATGTTGGTACTGTTGATTATCTTCATGGTGACAGCGCCAATAGTCACTCAGGGGGTTAAGGTCGATCTACCTCAAGGTGCTGCTGAATCATTACCTGCTGATAGCAAACCACCCGTTGTAGCGTCAATTGATGCCATGGGCGAGTACTATTTAGATGTAGGGAGTTCGAGCACTAAAGAGGTTCTTGAACTGGACGAAGTTGCGATTAGGGTGGGGGCAATTATTCAATTAGAGCCTGAACGTCCTGTGGTTGTCAAAGCCGACCGTTCAATCCCCTATGAGAAAGTGATCCAGTTAATGGTGACACTGCAAGGCGCGGGCGTGCCGTCTGTTGGATTGATGACCGATTCGCCGGAGGATAAGTAGTGGCGGCTAAATCAGAATTAACTATTCCAGTGTCAATTTCAGCTGGAATTCATATTGGCGTGATAGTTATCTTAGCCCTAGGCGTTGATTTTTCAGAAAAACCCAAGCCACAGCCTCAAGCAAGCGCGCCAGCGGTACAAGCGGTGGTTGTTGACCAACAAAAAGTGGCTGAGCACGTTGAAAAGCTAAAAGCACAGAAACGTGAAGCGGAGCGAAAAGAAAAAGCGCGCCAAGATGATGCTGATAGACGTGTCCGGGAAGCGCGTAAAGAGCGCGAACGTGAACAGAATCGTATTAAAAAGCTAGAGCAAGAGCGAAAGCAAAAAGAGATTGAAACTCGAAATGCTAACGATGCAGCCAAAGCTGCACAATTGAAGCAGAAGCAGGAAAAAGAGAAAGCAGCTAAAGCTGAAGCTGATCGTAAGCAAAAGGAAAAAGAGCGCAAAGCATCTGAGGAAGCTGCAAAAAAAGCGGCAGACAAGCGTAAAGCCGAGGAGGCCGCAGCCTTAAAAGCGGAAAATGAACGTAAGCGTAAGGCTGAAGCAGAACGTAAACGCAAAGCTGAAGAGCAAGCTCGCCGTGAACAGGAGAAGATGATGCAAGAAGCTTTAGCTGCTGAGCAAGCAGCGCTTTCACAGACTCGTAATAAAGCTGTGATGAGTGAAGTTCAGCGTTATACCTCGATGATCAGAGCGACCATTCAACGTAACTTAGTTGTCGATGAATCTATGCGAGGTAAAAGTTGTCGAGTCTTTATTCGCTTAGCAAATGATGGTTTTGTAACTGCGAGTAAAATCTTGGATGGCGATAGCGTCGTATGTCGAGCGACGAAAGCTGCGATTAATAAAGCAGGGCGTCTACCTGTTTCAAATGAGCCAGATGTATATAACAAGCTAAAAGAAATCAATTTAACAGTTCAACCCGAGTTCAATTAAAGGAATCACATGAAGATTTTGGGGAAATGGTTACTCGCTAGCCTACTTATTTGCAGTATGCCTGCAAAAGCTGCATTGGATATTGTGATCACCGAAGGTGTTGATGCTGCAAGACCTATTGCCGTTGTGCCTTTTGTTTGGCAAGGCACGGGTCCCATGCCGTCGCAAATATCGGATGTGGTAATGTCTGATCTTGCTCGCAGCGGCACATTTAGTCCATCAGATGAGCTAAGCTTGCCACAACGTAATATCAGTACCTTGGCCCAATTTGACGCGAAAGCGTGGATGGCGCAACCTGCAGAAGCTGTAGTGATGGGCTCAATTAAGCCTTATGGTGCAGATAAGTATTTAGTCAGTTTTCAGTTAATTGACCTTGTCAAAGCGCAATTACAATCAGGTGCAGGGCCTCAAGCGGCTAACGATTTAGTGATTGATAGTCGTGAGACTGTCATTAGTGCCGCTCAGTTTCGTCAGTACGGTCACCGTATTAGTGATGTAGTTTATGAAAAGTTAACTGGTATTCGCGGTGCTTTTCTTACTCGTATAGCTTATGTTGTTGTTAAGCATGGCGAAAAATCACCATATCAGTTGATGATCTCTGATTACGATGGCTACAATGAACAGATGTTATTACGCTCTCCTGAGCCTTTGATGTCTCCGTCATGGTCGCCAGATGGGCAGCAACTTGCTTACGTTAGTTTTGAAAACCGTAAAGCAGAAGTGTTTGTGCAGAACATTTATACTCAAGCACGTAAGAAAGTCACTAGTTTTAATGGTATAAATGGGGCGCCAGTATTTTCACCAGACGGTAAAAAGCTAGCACTGACATTATCAAAAGATGGTCAGCCTGATATTTACGTAGTTGATATCGCAACCAGCGCATTGAAACGAGTGACAAACCATTACTCAATTGATACCGAGCCATCTTGGTTTCCAGACGGTAAGTCATTGCTGTTGACATCTGAGCGTGGTGGACGCCCGCAGCTGTATCGTGTGTTTTTGGACTCAGGTAAAATTTCTCGCTTAACCTTTGAAGGTGAGTGGAACTTAGGCGGGTCAATCGCACCCGATGGGCGCAGTATAGTTTTTGTAAATCGCACTAATGGTAAATTCAATATCGCAAGAATGGACCTTGAAACACGATTTATGCAGGTTTTGACGAGTACTAGACTCGACGAATCTCCAAGCCTAGCACCAAACGGTACTATGGTTATTTACGGAACAACGTACCAAGGTAAACAGGTATTAGCGGCGGTTTCTATGGATGGACGATTTAAGGCCAGATTACCCGTCGGTCAAGGTGAAGTGAAATCACCTTCTTGGTCACCATTTCTCTAACTATAAAGATTAAGGATTTTAAAATGGATCTGAATAAGCTATTTAAAGCCATGTTAGTCGTACTTCCTATTATGGCTATCAGTGCCTGTAGCTCGACTTCTGAGTCTGAAACAGATGCAACTAGCTCTACTGAATCATCTACAACGGGTTCTGCTAATAATGGCGTTGAAACAGGTGGTGTAGCACCCGTATTAACCCCCGCTGAACAGCAGCAACTTAAGTTTCAAGAGTTAAGAAAAGAACACATCATCTATTTTGATTTTGATCGTAGTTCAGTTTCTCAGCAATTTGCTGAAGTGTTAGAAGCTCATGGTGATTATCTTGTAGAGCACCCAAATGTTCGAGTGATGATTGAAGGCCATGCGGATGAGCGTGGAACACCTGAATACAACATCGCTCTAGGTGAGCGACGTGCTAAAGCGGTAGCTAAGTACCTACAAGGTATGGGCGTACAGCCGAGCCAAATGAGCGTTGTAAGCTACGGTGAAGAGAAGCCGATGGATCTATCTCGCACTGATGATGGTTTTGCTAAAAACCGTCGTGCAGTACTTGTATACTAATTTTAGGTAAAAGGTTTACCCTATGAAATACGCCGTGATATCAGCGGCAATCATCCTAGCAGGTGCAGCGCATGCTGCACCTGCTCCTGTTGAGGATGTTGCTGGTGGCTCTTCAGACGACAGAGTGGCTCGTCTAGAGCGAATTGTAAAAGCAAAACAGCAAACTGAATTTGCTATGCAACAACGCTTAGAAGCGTTGCAGCAAGAAGTCCTCGATTTGCGTGGATTAAGTGAACAGCAGTCTTATCAAATAGAACAGATGCTACAAAGGCAGCGTCAGCTCTATGAAGATATTGCTAATATCTCAAGTAAGCCAGCAGCAGCGGTGAGCAGACCAAGCAGCAATAGCGCCACAGCGGCAAGTTCAACGTTGGGCGAAACAGCCAGTTATGAACAAGCTGTAAATTTAGTGCTTAAAGAGAAGAAGTACGAAGCCGCTATTCCAGCTTTTGCTCAATTTATCGAAAGTTATCCTGATTCAAGCTATGCACCTAATGCAAATTACTGGTTAGGGCAGCTACTCTATAATAAGAGTGAGTTTGTTGGAGCCACTAAAGCTTTTACTACAGTTGTTGATAAATTCAAGGATTCAGGTAAGCGTGGCGAGAGTTTAGTCAAGCTTGGTATGATTTCAGAAAAGACTGGTGATAAAGCCAAAGCTAAAGCTTATTACCAAAAAGTTGTGAAGGAGTATGCTAATAGCGCAGCAGCCCGTATTGCACAGCAGCAACTTTCAGCACTTTGATTGCGATTTATTCAAAAAACAATCTCTTAGACTGTTTTTCATGCAAACGATGAAAAATGGGAAATTTGCACTTGCATGAGCAAATGAAAAAGGTATTATAGGCGCCCTCAGAGAGACAGAGTCTTTCGGAGGGTATCTAAACGAATTATTTGGTCTGACTAAATAAAACGAAATGATACTAGCAAAACCAGATGGGTCGTTAGCTCAGTTGGTAGAGCAGTTGGCTTTTAACCAATTGGTCGAAGGTTCGAATCCTTCACGACCCACCACTTCTCCTGGTGGTAAAAATGGAGTAGGTAGAGATAGGTTGGTTCAGTTGATGTTTTGAATAAGAGCACAGTTGCCTTTACTCTTAACTACCACATAGGTTGAAGGTTCGAATCCTTCACGACCCACCACTTTCTGAGGTGGATTTGTTTCAAAACAAATGAAATCAGAAAATGTAATACCAGTAAGGGCTGTTAGCTCAGTTGGTAGAGCAGTTGGCTTTTAACCAATTGGTCGAAGGTTCGAATCCTTCACAGCCCACCACTTATTCTACAGGTGGAAAAACAAGTAGAAGCATCACCAAGATGGGTCGTTAGCTCAGTTGGTAGAGCAGTTGGCTTTTAACCAATTGGTCGAAGGTTCGAATCCTTCACGACCCACCACTTCTCCTGGTGGTAAAAATGGAGTAGGTAGAGATAGGTTAGTTCAGTTGATGCTTTGAATATGAGCACAGTTGGCTTTACTCTTAACTACCACATTGGTCGAAGGTTCGAACCCTTCACGACCCACCGCTTCTTATTGATCCTGCAACACTTCTTAGATAATACTTTTGCATTAAGATTGCTTAGCATCAGAACAGTGTGTCTGCTTGAGAACAATAGCAGTTGGCTGGCTCTTGTTAGCAAGCAATTGGTCGAAGGTTTGGATCCTTCTCAGCCCATAATTATCTGTATCCATCCTAAATTTTCGCTCACTCATGACTTTGTCGATTTACTCAATTTTAACCTATTCTCTTTCACGTTAGACTGATACAAATTTTGCGATACTGAGATTAACAGCGAGTTCAATGGCGATTGATATTAATGAATAGACTACTGGTTTGCTCTTCCTATCGTATCGACTCGAATAGTTGCGTCATTTTTGGCGTTATCGCCTCTATTTATTATTTCAGTATCCGCTTCTTTTAACTCAATAGGTGATCGCTACTTATACCAATCAGTATAAAGATTTGATCGCTTAGCGAGAGTTTAGCGGTTTTGAGATCAGTTAATGAGTGAAGGGCAAGTTAGTCTACGTTCAAGCTCGTTAACCTAGTATCAGAACCGCTAAAACTCGCCAATAAGGAGTGGTGTCTGCCGCCTACTTCGGCAATGAATAAATTCATAAGGGAATAACCATTATATCACTTACCCGCTTTGAGTTAGTTCGCAAAAAGCACTCTGAGTAGATCAACTTCTTATACTAATTGGTATTATTTTAAAACTTTTCTGCAATAGCCATTTCATCATTAGAACCAAGCCATAGAAATAATTTCTTAGCTAGAGAGAGGTTATTCGTCCTTATTTTTGGTCATATTCATCTATAGCACCTCAAGGTGTTTTTTGTGATTGGAACGCGTTTTTGGTGATATGACTAATAAAGATGAGCCTACACAAAACTAAAATTTAAATAATAGCTCAGCTTTTATTTGGTCAATGACAACAGTGTTACATATTTTTTTCAATGCTTTTTAAATTTTGCAGGTAGGTCATAAGTAACTGTATTAAATGGTTAATATTGTTTTGTGCGTGGTTGCTTCATTATTGTCATTTATTGTTTAAAGGCTGAACTCAATAAGGATAGTTACATCTTTCTCTTAAAATTATCGTGAGTTATTAACACTTTGTATAATTCTTTACTAATATTAGCCGCGATAGATGCGATTGTGATTAATTAGTAATAAGTGTTCTACCTTTGTCTGATAGACCTATTGCTAATGTTGCCTTGATGTTAAGTCGGTCATATTTCGTAAGGATAATAAAAAATATGGGAGAGAGGGAATGAAACAAGCAAAATTAAGTATCTTGTGTGCTTCGCTTATAGCTGCAACGAGCATGAGTGCACAGGCAGATACAGATTTTAAATTTGGTGGCTATGTAAAAGCAGATGTGATGTTCAGTGATTACAGTAATGGTGCTCCAGATTCTGGCAGTCTATCACGACAGTTTTATGTACCAGGTACTATTTATGGTGATCCAAGTAACGGTAAGCAGGTTGTCGATTTCCAAGCAAGAGAATCACGTTTTAACTTTAAGTCTTCTACGGATATAGACGGCCATAAATTAGTTGGTTTTATCGAACTAGATTTTATGACCCATACAGATGGTAACGAGCGAGTGTCAAACAGTTACTCGCCACGTATTCGCCAAGCTTTTGTTAGTTTTGATAATTGGGCTGCAGGTCAAATGTGGACCACCTTTCAAAACCCAGGCGCATTACCTGAAAACCTAGATTTTGTCGGTGCTGCTGAAGGTACGCCTTTTGTGCGCCAAACTATGGTTCGCTACACTAACGGTGGCTTCCAGTTTTCCGCAGAGAACCCTGAAACCACACTTAATGCCTATCGTGATCCAACCGGTAGCCGTATCACTAGTGGTAGCGGCATGATGCCCGATTTTGTTGCTCGCTATAATATGAAAACAGAAAACGGTATGGCCTTCACTTTTGCAGGGCTAGCTCGCCAACTGAATATAGAGAAAGACGATCTAGACTCTTCTACTTTTGGTTACGGTGTGAGTTTTACTGGTGTGATCCCTGTAGGACAAGATGATATTAAAATGTCTGCCACCTATGGTGATGGGTTAGGCCGTTATATGGCGCTTAACTACGCTAATGCAGGTGTGTTAGATATGAATGGTGATATTGAGGCGATCACTTCATACGGTGGTTATATTTCGTATCGCCATTGGTGGAATGACAAGTGGCGTACAAGTATCACGGGCTCAGGCTTTAAAGCAGATAACAATATTGACTTGATTGGCAATAACGTCAATAAAGACTCTTATTCTGGTTATATCAACTTATTGTATTCTCCGGTTAAGCCGCTTACGGTTGGCGTTGAATATATGTATGCGAAGAACACTAAAGAAAATGGTTTTGATGGCGAGTTAAATCGCGTTATCTTCTCAATGAAATATGTACTCTAGTTGAGCCAGACTATTACTATTAGTTAGGTAATTTAGACAATAAAAAAGGAGGCCGTAGCCTCCTTTTTTATTGAGCGGTTAAACTTATGCCGCTGGCATTAAGTCATTATCTCGTACATATTGTTCAAACTCAGTACAGCCACCAACATGCTCTTTGTCGACAAAAATCTGTGGAACAGTCTCAACTGGCTTACCAACCGTTTTTTCTAGATCGGCTTTGCTGATCCCTTCAGCATAAATATCCACATATTTGAACTTGAAATCTTCACGCTTTTCAGTAAGTTGCTCTGCAACTTGAACTGCACGTACACAATAAGGACAACCAGGACGACCGAAAATAACTACAAACATATTCATTCCTCAAAAATAGCTTGAGCACTTTATAACATAGGCTACGGATTAGTTCTAATCGATATTTTTAGTCGTGTTAATCGCATTGCTGAATTTTCGACTATATGCTTAAGGTACTGTTAACTAGTCGCTCTACACGGAACCGTTGAGAAATGCCCAAGTTTGCTCAAACCGCTCTTCTATAATGGTGGATATTTCAAAATGACCAGTGTCTCACTTGATAGTTACTGCTCGATATTGCTCGGCTCGGTTTGATAGCGGCCTTGGTAGTCAAAAATGGACTCAAGCAGATCCCAGCCTTTTTTGCCTTTCTTAAGTAGTAATAGATCTGGCTTTCTAAAGCTGTCGGCATCATTAGCAAGCTCCTGAGCAGAGCGATACTTTTTATGTTTCATGCCTGGCGTTTTACTATGAGGGTAAATAAACAGCGCAAATACAGCCCTTATTTGCGCCGCAGTTTGCATTTTAAAGTAGCGACAAAAATCATTGCCTTCAATATCGATGTAGCGGACGATTAAACGATCGCCATCTGGTTCAAGCAGCATGTTTTGACACTTAAAAAGGTGGTGGTGCTTTTGCTGTAACACTTCTTTAAGGCGCTTATCGGGGTCGACCAACACTGCTTGACAATGGTTACACACTTTTGCCGCTATATCGTTCTCTTCTCCACAATTGGGGCAAGCTTTGGAGCGAAACCTAAAGTCACACTGTTGTTTACCGTGAGTCGTTTCTATAAGTGCTTGGCAGCGTCTGCCAAAATGTTCGATAATATCTCCGTCATTATCGGTTAGCCCCCAGAAGATGTTGGCGAAGTCGCAAACAGGGCAATGCACTTGCACAGGCTTACATTTGCTATTGGGCTTAGGTTGACCAACTTCTGGATAGAAAAGGTCGTAGCCATTGGCTGCATAATCAATAATAAGGCATTCAGATTTACCTGAATCAATCCGCAAACCACGGCCTACCATTTGCTGAAATAGGCTCACTGAGGCTGTTGGACGTAAAATAGCGATTAGATCGACGTGAGGGGCGTCAAAGCCGGTGGTTAGCACGGCTACGTTAACCAAGAATTTTATCTGCTTAGCTTTGAAGGATGAGATGAGCAGATCTCTATCTTCACGCGAAGTCTTGGCTGTGACCAGTGCAGGTTCATACCCTTCAAGCTTTGCCATTATCTCTTCGGCGTGCTTAACCGTAGCGGCAAAGATAATTACCCCTTGGCGATGTTTAGCGAGTGCAATGAGTTGTTTAACGATAGCGGTAGTAGCACGGCCACAATGGTTAAGTAAGGAATCAACCTCTGATTCGTTGTATTGACCTGTAGGCGATGCTGTTAACTCGCTAAAGTCATATTGGGCGCTAAGCCCATCAAACATTTTTGGTTGGCTTAGAAAGCCTTGTTTGATCAAGGGGCGCATGGGCAGTTCGAAGATGCATTTTTCGAATACAGGCTTATCGGTATTACCTATTTTCCCGTGGTAGTGATGACGATAAATCCACCCTAAATCTAAACGGTATGGGGTTGCCGTCAATCCTAATAGCCTAATATTGCGGTTCTTTGACTTTAAGTGGGCTAATAATTGCTGATATTGACTATCTTTATCCGGACTGACGCGGTGACACTCATCAATAATAACTAGGCTATAAGGCTCATTAAATTGCGTTGGCTGCTTTACGGCTGATTGAATACTAGCAACCACGGTCTTACCGCGGGTCGATTTTTGATTTAATCCCGCAGAATAAATAGATGCTTTGTCAGTTAGCAAGCCGACCTTTTCAGCATTCTGTGCGACCAATTCCTTTACGTGGGTGAGCACTAACACACGGCCTTTGGCAATTCGGGCAAGTTCAGCAATTACGATGCTTTTACCTGCTCCCGTGGGGAGGACAAGGACAGCAGAATCGCTTGTTGACTTAAAGTGGTTGATGGCAGCATCAACCGATTGTTGCTGATAATCTCGAAGTTGCACAGTATTACTCATTTTGCGTTAAAGGCTTGGGAGCTTGGCATGACGCTAGGCGTAATAGCTCAGTATATGGTCTATGAATTTGCGAACTTTAAAAGGTGTTACAGAGTGGCTTGGGTAGACGATATGCAACTCGGTCTGCCAAGTATAATCTTCAAGTAAACTCACCAATGCCCCCGATTGCAGTTGAGTTTGACAGACAAAATCCAAGGCGCAAGCTATGCCAATATCTTGGCTTGCCATCTCCACCAGTAAGGATTCAGAGTCAGAGCGAATAGAAGATTTTATATCAATAAACTCAAATTCTTCATCTTGCTGACTAAATTTCCATTTATCTTTAGTGAGGCAACTCCGGTAATTCATACAGCGGTGATGAGCAAGATCTCGCGGCGAAGACGGGCTTCCATTGAGTTTAATGTAGGCAGGGGAGGCGACAACCCGAGTGCCAATATTTTTAATTTTTCTTGCCTTCATACTGCTATCGGTAAGTTCGCCAATGTGGAATGCCAAATCAACCCGGTCGCTGATCATATCCTCAAGGCTATAACCATAGCTAATTTCGAGTTCTATACCATTGTGTAAGCCTATAAAACGGCTAACAGCTTGCATCAAATGAGCATCATGTTCTAGTACGCTCGGTAAGCGGATTTTGAGTAAGCCACTTAAGGTGTCATTTTTACGGTCAATCACATCATGGCATTGGTTTATCTGGTTAAAAATATTGGCATAGCTATCGAATAAAAATTTGCCCTCATCGGTTAGCGACATACGCCGGGTCGTTCTTTGCAATAAGGTACATTGTAAGTCAGCTTCAAGCTTTTTAAGTTGTTTGCTTACTACCGATTTAGATACAAGCAATTCATCGGCCGCTAAAGTGATCGAGTTATGCTTCGCAACGGTATAGAAGGTCATCAGTAAATTTAGGTTTATGCTCATCTGTTCTCAACAATTGGGTTCGACCGACGGCGAAATTAAGTCGCCCTCGTTGATAGTACGTTAGCCGCCTGCAGTTATCCAGCTGTCAGCTTAGTAAGACGCATTAAGCGTATTTTCATCCTGTGATTATTTCCGCATAGAAACAGTCTTTGTATTTGATTCTGTTTTTCCTAAACAGCAGTTGCAGCAACATATGTCGTAACTCATTGACCATGTCAGAATCATTAACAGAGGTACCTATGACACTTTCACTCGACAATTATCAAGTTGCTGACTTAAGTCTTGCGCCAGAAGGGACTAAACGTATTGCATGGGCAAAACACCATATGCCGATTATGCGCAGTCTTATCGAGCGATTAGAAAAAGAGCAACCATTTAGAGGGCTAACTATTGGGATCTGCTTACATGTAGAGGCGAAAACGGGGGTTTGGTTAGAAGCATTAACTAAGGGTGGTGCAAAAGTCGTTATCACCGGGTCGCCTGGCTCAACGCAAGATGAAACGGCTGCGGCACTCGTGACCGATTATGGTGTACATGTTTTTGCTAAGCGAGACGAATCATTTGAGGAGCATATTCATTACTGTAAGGCTGTACTGCAGTTTAACCCGGACATTATTTCCGATAACGGCGCCGATCTACATGAACTTATCTTCACTGACCCGCAGTTTGAGCACCTTCAGCAACATATTATAGGAGCCACAGAGGAAACCACAACAGGAGCTAATCGTTTAAGGGAAGACTTTAAATCTAATAAGTGGAGTACGCTAATTATTAACGACACGATGTCAAAACGCATTATCGAAAATCGCTTCGGTGTGGGCTCCTCGGTCGTTGATGGTATTATGCGAGCTACCAATGTGATGCTGCATGGAAAGAAAGTGGTCGTTGTTGGCTATGGTTATTGTGGTAGCGGCACTGCTCAGCGGTTACGGGGGATGGGAGCACACGTTACAGTCGTTGAAATTAATCCGTTAGCTAAACTGGAAGCGCACCTTGAAGGGTTTTATACGGCGCAGCTTGCGGATGCGTTACCTGACGCCGACATGGTCATAACGATTACTGGCCGTGACGATACTCTACAACAGCAACACTTTGAATTGATGCGTGACAAAACCATTATTGCCAATGCTGGACATTTTCAGCGCGAAATTAACGTAGCCGCACTACAAAAAATGAGCAATAAGCAACAGCAAATTAGACCCCATGTAACAGCTTATGATTTGGGTAACAAACAGCTCTTCCTATTATCTAATGCAAACTTGGTTAATCTTTCAGCAGGCGACGGTAACCCGATTGAGATTATGGATCTAGGTTTAGCGTTGCAAACATTGAGTTTGGAAAGAATTGCGCTGGATGCAAAATCACTAACTAAAACTCCGCAGCCCGTTCCCTATGATATAGAGTTGAAAGTCGCCGAATTGAGTTGTGAACACTGGATCAATCATTAATCTAAGCAAAAGCGAAGAGCAAAAAGGCTACAACATTTCGATGTTGTAGCCTTTAATCGATTTAAAATTCGAATCGATAGTTATTCGCTGCGGTTAAGTCGAGACTCAATTAGTGTGTCAATGACTGCAGGATCTGCAAGCGTTGAAGAGTCGCCCAGGTTTGTCACTTCATTTGCGGCAATCTTACGTAGGAATCGACGCATAATCTTTCCTGAACGTGTCTTAGGTAAGCCGCCAGCCCACTGAATGAGATCAGGAGTTGCTAGTGCGCCAATCTCTTTTCTAACCCATTGGCGAAGCTCTTGACGTAGCTCTTCAGTTTCTACCGTACCCCTCGTCAGCGTCACATAAGCATAGATCCCCTGACCTTTAATATCATGCGGATAGCCAACAACTGCGGCCTCTGCAACTTGCTCATGGGCAACTAAGGCACTTTCAACTTCTGCTGTACCCAATCTATGACCTGATACGTTTATCACATCATCAACGCGTCCAGTGATCCAGTAGTAACCATCTTCGTCGCGTTTCGCACCATCACCGGTGAAGTACATTCCTCTAAAGGTTTTAAAGTAGGTCAGTACAAAGCGGTCATGATCGCCAAATACGGTGCGCATCTGTCCAGGCCATGAATCAAGAATCACTAGGTTTCCTTCATTCGCCCCTTCTACGATATTGCCCATGTTGTCAACAAGTGCTGGCTGTACACCAAAAAATGGACGAGTTGCTGAGCCAGGTTTAGTATCTGTAGCACCTGGTAGTGGGCTAATCAAAATACCGCCAGTTTCTGTTTGCCACCACGTATCAACGATAGGGCATTTCTCATGACCAATTACATCGTTATACCAGCGCCATGCTTCAGGGTTAATCGGTTCTCCAACTGAGCCCATTATGCGCAGTGAACTGCCGTCGAAACCATTGAACTGCTCTTTACCTTCGGCCATTAACGCACGAATAAGCGTGGGAGCGGTATAGAGGATATTGACATTATGTCGGTCAATCATTTCACCTAAGCGAGCTGGACTTGGATAGTTAGGCACACCTTCGTGGATTAACACGGTAGCGCCATTAGCAAGTGGCCCATAAACCATGTATGAGTGCCCGGTGATCCAACCGACATCCGCGGTACACCAATACACTTCCCCGTCTTTATAATCGAAGACATATTCGTGAGTCATCGCAGCGTAAACCATATAACCGCCTGTAGTGTGTAACACACCTTTAGGGTTACCGGTTGAGCCAGAGGTATAGAGTAAAAATAGCGGATCTTCAGCGCCCATCTCTTCTGGAACACAATGCTCGGAGGCCGTTTCCATTAAAGATTCCCACCAGATATCACGACCTTCGACCCAGTTGATGTCGCCGCCAGTACGCTTCATTACGATGACTTTTTCAATACAATCAACATCAGGGTGGGATAGTGCTTCATCGATATTAGCTTTAAGCGGGATAATACGGCCTGCGCGAACACCTTCATCAGCAGTAATGACAACTTTCGAGTTACCATCAATGACGCGTGAGGCGATAGAATCGGGTGAGAAACCACCAAATACCACAGAGTGGATAGCGCCAATGCGCGCACAGGCAAGCATGGCAACTGCGGCTTCTGGCACCATAGGCATATAAACTGTTACTACGTCTCCGCGTCTTACGCCTTGGCTGCGAAGGGCGTTAGCAAACTTACATACATCAGCATGCAACTCACCATAGGTGATAGTACGCTGATCTTTTGCGTCATCGCCTTCCCAGATAATAGCCACTTTGTCGGCATTATTTTCTAAATGTCTGTCTAGGCAGTTGGCTGACGCGTTAAGCGTGCCATCATAGAACCATTTAATGAACAAGTTATGGTCATCGAACGACGTTTTCTTTACTTTAGTAAAGGGTTTCATCCAATCGATACGGTTGCCGTGTTCTCTCCAGAAACCTTCAGGGTTTACAATCGACTCCTGATACATTTTTTTATATTGTTCGTCATTTACAAGTGCATTGGCTGCGATTTCACTTGGAACTTTGTAGAGAGACTGCATGCTCATTGGGCTTCCCTTATCTAATTTGCGTGAGATGAGTATGGATTGTGTGAGGGTTATATCTCTATTAGACCTTGGTCTAGTAAAAAAATATCCTTATTTTTTAAATGGTTGTAATTTATTTTTGGCTAGATTTCATTTGGTTTTTACCGCAAAATAGGTAAAAAAAAGAGAATCCTATGAATTTGACTGTTCTGGTTGGCACCATTGCCATCATATATGTATGTATCTTGTTCCTCATTGCTTGGGGAGCTGAGCGCTGGTTCAGTCGTATCACGAAGCGGATCCAAACTTGGATCTATGGTTTAAGCCTTGCTGTGTATTGTTCATCTTGGAGTTTTCTCGGCACGGTTGGTCAATCTGCCGATGACCTTTGGTCATTTCTCCCCATTTTTATTGGACCTATCTTAATATTCACTGTTGGTTTTGGCCTGCTGAGAAAGATGGTGATTGTGTCAAAGGCACAAAACATTACCTCAGTTGCCGATTTTATTGCCGCACGATATGGGAAATCTCAAGTACTTGCAGCAATCGTAACTTTAATAGCCCTGTTTGGCATCATGCCCTATATAGCACTGCAACTTAAAGCGATGGTGTTCAGCTTGAATCTTTTTCAGCCAGAGGGGGCATTGTTTGACGGCGCTAAAGTCTCGCTGGTTATTACTGGTTTATTAGCCATTTTTGCTATTTTATTTGGTACCAGAAAGCTTGATGCGACCGAGCATAACCCCGGAATGATGTTGGCGATTGCCTTTGAGTCACTTGTAAAATTAGGGGCATTTTTACTTGTTGGTGTCGTCATAAGCTTTGGCGTTTTCGATGGGTTTACCGATATTTGGCAGCAAGCAAGTGCTAAAGATTTAATCAAGGAACCTAATCTTCGTATTGAATCACTCATGCCTGAACTGCTGGTGGGCATGGCTGCATTCTTGTGTATGCCAAGGCAATTTCACGTAATGATGGTGGAGTGCACTAATGAACAAACCATGGTTAAAGCCAAATGGATGTTTCCGGTTTACTTATTACTGTTTGGCCTTTTTGTTGCGCCACTTGCACTCGCGGGCAAGCTATTGCTTGGCGATGCTGTCGCGGCTGACACCTATGTGATAAACCTGCCATTGGCGCTGGATAAACCATGGCTGGCCGTTGTGGCATTGCTCGGAACACTTTCAGCGGCGACGGGCATGGTCATTGTGGCTGTGGTGACAATAAGTGTAATGGTTAGCAATGAATGGCTAGTCCCACTGATGTTGCGAACAGGGCAGATAAAGGCCAGAAATTTCAGTCAATTTTCTCACCTGCTGCTAAATGCACGCCGCCTAGCCATCATGCTTATTCTGGGACTTGGGTATTTTAGTTACCTATCGTTTATGGATAACGATTCGTTGTCCTCATTAGGCATGCTGTCATTTGGCGCGTTTGCACAGTTGGCGCCAGCGTTAATAGGCGGTATGTATTGGAAACATGGTAATCGCAGTGGAGTGTTCTTAGGGCTTGCAGTGGGTTTTGGCAGTTGGTGCTATATCTTGTTGCAGGGGGCTGCGGAACATTCGGGGATTGTATCGACAGATATTGCCCTTTTAGAATCTATTAAGCCCAATGTACGCGACATCTTAATTGCACTGCTTGCCAATTGCGCATGTTACATGTTGGGCTCAGTATGGTTTAGAGCGGGAGTTGCTGAACGTATCCAAGCTAGCGCTTTTGTTACCCCAGGACGGTTAAAAAATGATACCAATCGTAAGAGTGCACCAGTTTCACAGCAAGATTTACTTATTTTAGCGAGTCGCTTTGTCAGCCCTACAAGGGCGTACGAGAGTTTTTCGGGTTTTTCTGAAGATGCCGTTAAAAGTGATAGCTGGCATAAAGTTGCACCGCCTGAGCTCATCGCGCATACCGAACATATGCTTGCGGGGGTGCTTGGTGCCTCAAGTGCATCATTGGTGATGGACTCCGTCATGCAAGGTCGTGATCTTGCTCTTGATGAAGTGTTTAGTCTGGTTGATGAAGCTTCCTCTAAAATTATTTTAAGCCAAGATATGCTTAGAGGTGCCATCGAACATGCCTATGAAGGCATGAGTGTGGTCGATAAAGATCTGAATTTGGTGGCTTGGAACTATAAATATGCCGAGCTGTATGACTATCCAGACAATTTTTTACAAGCAGGCATGCCAATTAGCGATGTCGTTCGTTTTAATGCTGAACGCGGCTATTGTGGTGCTGGCGATATTGAAGAGCAAGTCGAAAAGCGTGTGCAACATATGCGCAACGGCACTCAACATGTATCTGAGCGGCAACGAAGAGATGGTAAAGTCATAAAAATTCAGGGCAATCCTATGCCAGGTGGTGGCTTTGTCATGACTTTTACTGATATTACTCAGTATCGTTTACAAGCAAAAGCCCTGCAAGAGTCAAACGAAACCCTTGAGGCTCGGGTTAAAGAGCGTACCTACGAGTTATCCATGCTTAACAGCAAACTGCTTGAGTCGAAGGCGCAAGAGGAGATGGCAAACGCATCGAAAAGCCAATTTCTAGCGGCCGTTGGTCATGACTTGATGCAACCATTAAATGCAGCTCGACTCTTTACGGCATCTTTGTCGCAGTATCCAAACTTAGATTTAGAGGCAAAGACAACCTTAAATCACGTTAACAGCTCGCTGAAAATAGCTGGAGAGCTATTGACGGACTTACTCGATATTTCCAAGTTGGATTCAGGAATGGTTGATGTAAATCGACGAGACTTTGCTATTGCAGATCTACTTGATGGCTTAACAGTTGAGTTTGAGGCAATGGCTAAAGATTGTTCAATTAACTTTAGCGCCATTCCTTGTTCGGCGACCATTAATTCAGATCCAAGCCTCTTAAGGCGCGTGTTACAAAACTTCTTAACTAATGCGTATCGTTATGCCAAGGGAAGCCGTGTTTTGTTAGGTTGCCGTTATCGCGGAGGAGAACTTGAAATTCAAGTGCTTGATACAGGCTGTGGTATTGATGAGAATGAAACCAAAGAGATTTTTAAAGAGTTTAAGCGATTAGATAACCCTGAAAGTAAAAGTGCCAGTGGTTTGGGGTTAGGGTTAGCCATTGCAGACAGGATTAGTCGTGTTCTAGATCATGAGATCAACGTCAGTTCAATATTAGGGCAGGGCTCAGTATTTTCCATTAAAGTGCCACTTGGTAAAAAGGTTACTGCACCTACGCCAAAAAAAGTAGCCTCTTTATTGCAACCTTTAGCAGGCGTGAAAGTATTGTGTATTGATAATGAAGAGGCCATCTTGGCGGGGTTGGAAAGTTTATTAACGCGTTGGCAGTGTGAGGTTATCTGCGCCAGCGACTTTGCCGATGCTAGAATTAAACTTGGGCTTAAAGGAGTTGCTCCAGATATCGTACTTGCAGACTATCATCTAGATAACGATCAAAATGGCGTTGATGCGATGGATGGTGTCAGAAACCTTTATGGTGAAAACCTTCCAGGTATATTGATTACCGCTAATACTCGTAAAGATTTGATTGATGACATTCAGCTTCGAGGTTACCACTACATGGCCAAAATGGTGAAACCTGCTGCGCTTAGAGCATTGATCTCGAGCTTAGTTAGAAAGGGCTAATTGTCGAAAACAAAAAAAGGCACATGAATTGTGCCTTTCTACCTACATATGAATTGAATTATTCAACTTTTACTGGAGTTAAACCTTTATCTCTAGATTCAACGGCACTGTCTACATCGAACCCACCAGTCTTCCAGTTTTTTGCTTCTTCAGCATCAAAAGACTGTCCTTTCCAACTTGTCGCGCTGGTAAGGTTAAAGCCTTGTTTAGACCAACTCTCTGATTGCTCTGGGGTGAAACCGCCGCTTTTCCATGCTTGAGCTTGTTCAGCGTTAAAACCAATTTCCTTCCATGCAGCTATATCTCTTTCTGACATGCCTTTCCATGTAGCGGGTGCAGATGCACAGGCACTAAGCGCGAGGATAACAATTACTAAACCGAGTTTTTTCATTTCACAGTCCTTATTCTGATCGTGACTTAATATGCCGAATCTACCCAGAGCTAAGCCTGTGCGCCTCTCGACAACATATGTTCTATCTTTTGCGGCAATACTCTCTGCTCATGGATAAGTTAAGAAGAGTGAAGCTGAAGGCGACGTGTACGACTTATCTATGTAAAAGGTATTTACCGTTCACTATTGAAGATAGTCGCTGAAATATCACTCGACAAGTTATTGCTTCAAATGGAGTAAACCGACTTGATATAAAGTTATCGAATGAAGAGTGACAAATTTTTTGTCTTCACTATTCAGGTTTATGATGACTTGACCCAACATTAAAGATGGATATACTGAACGCCATGTAAAAAATATAAAACAAGAAGTAATCAATTACTCAAAAGGAAATTGTTATGTCACAACCACGTTGCAACTCATACTATAACGCTACCATCAATACTGAAACTGACTACCCTGAGTTAGAGGGTGATATACGTGTTGATGTGGTGATTGTTGGTGGTGGCTTCACTGGCGTAGCGACGGCCGTTGAGCTTTGTGAGAAGGGCTACAAGGTTGCGATTGTCGAAGCCAATAAGATTGGTTGGGGAGCGACAGGACGCAATGGTGGACAGGTGACGGGCAGTTTGTCAGGTGATACAGCCATGATTAAGCAGCTACGCAATAAGTTAGGCACTGATGCTGAGCAGTTTGTGTGGAATATGCGTTGGCGTGGACATGAAATTATTAAAACGCGAGTAAAGAAATACGCCATTGAGTGCGATCTTAAGTATGGACATTTGCATACAGCCTATAAAACGAGTCACATAAACGAGTTGCAGCAGACCTATGATGAGGCTTGCAAGCATGGCATGGATAGTGAACTTGAGTTGCTAACTAAAGAGCAATTACCTGAGTATATCAACACGCCTTTGTATCATGGTGGGTTATTAAATAAACGCAATATGCATCTGCACTCAGTCAATCTTTGCATTGGTGAGGCGAGGGCTGCGGAGAGTTTAGGGGCACTTATTTTTGAAAACTCTGCTGTCATTGATATTGATGATGGCGTACTTGCTACTGTGACGACTGCAAAGGGCAAGATTACTGCCAACAGTGTCGTGCTCGCAGGAAACGCTTATCATAAATTGGCGAGAAAAAAATTAAGAGGCATGTTGTTTCCTGCATCACTTGGGAATTGCGCCACTGCACAACTTACCTCTGAGCAGGCCCATGATTTGATCCCCAAAGATGTTGCGGTATATGACACCCGTTTTGTACTGGATTACTACCGACTAACCGCTGATAACCGTTTAATGTTTGGTGGAGGAACTAACTATTCGGGGCGAGATTCTAAAAATGTTGCTAATGAACTTAGGCCTGCTCTGGAGCGTACTTTCCCACAACTGAGAGGGATCAATATAGAGTATGAGTGGACGGGGATGGCTGGCATAGTACTCAATCGAATTCCACAGTTAGGTAAAGTTTCTAACAATGTATTTTATTGCCAAGGATACTCGGGTCATGGGGTTGCAACCTCTCATATTATGGGAGAGATAATGGCTAATGCCATTATTGGAGAGCAGCTAGAGTTTAATCTCTTTGCTGAGATGTCTCACTTACGGATCCCATTAAATGAATGGTTCGGAAACCAGGCATTGGCACTAGGGATGATGTACTACAAGGTCATGGAGAACTTTAGGTAGTAACAGGTTATTGAATATCATTAAAAAGCCGCATTTAAATGCGGCTTCTTTATGGGGGGGCAGGCGATTAAATATCGACTTTTTCCATCTCTAACTGCTGCAGTGCAATGACTGCTTGGGTGCGATTTCGAACGCCCAGTTTTCTAAATATAGCAGTGGCATGCGCTTTAATTGTCGCTTCTGAAACGCCTAAATCATATGCAATTTGTTTGTTTAGCAAGCCTTCAGCAAACATCTGCAGCACTTTATATTGCTGCGGAGTAAGGTCTGAAAGTTTACTGGCCATCTGGTCAGTACCATCATCACTGACTTCTTGCAGTTCAACGCCTTCAGGTAACCATACATCACCAAATAAAACTGCCTCTAGTGCCGTAGCAAGGGTTTCCATAGATGATGATTTAGGGATAAACCCTGAGCTACCATAATGAATGGCACGGCTAATCGTTGTATTATCTTCATGAGCAGAGATAACAACGACGGGGAGCTCTTGGTAGTGGGTTCTAAGATGGATCAATGTCGAATAGCCGTGAGAGCCAGGCATTTGTAGATCCAGCAAAACAACATCGTATTCAATGTCGCTATTGTCTAAGAGGTTTTGCAGTGCATCAGCGCTATCAGCTTCGAACCACTGAGTATTGGTAAACGCTGTGGCTAATGCTTGTCTTAAGGCGTTTCTAAATAGAGGATGGTCATCCGCTATTATTATATTTAAGTTTTCAGGCTTCATGGCTTTATAGGGTTATTTTGGTTGCTCGTGAAGATACTTTCAATGTAACAGATAAATGACAAGCTATTCTATGGCTTTATCCGACAAACGTTATTATTTGGTAAATTTTTGCGTGGAGTTAGACTTTGGTCTAAAGCTTTATACCTTTTATTAATAGGTTAATCAAAAGTTCGAAACAAATTATAGAGGTTTTTACTAAACCTCTATAATTTATGCGTTTACCCTTGGGTCCAAACTGTTGTTGGCTTTCTATCATCGTCTACTGCAACAAAGGTAAAGACACCGCGTATCGCATGTTCACGAAGATCTTGGTACATATCCTCTACAAAAATATTAACTTCAACTTTGATTGAGGTATTACCTACATGAATCACTCTGGCAATAATCTCCGCTAAAGAACCTGCTGGGATTGCTTTGTTAAAATCAATTCTATCTGAACTGACGATAACAAGTGTTTTGCGGCAAAAGCGTGTAGCTGCAATGAATGCTGTCTCATCCATCCAAGCTAAGGCTTCTCCACCAAACAGTGTATTGTGGTGGTTAGTAATTGATGGAAACACAGCTTTAATAACGCGAGCTTCTGACTGCTCAATTCTCAGTGACATTGCTTCACTAAATTGAGTCGGTGTTTGAGTTAAAGGCATACGGCAACCTAAGGTTATGCACAAGAGAGGCGCGATTATAGTCGTTTGTGAGTAGTCACAACAGACAATTAATACTTATGGCTAATCATATTCAATCCGACTAGAACAAATGCGGGAGTAAAGTGTTGAGTTAGGTGCTGAACATGATTTTTTATAGCTTTACAATTGCACTAAATTTCAATAGGTTAATTTAAAAAATTGCTATCGAAATGCAATCGTCATAGTTGATAGTATTTAGCAGAAATAGTATCGCTATAGATAGTAAAAGGAAAACCGAATGTATCAGATAGCACGTAAAGACAAGTTATCAGAGTTGGAGCAGGCAACTATTTGGGATGGCATTGAAGCTTTCAGTCAAACCAAAGTGCCTGCAACAGGTCGATATGAATTAGCATTCGTTTTGCGCAACCCTAACGGAGAACTGTTCGGCGGTGTGATAGGTAATTATGACAATTTTGGTTGGCTGTGGATTGACTCCTTCTGGGTGTCAGAAAAGTTACGTGGCCAAGGCTACGGCACTAAGCTAATTGGTCTAATAGAGCAAGAAGCTCGAAAGAATGGTTGTGAGCATTCACATTTAACCAGCTTTAGTTACCAAGCCGTCGAGTTTTATAAGCGTCGAGGTTACAGCATTTTTGGTGAGTTAAAAGACTATATGCCAGGACATAGTCGTTGTTGGTTAAGAAAGAGTTTGAGCTGACTAGCAGGGACAAACTTTATTGAACATAATACAACTGGTGTTAATCAGGCACAAAAAAACGTAGTCAACATTGATGTTGACTACGTTTATTATCCGGCTTAATTAAACCTATTTTTTATTCAGTAATTCGATTCTAGCGCGTGAAGCTTTTGCTAGATCGCGTAGCAGTATTTCTGAATCTTCCCAATGAATACAAGCATCGGTAATACTCTTTCCGTATACAAGTTCTTCACCAGCAACGACTTTCTGATTGCCTTCTTCGATAAAGCTTTCTGCCATGATCCCTGCAATGGCAGTAGAACCTTGGCCCATCTGCTGCATAATTGATTCGGCAACATTGAACTGCTGCTTATGCTTCTTCTGGCTATTACCGTGGCTAAAATCGACAACCATACGTTGAGTGACGCCAACACTGTTTAGTTGAGTGGCTGCCTTTTCGATATCTTCGCTATGGTAGTTTGGCTGCTTACCACCGCGTAAGATAATGTGGCCATAAGGGTTACCATGCGTACGATAAACGGCCATTGCACCGTCTTTATCTGGCGAATAGAAGATATGTGGAGCCTGCGCTGCACGCACGGCATCAACAGCAATATCGATATTACCGTCAGTACCATTTTTAAATCCAACAGGGCATGAAAGTGCTGATGCCATCTCACGGTGTATTTGGCTTTCAGTTGTACGTGCGCCAATCGCCCCCCAAGTGATCAAGTCTGCAATGTACTGACCATTAACCATATCGAGGAATTCTGTTGCGATAGGTAGTTTTAGTTCAGTGATCTGCTGTAGAAGGTGACGCGCTTTACGCAAACCTTTATTAGGACTAAAGCTACCATCTAAATCGGGATCTGAAATAAGTCCTTTCCAGCCGACAGTAGTACGTGGTTTTTCAAAATAAACGCGCATTAAAATACAAAGGTCGTCTTTATATTGCTGATGCAGCTTTGCTAAGCGTTGAGCGTAATCGAGTGCAGCTTCTGTATCATGTATTGAGCATGGGCCGATGATGACAAGTAGTCGTTGATCATCGCCATTGATAATAGCCTCTACTTCACGTCGTTGCTCAACTAGATAGTCAGCAGCATCTTGAGTTAAAGGGTATTCAGAAGCGAGTTGTGCAGGTGAAATTACCTTACATAAAAGTGAGGTGCGTAGTTCGTCTGTTTTAATGGTCATTCACAATACCGAGCGTTCGTATGGGCTTTTTGCCTGATTACTTCGGATTATAACGAATCATAGCGCTATGCACAGTGGCAAATAACGGAAATTTAGCGCTAATTTGCCTCTTATTAGCAACTATTTGATTTATGTTATGCATAAGTAGCGGTGAAATGCATGATCCGCTTTAGGTCGTGGTTGTGTTGCTAAGGACTGGATAGTACGTATAAGAAGCAGAAAATTAAGCAGCGGTGAGGTGCTATTCAATCATAAAAGACACTGCGGATTGTTATTTTTAATGAATAAAAAACAGCACAAGGCTGAATGTCTTACTGTTTTGATAAAATGAAGGCTTTAAAAAAGCCTTCATTTGCTCATGAGGATTAGAACATGTGACGCTCTAGACTGGTTGCTTCTAAAATCTTGGTCGCAATCTCTTCTACCGAATGGTTGGTGGTGTTTACAAACGGGATACGTTCTCTCTTATACATCATTTCAACCTCTTTCACCTCCATTCTGCATTGGCGCATTGAGGAGTACCGGCTATTAGACATACGGCTTTGGCGGATTTCATGTAAACGGACAGGATCAATGGTGAGTCCAAATAACTTATCTTTGTTGCGTTTTAATGCATCAGGAAGTTTTAAATTATCCATGTCATCTTCAGTGAAAGGATAGTTCGCTGCCTTTATACCAAATTGCATTGATAGGTATAGGCTAGAGGGGGTTTTACCGCAGCGTGATACACCCAGTAGGATAAGATCTGCTTTATCCATGTGTTTCATGGTTTGGCCGTCATCATTTTCCATCGCGTAGTTAATCGCTTCTATACGCGCTTCATAACTGTCATTGGTTTTACCATGAGTTCGGTGTAAAGCTGGCGTTGCAGGCATGCCTAATTGCTTTTCTAAAGGCGCAACGAATGTGTTCAAAAAGTCGTAATCGAGTCCTTCGCTGCTATAGATGATGTCTCTAATCTCAGCTTTGACGATAGAATGGAAAACCAGTGGTCGCTCACCTGTTGTAATAAAACAATCATTAATTTGTGCCTTAACGGCTTCAGCTTTTTTTTCTGTTTCAACGAAAGGAATGGTAAGTGCATCAAATTCAAGGGGAAATTGACTGAGTACTGCATGGCCAAACACTTCTGCTGTGATCGCCGTCCCATCTGAGATATAAAATACTTTACGCAACATTCTGACCTCTTGTAGTAATAAAATTACAAATAAAATTATACATTTACGCTTGTTGTTGGGGAGTGTAAAATGCCGCTGCTCTCGTGTGAAGAGCCACACTAAAATATACTTGCGGAGATTAGAACTGTGCAGCAATACGTACTCTGGTATCAAGAATTAGGCATGGGTGACGTCAACAAGGTAGGCGGTAAAAACGCTTCTCTTGGTGAGATGATTAGCAATCTTTCAAATGCAGGTGTTCAAGTGCCTGGTGGATTTGCGACAACGTCTTTTGCGTTCAATGAATTTCTTGAACAAAGCGGACTTAACCAGAAGATATACGAGATTCTAGAAACTCTAGATGTAGATGACGTGAACGCACTCGCTACAGCAGGTGCACAGATTAGACAGTGGGTTATCGATACCCCGTTCCATCCAGAATTTGAGCAAGTCGTTCGTGAGTCTTACGACAAACTTGCCGCTGAAACCAGTGACGCATCTTTTGCGGTTCGCTCTTCAGCTACTGCAGAAGATATGCCGGATGCATCTTTTGCGGGACAACAAGAAACATTCCTAAACGTTAAAGGTTATGAAGCGGTACTTGTAGCAACTAAGCATGTATTTGCTTCTTTGTTTAATGACCGAGCTATTTCATACCGAGTTCACCAAGGATATGACCATAAAGGTGTTGCACTTTCTGCTGGTGTCCAGCGTATGGTGCGCTCTGATAAGGCATCTTCAGGTGTCATGTTCACTATGGACACTGAGTCTGGCAACAATGATGTGGTATTTATTACCTCTTCATTCGGTCTAGGTGAAATGGTTGTTCAAGGTGCAGTTAACCCTGATGAATTTTATGTTCATAAGCCAAGTTTAGTTGCTGGCCATAAAGCGGTTGTTCGTCGCAATATTGGTAGCAAGCTTATTCAGATGGTGTATTCAGATGATGAATCCCACGGTAAGCAAGTTAAGATTGAAGATATCGCCGCTGATAAGCGTCGTGAATTCTCAATCAATGACGAAGAAGTACAAGAGCTTGCTAAGCAAGCGATGACTATCGAAAAGCACTACGGTCGTCCAATGGACATCGAGTGGGCAAAAGACGGTAACGACGGTAAGTTGTATATTGTTCAAGCTCGCCCTGAAACTGTTCGATCTCGTGAAGATGTACAGCTTATTGAGCGTTACCACCTAAAGACTCAAGGTGATGTGGTTTGTGAAGGCCGTGCAATCGGACACAAGATTGGTAAAGGTGTGGCTAAAGTTCTTAAGTCAATTGACGATATGGACCAGATCCAACCAGGTGATGTACTGGTAACAGACATGACTGACCCTGATTGGGAACCAATCATGAAGCGCGCAAGTGCTATTGTGACTAACCGTGGTGGACGTACTTGTCACGCAGCAATTATTGCTCGTGAATTAGGTGTTCCTGCAGTTGTTGGTTGTGGCGATGTAACTGAACGCATTCAAAATGGTCAGGAAGTGACTGTTTCTTGTGCCGAAGGTGACACTGGCTTTATTTACGACGGCTTACAAGATTTTGAAGTGATTTCATCACGCGTTGATTCAATGCCTGATCTTCCTATGAAGATTATGATGAATGTCGGTAACCCTGACAGAGCATTTGATTTCGCTCGTCTGCCTAACGAAGGTGTTGGACTTGCACGTCTTGAGTTCATCATTAACCGTATGATTGGTATTCATCCTAAAGCGCTGCTTGAGTTTAACCAGCAAACGGCTGAGCTTCAGGAAGAGATCCACGAGATGATCGCTGGTTATGACTCTCCGGTTGAGTATTATGTTGCTCGCTTGGTTGAAGGTATCGCCACTATCGGTTCTGCATTCCACCCTAAAAAGGTCATTGTGCGTATGTCTGACTTTAAGTCAAACGAATATGCAAACCTTGTTGGTGGTGATAGATATGAGCCAGAAGAAGAGAACCCAATGTTGGGCTTCCGTGGTGCTAGCCGTTATATCTCTGAGTCGTTCCGCGACTGTTTTGCACTTGAGTGTGAAGCAATCAAGCGTGTACGTAATGATATGGGTCTTAAGAACGTTGAGATCATGATCCCATTCGTGCGCACTGTGAGCGAAGCTGAGCAAGTTATCCAGCTGCTAAAAGAGGAAGGCCTTGAGCGTGGTAAAGATGGCCTACGCGTTATCATGATGTGTGAGCTTCCATCAAACGCATTGCTTGCTGACCAGTTCCTTGAGCATTTCGATGGTTTCTCTATCGGTTCAAATGACTTAACCCAGCTAACACTCGGTCTAGACCGTGATTCAGGTATCATCAGTCATCTATTTGATGAGCGAAATGATGCGGTTAAAGCGCTACTTGCCATGGCTATTAAAGCGGCTAAAGCTAAAGGCGCATACGTCGGTATTTGTGGGCAAGGTCCTTCAGATCACAATGACTTTGCTGCTTGGTTGGTTGAACAAGGCATCGATACAGTGTCACTAAACCCTGATACTGTGATTGATACTTGGTTATACCTTGCCGAAGCACACGGCTAAAGTCAGCCACTAAAAATGGGATGTTAGGTCTGCGTGATTTAACATTTCGTTAAAAACATTAAAAAAGCCGCTTTTTAGCGGCTTTTTTTTGTTTATAATGTTCGGCATAAATTTAAGAATAATAATTGACAGAAGCCGCCATGTTACCGAAGTTATCTCATCAACAAACGCTTGAACCTGTTTACCTTTCCTTTCTATCAACGCTAGAGGAGGGTCAGTTTAGTGGCGATATAGACACCCGTTATAGCGCGCGATTAGCTCAAGCTACCGATAACTCGGTCTATCAGTTCTTACCGCAAGCAGTGATCTATCCTAAGACCTCTGATGATGTTCAAGTCGCGTTAACGCTTGCCAATCAAGCAGAATTTAGCAAAGTCGTCTTTAGTGCAAGAGGCGGCGGTACCGGTACCAATGGTCAGTCGTTAACCCATGGCATTATTGTCGATATGTCACGCTATATGAATCAAGTTATAGAGGTGAATGCGGCAGAAGGTTGGGTCAAAGTACAGGCTGGCGTAGTCAAAGATGCGCTGAATGATGCTTTACGGCCCCATGGTTTTTTCTTTAGCCCTGACTTATCAACTTCAAATCGTGCCACGTTAGGTGGAATGATTAACACTGACGCTTCTGGTGCGGGATCATTAGTTTACGGTAAAACCTCAGATCATGTACTGGGTTTAACCAGCATACTTTTTGATGGTAGTGAGCTTGAAACTAAGCCTGTCACACTGGCTGAACTTGAAAATATTTCTGCAATTACTGACAACGTATTAGGGCAACAGCTGTTCACAACGATAGCCAAAATGTGTCGAGGCAATCGCGAACAGATTGAGCAACGCTTTCCCAAATTAAACCGCTTTTTGACTGGCTACGATCTTAAAAATGTTTGGGATGAGCAATTAGAGCAGTTTGACTTATCACGTATCCTAACGGGTTCTGAAGGTACGCTAGCGGTGATCACCGAAGCTAAGCTGAACATTACGCCGCTACCAACGTGCCGTATGATGGTGAACATTAAATATGACTCGTTTGAGTCAGCGCTGCGGCACGCGCCTGATTTAGTTAAAGCCAATGCTACCGTTGTTGAAACCGTTGATTCAAAGGTACTTAACCTCGCCAAAGAGGACATTATTTGGCATTCTGTGTCGTCACTCATCACCGACGTACCAGGTAAAGAGATTGACGGGCTTAATATGGTTGAGTTCGCGGGTGAACAAGCTGATGTTGAAGCCAAGCTCGCTCTGCTCGAAACCATGTTAACTAAACAGCTTGAGCAAGAAGAGGCGGGGCTTTTAGGGTATCAAGTCACCTCTGATAGAAATAGCATTAACACCATATACGCGATGCGTAAAAAGGCCGTTGGCCTTTTAGGTGCTGCGAAAGGTGCACGCAAGCCTCTAGCATTTGCTGAAGACACCGCTGTGCCACCAGAAAAGCTCGCTGATTTTATTATTGAGTTTAGAGCACTGCTAGATAGCCATGAGCTGCAATATGGCATGTTTGGCCATGTGGATGCAGGGGTATTACATGTGCGTCCAGCGCTTGATATGTGTGATGCAGAAGATGAAAAACTGCTTAAGACAATCTCTGATCAAGTGGCAGATCTCACTCTTAAGTATGGCGGCTTAATGTGGGGAGAGCATGGCAAAGGGGTTCGTGGTGAATATGGCCCAGCCGTCTTTGGTGAGCATTTATATGGCTTGCTTGAAGAGGTTAAAGGGCTGTTTGATCCACAAAATAAGCTTAATCCCGGTAAGCTGGTAGCACCTAAGAAAAGCGGGCCAATGCTCTATAACGTTGATAGCGTAAAGCGTGGAAGCTTCGATAGACAGATCCCTATTCAGACTCGTAACGCATTTCCTGATGTGATGAATTGTAATGGTAACGGTCTGTGTTTTAACTATAGCCATTATTCACCGATGTGCCCATCCTTTAAAGTGACCGGTGATAGAGTTCAATCCCCAAAAGGGCGAGCTGGGCTGATGCGTGAGTGGCTACGTTTATTAGAAGCTGAAGGCATTGATGTCAATGAACTGGCTCGTGCTAAGCCTTTAGGTTGGTTGCAAAGGGCACAAAATAGCTTAAAAATAGATAAAGAATACGACTATTCCCATGAAGTTATGGAGTCGCTTAAGGGCTGCTTAGCGTGTAAAGCGTGTTCAAGCCAGTGCCCAGTTAAAGTCGATGTGCCTAAGTTTAGAGCGCAATTCTTTGATATTTATTATCAGCGTTATTTGCGTCCTGCTAAAGATTATTTGGTTGCAGGCATCGAAGAGTCACTGCCATTAATGGCGTCAGCGCCAAAGTTGGTTAATGCCGTATCGCAAAATAGCTTGAGTAAGTGGGTGATAAAAAAGTCGCTCGGTTATGTCGATTCGCCAGCACTGTCGGTACCGACTTTAAAGCAACGTTTAGAGGGCCATTCTAGTCGAGGCTATGATTTAGCGGCAATAAAGCAAATACCTGCTTCTGAGCGTCATGATTACGTGCTAGTTGTACAAGATCCATTCAATAGCTTTTATGAAGCGGGCACCGTACTGCATTTTATAAAGCTTATTGAGAAACTGGGCCTTAAACCTATATTACTGCCATTCAAACCAAATGGTAAACCAATCCATATCAAAGGTTTTTTAGATAAATTTGCCCGAACGGCAAAATCGACTGCTGATTTCTTAAATGAAGTTGCTAAGTTAGATATGCCAATGGTGGGTATCGATCCAGCATTGGTGCTTTGCTACCGTGACGAATACGCCGAAGTGCTTGGTGGTGCTAGAGGCGATTTCCACGTGCAACTCGCCAATGAGTGGTTGCTTGATGTGATTAAGCAGCGGCCTCTAGCAGACGTAACCGATAGCGTAAGCGTGGATAATGAGTTTACTTGGTTTAGCCATTGCACTGAATCAACCGCCAAGCCAAATACAGCTAATGAGTGGAAAGGGATTTTTGAACACTTTGGCGCTAAACTGAATACGGTTAGTCTGGGGTGTTGTGGTATGGCGGGTACCTATGGTCACGAGGCGGAAAATCTCGAACGCTCTAAAACGCTTTATGCTATGTCTTGGGAGCAAACTCTGGCTAAGTTACCGCAATCACAAGTGCTTATTTCTGGCTACTCGTGCAGAAGTCAGGTGAAGCGCTTCAGTGGTTTTAAGCCTAAGCATCCGATAGAGGCCTTGCTAAAATTACTGTAAAGCCGACAAAAACTAGCCAATGGCTAGTTTTTGTTTTTTAGCTGTGCCTAACGAGTGATAGTACTGAAAGGAAGCGATGTATGACCTCAAAAAAAACAGCCGCGATAGCAGCACTCAATACGTTGAACCATGGTGCGCCCTTATGTGATGCTAGTGCGATTTTTGAGATCACAGACAACGGCGACTGGTATTATCGCGGTGGCAAATTGCCGCTTAAGTTCAGCAAGCTCTTTGCGAGTATATTGCACCGGGTTGAAGGTCAATATTATTTAATTACGCCTGTGGAAAAACTAAAAGTTAACGTGGTGAATGAAGCACTCGTTATTGTTGATTATGATGTGAAGCAAGCGGGCACTTTTGAGATTACATCAAGTATTGGCACAGAGCATAAACTCCCAAATTTAAAGGCTTTTACCGTAACGGATGACAAAATAGTGCTGCAATTAGAAAAAGGAGTTATCGCAAAGTTGAATAGAGCCTGTTTTTATCGATTCATCAATGAATTTATAGCTTAATCGAACCATCGTGGGTGAACTCGAATTAATCATTTTAAAAGTTTGATTTATAAACAATTTGATTAATTGTCAACAATTAGCTATTGCTAAGGCTAGTTTCTTTTAGCGTAAGTGATAAGATTAAATGAACCGCTAAGCTGCTTAGGAGGTGCTGATTGAATCGATTTGAAAGTTTAAGTTACTTGGTCTCCCATCTAAATGTTGACCTACAAAATGCGTTAGATCAGAGGCTTAAACGCTATGATCTGGACATTAAACTTTGGCCTGTGCTGTTTTCGCTTTGGCAGGAAGAGGGGGTGACTCAAACTGAGCTGTCAAAGCGTTGTGATGTCGCTAACTACACCATGACCAGACTGCTGGATCAATTGCAACAACAGCAACTCATTACCCGTCAGCAAGATCTCGATAACCGCCGCGCATTCAATATTTATCTCACCAATAATGGTAAAGCGTTAGAGCAAGATCTTATTCGTGAGGCAGAGCGAGTCAATGAGATGTTTCTGGAAAATCTAACTGTTGAAGAGCAAGTCGAGTTCTTAACCTTAATCAATAAGATTAACCGCTTCTCCGATGAGAACCCGCCGAAAGTTTGAGTTTTGCTTGTTGGAGACTTTTTTAAAAAGGAATTACTATGCAGCGTATTTTTGTCGTATTCATTATAGCTTTCACTGTCACAGCTTGCTCTGTCAATATTAATAAGTCAAAAACAAAGCCTGCAGTAAAACCTGTTGAACAAGTCAGTCAAAGCGCTGGGTTTATTCAATCAATAGCGTTGGCGAATGGGGCAACTTTAGTCGTGGAAGAGGGACGGTTAGAACCTCGCTCTATTGGTAGTATTAGCGTTAAACTATATAAAGACCTTAACGTAGGCGATTTTGTTGCCGCAGTTAATTTTGCTCGTGACGGAACAATTGTGAAGGCTGTTTTAATTGAGAATGGTGACAATAAGCAAAAACTATCGATTACAACAGTGACTGCAGGCAGCGGCAATTATCAAGCAAGTCAGTTGATTTGCGTTACATCTAATGAGATTAAGCTTTGCTGATTGTGACTTGATACCTTCGATTGGCAGTTTTTACTAGCTCACCATCAGTAGGAAAACTGCTAATAACCCTAAGGCTAGAATGCTCTGTTGACTCATTAATCGACTTCGATATAACTCTCTTTTCCCCTGCTTTAAACTGGCGACCAAATTATTTTGTTTATAGATCCTGCAAATGAGCTGCTCGGTGGCAGGATCAAGAAAGAGGTGCAGCCTTGCAGGTTTGCCATCTTTAAGCACGACTTGATGTTCGCTATTATGACCGAAGTTGAGTTTTCTAGAGACTCGCTTACCATTGACATAGGCTTGCTCCAAGCCGCACCAATTACTTGCTTGTAACTCTATATTTTCTTGGTTGAGATCATACTTAAAACAAACCATTTGCGGACCCACAATTTCCCTAGGGCCTTTAATTCAAGCAGAGGAATATGACGTTTGCCAGTATGGAAAAATGAATGTTGTATGAAAAGGGCTTATGTAGTTGGAAGTATGTAGATAAAAAGTCAAAAAAAATGCCAAGCAACGGCTTGGCATTTTTAACTTAAACATTATTTAGCAGCATTAATGATCTCGCGTGCCATTTCATCAGCAACATCACCTGTCGTACGGTTTTGCTCATCTGACTGCTTAAAGATAGTGAGTAGTGTGTTGTAGATCTCTTCAACTTTGGCTGTAGCTGCTGCAGGATCGTAATCTTTTTCAAAAGAGACATTAATAATGCCGCCAGCATTGATCACATAATCTGGAGCGTAAAGAATGTTTTGCTCTTTCAACAACTCACCATGGCGAACCTCTGCAAGCTGGTTATTGGCACAACCAGCAACAATTGTCGCTTTAAGCATTGGGATCGTGATGTCATTGATCGTTGCACCCAGTGCACATGGCGCATAAACGTCGACATCTTGATGATAAATGTCTTGTGGGGCAACAACAATTGCACCAAATTCAGAGGCGACTCTATCTAACGAGTCTTGGTGAATATCGGTAACAATTAACTCAGCACCTTCTTCATGCAGATGGCGACATAAGTAGTAACCGACATGGCCAACACCTTGTACAGAGATCTTAAGCCCTTTAAGGCTGTCTAGGCCGCGCTGATGCTTTACCGCAGCCTTAATGCCCAAGAAGGTACCAAGTGCAGTATATGGTGATGGATCGCCGCTCTTGCCTTCTAAACCGGCCATATAAGGGGTTTCTTCATGGGCGATCATAATATCGGCAGTCGATACGCCAACATCTTCAGCTGAATAGTACTTGCCACCTAAGGTATCAATACAGCGGCCGAACGCTCTAAAGAGTGCTTCGCGGTCTGTAATTTTTGGATCGGCAATGATAACGGACTTACCGCCACCCATAGTCAGTCCTGCTAGTGCGTTTTTGTAGGTCATGCCACGAGAAAGACGAAGAACGTCGGTTATTGCTTCATCGTCTGATTCATAATTCCACATACGACAGCCGCCTACAGCTGGGCCTAAGTTTGTGTTATGAATTGCAATAATGGCTTTAAGGCCGCTTTCTTTGTCCTGACAAAAAACAACTTGTTCATGGTCGTCAAAAGAGATGTGATTGAATACTGCCACTTGTTGATCTCCGCTATAAGCATCGAAAATGCCGCTACTGCTAGATTACAGTGCGATCTGTTTGTTATATTTATTGCAGAACGATAGCATTTAGCGATACTCTCAACAAAGTAAAGATTCGGATTATTTGTGATCCATGTGGCAATTCTGCTTTCCACTTTACGTTAACGTAAAGTTTTAAGCGTTATTTAAGCGAGTTAGGCGTGTAAAATTATTAGAGAGTTGCATAGTTATGGACTCAAAAGAACAATAAGAAAGGATGGAAGAGATGGCTGAACAAGAAGTCGATCAAGCTCAAGACCAAGAAGCATTAAGACAAGAGTGGATCAGAACGCAATTTCAAAAAGCGAACAAGTTTCTTGCTGAAAAAGGCATTATGCCAAATAAGGTTTATGCGGATGAAAGTCGCTACTTAGCGCCATTTGTCGCGATTTGGAAAATGGATTCTAAAAAGCCATCTAAGCAAACATTTTGGGTAATGTCAGGCGATTTACCTGCTGATTACGTTGATGTTAATGTCGCTGCAACCGCTCGTGATGCTATCCGTCATTTTTCTATGATGTGGCAAATGAAAGCGGAAAATATTCAGCGTTCAGGTTTGACTAAAGATCCTGCACAAGCTCAGTTTGCAGAGCTGCTTATCTCGCGTGCAGAAGGCTTATACAAAATGCAGGCTGATGATAAAATTTGGGGGCCTGCTGCGTAGTAGCAAACAGATTACAATACTAAAGGCACCGTTGAGGTGCCTTTTTTGATCCAATTGCACGAGTATTGGCTCGTTAGCTGTTCGCATATCATGAGATATATCCTTAGCCGGGTTCGCAATATTGATCAAAGCGATGATTTACCAAAGTGACGGATTTACAACACTTTTAAAGCCCTGGAAATAACTGAATAATGGAATAAACGGCTTGATAAAACGGACGCTGTTTCATCAACCACAGTAACTGGACAATAAGGAGGAGCCACCATGGAGCATGTCAAAGTACATTACAAGAAGATCGATGCAGGAGCTGACTACCTGCAGCGACAAGCCGATCAGCTCAATCTCAATGATGAAAGATTTGCGCGTGATATTTGTGAGCCGACCTATCAGCAGTTGTTTTTTAGGCAAATAAATGCATATGGTATGTGTTCTCTTGCAATACGATTACAGCAACTGACCGGTGATAACTGCTACTTCGAACGGGCGATGGGCTATTTGGATCTTGCTGTCCATACCGCTGAGACCTTAATGCATGGCATGCTTAATCGCAGTGGGGAGCCCATCGTGGTGAGCCACCAAAGCCAGCAGCTGAGCTTGCCCTATTGGCAATTGAATAAATGGATTAGTTGGCTTGATTGGAGTCACTATCTTTGCCAAGCGATAGCCAGGCGCGCTTATAGTAGCGTTGAGCTGTTGATGCAGTTTACCCCGCAAATGGCCGCCGAATATACCTCTGAGCCAAGGGAGTATACCGCATTTTATGTTCGCTACTTGCAAGGTATGCTTGATCCTACTGCAGATCATGACGCCTTGCAGCAAGAGTTTACCGAGGTGCATGCCCGCGAGTTTCATTTAAGGTTTAGAGTGGCGCTGGCACCGTTTTACTGCCTAGCAAAAGAAGATGAAGCCGGCTTTGAAGCGGCCATGTTACGTGGCAGTAATATGCATCGTGCTTATGTGAGAAAATTGAGTAATAAGATGGATATGGACCCACTGGGCTTTTATCCACCGCAGCTAATGGCCGCCGCCAGTTTAGCTTATGACCGCCATGGCTGGACACTAAAACATAAAAGCGATTATTTACCAGAATGGTGGATTTATAACACGTTTGAAGCACCTGCAATGACTGATTAACTCGCGAGTTAAAAGCCGGCAGACATCAACAGCGCTATCGAAATAGAGCGCTGTTTATTAATTTTTTCGCATTATTCACCGAGATAAAAGTAACCGCGGTTAAGTAATGTAAGTATGAACGCTTGGGTTTGTGGATTTTCGAGTAACAATGTCGCTTGTTGATTATCAAAATTAAAACAGGCTGCTAACTGCGCTATATCGGCTTTGATCGCCAATGGAAACTCAAATGCTTCACCATTGATAAATACCCGTGAAACGGAGTCTTGCTCTAACATTAGTAGTTTCAAGCCTCCAATACGATACAGTAGGGCGCCTTGGCTAATATAATCCTCCATATCTTCTAGAGTATAAGGTTCATCGGGCTCACAGATATCGAGTTCAAAGCGGTTCTGACTTAGCATGTTACCGAGTATTAGCTGAAAGCTTGCTGGATCTGATGCCAGTTCACTGACTAACTTTAACATCCCTTGTTGGTGACTTAGGCTAAGTTCACTTGGTTGTGCGGGCTCATCAGTAGATGTGAAGCGTTTAAGACCAGTATTGCTATCGATCAAGCCATCGGCTATTTCACTGAATAACTCTTGCTGACTCGGGGCGCGAAAACCAATGGAGTAGCTCATCGCTGTGGTTAAGGTTTGCCCCTGATGAGGGTAGCCAGGTGGAATGTATAACATGTCTCCCTTTTCCAGGACCACGTCGATAATAGGTTCAAACCCTTCTATTAATGGTGTGGTTGGATCATTGTTTTTAGCAGCATATTGGCCTTTTTCACCGACAGTCCAATGTCGCTGACCTTCACCTTGAATAATAAACACATCATAGTTATCAATATGCGCACCGACGCCGCCATGCGGGGTAGCAAAAGAAGCCATTAAATCATCAAAACGCCAGTCGGGGATAAAGCGGAATGCGTCAATAAAATGTGCCGAATCAGGGTGCCAATGGTTGAGTGCCTGTACTAATAATTGCCAGTGACTGTCGCCAAATTTATCGTAATCTTTAAAAGGTCCTTGGCAGATCTGCCAGTCATTGTCTTCGGTGACGACCACTCGAGAAGAGACTTCCTCTTCACACGCTAAACCCGCGAGTTCATCTGGACTGATGATCTCTTCAAAGTTAGGGAATGCATTTTTGATAAGTAACGGCTTTTTCTGCCAATAGTCGGTAAGAAAAGCATTGGTGTCTAAGTTAAGACTGTACATGTTTGGCAGCACTCATAAAAAGGATAAAAATAAAGGCGATAAGCCTAAGCTTACCGCCTTATTTATAACATTAGTAGTTTAACAACTAATGATTAAAGCTCGTCAACAAAAGTTTCTGCACGGCCAATATAGTTAGCTGGTGTCATCTTCTTAAGTTCAACTTTCACATCTTCTGGTAGTTCTAGACCGTCAATAAAGACTGCTAGTTGCTCACCGTCGATACGCTTACCGCGTGTGAGCTCTTTAAGTTTCTCATATGGCTTTTCAATGCCATAACGACGCATAACGGTTTGAACTGGTTCAGCCAGTACTTCCCAATTACCATCTAGCTCTTTGCGAAGTTGCTCTTCGTTCACTTGTAGCTTACTGATCCCTTTTAATGTCGCTTGGTAAGCGATAAGAGAGTGAGCCATACCAACACCTAAGTTACGTAGAACGGTAGAGTCAGTTAAGTCACGCTGCCAGCGAGATACAGGAAGCTTAGCGGCTAAGTGCTGCATCAGCGCGTTAGCAATACCTAAGTTACCTTCAGAGTTTTCAAAGTCGATTGGGTTAACTTTATGTGGCATGGTTGAAGAACCAATTTCACCAGCAATAGTGCGCTGCTTAAAGTGACCCAGTGCAATATAACCCCAAATATCACGATCGAAATCGATAAGGATGGTGTTGAAACGTGCTAACGCGTCGAATAGCTCCGCGATGTAATCGTGCGGTTCAATCTGAGTTGTGTAAGGGTTCCAGTTGATACCAAGACTAGTTACAAAGCGTTGTGAAAGGGCATGCCAGTCAACTTCTGGGTAAGCACTCAGGTGAGCATTGTAGTTACCTACAGCGCCGTTAATTTTACCCATGATTTTAACGTTTGAAACTTGAGTTAATTGACGCTCTAAACGAACTGCAACGTTCGCCATCTCTTTACCTAAAGTCGATGGAGAGGCTGGTTGACCATGTGTGCGAGACATCAATGGTACGGTTTTGTACTCTTTGGCCAAAGCCTTAATAGCATCAACAATTTTTTGGCAATATGGCACAACGACTTGATCACGTGCTTCAGTCAGCATTAACGCGTGAGAAAGGTTGTTGATGTCTTCAGAAGTACAAGCAAAGTGAACAAATTCATCAATAGCGACTAGCTCTGCGTTATCTGCAATGCGCTCTTTAATGAAATATTCAACCGCTTTAACGTCGTGGTTGGTTGTTGCTTCAATATCTTTAACGCGCTGGGCATCAGCTTCGCTAAAGTTATCTTTAATTTGGTCAAGCAAAGCAAGTGCTGCTTCACTAAAAGGTGGAACTTCTTCAATTTCTGGGCAGCTAGATAGCAGCTTTAGCCAGTTAATTTCGACTTGAACACGGTATTTGGTCAGGCCGTACTCGCTGAAAATCCCTCTTAATGAGGCGGTTTTACTACCATAACGACCGTCTACCGGAGAGATAGCAGTTAGTGCGGAAAGTTCCATTAGAAGCTCCTTGATGAACTTGTCTTATATTATAGGGTGAGGCTTTTCATAGCTGTGTCGACTATTGTTTTTCTAGCGAAGACAAGGTGCCTACGCTTGCCTCCTAATTGGCGCCATAACACTGCACTGCGCATGGCAGACAGTAACAGAGCGCGAATTTTTTGTTGGGTTTGAGTGCGTTTCAAAAACTCTGGGTTACCCGAAATTTGTAATTTGGGGCCAAGTTCACTGACGATGTCGCTGTATATACCGGCAAAGTTGGCAATAACTTGTTCGTCAGTAATTTCAAAGTGGCTAAGTTGGCGGTGGATCTGGTTGATCCGCTCTGACAACATCCCCATGGCATTAGCCGAGCGAGCGAGTTTACGCTCCAACGCTAAAATGCCCACTAAGTAGCGAGTCACTTCAACATCTTTTTGCTTACCGTCACCCAATTGGGCAACGATCATTTGATAGCCTTTTTTCAGCGCTTCTTTATCAGCGTAAACCTCTGATGTTGAGTCTGGGTTAGTCACCAATACTGAATTTAAGCTTGCCGCGAGGGCATCTTTATCTGAATCGCCATGTCTTGCGATATACTGCACTTGGGCTACAGCTTGCAAAATGCCAGCAAAAGCCATTGTGCGTTCAAACAACTGATCGCTCATGAATTAGTCTCTTATTAGTACGTCGATGATCCCGCCACCAAGACAAATTTCGCCGTCGTAAAAAACAGCTGATTGTCCGGGCGTTACCGCGGCAACCGCTTCATCAAATATCACTCGTATTTGATCGTCACTGTCATAGGTTACTGTACATGGCACATCGTGTTGACGGTAACGTGTCTTAAGGGTGATTTTGGCGCCTTCAGCGGGACCTTTTCTATCGACCCAATGCAGTTGATTAGCCAGTAAACCATTTGACATGAGGCGAGGGTGGTTACCACCTTGACCCACGACTAACACATTACGAACCAGATCCTTTTCAACCACATACCAAGGATCTTCGCTACTGTTCTTTAAACCACCAATACCTAAGCCTTTGCGCTGGCCTAAGGTGTGATACATCAAACCTTGATGTTGACCAATCACTTCACCTTCGCTGGTTTCGATGTTACCCGGCTGAGCGGGTAAGAAGGTTGATAGGAAATCAGTAAACTTGCGTTCGCCAATAAAGCAGATGCCAGTGCTGTCTTTTTTATCGTGAGTGATGAGTCCCATCTCTTTAGCAATATCGCGTACTTCGCTTTTTTCTAGCTCGCCAACGGGGAACAGTGAGCGTGCAACTTGCTCGTGGCTAAGTGTGTATAAAAAGTAGCTTTGATCTTTATTACCATCAACACCACGCAGCATTTGGCTGGTGCCATCAATGTCGCGGCGGCGCACGTAGTGTCCCATCGCAATATAGTCAGCATCTAAAATCTCATCAGCAAACTCGAGAAAAGCTTTAAATTTAATCTCTTTGTTGCACATAATATCGGGATTTGGCGTTCGGCCCGCTTTGTATTCTGCAAGGAAATACTCGAACACATTGTCCCAGTACTCTGAGGCAAAGTTTACCGTATGCAGCTTAATACCAAGCTTATCGCACACAGCTTGTGCATCTTTTAGATCATCTGCCGCCGCACAATATTCATCCGTGTCATCCTCTTCCCAGTTCTTCATGAACAGGCCTTCTACTTGATAGCCCTGCTTCATTAGCAAGTAAGCAGATACAGATGAGTCAACACCACCGGACATGCCGACGATGACTTTTTTACCTAGATGGGTGGGGTCGATTGATGTCATAAATCCTAATAAAACCTTTGTGTTTGACGAGCGTTGCAGCCATATATCAGTTAAATATATGGGTTAAAAACCGAATTACAAGGGAGCCTAAAACTCACCTCTTTCTGCGGGGGCGTATTCTATCATGCATTAGGGGACTGATACCAATCAGTATCAGAAGTTGATCAACTTAGCGTGCTTTTAGCAAACGAATTAAAGCCATCGATCATTGAGTATTTCGAGCGGATAGCGCTTGTCGTTTCGATAATCCTCAATAGATTTGAGCACCAGTGGGCTTCGCAGCTGAGGTTTGAGGCTTGTTATCTCAGAAAATGTCAGCCACTTTGTGCTGTTAATTGCGGGATCTATTGGCTTAGAATTAAGGCAATTATCCAGTGAAGCGCAAAAGGTATAGCGCACAAAGGCCAGTTCATCAGTTGCTGTAAATTGATAGATTGACACCAGTGCTTGCGGTTTTATTTCCAGGCCTGTTTCCTCTTTTACTTCTCGAATACATGCATCCACAATAGACTCATTGGCTTCAAGATGACCTGCAGGCTGATTATATTTAATTTTGCCTTCAATCAACTCCTCGACCAGCAAGTATTTACCATTAGCCTCAATCACACAGGCGACAGTGGTGTTGGGTTTATAGCGTTCAGCCATTCTTACCACCCATATCTAGCTTTCGATACTGACCGTTAGGGAGATCGTCTAGACTCCATTGGCCTATTTTATAGCGGATTAATCTTAGCGTTGGAAACCCGATATTGGCGGTCATCCTTCTTACTTGACGGTTTCTGCCTTCACAAATCTCTATAGTGAGCCAAGTCGTTGGAATGTTTGCTCGCTCGCGAATAGGTGGGTTACGTGGCCACACAGCAGGATTGCTCATGATATTAACCTTGGCGGGTAAGGTTAAACCATCTTTCAATTCGACGCCTGTACGCAGCTTCTCGAGATCTGTTTCGCTGGGGGCGCCTTCGACTTGCACCCAATAGGTTTTAAAGGTTTTCTTTTTTGGTTCAGTAATTTGTGCCTGTAACTTTCCGTCATTAGTCAGTAGCAATAAACCTTCACTGTCTCGGTCTAATCTACCCGCTGCATAAACCTCTTGAATTGGAATAAAATCTTTGAGAGTTTTACGGCCCTGTTCATCAGTAAATTGACAAAGAACATCAAAGGGTTTGTTAAACAATACAATGATAGGGTCTTTAACCTCTTTAGGTTTACTCGCCACTCTAGATGGACGCTGTGGCTTTTTCCTTGGTTTTGCAAAGAAACCATTGGATTTAGCAGGCTTTCTAGCTGGTTTTTTTTTCGAAAATGGCTGAGTCACGCAAATTAACTTCTAAAAAAGGGGCTAATTTGTCTATTGTACTGCTCATTGGCCATTAGTGGAATTTGAATCTTGCGCGGAATGTTTTATGATGTCGGCCATAAAAGTGTGATCCGCAACTAAATTTGAGTGTTAATGGGATCTTTATTAACCTCGCAGTGGTAAACAAAATAAAAAGTTATCGCACAGTGTTAGTGACGATAAATAATCGAAAGTGACTGAATTTTTTACCTTTTCATCATAAAAATAGACATAATTATTATAAAAAATCTTAAATTTAAAATAATGTAGGACGAAAAATGAACGATAAATCATCAACGATCATCTATACCGAAACTGACGAAGCTCCAGCACTGGCAACTCTTTCTTTGTTACCCATTATCCAGAAGTTTACCCAAAGTGCAGGTGTTGACGTTGAGACTCGTGACATTTCATTGTCAGGTCGAATCATCTCAATTTTCCCTGAAAATTTAACAGCAGAACAAAAAATCAGTGATGCATTAGCGGAACTAGGCGAACTGGCGAAGACGCCAGAAGCTAACATTATTAAGCTGCCAAACATCAGTGCGTCAATCCCACAATTAAAAGCATGTATTTTAGAACTGCAAAATAAAGGGTATGACATTCCTAACTACCCTGATGAGCCTGCAAACGATGTTGAAAAAGACATTCAAGCACGTTACGACAAAATTAAAGGCAGCGCGGTAAACCCTGTATTACGTGAAGGTAACTCTGATCGTCGCGCACCTGGTTCAGTGAAAAAGTTTGCTCAGAAAAACCCACATTCAATGGGCAAATGGTCAACTGACTCTAAATCTCATGTTGCTCACATGAATGAAGGCGATTTTTACGGTAGTGAAAAGTCTGTCACGCTCGCTGATGCAGGTAGTGTTTCAATTGTATTGAGCAAGACCGATGGTTCAGAGCAAGTGCTACGAAATGCAATTGCTTTGCAAGCTGGAGAGGTTATTGATTCTGCAGTGATGAGCAAAGCCGCTTTGGTTAGCTTTTATGAGCGCGAAACATTAAACGCTAAAGAGCAGGATGTGCTGTTGTCGCTACACTTGAAAGCCACAATGATGAAAGTCTCTGATCCAATTTTATTCGGCCATGCCGTTAAAGTTTACTACAAAGACGTTTTTGCTAAGCACGGTCAACTATTTGAAGAGTTGGGTGTTGATGTCAATAACGGTGTGGGTGATGTTTACGCTAAAATCGCATCATTACCGGCTGAGCAGAAAGCGGCTATTGAAGCTGATATCGCAGCGGTTTATGCAAGCAGCGCTGAGCTGGCGATGGTTGATTCAGACAAAGGGATCACCAACTTGCACGTACCAAGTGATGTGATTATTGATGCCTCAATGCCCGCTGCAATCCGTACATCGGGGCAGATGTGGGGGCCTGATGGCCAACTAAAAGACATGAAAGCAATGATCCCTGATCGTTGTTATGCGGGTGTGTACCAAGAAACAATTGATTTCTGTATCAACAATGGTGCATTTAATCCAAGCACTATGGGTAGTGTACCTAACGTAGGGCTCATGGCCCAAAAAGCGGAAGAGTACGGTAGCCACGACAAGACTTTTGAAATTTCTGATGCAGGCACCGTTAACGTCGTTGATCAAAATGGCGTTGTGCTTATGTCGCACAATGTTGAAGCTGGCGACATCTTTAGAATGTGTCAGGTTAAAGACGCGCCAATTCGTGACTGGGTTAAACTTGCCGTTAACCGTTCACGTTTATCAGCGACTCCAGCTGTATTTTGGTTAGATGCCGCCCGTGCTCACGATGCTGAAATCATCAAAAAGGTTGAGCTCTACCTGAAAGATCACGATACCAATGGTCTTGAGCTTCATATCATGTCGCCAGTTGAGGCTACACGCTTTACCCTAGCGCGCGTTAAAGCAGGCCAAGATACGATTTCTGTCACGGGTAACGTTTTACGTGACTACCTAACCGACCTATTCCCAATTCTTGAGCTTGGCACAAGTGCTAAAATGCTATCAATTGTGCCACTAATGAATGGTGGTGGATTGTTTGAAACAGGTGCAGGTGGTAGTGCGCCTAAGCACGTGCAGCAGGTTGAGAAAGAGGGGCATTTACGTTGGGATTCATTGGGTGAGTTCCTCGCGCTCGGTGCCTCTTTAGAGCACCTTAGCCAAACAACCAACAATGCCAGAGCACAGGTATTAGCTGACACGCTAGATTTGGCAATCGGTCAGTTCCTCGATACAAATAAGTCTCCTTCACGCCGTGTGGGTGAACTTGATAATCGTGGAAGCCACTTCTACCTTGCTATGTATTGGGCTCAGGCTGTTGCAGCGCAAACGCAAGATAGTGAGTTACAAGCACAATTCACAGCTTTTGCAGAAGCACTGACGAGTAACGAAGAAACAATTGTTGCCGAGTTAAATGGTGTTCAAGGACCAGCAGTAGACTTAGGCGGTTACTATCGTCTAGACGCGGCAAAGGCATCTGATGCAATGCGTCCAAGTGCAACGCTTAACGCATTAATTAACGGCTAGTTATTAACGGCCTGTGTCTTACAGGCCTGTTAAAAAGCCAATAAAAAAGCAGAGTAGATAACTACTCTGCTTTTTTTATTTCTTATCACATACTAAACTAGTTAGTGGGTGATATTGCTGACGCGTGCATACCTTTTGGACCTGCTTCTACTTCGAAACTGACGGGTTGACCCGCTTTTAGAGTTCGATAGCCTTCCATTTCGATGGTAGAATAGTGCGCAAAAACGTCTTCACCGCCAGCATCAGGGCAAATAAACCCGAATCCTTTGGCGTTGTTGAACCATTTAACAGTTCCGCTTGCCATACTTCCACTTCCTTCTGTTGTTCACTTCCCAGTAAGATAGTAAAACTTATCAGCGAGGAAAGTCCTTCGCTTACTGAACAGAATGAAAGCAGAAAAGCGTGTTGTCAAGCATATTTTAACATCCGAGCAACATTTTACGAACAAAGTGGTACACACTATTTAGTAGGATTTATGTTATTAAATAGATAGAGTTGGATAATCAATTGGAACAAGCCAAGACTAGAGGCTAGTATTGAAGCATGAGCAGAACAGAAAATATTGAACATGTAGAAGAGAGTGTTGAGTCAGAGTTAAAACAGCCTTCTATGTATAAAGTTATATTAAATAACGATGATTACACTCCGATGGACTTCGTTATTGAGATTTTACAGCTATTTTTTAGAAAAGATGAAGCACAGGCCACTGAAATTATGCTTGCGATTCATCATAAGGGGAAGGGGATTTGCGGCATTTACCCTTTTGGTATTGCAGAAACTAAGGTCGCTCAGGTAAATCAGTTTGCAAGACAAAACGAACATCCGTTATTGTGTTCTTTAGAGGAGGCCTAATTTGGTTGAATCTGTTGTTAATTTTTGGGGGTGCTTATGCTAAATAAAGATCTTGAAGTCACCTTAAATCTGGCTTTTCAGCAAGCCAGGGATGCACGTCATGAATATATGACGGTTGAGCATCTACTGTTGGCATTAATCGATAACCCGGCCGCACAAGAGGCGTTAGTTGCTTGCGGAGCAAATCTCGATAAGCTCAGAGGCGAAGTCTCGAGCTTTATTCAACAAACCACGCCTATCATTGCTGATCCTGAAGAAGAGAAAGAGACGCAGCCGACACTTGGATTTCAACGTGTGCTGCAAAGAGCGGTATTCCATGTCCAGTCATCTGGACGCAATGAAGTGACTGGCGCCAATGTCTTAGTCGCCATTTTTAGTGAACAAGAGTCTCAAGCCGTTTATCTATTACGCTCAGGTGAAGTCACTCGCCTTGATGTCGTCAACTTTATTTCACATGGTTTCTCCAAGGAAGATATTGACACCAACGCTGAACCAAATCGCATCGAAGATCAAACTGAGACAGAAGAAGAGCGCAGTATTTTGTCGCAATTTACCTCTAACCTGAATGAGTTAGCTAAAAAAGGTGAAATAGACCCGCTTATTGGCCGAAGTGAAGAGATAGAGCGTTCTATTCAAACTTTGTGCCGTCGTCGTAAGAATAACCCGTTATTAGTGGGTGAAGCTGGAGTCGGTAAAACGGCGATAGCTGAAGGGCTTGCCTACCGTATCGTAAAAGAAGAAGTGCCAGAGGTAATGAGTGAAGCTACGGTATACTCACTTGATCTTGGTGCATTGCTAGCAGGTACTAAGTATCGTGGTGACTTTGAAAAACGCTTTAAAGGTTTACTCAAAGAGCTGGCAAATGATGAACATGCGATTTTGTTTATTGATGAAATCCATACCATTATTGGCGCAGGCTCTGCCTCTGGCGGCGTAATGGATGCGTCAAACTTATTAAAGCCATTATTATCGAGCGGTAATTTACGCTGCATGGGTTCTACAACCTTCCAAGAATACCAAAGTATTTTTGAGAAAGACCGTGCCCTGGCTCGTCGATTCCAGAAAGTGGATATCAATGAACCGTCTGTCGCTGAGACGACTAAAATCCTCCAAGGGTTAAAGTCGACCTACGAGGACTACCACAATGTTCGCTATACCATGGCGGCATTGAGTATTGCTGCGAAATTATCTGACAAGCACATTAATGATAGACACTTGCCTGATAAAGCCATTGACGTTATCGATGAAGCGGGTGCCCGTATGGCGATGTTACCTGTTAGCAAACGCAAAAAGACTATTGGCCAAAGCGAAATTGAAACTATCATCGCTAAAATGGCGCGTATTCCAGAGAAGTCGGTATCGAGCTCTGACAAGGATATGCTTAAGAATCTAGAGCGTAACCTTAAGATGGTAGTGTTTGGTCAGGATATGGCGATTGAGGGGCTTAGCTCCGCGATTCGTCTATCTAGAAGTGGACTTGGTGGCGAAAATAAGCCAGTGGGTAGCTTCTTGTTTGCAGGTCCTACTGGTGTCGGTAAAACAGAGGTGACCAGTCAGTTGGCAAAATGCCTCGGACTGAGTCTAGTCAGATTCGACATGTCTGAGTACATGGAAAGTCATACCGTGTCGCGTCTTATTGGTGCGCCTCCTGGATATGTGGGTTACGACCAAGGTGGCCTGTTAACCGATGCCGTCATTAAAAATCCACACTGTGTGGTATTGCTCGATGAGATAGAAAAAGCCCATCCAGATGTTTATAACTTGCTACTGCAAGTGATGGATCACGGGACGTTAACGGACAATAACGGCCGCAAAGCCGATTTTAGACATGTGACCTTAGTGATGACCACTAATGCTGGTGTGCAGGAGACTATTCGTAAATCGATAGGCTTTAAGCAGCAAGATCACACTCAAGATGCGCTGTCGGAAATCAATAAGGTGTTTTCACCTGAGTTCCGCAACCGTCTAGATTCGATTATCTGGTTTAATCACCTCGATATGACCGTTATCGCTAAAGTGGTTGATAAGTTCCTAGTTGAACTTCAGGCACAATTAGATGATAAGTCTGTAACACTTGAGGTCAGTGATGAGGCAAGAACGCTACTAGCTGAAAAGGGTTACGATAAGTCGATGGGGGCAAGACCTATGTCGCGAGTTGTGACGGACTTAATTAAACGTCCACTTGCGGATGCGATTCTATTTGGTGATCTAGTGAAAGGCGGTATTGCTCGTGTTGATGTTAAGGGCGATGAGATTGTAATTGAAGCGCAATCACAAGAGAAAGCCATGCATTAGTGCTGCAACAGGAGTGAAGTCGATAATTATAGCAATCTAGTATAAGAAGTTGATCTACTCAGAGGCGTTAAACTCTCGCTGAGCGATTAAAATTTTATATTGATTGGTACTAGACACTGGCTTCACTCTTTAGTCGCTATTTTATACCAATTGCATTAAGTATTTGACCAGTTCAGAGCCCCTCAGCCTTTTCAATTCAAAGCGCATTGGTAAAGAAATGGTTGTTCCCTTTTAAGCCAATGCAAAGCAGAAGTGGGAAGACTGAGGAACTCACGTAGTGCGGGTTTCAAAACGCTGTATGATTCGCTATGGGATTTGGATATAGAATAACTATTAGCTCAAATCCCACTACTTTCCTACAGCGTTTTGAATTCCCGCTGAATGGTCAAACTTTTAATGCAATTGGTATTACAGGTTAGCATTACTCAAATAACAGACAACAAAAAGCCGGCGCAAGCCGGCTTTTTAAATACGTTATAGGCTAATAATAACTTAGCGTGAACGGAAGACGATGCGTCCTTTGCTCAAATCGTAAGGGGTCAGCTGAACCGTTACCTTGTCACCCGTAAGAATACGGATATAGTTTTTACGCATTTTTCCTGAAATGTGTGCCGTTACGACATGACCATTTTCAAGTTCTACACGAAACATTGTATTTGGCAAGGTTTCAAGGATTGTGCCTTGCATTTCAATGTTGTCTTCTTTCGCCATTAATCAGTTATCCTGTTTAGCCTTCAAATATTAAAAACGGGCGTATCATGCCGCAAATTCACCTCGCTGTAAAGAAAAGGTTGAGTGAATCACGGCTGTAGAGACGTTATTGTTTATTTGCTTATGTTTTTGATCTCAATCTCAGTAACCCAGCCCGAGTGGGTGAGAATTTGATGAGGTCGGTAGTCTCGTTTGTAATTCATCTTCCTTGATTCATCAATTTGATAACCCAAGTACAAGAATTGCTTTTGCATCATCTTAGCTATCTTAGTCTGCAATAAGATTAGCAGACTTCCCAAAGAGCGCTTATGTTCATCAGGGTCAAAATAACTGTAGATAGCAGATAAGCTGTTGGGTAGCACGTCGGTGACGGCTACGCCAATTAACTTGTCATCAATCGACAGCTCGATAAATAGTGGTTGCGTCCAGCTTGCTGTCGCAAAACTATCATACTGCTCAGGCGTTGCTGGAAACATAGGGCCATCAGCATGACGGGTATTAACGTAGCGCTCATAGAGGGCATACTGCTCATCTGTTTTATGGTCGACTATTTTCCAATTTAAATCTTGGTTATTTTTCAGAGTACGTTTTTGTCTTTTCGACAGTTTGAACTCGTCAATTTCGAGCCTAATCGGTAAACAAGCTGTGCAATGGGGGCATTGGGGCTTATAGATCATACTACTACTGCGGCGAAACCCTAACGCCAGCAGTTGTTCAAACAATCCAGCATCAATGATCTCCTCTTGTAATACTAAGAGTTGTTCCTGTTGCTCATCTAGATAGCTACAAGGAAAGGTTTTGGTTCTGCCAACCGTGATAGGTCTTGATTTAGAGTTCAATCGGTACCTCTGTAGTTAACCAGCTATCAGGGTTAACGTCGCCGTCTCTTAAGTGCTTAAGCAATGTGAGAAAGTCTTTACGCTTTATAGATTTAGCCCCCAAACTGTCTAAATGGGGATTCTCAACCTGCGCATCAATAAGTTTAAAACCACATCGCAAAAGGTGCTGTTGTAATACGATCATAGCAGCTTTAGAGGCGTTAGTGCGAAGATGGAACATCGATTCGCCGCAAAAGACTTGGCCAATGGCGAGCCCATAAAGCCCGCCTATGAGGATATCGTCTTCCCACACCTCAATTGAATGTGCATGGCCTTGCTGATGCAAACTAAGGTACGCCTGCTGGATGTCGTCAGAAATCCAAGTTTCCTCTTGCTTAGCTCTGGGGGCCGCGCAGCCTCGAATAACAGCTGGAAACTGTTTATTGATACTAAAAGTCCATGATTGCTTCTTTAGATATTTGATTAAACTGCGGCTAACTCTCAAATTTCCTGGTGCAAAAACAGCGCGAGGATCGGGTGACCACCACAGTATCGGATCATCTTGATTAAACCATGGGAATATCCCGTTGTAATAAGCGTTTAACAGCCTTTCTGGCTGCAGATCGCCACCCACTGCAAGTAACCCGTTCGGGTCGCTCAGTGCTTGCTCTGGTGGCGGAAAACTTTGTTGATCTTGATTTAAATAGGACAGTGAGTTCACAATTGAGTAAAATTAGGCAATGTACATACCTTTAAGTTAGCGGAAAAAAGCCTATGTTGAAACCTCATCTTATTGTTTTTATAGTTCTCAGTTTGTTTTTGAGCATCGCTCAACTCAACGCAGCGCCTTATGATCGCAATCAAGCCGTTCCTGTTGAAAAAGTTGAATTTGGTCAAGTAGAATCAGTCAGGAATATTACAGAAAAGCAACTCGTCGAAGACCAAAATACGGGTTGGAAAACATTTGGCGGTGCACTTATTGGTGGTGTGATAGGGCATCAATTCGGTGGTGGCTCTGGCCAAGATGTCGCAACGGTACTAGGCGCGCTTTTAGGTGCAGGTATAGGTAATCGTTACGGTGATAGCTCATATTACCAAGAGCTTAAATTAGTCGAAATGATGATTACTCTGGACAGTGGCGAGCAAGTTATGGTTATTCAAGACTTAGATCAAGGGATGATTTTTAACGTCAATGATGAGGTTCGAGTGGTTTACCTCAAAGGTTATGTCAGAGTTGACCAACAGATGTAATCGGTAACGCTTCACTTGATTAAAAATTTAAGCGCAGTTTAGCAAAACTGCGCTTTTTGATGGCTTTAAATTGTCCAAAAATGATCGTAGCGCTAGATCTAAACAAATGAATAGCTGCTTTGGCTTAGTTTCAAAATCGTAGATTCAATCAACTCGAGCTGCTTTTTAAACTCTATTTCGTCGCATGTGCCACCAATGCTGAGTCGAATATGATTATGAAGATTATCAAAGTCGTCGCCATCACGAATTAATATGCCTTCGGCGGCTAGTGCTGCGACAACATGATGAGATTTAAGTGGCAGAGCAAGCTTCAACCAGCCATTGAGGCCGCGCCATGTGTGAGTTAATTTTAAACGCTCGCCCATCGCGATACATTGTTGTTGTCTTTGCGCGATTTGCTGCTCTCGTTCTCCCATGTAGGCTTTATTGCTAATAATTCGGCAGGCAAGTTCGGTGTTAAGGGGCGACACCATCCAACATTGGCTATAAAGCGCCTGTTTAATTTTAGCCAGTAACGGTAGTGGGCAAAGCAGGAAACCTTGCCGCAGTCCACCACAAAACAGCTTCGATAAACTAGATAGGTAAACCACCTTTTGCTGCTGTTCATCATCGCTGGTTGCTTGGTCCAAACACCACATCGGCGTGTGCCACTCTTCAGGCAAACAATAGTTAACATCGTCTTCAATAATGACAACATCATATTGGCGTGCAAAAGCAATAATGGTTTGTCTTTGTTGCAGATTGTATTGAATACACGTTGGATTCTGATTGTTAGGGGTTAGATAAATAGCCTTGGGTTTATAGCGCACTATTTGACGTTCTAACTCATCAAGGTTCAATCCTTCTTCACTCAAGGTCACTTTCTCAATATTGATCCCGAGTTGCTGCGCTGCGACCTTTATTCCAGGGTAACAGTTTTCTTCACACAGCAGGTATTCACCCGCATTCATCAATCCATTCAATACCGCAAAAATACCTTGTTGGGCACCGTGGCTAAAAACGATTTGAGCCGCAGTTTGTGGTATTTGACGTCCATGTAGCCACTGGCTGAATTTGAGCTGATGTTCTGGCAGCGGGTCAGCATGGTATTGCATGAGCTGGCCAATCGTATGTGGCTCTTTAGCCAGCTCGCTTAATGCATCACTTACGATACTTATTTGATTGGTAAGCGGTTGCTCGCAAGTTGCAAAGTTTGCTGATTCCGGTTTTGACTGATAGTGGGAGCCTTTTACAAAGGTACCAGCCCCAACTTTGGCGTACACATAACCGCGTTGCTCAAGCAGAGCATAAGCGCGAGTCACAGTGCCTACTGTTACAGCGACTTTATCAGCCAGTTGCCGCTGTGGCGGAAGCTTACTCTCCGGTGGTAGTTGACCGTTCTTAATTGCCAACTCTGCGGCTTCGGCTAAGCGAACATACAAGGGGCCTTTGAAATTATCGAGCGTTGGAACCCAAATTGTACCCATGACAATAAAACCATTGATATGCTTTTTGTATCGATTACTATGCACCAGTAAAGCTAATTGTGTCAATAATTGTATGCGTACAATAAAGTTTGGAGATGGATATGGATTCACTATTTACGTTAATGGTGTCGGCGGCAATATTTTGCGCAACAATGACGATGACACCTGGGCCTAACAATGTATTACTGGCCACATCTGGGGCTAATTTCGGTGTGAAACAAACATTGCCGCATATTTTCGGGATCCGTGTTGGGCAAACATCATTACATATCGCAATATTATTCGGCCTTGGTAGCTTGTTCCAAACTTGGCCGCTGCTGCATTCTTTGTTGAAAGTTGTTTCGATCATGTATTTGTTATTTCTAGCGTATCGGGTTATGACTCTGCCGGTAGATAATACTTATGACGCGTTTGACAGAAAACCGGTGTCAATGACAGAGGCTGCGTTGTTTCAATGGATAAACCCAAAAAGCTGGATGGCGACGATTACGCTTTGTACCGCGTTTACTGTTAGTGGTGATGGTTACTGGGCAAGCGCGTTACTCGGCTTGTTAGTGTTTAATATTGTCGGCTTCCCAGCCTCTTTTACTTGGGTCATTTTAGGTGCCGCAATAAAAGACAAACTCAATTCAACTAAGCGCCGACGTTATTTCAACTGGAGCATGGGAGGATTGTTGGTGGTAACCATTCCTTTGATTACAATCTAATAACGTACTGATATTTAATATATCCATCCGACCTGAAAATGCAGGATTGAGTGGGCGTTTAATGGGCTTTAGTCACAGGTTCATTGCTCCATGTCGAACCTAAGCACCTACATCTGACCTCCAGGGATGGAGGGAATGCCTTGAGCATGTCAGGAACATACTAGGCCATGTAGTCGAGGCATTGATTGCAGCTAATGGTCGCTCCCTTGGTAAAATCAATAACACAGAGTAAAGCCCATGCTTTTTATATAAGAAACGCCCATCGAAGAAGGGGTTGTGTAAGCCCACTTCGTTGTTGCGGCAACTTAAAAGGGAATAACCATTTCCACGTTAACACGCCTAGCATTGAACTAGCACAACAGCTCTGAAACGAGCATTTTCAAGTGGGATGGGTATATATTGTAATGTAAGATGCTATCTGGCTGAGCGATAAAACGCAGAGGGCGTTATATCAAAAAGCTAACAACCACAAGTGGATGTTAGCTTCTTTCAAATATTCGCTCAATGCCAGAAGGGCGTTAGCTTTCTGGTTGTTGATACTTATCAAACCACCACAGAATATGCGCCACTTTTGACATCAAATTACTCGGACGTTTATAGATCCCGTGAGGTGCATCAGGGATCCTTACCATCGCCGTATCAACATTACGCAGTTTTAGTGCTTGATAGAACTGCTCTGTTTCTGCGATGGGAGTTCGTTTGTCAGCTTCACCCGTTAACAACATGGTAGGCGTTGTCACGTTCCCTACATAGCTTATAGGTGATAATGCCATATAATGCTGGGGGTCTTCCCATGGCATTTTTTCAAACCAATTTTTTATCACAAACGGATAGATATCAGTGGTAAGTGCAAAGCTAAACCAATTAATTACTGGTTTTGCCACCACAGCGGCTTTGAAGCGGTCAGTATGTCCGACTATCCAAGCTGTTAGTACGCCGCCGCCAGAACCACCCGTTACAAATAGGGCTTGTTGATCAATCGATTCCTCTGCAATGACTCCGTCAACGACTGACATAAGATCATCATAGTCTTGACTTGGGTAATTGTTATAGATGATTTGGGCAAACTCTTTTCCGTAGCTATCACTGCCCCTCGGGTTAGCATAAACAACAACATAGCCACTAGCGGCCATTAACTGAATCTCGGCTGAAAAATGTGGACCATAATTGGTGACAGGGCCACCATGTATTTCAAGAATGAGTGGAAACTTTTTACCTGCTTTTTTCTCTGCGGCATAACCTGGCGGGTAAGCTACCCATGCTTGAATATTGCGGCCATCAAAAGATGACTTCACATTAAGCTCTTTGATTGTCGCCAGGGTTTTGTGATCGAGTGCATCACTATTAAGCGTCGTTAACTGGCTGGTTCTGCCTTTACGATTAATGGAGATATCTGCTGGACGCTGCGGATCTGAATAAGTGAAAGCGATAGTCCCATTTTGGGAGACGTCAAATTCACTACCAGTATAAGGCCGTCCAAATGACAAACCGCCTAAATTTTTTGCAACGATTCTTTTTTTACCATTTAGGGGTTGATAAGCCACATAAGTTTGACCTCTATCGTGGTAACTCATGTAAACAGCTTTACTGTTATTAGCCCATTGAATGCTATTGACGGAACGATCAAAGTTAGCGGTTAAGGAGCGCTTATCTGAACCGTCAAGGTTCATAATATATAACTCGGTATTTTCGTAATTCTTATAATTCTGATCAGAGCCTAAATAGGCAATCATCTTGCCATTGGGAGAGACGATAGGGTGATTATCAGGTCCATTGCGGCTTGTTAGTGGTGTGCTTTGCAAACTTGCAATATTAAGCGTATAGATATTGCTGTCAGTCCATTCTAACTCGCTGTCATTGCGGGTATTTGCTGAGTAGATTATTTGCTGACCATCTTTGCTCCAGCTCAAATGGCTACGGTGGTCAGTGGTGCCATATGTCAGTTGCCGAGCAGCACCGCCATCGGCGGACATAACAAATATTTGGCTATTACCAGGCTTAGTGAAACCAGCTCCATCAAAGCGATAGTACATTTCATCAACGTATACCGCGGGTTTAGCCCATTTGGCATTTTTAGGCTTTCCGGGCAGAGTAACCACTGATTTTGCTTGTGTATCGACGAAGCGAGTAAATGCTAGGTATTTACCATCGGGCGACCAAGAGATATTTGATGGTGCATGATCCAAATGACTCATTTGGCCTGATGCACCTGTCTCTAACCACTGCATATGAATTTGCGCTGAGCCACTCGCGGTAGAGATATATGCAAGCTTGGTATTATCAGGTGAAAGGACGGGGGAAAAGTCGGAGTGTAAGCCGTTGGTTACGGGTGTTAGGTTTTTATCCTTGTCGACTTTCCAAATGTTGCCCAATTTTTTGTCTGTGAGTATGTCCATATAATTGCGAACAAAATAGACCTCATCACCTTTATTATTGATTTCAAGATTAGATGCATACTCAAGGTTAAACACATCTTCTAACTGCAAAATTTTAGGTGGTTGACTCGCAAGCGAAGAATTTGATTGAGCATTGGATTCTTCTGCAATGACCATTGTTGTAGAAAGTGGTGCGATCATCAGTGCTATATAGATGCCGATCTTCATTGTTATCCCTTAAAATTAGCCGTGCTTTATTTTGCCAAAGTCTGTTATTTCTCTGAGCTTGGCATTCATATTCTTGAGTGTTCTTTGTGCTATCTGTCAAATTAGCACATGTAATATAAATGGTGAAACTATGTGAACTTACATTTACATTAAACCGTATTTAGGTATATTCATAACGATTGAATGTAACTAAAGATGATAATTACAATGAAAAAAACTGAGCCGAAACTGTCTAAACTTTCAAACCGAATAAGCTTTCTTGCATTGATGATATCAGCCTCAATAAGTCAGGCAGCGCTAGCTCAGACTCAGGTTATACATGCCGGGGAGTTATTATCTATTCCAGGTAAAGCACCGTTAAAAAATTATACAGTGGTGGTTGAAGAGGGAGCGATTACAGCTGTTAAAAAGGGTTTCCTTCCTGCCAATGAATTTGCTAGCGATGCCACGCTTATCGACTTAAGTGATAGCTTCGTGATGCCGGGTTTAATGGATATGCATGTGCATTTGCAGATGGAACTAGGGCCTGACAATATCGCCGATACGGTTAAATTGTCAGATGCAGATGTGGCGATGAAAAGCGTTCATTACGCCAAAACAACATTGATGTCAGGTTTTACCACCGTGCGGGATCTACTCAGTGAGCCCGAACAAATGTACGCCCTTCGTGACGGTGTAGAGAAAGGCTGGATTGATGGGCCGAGGATTATCGCCGCAGCAGGGATTTCGATTACAGGCGGGCATTTAGATGTTGACGGAATGGCGCCAGATCTCTTGGCAATGAAGTCATCGAAAATGCTCTGTGATGGTCCTTTTGAATGTAGAAAAATGACCCGTAATGCGATTAAGTATGGCGCCGATGCTATTAAAGTTGCATCAACAGGCGGCGTGTTATCTAACACTAATACAGGAACGGGTCAGCAGATGACCAACAATGAACTCAAAGAGATCGTTGAAACTGCCCATGCTCTGGGGCGAAAAGTTGCCAGTCATGCGCATGCCGCGAAGGGGATAAATGCTGCACTACGTGCAGGCGTAGATAGTATTGAACATGGCAGTTACTCCGATGAGGAGTCGATAAAGCTGTTTAAAAAATCAGGTGCCTATTTAGTTCCGACTTTGCTTGCTGGCGCTACCGTGGTGGAAATGGCGAACACCTCAGACTTTATGGCCGCGCCAGTTAAAGCTAAAGCGATCAGAGTGGGCGCAGATATGCTCGATAACTTTAATGCTTCCTATAAAGCAGGTGTAAAAATAGCTTTTGGCACCGATAGTGGCGTGTCTAAACATGGAATTAATGCCCAAGAAGCGGTGTTGATGTATCAGGGGGGAATGACCACGGCAGATATCTTAAAATCGGCAACAGTAAACGGCGCAGATCTTATCGGCATGAGTGACAAATTAGGCACCATAGAGGTGGGTAAGTACGCTGATATTATTGCTACAAACGCAAGCCCATTAAAGGATATTGAGCAGCTGCTTGATGTAGATTTTGTGATGAAAGGCGGTAAAGTTTACAAGCAATAACGGTGTTACATGCCATTTAAAGGAGCTCATGCTCCTTTAAATGCGTTTAGTCGCGCTACTTTTCCCCACCAAAGACAAACTCTTGTTCGCTTTCAAGCCAAGTAGGAAATTTTTGCATGATTGTGGTAAACGCTTCGCTTTGTAAATGGTTTGCTAACCATTGCTGTACATTTTTATAGTCTGTTTGCTCAAACCAAGCTTTATCAACATGTGCAAATTGTCTGATGAAAGGATAGATGGCGTAATCCGCAATGCAGGGCGCTTGATCCAACAGCTGTGGGTGTTTATCAAGTAAGGATTCTAATTGCTGTACAAATAACTCACCTTGTTGACGGTAATACTGCTGACTGTGCTCAGGAAAACGGTCGGCGTATTTATATTTATCCAACCAAGATTTAAAGACCTGATCGTTATATTCAATTAACGCTTTGGCTGCTTCTTGCTTCTTATTGCTATTAGCCAGTAACAGATTGTTCGGGTCACTTTGTGAAAGCGCCCAACACATGATCTCAAAGCTCTCCTCAATTACAGTACCATTTTGTAATATCAATACAGGCACAGTGCCCTTTGGCGACAGGGCAAGCATTGCTTCAGGTTTATGCTTCAATACTATTTCACGTAAGCTAACAGCTCTATTTGCTAGGTATATTCCGAGTCTAGCGCGCATTGCATAAGGGCAGCGTCTAAATGAGTACAATGTCGGTAAGGTCATATTATTTATTTTGGATAAACTATTTTGAATAAATCGATGTCCCCATTTTTAACCGCCTACACTGAAATAACAATCAAAATTAACAGATCTCGCAGCCTCCTAAGTAAAGAGCTTATAGCGTGTATGCGCTCATTTATATACAAGCAATAACGAGCGGGGCTTATCGAACCATAAAGGCCTTACTTTTTGTACCTGTTTGTAGTGATGTGATTCAGGTAGAATTCGCGGTTAATTTTGAGTGGTGGCTCACGTTTTTGCCGCTGCTATCGTCAATGCACTGAAGATTAAGCTTCAGCTAGCAGCAATACCAATAAGAATAAAGATTTGATCGCTCAGCGAGAGTTTAGCGGTTTTGAGGCAAGGCTTTGAGTGAAGCGCATAGTTATTCTACGCTCAAGCTCATTAACGCAGTATCAAAGTCGCTAAAACTCGCCTGTAAGGAGTGTTTTGGGCTTCCTACTTCGGCGTTGGATAAAGGCAAAAGGGAACAACCATTATGGCCATTATCCGCCTTGAACTCGTTCGCCAAAAAACACTCTGAGTAGATCAACTTCTTATACTTATTGGTATAAATGAGGTTTGTATGTCAAAAGTTGTTGTGTGTGCCATGTATAAGTTTGTCTCTCTGCCAGACTTTGAACGGATCCAAAAGCCATTATTGATTGTCATGGAAAAATCTGGCATTAAGGGAACGTTACTGCTTGCGAAAGAGGGGATAAACGGCACAGTGGCTGGTTCTCAAAGCGCAATTGATGCATTACTTGCATGGTTAGCGACTCAGCCAGGGCTTGATAATATTGTACATAAACTGTCTTTTGACGATGACATGCCTTTTTACCGTACTAAGGTTAAACTCAAAAAAGAGATTGTTACCATGGGCGTTGAAGGGATTGACCCCAATGAAGTGGTGGGTACTTATGTTAAGCCGAAAGATTGGAACGCGTTGATTTCTGATCCTGAAGTACTGCTCGTCGATACTCGCAATGACTACGAAGTCAAAATCGGCACCTTTGAGAATGCACTTGATCCACAAACTGCAACGTTTAGAGAGTTTCCTGAATACGTTAAACAAAACCTCGATCCTACAAAACATAAGAAGGTTGCTATGTTTTGCACTGGTGGTATCCGCTGTGAAAAATCAACAGCTTACCTTAAAGAACAGGGCTTTGAGGACGTATATCACCTTGAAGGTGGCATTTTAAAGTACCTTGAGGAAGTTAAACAGGAAGAGAGCATGTGGCAAGGTGAATGCTTTGTATTTGATAATCGTGTTGCGGTTAATCATGATCTTGAAAAAGGGCAGTATGACCAATGTAATGCTTGCCGCATGCCTATCACTGAAGCCGAAAAAGCTTCATCGCAGTTTGAACAAGGGGTTAGTTGCCCTCACTGCATCGATAAAGTTACCGATAAACAGCGTGAGCGATTTTTAGAGCGCGAACGTCAAGTTCAGCTGTCAAAACAGCGTGGCGAAGCTCATATTGGTAGCGATGTGAGTGCCGTGATTGAGTCTCGTAGAGCTAAGAAAGAGCAGTTGAAAAAATCCCAAAATGAAAAAAGTGTATAGTTTACACTCCAGTTAATTAGAGGCAGCCATTAGGCTGCCTCTATACTGCTTACTGCTTACTGCTTGTTACTCGTTTCAACAGCTTTCTTTTTGGCAAACAATGCCGACTTTTCATCAGTATTCATCACACCATTAAGCAAGTCCATCGGCAGAGGGAACAGAATGGTAGAATTTTTCTCCCCGGCAATTTCAGTCAAAGTTTGAAGGTATCTCAATAAGATTGCGTTGGGTTCTGTGGCCAACGTGGTCGCTGCTTCAACGAGCTTACTGGATGCTTCCATCTCGCCAGATGCATGGATCACTTTTGCACGACGTGTTCTTTCTGCCTCAGCTTGGCGGGCTATGGCTCTTATCATTGTCTCGTTAAGGTCAACATGCTTTATCTCGACGTTAGAGACTTTAATGCCCCAATCATCTGTTCGACTATCTAAAATGCCTTGAATGTCGGCGTTGAGCATCTCACGGTTAGCGAGCATTTCATCAAGCTCATGCTGACCCAAGACAGATCGCAATGTGGTCTGTGCCAGTTGCGATGTTGCTTGTAGGAAGTCTTCGACATTTATAATTGCCTTTTGGGAGTCAATGACTCGAAAATACAATACAGCATTGACCCTTACCGAGACATTATCGCGGCTGATCACATCCTGGCTCGGCACATCCATCACCACGGTTCTTAAATCAACTCTGACCATCTGTTGGATGAATGGAATGACAATGACCAATCCCGGCCCTTTTACTTGCTGGAAGCGACCTAAAAGGAAAATAACGCCTCTTTCGTACTCTCTTAAGATCCTAAATACGCTGAGCAGTAGTGAGATAACAATAAATAACATTACCCCTGTGAATATCGTGCCGTTAGTGATGAGTGGTTCCATTAGAAGTCTCCTTAGGATCAACTGTCGATACTGTTAACGACAGGCCGTTGATGTCGTTTACAGTAACGGACTGACCTTTTCTGAGTGCTTGCGAGCTAATCGCATGCCAACGTTCACCGTTTAACAATACAAAACCATGGCCTTTAAAGTTGTCGATAACAATCGCATCGGCACCGATAATCGCCTCTTGCCCAGTTACTACGGCGTTTTTTCTCATGCGCAAAATAAAACCTAATGCGAACACGAAAAATAGTAAGCTAATGAAAGCAATGCTGGCGATCAGAATTGGCGATACTTGGAATTGTGGTTGAGGTGTGTCAAATAGAAATATAGAACCGACGACAAATGCAGCAATGCCTCCCACGCCAAATATGCCAAAGCTGGGGACCATAGATTCGGTTATGAGCAATACGATTCCTAACATTAGCAAAGCGAGCCCTGCGTAGCTCAATGGCAACATTTGGAATGCATAAAGGGCGATAATCAGTGAAATAGCCCCTGTTATACCAGCGACACCGATACCTGGACTATAAAACTCCAGTAACAGACCGTAGACACCAATGATCATTAAAATATAAGCAATATTGGGATTAGTGATGGTGGCGATAAACTGATGTTGCCAGCTTGGTTGTTTATTCACTAAGGCAGCGCCTTTTAGATTTAAAGTCATTTCTACATCGCCAAACTCAATCACCTTGCCATCTAAGTTCCTGACCAGTTGCTGCGGTGACTCTGCGAGCAAATCAATCACATTTAGCGCTAACGCTTCAGTTGCGGTTAATGTGGCAGCTTCTGTTACCGCGAGTTCTGCCCACTCTTGATTTCTGCCGCGTAGCTGCGCTAACGAGCGTATGTAGGCGATGGCATCATTAAGGATTTTCTTCTCCATAGCGGAGGGGCTAGGGTTTTCAGGTGTGTTATCTCCCTCTTTATCTGCTGGATTTATTTTATCGGGGGAGGGAGCGCTCGGCCCCATTTGCACAGGTGTTGCAGCTCCTAAAGTTGTAGCCGTTGCCATCGCAGCGACATGACACGCGTATAACATGTAAGTACCAGCACTCGCGGCTCTGGCGCCTTTAGGGTATACCAAACAAGCAACGGGAATATCGGAGGTTAAAATCGTTTGATTGATCGATCGTAGACTAGAGACTAAGCCGCCAGGTGTATCTAAAGTGATAATGATCAGTGGCACATTGTGCTGTTGATTGGCTGCGTTAATTTCAGCTGTTAGCTGTTTACCAACCGCAGGCCCAATTGCGCCTTTAACGCTAACTACGGGGATTTCAGTGCCAAGCGTATTTTCATCCGCACTTTGCACTCCCATGCAAAGTAGGGCTGTCAGGATCACTAATAGGGCTAGCTTCCAGCCATGCATAAACACACCTTAGTGAATGCTTTAGTCGAGTTCCTATATCGGCTAAGGGGAGTGCTTTAAGTTTAGTCTATTTTTGTCAATAACACTGGGTTGCCACGGTTTGAATTGTGAAACGCTTGCAAGCTAATTGCTAAGCAGAAGGGGCTGGATATGTTCTGTTTTAGCTTTTTCTGCTTATGAGTTTGTTAAGCCTGAGTAGAAATTGCTCTTAGAATTATTTTTTAAAAATAACGCTTTTTGCATCCGATTAACTGTGCTATTTTTCACGGCTTTTTTACGATTAACGGGATAGACTCATGTTTGTTGGATTTGACTATGGTAGTGCCAATTGCGCGATTGGTATTATGCAAGGTGAAGAGGTCTGTTTAGTCCCGCTTAGTGGTGATGCTAAGTATTTAACTTCAACGTTATATGCGATGGACAGAGAGCTAATTGCCGAAGAGGTACTGAAGCAACTCCCCACAGATCAAAAGGCAGAATATACCCGATTACGCTCGGCTCAATTGAGCCGCGCCGCATCCATGCGCCGTGAGCTAGATCTGTTACCCCATGAGCAAGCTGTATTCGTTGGCGAAGCAGCAGTAGAAGCTTATCTCGAGATGCCTGACGAAGGCTTTTATGTTCGCTCGCCTAAATCATTCCTCGGTGCGACAGGGCTTAGAGACAACCAAATCGCATTATTTGAAGATATTGTCACCTTAATGATGATGCATATTAAAGCGGTTGCTGAAAAAAATATGCGTGAAAATAGCGTGATTACCCACGCAGTCATTGGCCGTCCTGTTAATTTTCAAGGAATAGGCGGTGAGCAAAGCAATCTACAAGCAGAAGCTATTTTATCTTTAGCGGCTAAACGTGCTGGCTTTATTGATGTGGACTTTCTCTTTGAACCCCTCGCAGCTGGAATGGACTATGAAGCTTCATTAGATGAAGATGTCACTGTGCTAGTGGTCGATGTGGGCGGTGGTACTACAGATTGCTCTATGGTTAAAATGGGGCCTAATCATATTGAGAGTGCAGATCGAAGCCAGGACTTTCTAGGTCATAGTGGTCAGCGTATTGGTGGAAATGACCTTGATATTGCACTGTCAATGGCCGCATTCATGCCGCACCTTGGTTTAGGCAGCTTAATGGTCAATAAGCTACCAGTGCCAAGTAAACCATTTTGGAATGCTGTAGCTGTCAATGACATTAGCGCCCAGCGAGATTTCGCTGCTTTGAACTCCAAAAAGCTCATTGAAGAGTTAATTAAAGATGCACAACAACCGGAATTAATAACGCGTTTGCTAAAGGTGCAAAAAGAGCAGTTAGGCTATAAATTGGTTCGTAGTGCAGAGCAAAGTAAAATAGCGCTTTCTAGCGAAGACAGCATTGATACACCTCTGAGCTTTGTCCATGCAGGGTTGCATGCCAAGGTGACAGAAGTTGATTTTGAAAATGCGATTACCATGCCACTGAGTAAAGTAGAGTCGCTGATGCGAGAAGCATTGGAAACATCAGGGGTTAAGCCCGACAGAATTTACGTTACAGGGGGAACGGCTCGTAGCCCTGCCATATACCGCAGGATTTCAGGTTTATTCCCTGATATTCCGATTGTGGTTGGCGATCACTTTGGTAGTGTGACGGCTGGGTTAACCCGTTGGGCGCAAAGAGTATTTGCGTAGCGCTTTGTTATACAGATTGGTTTAAAGGTAAGCTAATACCAATTGCATTAAAAGTTTGACCATTCAGCGGGAATTCAAAACGCTGTAGGCAAGTAGTGGAATTTGAGCTAATAGTTATTCTATATCCAAATCCCATAGCGAAGCATACAGCGTTTTGAAACCCGCACTTCGTGAGCCCCTCAGTCTTTCCACTTCTGCTTTGCATTGGCTTAAAAGGGAATAACCATTTCTTTACCAATGCGCTTTGAATTGAAAAGGCTGAGGGGCTCTGAACTGGTCAAATACTTAATGCAATTGGTATAAATGCTCAGCGACTTACTTGCGGGTGAATCAGCAATTTTAATAAGGAAAAGTGATGAAAAAGTTAGCGTTATTAAAAGCGGGATTGCTTGGGATTATTGCCAGCGCTACTTTAGCGGGATGCGGTGATGATGTTGGCAAGGTAAGCCTAGGCTTGTTTACCACCAAAGATGTGATTATTGATGCCCGTCATGACCCCAAAGTGGCAGGTGTGACATGTCATATTAGCCGTATCGAAGCCAATCTCAGCTTGGCTGATCCATCTGATATGAGCATATCTTGTCGTCAGACTGGGCCTATCTCTGCCGCTGATATTGCCGACATCGATAAGAGTAAAAATGGCGAAGTGGTGTTTAAAGCTTCATTGAGTGTTTTATTCAAGACGCTTAAAGTACGCCGTATTTATGATGCAGAGAATCAAACCTTACTTTACTTGTCATATTCGACCAAAGAGACTAATGGTAGTCATAAGCATGCCTTGTCTACAGTACCATTATATGGCACTCAAGCTTGGGTAGAACCCGTCGCCATTTCTGCTAATTAGATTAAACGGCGTTATTTAACTGCTTTAGATTACAGATAAATGGCGCCTGTTTGATTGGATCTCATCGACTAAACTTTAATTGCTGTTAATGACACTGTTAACGGTACCCGCAACTGAGTCATAAACTATTTTTATTTCTGCTGTTTCACGGCCTGCAGTGTCATTGAGTGTGCGTAGCACATAGCTACATTCGGTTAGCCCTGTAGGATTACTATCAGCTTGGTGGCGATAGGCTTGAAAGTCACTGCCATTGTCGACACTGGATAGTGATACGCTAGCGGGATCTTCGATTAAGGTATTCCACAAATCAACACAGCCTTGCTCTCCTTGGCCAATATTGGTTGGTTGTCCCATAGGTTCGCCCTTATCAATACCTAAAGGGAAGCCATTAGCATTCATATCAAGTTCATCACCAGCATAGCCAGGCAGATTATTCATAGGGTCATTGCCACCGACTATTTGCCAGCGAGTGTGGCTGAAGGTGATAGCCTGTTGATATGAGGCTGCTATCGCTTTTACGCGGCTGATCTCAGCGTCACGTTTAAAATCAACAAACTTTGGCGCAGCGATCACGGCCAAAATGCCTAAAACGATAATGACTACCACTAACTCAATCAGTGTAAATCCTTTAACTTTATTCTTTGCGGCCATGCAATGTTTTCTTCCAATTAAGATATGGCAATAAGTTTAATAGTAATCGATTTGTTAATAAACAAAAATAAAAAACCGCCACAATGGCGGTTTAATCTTAGCTTCCTATGTGATCGATAGCTTACTTAATACTGAAGCCACCCTGCATAATCGCCCAATGGCCAGGGAAAGAGCAGAAGAAACGATAGTCACCATTTGGATCTAAATCTGTGATGCTAAAGGTAATGCTGGTTGAACCGCCACCGCCAATAATGTCGGTATGAGCGATGACTCTTGTATCTCCAGGTTTTACATAGTTATTGCCTGCGCCAGCGGCCATGCCTTCATTTGCAATTGCTTGCATATCAGTAGCTTTACTCAGCACCCAGTTATGCCCCATTGCAGATTTAGGCAATTGGCCGCTATGAGTTAACGTGAGAGTAACTTCTTTACAGCTAGCAGGTACCGATAGCTGCTTTTTATCGAACTGCATCGTATCCGTTGCTGAAATTGATAATTCACACTCGTTTGCGAAACTTGTGCTGCTAAATAACATGAGTGCCAAAGTGGCGATAAACGTAGTGATATAACGCATAGTTGTTCCTTAGTTGATTAAGTTAAAAGCCGAAGCATATTAGAACAAATGCACTTGAATGAGAATGATAATCAATTGTAAATAAGTTAAAGGTTGTGATGTAACTATGTTGGTGGTTGGTAGAGGCTGGCGGAATTGTCGTTTTTATTCAATCAACAGATTTCGATGATTGCTATTGTTTGATCACAGGAAAGCGAAGCTTTAGGGCTGAGCGCGAAATATGTATTTTCGAATACAATCGACATACTATTTAATTTGAACTTGAATGACTTTAGATATTTGGAATGGAGAATGGCGTTGGAACAGCAAATTATCACGCTAACACAACTCGGTTGGAGACCTTTTTTTCAACAGCAGCTTAGCCTAGAGGAGCTGACTGAGCTCAGTATTGGTCGAGTGGTTGAGCAACATCGTAGTCATATCGTGGTGTTGAGCGAAGCAGGGAGTCTACAGCTAACACTACCTCCGCAGTCTGAACGTGTCTGTGTGGGAGATTGGGCACTGTTCGATGATTCAAACAGACTAGTACGTCATTTAGAGCGTCAGTCATTGTTTCAGCGTAAAGCGCCTGGCAGTAAAGTAGCCACCCAGCTAATTGCTGCCAATGTCGATAGCGTAATGATTGTTTGCTCGCTTAATCACGATTTTAACCTAAGCCGCATTGAACGCTATCTAGCGCTTGCAAAAGAAGCAAAGGTTGAGCCTGTGGTGATACTGACTAAAAGCGACTTGTGCAATGATGTCGATGAAAAACGTCAGCAAGTACAGCAGCTTGATCCCTTTATGATGGTACATGCTGTTAATGCGTTAGATGATGAAAGCCTGCAAGACATATCGGCTTACTGTCAAACGGGCAAAACCGTGGCCTTTTTAGGCTCTTCCGGTGTGGGTAAGTCAACGCTTGTTAATGGGTTAATGGGGTTCGACGCTCAACTCACCAGTGACGTACGTGAAGATGACAGTAAAGGCCGTCATACTACCACTTCAAGAGCGCTTAAGTGGCTTCCACAGGGCGGGCTGCTGATGGACACTCCTGGTATGCGAGAGTTGCAACTTAGCGATTGTGAGCAAGGCGTCAATGATACCTTTAGTGAAATTATCGACTTAGCACAGCAATGCAGATTTGGTGACTGTAGCCATGAAAGTGAGCCCGGCTGTGCGGTTCAGGCTGCACTGAATGATGGTCTACTCGATAAGCGCCGCCTAAATAGCTATCGAAAGTTAATGCGTGAGCAAGCACTTAACAGTGCAACCTTGGCGGAAAAGCGAGCCAAAGATAAAGCACTCGGCAAAATGATCCAAGGCGTACAAACAGCTTCTAGAAAATTAAAGAAGGATTATTAGGGGCTGTTGATCTTTCGAGCTTAGTTTTTGTTCGGTTCTTTACCGTAAGGAATAATGCTTCTAGTACAAGGCTTGAGCGATAAAGCTTAGCTGGCTAAGTGAAAAGCTCATAACACATTCTAGTCATAAAAGAATAGAAGCATTGAATCGAACCCGAAGGGCCGCGTTTCTTGGCTATTTTTACTGTGTTGTAGACTATTTGTGGAGAATAACTAAATGGCATAGCCTCCGCCTTGTCAAAATAGCCAATAAACTGCGGCAAAAACAACCGTGAAAGATCAACAGCCCCTAGAGTCAATATCAGATTAAAAGCAGCAAACTCTTTGTGACCTTGCTGCTTTTGTTAGCGCTCACCTATGCAATAAATTAAGTCAGAGCTGTAATTTATCGTCATCTTAAGCAGTTGTTGAGCGGTCTATGCGCCGTAAAACTGCTGCTCCTCAAGCCTAGACGCAATTAATATAGTAATTTTGTTACATTACTGTTCGTTTTGTGCGCTAAAACACCTTCAATCGCAAATTATTTGTCACAAGTCGTGTTTTTTAGCATTCAAAAAGGGTAATTTAGTGCCCTTAATATAAAACACTGTGTTCTTGCATGGTAAAAGTATATGTGTCGTTAAAGAGAGGGCTTTATGGAGCATCGTTGGCAAATAGCAATTTCAGCTGGATTACTTGCCGCCATATGGGCAGGGTTCGCTGACGTATTTCAACTTGTTACTTGGATAGGTTTTCTTGGCTGCAGTACTTTTTTTGCGCAAACAGAGTCGGGTGCAAAGGGAATGCTGATGGCAATGACCACCAATCTCTCTGGTGTTTTCTGGGGCTGGCTTATTATATCTGGTAGTAGTTTCTTTGTATCTCCTCTGTTTGGGTATGCCTTCACTGGAATTGCGACTGCGGCAATGTGTTTACAAGCCAGTTATCAAAAACTGGCCTTTATACCTGGTGCCTTTATCGGTTGCTGCATCACTTTTGCTATGGCTGGCGATATCGCTGCCATATTACCGCCATTGCTGCTTGGTGCAATGCTTGGTTACAGCATGAGCTTGTTCACCGTTCAACTCGTTTCTTTGACTCAGAAACTGCAGACTATGCTTGCACAAAACACGGCGAAAGAGTCGTAAGGTTATCTTAAATCGAGCACTTCTGGGCCTTGCACTCTAAAGGAGTGCATGAATTATTTAATGCTTATAAATGGTCGAAGGTTAAGGCCAAGGGAACTTCACGATGAAGCAAATTAATTTTCGAACTGTCGATGCTGTATTAATCAAGCTTAGCCTTAATGGTAAATTTTGGGCAATCTGTACCATGGTCACCCTGATCACTTTAGGGGTTGCAGTCACTAACTATTTTAATAGCACACAACAGGTTGAGGCCGCATCAATTGAGCGGGCTCAAGCGACTGTCGATGCTTATGCATCTGTTGCTAACAGCCTTAATCTAGACGATGCAGCACTTGCTGACTTTGCCGCTGAAAATGGCTTAGTTGTTGGCTACCTTCAAAAATCAAATCGAGTTAACAACAAGGTTACCGTGAGTGCTAACCTTGTATCAGAGCAGCTTGTTTATAGCGCCAATGTCGCTAAGTGGGAGCAAGACGCACTGTCACAAGCTAATATGATGTTGTTACTTTCTTTATTAGGCTTACTGCCTTTGTACCTGGTGAGTTACTGGGTGTCTACCTCGTTAGGTGGCGGTTTATGGGATATGTACCAAGCGATAAAAAGGTTGGCGGACGGCGACTTAAGCTTTAGGCTCAACTTTTTTGGCAAAGACGATTTTAGTTTAATCGCCCGTGAAATTGACCGCAGTGCCGATAACATGAGTGAAATGGTATCTGCCATAGCTAAAAATGCCGAAACGCTTGCGCATGCTGCGAGCGAGTTTCAGCAACAAGCAGGTCAAAATGAGCAGCTTACTCATGCTCAACATCAATTTCTTGATACTGTTGCCGTGGCTATGTCGCAAATGACAGCCGCAGTTGAAGAAGTATCAGCAAATGCATCAAACACTTCAGAGCAAACCGAAATTAACTCCTCTCAGGCGGCTAACAGTAAAGTACAGTTAACTGAGGCGGTTGCGAGCATAGGTATATTAACCGAGAGGATCTCAGAAGCTTCTATTTCGGTTGAAGATCTCTCACATGCAGCGACTCAAATTGGTGAGGTCGTGACCACCATTAATGGTATTTCAGAACAAACAAATCTATTGGCGCTTAACGCGGCAATTGAAGCGGCGAGAGCCGGTGAGCAGGGACGAGGTTTTGCTGTGGTCGCAGATGAAGTCAGAACCCTTGCTAGCCGCACACAGCAAGCGACAGTGGAAATTCAATCTATGATTGAAGGCCTACAAACTGGCACCCACAAACTCAGTAACATTACAGGCGATATTGTATCCCAAGCAGATAAAGGCCGCGAAGCGATAATATCCGTCAGTAATGATGTTGACAGCATGGCGTTATCTATCAGTACGGTATTTGACATGAGTGCACAAATCGCGGCGTCATCAGAGGAGCAAAGCGTAGCCTCTAGAGAGATCGCATCGCAGCTAAATGATATTCGCGGGCAAGCAGAAACAATAAAAGAAACCACAGGTCATTCTATTAGCTTAGCCACTGACTTGAACGATGCGTCAAATGGTTTAGATCAGCTTTTAGGACAATATACCTTAGCAAAGACGAAGCTCGAACGATCAACAGCCGCTAACTAATTCATCCTCGCTTGAGTTGAAGCATACTCAAAAGCAGAGTAATACCAATCAGTATAAAGATTTGATCGCTTAGCGAGAGTTTAGCGGCTTTGAGGTAAGGTCATTAAATGCTCCTGCATTAATGACATTCACCACATCCATGTGGTTAGCAATGAATGAAGAGCATAGTTAAACTAGGTTCAAGTTCATTAACGCAGCATCAGAGCCGCTAAAACTCGCCTGTAGGAGTGTTTTTGGCTTGCTACTTCTGCGTTGAATAAACTTATAAGGGAACAACCATTATGTCATTACTCACTTTGAATTAGCCGGGCTTGAATTAGCGTGCCAAAAACGCTCTGAGTAGATCAACTTCTTATACTGATTGGTATAAGGCTCTGCTTTTTTGTGGCTACATTTCGTTCAAGCTATTCTTTTTCTAAAATAATTTGTAATATTTTTGTTGTTTTGCCTTTCTCTTTCCCAGATCAGCTTATTTATCACAATCGCTTGAAATGGAATAGAAACAATATGGATGTCATCACTCGAATTTTCGCAGTTGCGCTGTTTGCATTGTGCTCTTTAACTGTGCTGTTAATGCAGACTTCAACACGGGTATTTGCTGCAGAAACAGCCTATGTGCCGTTAAGCAAAAAAGTGCTTATAAAGGTGGTGGATGGGAACGCGCGCGCTATGGATAACATGGTTGTTTATCTGCAAGCAAAAGAGTTAGATAACGCTGATAACGTATTACAAGGCGCACAAGGGGTGGCAGATCCAGTTGAAGTTCATCAAAAAGATAAACAATTCACTCCCTATATTACTGTGGTTCAAAAAGGTCATGAGCTGCAGTTTGTTAACGATGATGATATAACCCACCATATTTATTCTGCAATTGGACCCAAACGCTTTTCGTTTAAACTACGCCAAGATGATGCCACCAAAACCATGGTTTTTGACAAAACAGGCCAGATCTCGATGGGATGTAATATCCACGACTGGATGAGCGGTCATATCTTGGTGGTTGATACGCCATATTTCTCCGCAACAAGGGGAAATGGCATTGCAGAGCTCAATGGTATTCCTGCTGGAGAGTATGAACTGATTGTTTGGCACCCGCAGCTCAAAAGTCCAAACCATCGCCAAGTTTTTAAGATCCGCAAAAATAATAAGCCGTTAGTTTTTACTGCAACGCTCAATGCGGAAATGGGGCAAGTCCCTGAGCAAAAAAGCCTTGATGACTTTGAGTTTTTGGAAGGCTACGAATGAAAAACGGCTTCTTTAGGCAAATGAATCGATTGCAGATCCGTATTTTCGCTTTTTTTATGTTGCTGTTATTTGCGGTGCAGATGATTTCGTTTGTGGTAACTTACAACAATAATCAACGCCTGGCAGCGCAGCAGCTTACAAATCAGCTGGAAGTGGCGCAATTAGTGTTTAAGTCAGAATACGATAACCGTAACTACTATTTATCAGCTTTCGCCGAAACCGCGGCTAAAGACTTTGGCTTGAAAGATATTTTTATTGATGGTGATAGCCGTAGCTTTTTAGTGGCACTCAATAATCACCGCAAACGTATTAACGCTGATCTGGCCATAGCTGTCGCAGCCGATGGTAAAGTCATCGGACAGTTGATAAATCAATACAACAAAGCGGGTGTGAAAAAGGTGAGTTTAGGTCCGGAGCAAAACCAAACTTTTCGCTACTCGCTAGACAGTGCTTTTCAGCAAATAGACTCGTTATATGCGTTAGAAAGCAGCGTTTACCAAATTAAGTTTGCGCCGCTAACCAGTGGTGGCAACACAGTGATAGGTTGGGTCGGCTTTGGTTTTGTCATTGATGAAGCGCTTGCGGGAACCTTGCAGCAATTGACTGGGCTTAATACGGGTTTTTTGTTAACAGAAAAAGGCGCTCCAAGCCGATTCTTAGTCAGTGGTCAATCGACTATGGCAGCGAAGGATAGCGCAGCAGTGTTACGGTTTGTTGAAAGTAACTTAGACAACACCGATTACCTGTTATGGCAGCAATACCTTGGCAGTATGGCAGAGCAAGATCTACATGCATACATGTACCAACCTAGAGCTGATCTTTTACAATCCTTTCAAAAACAGTGGTTATGGCAACTTGGGCTCATTTTATTGATGCTGCCTTTATCAATGTTACTGGCCTTTATGATCTCCGGCAGCGTCACTAAACCGATTAAAAAACTGGTGGAGCAGGCGAGGTATATTGCTAAAGGCAACTACCATAGCAAAGTCTCAGTCGGCAGTAGTGTCGAGATGATGCAACTCGCCGAAGAGTTTACCGTGATGCAGCAAGCAATCCTTAGCCGAGAAAGCAAGATTGCTTTTCAAGCCTACCATGACCCGTTGACAAACCTTGCCAATCGTAATGAACTGGAACGAGTCACTGCGGGCTGGTTTGAGTCGCAGCAGAAAGTGGCTATCTGCTTGATAAATATTCGCCGTATTACCGAAGTCAATGTCACTTTAGGCCATGTAGTTGGTGATGAAGTGATTAAAGAAGTTGGGCGCCGATTGACAGCCATGACTGGTATCGATTTAGTATGTCGCTTATCGGCTGATGAGTATGTGTTGGCTTTTAAAAACCTCGACGTCAAGTCGCTTAAAGACGTACTGCAGCAACTACAACGCAATATTGAGCGAGAGTACCTTTATCAAGACATTAACTTGCACCTGCAAGTCACCGTAGGCACCGCATTTTATTATCCGCCAGCAGATTTAGTCACCTTACTTAGACAAGCCGATACTGCATTACACCATGCTAAAAAGCATAAACTTGACGACCAGGTTTACGACTCACGAATTGACATTAATACCTTGGAGCGTTTACAACTGATCAATGAGTTAAAATCGGCCATTCAGCATAATGAATTGGTGCTTTTCTACCAGCCTAAGCTCGATCTCGCTTTAGGTAAAGTCACCCATGTTGAAGCACTCGTGCGCTGGTTGCATCCCGTTAGTGGCTTAATTCCGCCCGATACATTTATTCCCATAGCAGAAAAAACAGGCCAAATGAATGCCTTAACTCGTTGGGTTATGGTCGAGGCGATAGCGCAGTATCATCGCTGGAAACGTCAGGATATTGAGCTGGCAATTGCGATAAATATTTCAGCAGAAAACCTAAAAGATGAGTCTTTCTGCCAATGGGTGCTAGACATTATTGCCGATCAGAATATGCCTATTGAAGCGTTAACGTTAGAGATCACAGAAGATGCCGTGGTAGCCGATCCTGCCACAGCGATCAAACAGTTAAGTGTTTTGCGCCAATACGGTCTTAAGTTATCGATTGATGACTATGGAACCGGCTATTCTTCGCTCGCTCAGCTTAAACAGCTACCAGTCGACGAGCTTAAAATAGATCGCTCTTTCATTCAGCAGTTGATGATCAATGGTGATGATAGAACCATCGTCAATTCGACCCTGCAGCTAGCTCATAACTTAGGCTTAACGGTTGTTGCCGAGGGGATTGAGGATAAGGCGACTTTATCTTGGTTAAAACAACGAGGTTGCGAAATGGCACAAGGTTATTATCTATCGCGGCCAATAGATGCGGATGGACTCAGTCAGTGGCTCGCTGAATTTCCAACTCACGAATAAGAAGAACAGATGAATACTACAGTATGGAAACTCGGAGTATTAAGCCTATGTTTAACTCAAGACGTCTACGCCGTTGAGCAGAAGGTATCGGGGATAGTTGATGTACGTGCAACCACGACTGACGGGCTTCGCTCCTTTGTTGACGGCGGCCTAGGTAAATTTAGGTTCAATCCCGAAACACAAGTATCGCTAGCTCAAGCTGGATTAAGTTATCAAGCGACTTGGGATAATGGCATAGGGGCACATGTTGTCGCTAACGCCTATTGGGATGGGGTGAAAGACAATGTAGGGATCACAGAGGCCTATATCAGTTATAAAAGCTTACCTTGGGACAGTGGATTTAGAGTTACCGCAAAAACGGGCATTATTTATCCTCACATATCACTGGAAAACATCGCTACGGCATGGTCATCCCCTTATACCTTGAGTTACTCATCAATCAACAGTTGGTTTGCCGAAGAGGTACGGCATATTGGCGCAAACATAGGTTTGCAACGCCTTGGTAAGTTCTCCCAATCGGCGCATGACTTTGGTTTCAATTTAGAGACTTTTATCAATAACGACACCACCGGAGCCATGCTGGCGTGGCATGGCTGGACACTCAGTTCCAGGCAGACGCTTTGGCAAGAACAGCTCCCTTTAAGTGCTATTCCTGCGCGTAATAACAGCGGCATGCTAGCCGGTCAAGCTGCAGAGTCTGATCCGTTTATTGAACTTGATAATCGACTAGGCTATCACGTCAGTGGCAATTGGCAGTGGCGAGGCAAGGGAAAATTCAACGCGGGTTACTACAACAATAATGCCGATACCCGCGTGGTAAAACAGGGGCAATATGCATGGTTAACTCGCTTTGCCTATGTGGGCTCGAAGTGGCGATTACCAAACGGAATTGATTTTATCGGTCAATACCTGCAGGGCGATACCATGATGCGATCACCTACAGGCATGGTCGTGGTTGATAACGACTACCACAGTGCTTATTTACTTTTTAGCAAGCGTTGGCAAGCCCATAGATTTACAGTGCGCCTGGAAGATTTTTCAGTGATAGATAACGATAACACACTTGATGACAACAACAGTGAAAGTGGCCAAGCCTATAGCGTTTCATATGCTTATCAGCTACGAAAGGGTTGGTTCTTACAGGGCGAATATAACCTTATCGATTCTCAGCGTCCAGCACGGGCAGCGCAGGGCGCGAGTGCTGACTTGCTAGAGCAACAATGGCAACTGGCTAGTCGCTACTATTTTTAGTTGGGTTAAAGACAGGTACAAAAATGCCAGCAGTAAAGCTGGCATTTTTTTAGTTTAAAAGCGCTTAAACTAACTAAAGCTGCTCCAAATCGGTGCATGATCTGATGGCTTTTCAATGCCACGTAGATCGTAATCAACATCGGATTCCACCAAACGTGCTGCCAGTGATTTTGTTGCTAAAACCACGTCTATACGCAGGCCTCGGTTATCAACAAAACCTTTACTGCGGTAATCAAACCATGAGTAGCGCTCAGTGCGAGTAGGGTGCAATTGACGGAAGGTGTCAACTAAGCCCCAATCCATTAGTGTTTTAAGCCATTCACGCTCTTCAGGTTGAAAGCTACACTTACCCGTTTTTAACCAACGTTTAGCGTTCGGTTCACCAATGCCAATGTCTAAATCGACTGGAGAGATGTTGATATCACCAATAATGGCAATATCTTCATCAGCGCTATGATGCTCATTTAAATAAACCATTAAGTCTTTATAGAACTTACGCTTAGCCGGGTACTTTGTTTCATGGCTGATATTGTCGCCTTGAGGGAAGTAACCATTTAGCACGGTCAACTGACGGCCGTTTTCCTGCATAAAGGTGCCCATAATCATTCGGCGCTGGGCATCTTCTTCATCGGTTGGAAAGCCTTTTTGAACTTTTAACGGCTCAGCCTTAGACAGCATAGCCACGCCGTAATGCGCTTTTCCGCCGTGGTAATGCACTTTATAGCCCATGGCTTCTACATCAGCGAGTGGAAAAGCCTCATCGTGTACTTTGGTTTCTTGTAAACCAATCACATCTGGCTGGTGGCTATCAATTAAGGCTTGCAGTTGATGCAATCTTGCACGCAATCCATTGATATTAAATGAAACAATCTTCACAGTTGAGTCCTTTTGTTTACGGCAACACTAACTTGTATGGTTTAACGATAACACTTTCATAAACGCCAGCGGCAATGTAAGGGTCGGCATCAGCCCAGCGCTGCGCATCTTCAAGAGAGGGGAAGTCAGCAACAACCAATGAGCCAGTAAAGCCCGCTTCGCCTGGGTTCTCACTATCAATGGCTGGGTGTGGACCTGCAATCAATAACTTGCCTTCATCGGCCAATAATTGCAGGCGAGCAAGGTGATCTGCACGAACAGAAAGACGTTTTTCTAAGCTATTTTCAATATCTTGCGACGAAATCATGTACCACATTATTTGAGTTCCTTCTTGTCTTCTTCAGACATGTTTTTAAATAGATAAAATACAGTGAGCACGGTATTAATAAGGGTTAGGGCGGTTAGACCAAATACTTTAAAGTTAACCCAAGTTTCTTGCGACAAGCTAAAGGCTACATAGATATTAACTAAACCACAGACTACAAAAAACAGTACCCAATACCAAGTGACATGGGCCCAAATTTTGTCTTCTACAACCAGTTCTTTGCCCAACATGCTTTTCAAAATTGGCTTGTTCATAAACTGACTGACAGCTAATGCAATAGCAAACAAGGCGTAAACAATAGTGACTTTCCACTTGATAAAGGAATCATCATGCAAAATGAGGGTTAATGAACCAAATACACTGACCATCGCAAAAGTAATGAGGTGCATCTTTTCTAACTTTTTATAGAGCATATAGCTAATAATCAGTTGCAATGCGGTGGCGGCAATTAAAGCACCGCTGGCGATGTAGATATCGAAAAATTTATAGACGGCAAAAAAGATAACCAGAGGCAAAAAGTCGAGCAGCTGTTTCATAGGGTAATATCAAATATAAATTCATAAAAGTGAGACTGAGTGTAGCATGCAAGCTTTTACGGCAAAAGCGCAATGGCTTAACTTGAAGAAGTTGCTAAGCTCGCGTCAAGTTAAGCGATTTTTGCGTTACAAAATGGTTGTAATAATTAGTGGTTTAACCGTGAGATCCAAACAATTTAAGAAACCCATTGTACCAACCAAGCATTTCGATTGTGCCGTGGCGTTCTTTGGGAAAATATTGTGAGTAGATCATGAAGTTTTCGGACGATTTTGACTGTAATTGAGTAATAAAATCATTACCCCATTTCCGGTTGACTTCGCCGTGTTCACCAATGTGATCATTGTTTGCAAGCGCCAGGTAAACCTTAATTTTTGCTGTACTGAAGTCATAAGTTGATTGTCGCAACATTCTATTTAGGTAGTTGTTATCCCAAACGTAAGTCGCATCTAGGATTAGGTAATTGTTAAATAGTTCAGGTTGAGTCACTAAAGTGTGGGCAGCAAATAAGCCACCGAAAGACATTCCAACTAAAGTATTTTGGCCATTTGTTCTAAAAGTCTTATCAATTCTAGGAAGTAACTCTTTTTTGATGAATCCAATGAACTGATCGGCCCCCCCACTGCCATTTACTTTAGCTAACTCTTTGCCCTTAAAAATTAAATCTGTTGCAGTTGGGGTTAAGTCTCTATCTCGATAAGTATTAGGGATGGCAACGATTATAAATTCATCGATTTGGCGCGCTAAAGTGCTGGTGCTTAGCGCTTCAACAACACCGCTTATACTTAATAGTCTTGATCTGTCGCCATCTAATACAAAGATAACGGGATATCTTTTGTCGCCTTCATTGTGATAAGAGGGGGGGAGATACACTGAATAGCGTCGACTTTCGTTAAGAACAGTGGATTTGACTTCAAAGCTGTCTGCATAAGATATTGACTCTTGTGACAAGCTAAACCAAGGCACTAAGGTTAAAAATAGCACCAAGGCCTTCAGTGAAAATGTCATAAATAGACCCTCTTTAATGTTGTAATTAAGCTGTGAGCGAAAGTCGCTATCGAGTTAACATATCAAGTTATTAGATAGTATCAACGTGGAAGTTAGTAACTTAGGTATGTTTCAAGATGGCTCGTTTTTAAAATGGGAGTCATATTGAGTAAGCAGATATTAGTCAGTTATAGAGTGAGCCTTCGTAACCGGTGTCAAAGCAGCATCTATTCATGCGGATGTAGACGCTTTGCTGCTGACTTTTCGTGGCTAGTTATAAATCGCGTCTCAATCCGCAATAATAGAGGTCAAGCAATGTCCAAATCGTTTTTTACTAAACGATTGTTTACTGTTTAATAATCTTGTCATTATTAACCTTTTTAGCAATATAATTATTTAGCTGTGATTTCCTTACCTGTAATATCATAGTGTGTTTTTCCTAAGTACTTTCCCTTAATATCGTACTCATATGTTGAGCTATAAACCCCATTTCTATCTGAGGTTCTATCGCCAACATGGTCAAAGTAAGTAATAGACTCTCTTGTCATATTCGGGCGGTGAGTCACTACGGCGTATGCTCTTTCCTTGTGTGGATAGCCATTCTCATTGATATAATAGATTCGACTCGGTTTGCCATATTTGTTTAATTCACGAAAATGAATTTTTGCAAGATCAAAGTAGGGGTGGACAATTAAGTGCCCTAACGCATCACGGAACTCCTCTTCGAAAAAGCTTCCTTTTTCATCGAATTGGAAATAAACCGTTGCGTAGCCGAATTTACCATTTACTAAGTTACCCTCTCGATTACGGTTTTCTCTATGAGTCGTTAAACCATCTGCATTATACTTGAAGTGAACATAGCTAAAACCATTACCGTCAGGGATCACACCACCTTTAATATTATACTGAATCTCAGAGACAACGGCCCCTTGTTCATCACGTTCTACTACCACTCTAGCAACTTCGTTCACTTCAATGAGCTGACCTTTGCGGTCATAATTCATTTTCTCTATCCAAAACCCACTATCATTTAGCTTATAAACACGTTTATAAACACCGTCGTTATTGAGAACAAATTGTCCTTTATTGTCCATGAATTTTTCAATAAATTGGTTTGGGCTATGTTCTCTAACCATCTTAAAAGCATTGAAGTTACTATGAATGCTAGGCTTACCTTCAAAGAAGTAACTCACGCTTGTCATGTAATTTTGCTTGTTGAACTCTACTAAGTAACTAGATATTTTGTTTGCTTCTAGCTTAGTTAGAGGAATGCTGGGTTTAACGTATCGCTCTGTGTGGTCAATATTCCAATTATAATAATATCCACTTTTATCTTGCGCAAAGACTGAACTAGAAGCAAACAGCATTGATATAATTATTAATATCCGTTTAATAGTCATTGTATTTTCACCTAGTTAAAATATTTATACTTCGGATGCTAACGAATGATATAGACTCCCCTTACCAATTAGCCACCCTGTCCATATTCAATTAAAGAGGGTTCATATGTCCTCAATTTAAAGCAATTGGAATCGTCTTCAATCATAAAAGGCCATATTAGTTTTAGTCTTCATGGTGTAGACGTACACGATAAAACTAAACTAAAGCAATCAGTTAAAAGAAACAAGTTGTTAGATAAAATAGCTAACATTCCCTAACTATGAGCAGCATGCAGGCCGCTTGATGGTGGCTTTTGATGGTTTTGTTGATTCATAATGGCTGACTTATCACTAGGCCTATGAGTTCAGGGAACAACTGAAGTTTGCCGTGTAATACGCTTAGAGCGTTAACTTAAGTCTTAGGGGGCGTAACCCAATAAATCTCCGGCTTTTCCCAAAGTTATTTAACTGGTACAATGCCTCGCGTATAATGTATGCAAAATAATTTTTAAGTAAAAAGGTAATATGATGGAAACGAATAGTTCAGATTGGCGATACACGGTTATGCCGGCCGTGTTTACATGGCTAAAAGAGTCAGAATCCGGTGCCCTTGAAATTGACTTTGATGCAACGCAAAAATACGCTGCAGATATTTTAAAAGTTCAAGGAAAAGGCGGAAGCCGAATGGGTGGACTTGTCGGCTCCGGAACTCTAGGAGAAAATAGCTACCTAAGCTCTGAACAGCGTCTTTCTGCACTTAAAGCCCTTTCTGAAGTTGCTAAAGAGTACAATGTCCCGTTAATCAGTGGGGCTGCTGCAGAAACTAAAGAAGAGCTTGCCAAGATCGTTAGCGAACTCGCGACGGTTGGTGTGGATACCGTAATGGTAATGCCTCCAAAAACGAAGCAAGTTCCTTCTGAAGAAGAAATGTACGCGTACTATGAGCTTTCTGCCATAGCGGCAAAAGAGGCTGGCGTAACCATTATGCCTTATAACAACCCCGATGCAGCCGGATATCATGCGCTTTCAACAGATATTCTTAGAAGACTTGCAGCTCTACCTGAAGTAACAGCGCTTAAAATATCGACTACAGATGTTTCAACTATTGAAACGCTGATGTTAGAGAACAAAGAGTTAAAAATATTGGCAGGTGTTGACACAGTAACAGTACATGCAGGACTTGCTGGTGCATGCGGTGGAATTACAGGTGTAGGTTGTATATTCCCAAAAGCGAGTGTCACTATGCAGGAGTATGTTAATAATGGTGAATGGGCTGAGGCAAACAAAATTTCTCAGGCGATGAACTCTATATCGTACTTAGATGCTCAACCGTTACTTATGGAATATCTTAAATTTGCCTTTGGCATTCATCATAATGATGCTGAAGGAGGTCTTCGTACCTTTGGTAAGACATTAACTCAACAGCAAATTGATGATGTTCGCGCAAGATATATTCTAGCAAAAGAAAGACTTGAAGCTCTGGATTTAATAGGCTAAACCTTTCAAATATTCAAAATAGAAAGCTCCGTTTTAACGGGGCTTTTTTTGTGTCTGCCTTCGGATAGGCACTAGGTTTTTAGCTCATGAAACAAAAGACAGCCATTGTTAATGACCTTGGTGAATCTTTATTTAGAGGCTTATTATATGATTTTACGGGCAAATATGTGACTTGCATGGCTAGCATGTCCTGACATTGTTGAACTTCCAACTACCTAAGACTTCTCAATATTGAATCCGTCTAGAATAAGCTTGAGCTCCCTTTGTTGACTGTGCCACATCGGTACTCCAGCACTAGAGGCGAACCTCTGGCTTTGTTCAGAACAAAATTCAGCCAAATAAAGAACACCATTAGGCTTTAATACTCGACGAAGTTCTATCAATATATGCTTGCGAACATCTTGACTCGGGGCAGTCCAGGCTTAGGTGAAATTTGTCCATAAGACTCGGGGCAGTCCACTTGAATAGTGCCATCTTAGGGTTAACCGATAAATGTCTAGTGCCCCTGATATTTTAAAGGATTGAAAAGCGTCAGGCAGCGATAAGATCGCGCTAAGAGAGCCTCTATATGTGTTTGCTGTAAACGATGATTTGACAGCTAACTGACAGACGAAGTAGATGAATTTGTTGATTGGTTTTAATTTGACTGCAAAAGCAGCCAAATAAGTTAGGCTCGCCTATTGACCAGCAGGAGGCTCATATGTGTTATAAGGATTTATCCACCCAATTCAACACTCGTTTAACGGGTTTTGTACACGCGCCAAACTCACCAACAGGCGCCGATAGCACTGAAAATTTAATTACTTTACCAGAAGATAAAACGCTGACTGTAGTTTTACTTGACCAACAAGTTTCCGAATGTTCACTATGGAATTCACTACATTTAAATTTATACTTAGCAATATTTAATATCTTCACCTTACTTCCAGATGGTATATAAATGGATTTAGTCTTGGTGTTTTTTATAAATCCAGCATGATAAACTCCATCGTTTTCCCAGCCTTGTCTAAGATAAATATTTATATTAGTAAAATGTTCTGTTCCGAGAACTCCTCTGTATTCATGGCATGTATTTTCACTTGCCATTGCAATGCAAGAAAATGCATAAATACTAGCAACTAAAAACTTAACCATGCGACACCTTATAGACATAATGACTCCCCACTAAAGGTGCTGATCTCCAATCAATCGTGGGTTAGCTGAAAGCCAGAGCCAGAATAGTTTTGTTAAAGAAACTAAATCGGAGATCAGCATGAATAAACATAACATACTTTTTATTGGCCTTGATACACATAAAGAATTTGTAGAAATTGCTTATATTGAAGATCAAAGAGGAGCGCAAGCGGTTCATTTTGGACGAGTTTCAAGTGCGAAAGCCTCTATCACTAGACTGGCTAGGCAGTTTCAATCTAAGTACCCAGAAGCAACCTTACACTTTGTGTATGAGGCTGGCCCCTGCGGTTACTGGATCTACCGATTGCTTACCAGCCTAGGTCACTGTTGCTATGTTATAGCCCCTTCACTTATTCCCAAAAAACCTGGTGAGAAAATTAAAACCGATAAACGTGATGCGCTTAAATTAGCAAGGCTGCTTAAGTCGGAAGATCTTACCGCGATTTATGTTCCAGAGCCTGAAGATGAAGCTATCCGCGATTTATCTCGTGCTCGTGAGACCGCGATGAAAGATTTAAAAGACGCTAAATACCAGCTTAAAGCGCTTCAGCTAAGAAACAATATTAACTACAGAGGCACTGCTAACTGGTCGCTAAAGCACTTACGCTGGCTGACTGAACTGATATTGCCGCACCCGAGTCAACAGATTGTCTTGCAAGAATACTTACAAACCATTTCAGAGCGGATCGCGAGGCTAAAACGGCTAGACAATGAACTTGAGCATCACGTTAAAAAGTGGCGTTAATATCCGGTCATCAAAGCCATACAAGCATTACGTGGAGTGAGGTTACTGGTTGCTGCAGGTGTCATTGCTGAGTTGGGAGACTTAACTCGCTTTGATCATCCCCGAAAACTAATGAGTTATGTAGGCCTAGTTCCATCGGAACACTCAAGTGGTGGAAAGCGGCATGTGGGTGCGATAACGAAATGCGGCAATGGTCGAGCAAGACGGCTATTAGTCGAAGGGGCTCACTCCTATCGCTACCCCGCTAAGATCTCAACCGAGATGCAAATAAGACAAGAAGGTTTACCGAAAGAAATCATTGATATTGCATGGCAAGCGCAGCTTAGGCTTTGTCGTCGATACCAAAAACTCATGTACAAAGGTAAACATAACAACGTAGTCGTGACAGCCATAGCCAGAGAAATGATTGCTTATATTTGGGCGATTTCACGAGAGGTGGTACTGACAAAAGTTAACCCTAAACTACGGTTGTCGAGAGTACCTGCATGATAAACGATTTTGAGCTAATACAGTGGGTCAAGCATCGGATGTGACACGATCACCGAGGGCGTTAGGATGGCAATACGGTTAACTCTGTATTGAACCACGAACATAGACTGAAGACAGGTGTCACGACGCCATAATTAATAACAAAAGGTAAGGTAGGCGCTGCTTATTGAAAGATAAGTAATCCACGGATATCAGCATGACAACCGACGAAATTACTTGCTTCATCGACTGTGTTAGCTCAATCCAATTTAGTCAAAAGAGCAAAAGCAGGCTTAAATATTTAGGCCGAAATAGTGATGTTCTGCTTGACGTGGGGAGTCATACCAACGCCCTAATAATGGACAAATAATAGTTGGTTAAAATAAGCGACGCAGGAGCAAAACCAACTGTTATTTGTCCAGCTTGAGTGGCTTGTATGGATAATAAACCCACCTAATTACACTTAATTCCCAGTTTCGGGTAATGTGAGACCCAGGCTTTAGCTGCAACTAAAGCTTTCATTTGTCGTAGTTCGATTGAATGATGGATCCTCTATCGAGAGACCGATAACAAGAAAGAACGCGACAAACGACTCCAAGCAAAATACTCGAATAGTCTACTGGGTCTCGAACCCGCATTTGCAAGCAAGAGTTAGCTTATTATGAAATCAAAAACTAATCAAAACATTAACGTTGGTGTCGATACTGGTAAGTACCAACTCGACATTTATATTCGACCACTAGATATCTATTTCACCGTTTCTAACGATGAAAAAGGGATTAAAGAAGCAGTGCGCCTCATTAAAAAGTACCATCCTGAGCGTATTGTCATTGAAGCGACAGGACGTCTTGAGATGCCCTTTATCATGGCTTGTGCTAACGCCAATTTACCCTTCGTGATAGCCAATCCGGTTCACATTAAACGCTTTGCTGGAGCAATAGGCCAACGCGCTAAAACAGATAAGCTAGACGCACAGCTGATAGCTCATTACAGTGAAGCGATTAAACCTAGGCTATCAACGCTAAAGCCTGATGTCATGCAGGCTATGAGCGATCTCGTAGGAAGGCGGAGCCAGCTTTTGGTCATGCAAACGATGGAAAAGAATCGGCTTCAAATTCTCCCTCAAGAGCTTGCAATGACGATCAAGCCAATCTTAACGGTCTTCAAAAATCAGATAACGAAGATAGAAGATAAAATCGTTAAACTCATCGAATCGAACGCTGACTATCAAGCTAAAAACCTTATCCTGCAAAGCATGAAAGGAATAGGTAAAATTGCCGCAGCATCCATTATCAGTAACCTACCAGAGCTTGGCTATATTAATAACAAAGAAGCCAGTTCGTTGGTTGGTGTAGCACCGATGAATAAAGAAAGTGGACGCTTTAAAGGCCATAGAAAAATCCAGGGAGGGCGACATCAAGTTAGAACCGTTTTGTACATGGCAATGATGTCAGCAATACAATCCAACCCCGTTTTTAAAGAGACTTATCAGCGACTCGTTGCCGCAGGAAAACCTAAGAAAGTCGCGATTATTGCATGCGTAAGAAAGATGGTTGTGATCCTAAATTCGATGCTAAGAGATGGTGTTTTGTGGGAAGCGCCAAAAGCTTAAAACTAGCTATTGACGCCATAGTCTCTTGTTAGTTGCCGACTACACCAAACTTGTTTAGATAGTCATCTAAGTTAGGTGATAGATCTATACGTTGAACGATATTGTTACGTAAGAAGAATACTAGTTCTTGAGATGAATCTACATACTCTTTAAATATACCGTCATTTATTTCTAAAACTAAACTTGGAAAGTTATTTAGTAGCTCAGCCTCATTAAGCCCAATTAGCGTAATATTATTGAGTTGAACCGTTTCAGAGGTAATAGATATTTCCCATAACCTAAACTCTAAATCAGGATCGAAATATAACTTCAGTCCTTTTGACTTGAACTCCCAAGTTTCAGAACTAACACCGTCTTGTCCTAACTCATTTTCAACTAAATCAGGCTCACCAAATAGTATGCTCGCTTTTTCTTTGGTGTCACCAAATTCAATATTCTTCAATCCGACTAATGGCACAATATTCATAAGGCAACTAACGCCGCCAACAACCGTGAAGTAGTTGGCGCGATTTGTTGCGACTTTTGCAAGAAACGCGACAACTGACGGAGTCGGCTTGCTTGGCCTTGTTATGTAAAAACACTAATCGTTAATATGATTATATCCCTTATGTATTATCGAAAATGTGTTGTCAATTTCCCAAAAACACTCTGCATCTATACTAGGGCATCGAAGTCTAACTTTGTAATGAGTGTACCCATTATGATGGCATCCTGCAGAAACTAAAAAGACCCCGTCCCCATCACGTTCAATCTTACACACAGTTTGTTTTTTTAAGCGTCCAGCATACATCCCACTATGATATTGTGGGAATCCTTGCTCAAATTGACTCACTATAGCTTTTACTGCTTTTTCGCTAACACCTTCCCCCACCTCAAGCTGAACTTCTGAATACACTAGTGGGCTGTAAAACAGGAAGAAACTCAAAAAATAATATAGAATTTTCACAATAATTTACTCACATAGAGTAATGGCCAAATGGCGGTAATAAATTCACTCAAACTGTTCCATCCTTAGAGGTATAACGAATGATATGGACTCCCCTTACCAATTGGCCACTATGTGCCATATTGAAAGTGCAAACATTCAATCAAGGAGAGTCCATATGTCCTTAATTAAAGCAATTGGCATCGATTTAGCCAAATTAGTTTTTAGTATTCATGGTGTTGACGAATACGGTAAAACTAAACTAAAGCAAACAGTTAAAAGAAACAAGCTGTTAGAAAAAATCGCTAACATTCCACCCTGTATTATCGGGATGGAAGCTTGCTCTGGCGCTCACTACTGGGCAAGAGAGTTTACAAAATACGGCCACGACGTACGTATCATGGCATCTAAATTCGTTATTCCTTATCGCCAAAGTGAAAAGAATGACGCCAATGATGCTGAAGCCATTTGTGAGGCAGTGACTAGACCAAAAACACGCTTTGTTTGTATTAAAAGCGAAGAGCAACAAGCCGTTTTATGCCTACACCGCATTCGACAAGGCCAAATCAAAGACCGTACGGCGATGATAAACCGATTACGTGGCTTACTATCCGAGTTTGGTATTATTATGCCTAAAGGTCGTTATCCTGCTCAAAAGCATATTGTTGAAATTCTCGAGGATGCTGAGAACGGTTTGCCTGATTTAGCCCGCGAACTACTCCATGATTTATGGCTGAGCATAAAACAACAAAACCAAGACATATTAAAGTCTGACCGAAAGCTCTATGCCCTTGCTAACCAGATGAAAGACGCTAAGCGGTTAATGACCATACCAGGTATTGGCGAAGTTACCGCAACAGCAGTAGTCGCGACAGTCAGTGATGCAAAACACTTCTCAACTAGCCGCCAATTTGCAGCTTGGATAGGTTTGGTGCCGAAGCAGTATTCCACTGGCGGAAAGCCAACACTAGGTCGAATAAGTAAACGCGGTGAGAAGCATATCCGCACCTCGCTAATCCATGGTGCTCGCGCTGTCATCGCAAACTGTGCCAATAAAATAGATAGAACTAGTTTATGGATTAAAGCCCTTATCGAGCGAAGAGGTTTCAAAAGAGCTGTCATTGCTTTGGCAGCTAAAAATGCACGGCTAATTTGGTCATTATTGCAATCAGGACAAGAGTACCAAGTTAACTATGTAAAAACGTAAAAAGGATTAACCCAAACGGTTAACCCCACCGAGTCGACGCATTAGCAATTGACGATAACACGGTCAGACCGAGAGCGATAGAATCTGGTTAGTTGGGAAGTACATCTTTCTTGAAAGAGAAAGTAATACTGTTTAACGAATGAGATCTTTGCTCAAGCGCAAATCATCAGGGCGATAGCCAAAAGCTGTTTAGGCAGCAAGCTAATCAAACGCCGAATGTAGAGCTGCTGTCAGATCCACTGTTTTTGTGTGATTACTATTGCTTGACAAAGGGGAGTCCATGTAGCCCTAATAATGGGCAAATAATTGTTGGCTAAAATAAGCGACGAAGGAGCACAAGCCAAGCATTTTGCGTCCTTTTGAGTAACTTGTTAAATGGCTTGTGCTTTCACCTCTGCCATCTTTTGTTTATTCTTTAATTCTTTAATTAGGAATTTCGCCCACTTCATTGAATATAGGTAATGATCAAATCCTTCAATAAAACTTGAGTACTCACCTTTAAAGTCTGCCTCGACTTCTCTCGGTCTTGCCTCGTAAAATTTCCAGCACTTTGTATGCAAGGTCATATTGAAGCCTTTAATCTTCTTCTCTACCAATTCAACCACCTTTGAGGGTTTCAATTTAAATGGGTTCTCTATGCCTTTAATAAACGCAACACCTTGCTCATAATTTTCTATTTCCTCATTACTCAAGTTATTTACGTTCAAAAACTCTACTGCGATATCTGATGATTTTGCATGATTTCCCAACTTAGGCACCAAGAATGCGCGAATTCGATATTTTTGGCTTTGCACAATGTCGTCGTTAAGATCATTCCTATAAGTTTCCATATACTCACGAACAACCTTATAGTTTTCTCTTTGAAGTTGTTTTAATGAATCAACTTGAGCTTGCTCGCTAATTCTAGTTAACTGCATTGCTATAGCTAAACTAGCTGTTAGAGCATGGTCGTCACCAAACTCTTCAACAAGCAAAGTTTCAAAATTACTTAACGCAGACTGACACTCCCCACATACAGCCAAATCGATTGCCGGTAAACTACGATGTTCAATCTTATTTCTTAAACCAATTAAAAATTTAACATTGGCTTTTTCTGCATTTGTCTCGCCTTGCCAAAATGCATCACAACACTCACTTAGCTCCCAAGCTTTCTCTTCACCGTCGATAAATATTGGTTCTCCATCTTCGTCTAAATGGAAGTAATTAGAACCACGCTTTTCGAAAATCGCATGAAAAAGTGAAGTGTAAGCTATAACGATGTTTACAATAAAACCGTAAGTTTTAAATTCTGTATAAGGGTTGTTGTAGGTTGATACGGCAAGTAAGGCGAATTCTTTTGCCTTATGAACTAGGATTCCTTTAGTTGAAAAATCTTCGGTTTTTTGAAGCTTTTGGCTATGTACACTCCGGAACTCTTCTTTACTTAAATATGAAATTCCTGAACTTGAGAACTGAGTTCCATCTTTTGCTACATATTGATGCCAACGTTTAGAGGGGTAAGTACTGCATGTACCTTTGCTCCATCCTGTAGCTTCTGCTAACTGAGCAATTGTAAAAGTCTCGGTTTCCTTTTCTTTCGCTACCAAGAATTCATAAGCCAAATCAACTTTATCATATCTACTCATTGTGCGATTCCATTTGCCATTTAACGCCTCAATATGGGGCGTAAAAAGCTTGGCTAAAATTAGCGAAGAATGAGCGCCAGCCAAGCTTTAGACGTCCCATCCATAATTTATTTGTTATATTCCGTTCTAACCACTACACCTTTGATCATTTTTTGCCTGATTACATATTTCATTTAGAATATTGTCACCAGCCTCTTTATATCCGTTACTAGATAAATAATCAGATATTTCAAAGAGTGAGTCTATACCTTCTGATGATTGATTAATTGTGAAAGATATATGTTTATTAAGTTCTTCAACAGCATTATCAGAAATTGCGTAATGTGCGGTTAGCCTTTGTAAGGTTTCTGTCGGAACCAATACTTTAAATCCAAACTTTTCGGATAAATCAGTATAGTGTTTTTTTAATCCATCTAACCCAGAAACTTTTACTTCATAGGTCGGTTCCCAACCAGCAAATGTGGATTGTAAAGCGAATTGCATCGAAGGGTGTTTAGTGGTTCTGTGAGTTTGCTCTGGAAACTTTTGAAATTCAAATGAAGCTTTCAAAAGGTTACTTAGCTTCTCGGTTAATTCAGTAAAAGGCTTTTGCATATGCTCACCTTCATTTGCGATGGTGATTGTAAGAGGTGCACTTCTTTTTAATGCTTCAGAGTTCGATTTAGATAATTTGTCTACAATGTAGCCATCATCAAGAGAGGGACTAAAAGCAAAGTATTTAGAAAATACTGGATTGTCACTTAACCAATAATCCAATAAAAATCGACCTGAATTAGAGTGTCCAGATAAAATACTATAATCTGCAACTCGATAATTTTCATTAACATATGGAACGACTTCTTTTACTAGAAAGTTCGCAAAGGGTGTTGTTTTTCCATTTTCAGGACTAAGTTCTTTTCCTCTACTTTCGATACCTACAACTATAAAGTTTGGAATTTGATTTTCTAAAAGATCAAGAGTCGATAAAGTTGAAAGCATGTCCCATTGACCATGCAGTACGTATAATACTGGATATGAATTTTCTTCGTTGTGATATTTCTTGGGAAGTTTTATTAATAAGTTTCTTTGCTCTCCAAGTGATTTGGACTGTAATTTAATTTCCTTAGCCAAAATTAAATCTGATGCAATTGAAAACTTTGAACAAAGTAAAACCAAACTAAAAAACAATACTCTCATTTATAACTCTCCATGTTGATGAAACTCTAGGAATATAACAGCTTATTCATTAGTCGCTCGATAACGTTCTCGGCAACTCGTTTAATTTTTAACAAACTATCATTGCTAAGACATTGCTGTAAATAGATAATTTCTACAATGAAGTGATAGAAATTGCCTTGTTGGCTGCGTAGAAAGAGAGCCTAGGTTGTTCAATGGGTCCGTGTATCACTTTTTTACATTTCCTATGGTTTTGATTTTTATCGGTTTTGTTAAATGTTAAATAATTATCGATGCCTAGCAGTACTGTTTTTGGCATCTTTATTTGCGTGATAATTGGTGTTTTGGGTCACTTTCAATTATACCTGCATATATATACAGTGGTTTTTTTTGAGGTGACTATGAAAGAGTCCGGTTACATTAGTGCTATTAGAACTGAAATAAGAGTTCGTCATTACAGCTATCAAACTGAGAAGTCATATCTGTACTGGAATCGATATTTCATTAATTACTGTCAGATCAGTCATGGTTCAGAGATTTCAGCCTCAAAAATTGGTCAGTTCTTATGTTATATCGCTGAGCAATGCAATGTTTCGGCAAGCACACAAAAACAAGCATTATGTGCCATTGTTTTTGCGTGTCGTTATGTACTGAAGATGGATACGTCCGGGTTAGATTTCCCCTATGCAAAAGCCCCAAAGCGGATACCTCAAGTCCTTTCTACAGAGGAAGCTAAACAAATTATTGGTCAGATGTCGGGGGATCATTTTCTCATTGCTGCTATCTTGTTTGGAGCAGGACTAAGGTTAAAGGAAGCACTGCGGATACGAGTAAAAGATATTGATCTAAACAATAAGTCAATTTTTATACACCAAGGTAAGGGCAAAAAAGATAGGGTTTGTATTCTGCCAAATGAACTTATATCGCCACTAGAATTGCAAATTGAGAAAGTAAGGAAAATACACAATAAGGATTATAAAGCTGGTTTTGGTATGGCCGCGTTGCCAATTTCTCTAATTAAAAAGTATGGAGCAAGTGCTAGAAAATTCCATTGGCAATTTTTTTTCCCTGCAACAAGACGGTGTATTCACCCTAGCGATGGATATATTTGTCGGCATCATATTCACCCTACGGCATTTTCAAAGGCGTTACGTCTCGCGACGAAGAAAGCGGCCATTGATAAGCGCGTAACGGCGCATACGTTTAGGCATTCTTTTGCAACAGCATTATTGAGAAAGGGCTATGATCTTCGGACAATACAAGAGTTAATGGGGCATACAGATATTAAAACAACACAAATTTATACTCATGTTATTGGTACTCATACCAGTGGTGTAGTGAGTCCGTTCGACTCTTGAAAAATTTTGGAAATTAAACATTAAAAAGCACGGCAGCTATTGAGTTGCCGTGCTTTTGGTATTGTGAGGAGCTAGGCGTTCGCCTTTACCTTGCCGTCGCTGCCTTCATATTGCGAGTAAACTCTGCAAGTGCGGCTAGCAACTGCGCTTCATTGTCTTTGTTGGCATCAATGATTTTAACGACCGCTGAGCCTGAAATAGCGCCAGCTGCCCCTGCATCAATGGCGGCTTTGACCTGTTTAGGCTCTGCAATACCAAAGCCCAGTAGCGGCGGTGCGCCATTAAACTCTTTCAGGCGGTTTAGAATATCAGTGATTGGCATACCGGCTTTTGATTCTGTACCAGTCACCCCTGCGCGCGATAACAGATAGGTATATCCTTCACCTTTATCGCTCACAAGTTGTAGTGTTTCACTGTCAGCATTGGGTGGTGCGATAAATATCGGCGCGACGTTATGCGCTTTTGCCGATGTAATGAATGGCTCGGCTTCTTCTACTGGCACATCGGCGATAAGTACGGAATCAACGCCCGCGGCTTGCGCTTTGGCATAAAAAACGTCAACCCCATTGGCGTAAACCAGGTTGGCATACAGTAGCAAACCAATTGGTAAGTCTGGGTATTTAGCACGCACAGCGCTTAGCATGTCGAAACATTGCGACGGGGTTGTACCTGCGGCGAGTGAGCGCAGGTTAGCACCTTGGATCACCGGGCCATCGGCCAGTGGATCAGAAAATGGGAAGCCAAGCTCTAGCGCATCAGCGCCATTCTCTACTAAGGTATCGATTATCTTTAAAGACAATTCAGGTGATGGGTCGCCTAAAGTGACAAAGGGGACAAATGCACCTTGGTTTTTCTTATCTAGTGCGGCAAAGGCTGCCTGATAACGATTACTCATTGCCACTCTCCTCAGTTGTTGAGCTGTCTGCTTGCTGCTTTTCTAAAATGTCAGCCACGGTGAAAATGTCTTTGTCACCACGACCAGATAAGTTGACGACTAGTAAGGTCTCTTTGGTTGCCGCTTTGGCAAGCTTGACGGCATAAGCAAGTGCATGCGCTGACTCTAGCGCAGGAATAATTCCTTCACTACGGGCGAGTAGTTGGAATGTCTCTAATGCTTCATCATCAGTTGCTGACTCGTAAGTTGCACGGCCCGTTGCGGCAAGGTGTGCATGCTGCGGCCCAACTGATGGGAAGTCGAGACCAGCTGATACAGAGTAAGACTCTTCAATTTGACCTTCGCTGTCTTGCATCAATGGTGCTTTCATACCAAAGAATATGCCGGTTTTGCCATGCTTTAACGGCGCGCCATGCATTGGGGTATCGATACCTTTACCCGCGGGTTCAACACCAATTAATGCCACTTCCTCTTCATCGATGAAGTCTGCAAACATTCCGATAGCATTTGAACCACCGCCGACACAAGCGATAACGGCATCGGGTAGGCGACCTTCACGCTCAAGGATCTGTTGTTTGGTTTCGGCGCCAATCATACGCTGAAACTCACGTACAATAGTCGGGAAGGGGTGTGGCCCCGCTGCGGTGCCTAACAGGTAGTGCGCTTTGTCGTAACTGGCTGACCAGTCACGCATCGCTTCGTTACAGGCATCTTTTAGGGTGGCAGAACCTGAAGTGACAGGAATAACTTCAGCGCCCATTAGCTTCATTCTAAATACGTTAGGTGATTGGCGCTCAACATCTTTGGCGCCCATATACACTTTGCATTTCAAGTCGAGCAGCGCACAAGCAAGTGCGGTGGCAACACCATGCTGGCCAGCACCCGTTTCGGCGATGATCTCTTTCTTACCCATGCGTTTTGCGAGCAAGGCTTGGCCTAACACTTGGTTGGTTTTGTGAGCGCCACCGTGGAGCAAGTCTTCACGTTTGAGGTAGATTTTTGCCAGTGGATTAGGGCTGAGGTTACGTGTGAGTGTGAGTGCTGTTGGACGGCCCGCGTAGTTTTTAAGCAGGTCGGTAAACTCCTTTTGAAACGCTTCATCTTGTTGCGCTTCGATAAAGGCTGTTTCTAACTGTTTTAGTGCTGGCATTAAAATCTGCGGTACGTACATGCCGCCGTATTCCCCAAAGTAGGGGTTTAACTTACTCATAATATGGTCCTTTATCTTTCATTTCTAACGTGATGCTAACGTTATTAGCATCACGTGGGATTCGATTTATTCGCACCGTAACTAGTACTGTCGTTAGTGGTGGATCTAGTATTGACGTAACTTGGCAAAAGTTTGGCTGATCAGTTGATGATCTTTAATGCCAGGGCTCTGCTCGAGGCCGCTGTTAAAGTCGAGCCCGTAAAATCCTTGGCTAGCTGCTTGTTTGGCATTGTCTGCACTTAAGCCGCCGGCAAGCAGCGCATCGCTGCGATTCGGCAGTGACTGTTGCCAATCAAAGGCTTGGCCAGTGCCGCCAAATTGACCATTGCTTTTACTGTCAAACAAAATGCGGTCGGCGTTACTGGGTACATTTAGCTCGGCATTGTTATTGCTACTATCAATAGCGACCGCTTTCCAAACTTGGCATTGGCTGTTTTGTTTAACGAGTGCCTGTTTTAGCGCGTCAATTTCAAGGGAGGTTTCTGCGCCGTGCAATTGCACTGCATAAAGGCCTAATTGCTTTGCAATAGCGGCAATTTCATCGCTATTTTCGTTAACAAAAACACCCACCAAATTAAGCTTATAAGTCGTGGCATCTAATGCTGTGACTAGCTCAAGTGCTTTTGCCTTAGTGACTGCTCGTGGCGACTTTTGTGCAAAAATGAGTCCGCCGTACACCGCGCCTTGCTGTGCCACTTCGATTAGGTCTTCAATACGAGTTAATCCGCACACTTTATTGTGGCCTAAGGTTAGTGTTCTGCAGGCTAAGTCTAAGTTATCTTCAGCCATTAACGAGCTGCCGACCAAAAAACCATCAACGAGCGGTGCTAGACGGCGCACTTGCGCTTGATTGTAGATCCCTGATTCACTTATCACCACACGGTCTGCAGGAATATGTGGGGCTAACACTTCAGTGGTGGCTAAGTCTGTCGATAAGTCTCTTAGATTACGGTTATTGATGCCAATGATTGCGGCATTTAGCGCAATGGCGCGGGTCAATTCAGCTTCGTTGCTGACCTCGGTTAAAATATCTAACTGATATTTTGCTGCTTCTTCTGCGAGTGTTTGGTACTGGTTATCGTCAAGTACTGAAAGCATAAGCAAAATAGCGTCGGCACCTTGGTGCGCTGCGAGTTTTATTTGGTATGTATCGACAAAGAAGTCTTTACACAAAATAGGCTGCTTAACTCGGGCGCGCACCCTGGGAATATAGTCCATATCACCTTGGAAAAACTGCTCATCGGTGAGCACTGAGATCCCCGCAGCGTAATGGTTGTAAACATCGGCGATGGCATCGACATCAAATACGTCTCTGATTAACCCTTTTGATGGGCTGGCTTTTTTACACTCTAAGATAAAGCCTGCGTTGGGGGCTTTCAGTGCATCATACAAACTTCTGTCTGACTGTTTTGGTGATAAGCTCTCTTCGGGAAAACGCAGCTTTAGGGCTGCCATGTGAGCGGCTTTAGTATCAACTATTTTTGTGAGCACGTTGCTCTCTTTTTCTTGGGTGTTACCGGCCATTGGGGTGTCTCTTACATCGCGATCGTTGTTTATGTTCGTTAGTTGGCTCACGCTAAACTCCTTTTGCTGCTTGGCTAGCGTCGGCAAGTGCTGTCAGCAATTGGAAGGCTTTACCACTGTTAATGGTCGCCAGCGCTAATGTCGTGCCGGCTTTGACTGAATCACAAACACCAGCAACATACAGGGCGCAACCTGCGTTAATCGCAACGGCATTCATATGCGCCGTACGGCCTTTACCTTGCAATATAGCGCGAGTAAATTCGGCATTCTCCTCTGGCGCGCCGCCCTCTAAATCGGTCAACTTTGCTTCTGGGACGCCTAAATCTGCTGGAGTGATTCGGTACTCAGTAATGTCACCATCTTTTAGCTCGTGCACTAAAGTGTCGCCATGCAGGGCGACTTCATCAAGTCCGCTGCCATGCACCACCATGGCGCGCTTTATGCCAAGCGCTTTAACGACTTGTGCGATAGGTGCAACAAGCTCTGGGCTGTAAACGCCTAATAGCATAAAGTCGGGGTGTGATGGGTTGATAAGCGGCCCTAGCACATTAAATAGAGTGCGTGTTTTGAGTGCTTGGCGCACTGGGACTGCGTGAGCCACGCCGCCATGGTAGTGCGGCGCGAATAAAAAGCACAAACCTAAGTCATCTAGGCAGTCACGGGCGGTTGCTGGAGCCATGGTTAAATCGATACCAAACTGCGCGAGTAGATCGGATGAGCCCGATTTACTCGACACGCTTCGATTGCCATGTTTAGCAACTTTTGCGCCTGCCGCAGCGGCAACAAAGGCTGCAGTGGTTGAGATGTTAATCGTGTTGTGTCCGTCGCCGCCGGTGCCGACAATATCAACAACACCTAGTGCAACGGTTGCTTCACTTGGAGCCGGAAACGGTTTTGCTGCGGCTCGAAGTGCATCTGCAGCACCTGATATTTCATCGATAGTTTCGCCGCGCATTTTCATCGCAACCAACATTCCAGCCATGGTGACTTCATTCATTTCGCCTTGAATGATAGTACTAAAAAGCGTTTTAGCATCTTGGCGGCTTAAGCTCTCACCACGGTAAAGTGACTCTAGCAGTTGGGCATTGTCGATTAGTTGGCTCATGATGTTTGTCCTTTTACGTCAAGTGTTGCTTCTTTTGTGGTCGCTGTCTGCGCTAAAGATTGTGCCAAGTATTCCAGTGATTGCACTAATAACTGGCTGCCAAGGGTGGTGAGAATCGATTCTGGATGAAACTGAAAACCAACCGCTTTATCTTGGCGGTGTATTATCGCCATTGGCATATCTTCAGTGGTGGCAATCACTTCTAAACACGCTGGAACGTCTGTCGCCACGAGGCTGTGATAGCGTGCAACAGGCAAGGGAGATGGCAGGTTAGCGAAAATATCTTGTCCGTTATGCACTGTCGGACTGGCTTTGCCATGCACCACTTGTTGGGCACGCTCCACTTTACCGCCATAATGCTCAACTAATGCTTGATGACCTAAACAGATCCCGAGCATGGGGACTTTACCTGCCACTTTGCTGATCAATGTCATTAGCGAGCCCGCTTCATGTGGTGCACCGGGTCCTGGTGATAACACCAAGGCGGCTGGCGTAGTTTCGTTGAGTAACTTGCCTGCAATAAAGTCGGCATCTACATCGTTGCGGTAGATGATAACTTCATAGCCAAGGCTACGAAATTGGTCGACAAGGTTATAGGTAAATGAATCGAAATTATCGAGTAAATAGATCTTCATAATCCACCTCCCATTTTAATGGCTGAAATGACTGCTTGGGCTTTTTGTCTGGTTTCATCGGCTTCGGCTTGCGGATCGGAATCGAAGACCACGCCCGCACCTGCTTGGATAAAGGCGGTGCCATCTTTGACAAAAGCGGAGCGAATAACAATACAGGTATCCATATCGCCTAAACCGTTGAGGTAACCCACCGCGCCGCCGTAACTGCCACGGCGAGTCTTTTCAGCGCTGCGAATGAGTTGCTCTGCGCTAACTTTGGGCGCACCCGTTAATGTGCCCATATTCATACAGGCTTGATAAGCATGCAGCGCATCTAAGTCGGTTCTAAGCTGACCTGTGACACGGCTAACAAGGTGCATAACGTGGGAGTAGCGGTCAACTTTTAAAAGCTCTGGCACTTTGCGAGTGCCGCTTTGGCTGATGCGGGCAACATCATTTCTTGCTAAATCAACCAACATGATGTGCTCTGACAGCTCTTTTTTGTCTAAACGTAGCTCTAACTCGTTGCGGCTATCAAGGTCAAAATCTATTTCACCATTGGCTGTTTTACCGCGTTTACGGGTGCCTGCGATAGGGTAGATCTCAACTTGATTGGTACTGGCTTCATATTTAAGTGCACTTTCAGGTGAGGCGCCAAAGAGGGTGAAACCTTCGCCTCTAAAGTAAAACATGTAAGGGCTTGGGTTGGTCAGTCTAAGTGCACGATATGCGCCGAGTGTATTGGGGCAGGGCAGACTGAAGCTACGCGATGGCACTACTTGGAAGATATCGCCTGCAATAATGTGCTGCTTTAAATCATTAACGGTTTGCTTAAATTCGCTATCGGAGATATTAACTTGAGTGTCGGCATCAATGGTTTTGAGCTCTGCGATAGCGGTGAGTGAGGTGCAGCTTTGTTGTAACTCATCCATGCGTGCAGCAAGCGTGTTTGCTATTACTGTATTGGCAGCGGCAAACTGATGGGTAATGATGTCGGCACTTTGCTGCTGGTGATCAACTAAAATCAGCGTTTCAGCGAGATAGAACAAGTAGTCAGGACAGTTATTGTCGCCTTCGGGAACAGAAGGTAGCGGCTCGACGGTATCGATTAAATCGTAGGATAACACTCCTCCTAAAAACAGGTCTTCGAAAGCCGGCGTATCGTTGCAACGAATATGCTGCACCAGCATACGCAGGCCATCGAGTGGCGAGGTGGCTTTTAAGCGGGCATCTTCATCGAGTTGTGTACTGTCTTTACACAGCTTAACTGTTAACGCTGTTGTGGAGGCTTGATCGATTTCTACCGCGGCATAGTGCTCGGTAAAAAAGGCTTTAATTGGTGTCAGTAGCGTTTGGCCGTTATCGGTGAAAGCAGTAAAAGTTAATTGGTAGCCATCACAGCGGATCATCATTGCTGCGTGGGTCAAAATAATACTTTTCAGATGGTCTTTGCTTTCTATCTCAGCAGACTCAAGTAACATAGTATGTGGCGCGTCATTGGTCACATGCTGATACAAACGTAGCGGATCGTCATGGTAAGCAAGTGACTGCTTATTAGTCACGACTGTAGCGATATCTTTTACTGCCATGCTAAGCTCCTGCCGTAGGGAATAATGGGTTATTCATTGTTATATCTCTTTTTAATACTTAAAAATCAAGAGCCTGCTGCTTGTGGGTTTTGTATAAAACGTTACCGCTGTGGTTTAGATACAAAAAAGCCCGCAATTGTGCGGGCTTTTTTGTTTAATCTTGTCTCAAACTGATTGAGCACAGAATTTCACACCACCCGCTAATTTGGGAAGTGCCACCACCAATTAATGTTTTGGAAAGTTGTAAACTGTGTCATTTAAAATTCAATCTAGTTTGTCGTCGTGGCTATATAAAAACATTTGCAGACAAAGGCTGTCAATTGAATATTGCTCTTTTTGAGAAAAGATAATGAAAAAAGCAGATCTGACCGATATCACGGGCGGTTAGCGTAAAATTTATGTGAATTCATCATGCTTTTTTCACAAAGTGCAGCAAAGTGTGTCGCTTTCTATAAAAGTGATACTTAAAAAAGCAACGCAAGAGGCAGACTGAACCCTGTATTGTAGTGCTTTATTGTTGGAGAATATCACTGCTGTTGATAACATCTAATCCTGCTTTGTTGGCATTATTAACCAAGTTGATTACAAAACGGCTATTTAAATCCCCTTTCAAGGTTAAACTCAAGTATTATAAGGGGATGAAAGATGAAAATATTAGTGAAGTAAAACTGGTTGATCTGCATAGCCATACTACCGCATCAGATGGCCAACTCACCCCTTCAGAATTGATCGAACGTGCTATCAGCAAAGGTGTGCAAGTTTTTGCGATTACCGACCATGATACAACCGATGGCTTGGCTGAAGCCCACCAATACAACAATAACCATGAAACGCCGCTGGAGCTGATTAATGGGGTTGAAATTTCAACCCGTTGGAACAGCTTCGACATTCATATTGTTGCACTTAATATCGATATTGAAAACCAAACGATGGTCGATTTTCTTTCGCATCAGCGTGAATTAAGAGCGACCCGAGCATTTGAAATTGGTGAGCGTCTGGCCAAAGCGGGTATCGAGGGAGCATATGAAGGCGCAAAATTCTATGCTGGCGATGCCGCGATTAGCCGTGGCCATTATGCTCGTTGGTTGGCAGAGAAGGGTTATGCCACTACCACAGCCAATGTGTTTAAGAAGTATTTAGCACGCGGCAAAACGGGATACGCGCCCAATAATTGGGGCGATATGGCCAGCGCGATTGATATTATCCATCAAGCAGGCGGCGTCGCTGTGCTGGCTCATCCAAGCGGTTACAAGCTATCGGCTAAATGGCTTAAGCGTTTAGTGCGAGAGTTTAAAGAAGCAGGCGGCGATGCCATTGAGGTGGTGCTAGGTCAACAGACCATTGAGGATAGAAATAATTTGATAGCACTCACTGTGTTGAACAATTTGATGTGCTCACTAGGAAGTGATTTTCATTTTCCAGGAAGCTGGATAGAACTTGGTAAGAATATGTTCCAACCCCAAGGTGTTAACTGGGTTTGGCAGTCAGATAAATGGAAGGAAGCGCAATGAGTCAGTTTTTTTATGTGCATGAGGAAAACCCTCAAGCACGCTTAATAAGCCAAGCGGTAAATGTTATTCAACAGGGTGGCGTTATTGTTTACCCAACAGATTCAGGTTATGCCTTAGGCTGTTTATTGGGCGACAAAGATGCAATGAGCAGAATTGCACGAATTAGACAGATAGATAACGACCATAACTTTTCTTTGATGTGTCGTGATCAATCTGAGCTTGCGACCTATGCTCGAGTTGATAACCAAGCTTATCGAGTGTTAAAGCACAATACGCCTGGACCGTATACGTTTATCTTTAAAGCCTCTAAAGAGGTGCCTAAACGTTTGCAAAACCCGAAGAAGAAAACTATTGGTATTCGTGTGCCTGACAACGTGATTGCGCTAGCGCTGTTAGAAGCTCTAGATGCACCTCTTATGTCGACCAGTTTGATCTTGCCAGGCGAAGAGTTCACTGAGTCTGATCCTGAACATATTCGCGATGTTTTGGAACATCAAGTTGATTTGATTATCCACGGCGGTTATTTAGGTGAGAAACCGACCACGGTTATCGATATGTCAGAAGGTGACATTGAGGTGATACGAGAAGGCGCTGGGGATGTGAGTTCTTTTCTTTAGGAGTGCCCGTTGACGATAATCACTTTAAACAATAGCTGTTTACGGGTATAATCGCGCGTTTGCGAAATAGAGTGGGTAGTTGGATGGAGGGAATTGTACAAGAATTGCCTTTAGCCATGGTGCAAGGTGAGCCTGTAAAGGTGATGCCGAAGGATCTTTTTATTCCCCCCGAAGCATTGGAAGTTTTTCTTGAGTCCTTTGAAGGGCCACTGGATCTGCTGCTTTATCTCATTCGCAAACAAAAACTTGATGTGGTTGACCTACCGATATTTGCGATAACGCAACAGTATTTAGAATACGTCAATCTACTTCAGGGGGCCAAAGTCGAATTAGCGGCTGATTACTTGGTTATGGCAGCGACTCTAGCTGAGATTAAGTCGCGGTTATTACTGCCAAAACCTGATGTAGAACATGAGGATGAAGAAGACCCTCGTGCGCAGTTAATCCGTCAGCTAAAAGCGTATGAAGTGATTAAAGATGCGCAGGAAAAGTTAGATGTTCTGCCGAGAATGGAGCGGGACATATTTCAAGCAAAAGCGGTTCCAGCAGCCAATATAAAGCCTGAATTATTACCTCCTGAAGTTTCATTAACCGAGATTGCACGTGCTTTCTCTTCAGTACTTAAACGTATTGAAGCGACTGAAAGTCATCATGTTGTTCGAGAAGTACTTTCAACTCGAGAGCGAATGACACAAATTTTAGCCAAGCTAAACGCGCAAACCTACTTACCTTTTGAAGCTTTATTTGACTTTGAAGAGGGACGCAGTGGCGTGGTGGTGAGTTTCTTAGCGTTAATGGAGTTGGTAAAAGAATTGTTGGTGGAACTGGTACAAGCTGAGCCTTTTTCGACTATACATGTTAGAGCGTATTAAGGATCTATTTCGTTGTCACAGATTAATCCAGAGCAGCTAAAGCAATTAATCGAAGCGAGCCTTTTCGTGTTGGCAAAGCCAATGACGATTAAGGCGCTTAAAGAGACAGTACTGGCTGAGTTTACTGTGTCTCGTGCTAAAATTAAGGCTTCGATTGAAGAGTTGCAGCAAGATTATGAAGGGCGTGGGGTGCAACTGATTAAAGTGGCTGGCGGTTATCGTTTTCAGACTATCTCTGAACTAAGCCAGTACTTGCAGCCATTATGGCAAGAAAAAGCGCCTAAATACTCGCGCGCAACCATCGAAACATTGGCGGTGATAGCCTATCGACAACCTGTTACTAGAGGCGATATAGAGTTTGTTCGAGGCGTTGCTATCAGCAGTCAAATTATTAAGAGTTTAAACGACAGAAACTGGATAAAAGTCGTGGGGCATAAAGAGGTACCGGGGAGACCGGCACTTTATGCGACGACCACAGAGTTTTTGTCATACTTCGGGTTGGACAGCATCACGGATCTTCCGTCGCTGTCAGATCCTGAATCATTGGATGCACTTTTTTCGACAGTGAAAAGTGCACCAGAAAAAATAGAAGAGTCTACTAATGAGTGAAAAATTGCAGAAAGTCTTGGCCCGAGCAGGCCATGGCTCCCGTCGTGAGATGGAGGCATGGATTGCTGCAGGTCGAATTAGTGTTGACGGTGAAATCGCAAGTCTTGGCGATCGCGTTGAATCAGATGTAAAAGTGCGTATCGATGGACGCGCCATTTCGATCAAGTCTGAAGAAGATGTGGTTTGTCGTGTTATTGCTTACCATAAGCCAGAGGGTGAAATCTGTAGCCGCAAAGACCCTGAGGGTCGACCTACAGTATTCGACCGCTTACCTAAAACCCGAGATTCACGTTGGGTTGCGGTAGGGCGTTTGGATATCAACACCTCTGGGCTGTTGTTATTCACCTCTGATGGTGAATTAGCGAACCGATTAATGCACCCTTCAAATGAAGTAGAGCGTGAATACGCGGTACGTACCTTTGGTGAAGTGAACGATGCGTGTATCCAGCGTTTGCGTATGGGTGTGACCTTGGAAGATGGCCCAGCTAGCTTTGATAAAGTTAAAGCAGCAGGTGGCGAAGGCATGAATAAGTGGTGGCATGTCAGTTTAGCTGAAGGCCGCAACCGCGAAGTGCGTCGTCTTTGGGAATCTCAAGAAGTGCAAGTTAGCCGTCTTATCCGTATCCGCTATGGCATGATTGAGTTACCGAAATCTTTGCCTCGTGGTGGTTGGATTGAATTGCCTATTGAGCAGGTTAACTACTTGCGTCAAACAGCTGGCATGGATGAAGAAACTCGCAGTATTTTAGGCACTGACAAACACAGTGTTGCCCGTGCAAAAGTGCGTGGCGCTAAAATACGCCGTGCAGTACGTAAGCATAAAGCGACAGCAACGCCTAATAAGCCGAGCCGCAGTCGCTCTTAAGCACGAGTTATGCTTCAAGTATTGTGACATTAAAAAAGGCCGCTAATAAGCGGCCTTTTTTATGGCTTTATTTATGAACTTAATGATTATGCCAATTCCATTAAGGATATACTCAGTCCTGAGACGCTCACAACGTGCCGCTGATCTTTAAGGCATGGGGAAATCACTTAATACAGCGCATGTGGCATTCGATATAGAATAGCTATTAGCGATAAGCCACTTACTTGTCTAAAGTGATTTAAACTCCCGCTGAATGAGCAACTCTTTAATGGAGTTGATATTATTGAGCATTAAGCTGCTGGCCATTGATGTCTGCCGAGTCTTTCCCCATTAGGTAAAGGTACGTTGGCATGATCTCTTCAGGCTTTTTGAGTAACTGTGGGTTTTCTGCTGGATAAGCATTAGCACGCATACCGGTGCGAGTCGCCCCTGGATTTATGCTATTAGTGCGAATATTGCTGCCTTCATACTCGTGTGCAATCGCCTGCATCATGCCTTCCGTTGCAAATTTTGACATTGCATATTCGCCCCAGAATGAACGGGCTTTGCGACCAACGCTGCTAGAAGTGAAAATAAGAGAAGCACTTTCAGACTTGCGCATCACTGGTAATAGCGCCTTTGTTAACATAATTTCAGCAATTACGTTAACTTTGAATACCTCTTCAACTGAACTCATGGTGATATGTTCAAACGGCCCAAGCACACCTAGCATGCTGGCGTTATGCAGTAATCCATCTAAATGACCAAACTGCTCTTCAATGGTTTCTGCCATATCGAGGTAGTTTTGTTCTGTCGCACCTTTTAAATCGAGCGGGACAATGGCTGGTTTTGGATAACCAGCCTGTTCAATTTGGTCATAGACGGCTTCAAGTTTTTTTACTGTCTTACCTAAAAGAATGACCGTTGCACCGTGCTGCGCGTATGTTAGCGCCGCAGTCTTTCCTATGCCATCGCCGGCACCGGTTACCAATATAACTTTACCATTTAGTAAATCTTTTGCAGCTTGATATTCCAACATGAGTTAATACTTCCTCTGAGCTCAAACGCCCGTCACTTCTAGAGTCGCTGATATGGTAAACAGCTGTTTTAAACAAACGATTAATTTTTGCCCAGCTATTCGCTAACGCAATGTGACAAAAATGTAGCTAAGTCAATAATTTTGCGTTAACTTGAACTGAGTTAAGGGCTAACAATAAGCCCTATTGGTCATACATTGCTGACTATTGTGACCAATTTCCAAGAGAAAACAAAATTATTACAACAAGATTTGGGGAAAAAAGATGAAAAAGCTCTTTTTAGGTGTCGCAATCACATCTGCATTGGGTCTCACCGCCTGTAGTGAAGACAGTTATAACGAATTAGTCGACAAAACGGAACCATTGGTCCCTCAATCAGTTATGGTCTTTGATCCTGGTAACGGTGAACTACCATTACCCAATGACATTCTTTTTAGTGGCACGCTCGATGGCACATTGAATATTCCTGATGAAGCGGCTGATGGCAGCAGTGACTACACTGACCCCTCTATGGCGCTTGGTGCATTAGACGGTTGGTCAACAACAGCGCCTATTTCTATTGCGGTTGCCCCCGCTACCGATAATGACGGTACGGTATTAACTTTGAGTAAGTCATCGGTTGAACAGCCTGGCGCGGTGAGAATGTTTGAAGCCACTGTCGGTGGCGCGTTATCATCAGATCCTGAGTGTACCAGTGCAGCAGATGTTTCCGCTTGTAAAGTGGGTGAAGAGCTACAATTTGGCGTTGACTTTATTACCACAACCTCTGGAAATAGCGTCGTTATCGTACCGCTTAAACCTTTAAAGGCTAAGCAATCTTATATTTATGCGACAACCAACCTTGTCCAAGATTCAGCAGGTCGCGCAATAGCACCATCTGCGACCTATTCATTGCTAAAATTGGATATTGACACTAAACCGTTAGAAACACCTGAGCAATTATTGTTGCAAGCGGCTGTCAATAGCTATGAAAAAGGTATGGCTGCAGCGGGTGGGCCGGATGCTGAATCAGTAAGTTATTCTGGTTTATTTACCACGCAGTCAGTTGCCGATGTTTATGAAGTTTCAAAGTTGCTAATTGCAGGGCAGCCTGGCTACCAACCAGAGTTTACAATGCCACCTACAGATACTGGTTATACGTTGGCACAGGCATTAATGATGCCGCCAGAGCATCCTGCTTATGCAGGTGCGAGTAAAGTTAACCTTTGGAAAGCAGAACTTAAATTACCCGTTTACGGTGATTGTTCGTCTACCCAGTGTTTAGATGCAGATCTAAACCCAACGATTAATGGTATGTGGAAGGCTGCTTACGATAGTCCTGTTTCTGTTTTGCTGGCATTACAAATGGGTACCTTGAGTCAAGAAAACTACTTTGCTCAAGCGATTGCAAATGGCATTGAAGATCCCGTTGCAGCATTAAGCGACCCAACTATGCTTGCGGGTAAATTATGGAATTTAGATGATGGTACGCCAGCAGATAAGGCTCGACATTTAACCAAGTACAACCCAATCCCACAAATCAAAAACTATGAAACAGTTCCTGTACAGATGACTGTACCTAACTTTGCCCCTGCACCAGCAACAGGTTGGCCAACAACGATGGCGCTTCATGGTCTTGGTGGCGGTAAAGAGATGGCCTTTGCGTACGCGGGGACTTATGGTGAGTTAGGTGTGGCAACGGTTGCTATCGATATGCCACTACACGGTGCACGTTCATTTGGAAAGGACCTAATTGTTCCTGGAGCATATACTGTATCGGCTTCAGATCCTGCTTACGGCGCAGTTGTTGGCGATGAAACACTGTTCTCTCTAGGGAATCCATTAGCTTTTATTAACATTGCTAGTACTTTGAGTGTGCGTGATAACTTCCGCCAAGCAACTTTCGATCATTTAGCCGTACGTGCAGCGCTTACTGGTTATGCTGGACAATTGGCTGCAGCTGGTGCTCCACAGGTATTTGATAATAACCAAATTAGTGCACAAGGTTTAAGTCTTGGCGCAATTGTCGGTACTGATTTTGCGACTTACGCAAGTACGGGACTGACTCATCCAAGCGGTGCTGACTTGAGTTCTGTTTATGCGCTCAATGCTGCGTCACTTGTCGCACCATCAGGCGGCTTTGCGGGTACCTTTATTGGTTCAGCGACTTTTGGTCCATTGTTATTTGACAACATCGTCACGACGGATGCTTTCCTTGAGTTAGTTGAAGAAGCAAATAAAGATCTTGGCTACGAAGTCGGAACGCCTGAGTACGATGCACTGGTTAAGTCGGTTTATGACGCCTTCTTGCCAACGTTTGCCTTTGCTGTGCAAACTGCGGTTGATAGCGCAGACCCGATTAACCATGCTGCGATGCTTAAAGCTACGGGTTTGCCTATTCACTTAATTGAAGTGGTTGGCGATGGTGCTAACAGCTTGCCTGACCAAGTTTTGCCTAACCGTGTACCTGGCTACCCAATTTCTGGTACTGAGCCGCTAATTGAAAACTTAGGTCTTGCCTGTGTAGATAGCACCACTGTAGGCTCTGGTGTTGTGAGGTTTACTAAAGGGCATCACAGTTCAATTATTGACCCTAGCCCAATTGACGGGGTTACAGATGGACTTGAAGATGTAGCGACGGTAGAGATGCAAACACAAGCAGCATTCTTCTCATACAGTGCTGGTTTACCTGATGCAGTTAGCCCAACTATCTACTTAGGTTTGGTTGTTGGCACCGATGCAGCGAAAATGGTAGTACAACCTTGTATGTAATATTGACTGTTTAGCAGCTTAAAAAACCCAGCTTTTGCTGGGTTTTTTATTGGCAATTTTAATTACACTTTTAATTGCGACATAGGCTGCTAGAATAGCGGGCAATAATACCAATTGCATTAAAGGTTTGACCATTCAGCGGGAATTCAAAACGTTGTAGGCAAGTAGTGGGATTTGAACTAATAGTTATTCTATATCCAAATCCCATAGCGAAGCATACAGCGTTTTGAAACTCGCACTACGTGAGGCCCTCATTCTTTCTACTTCTGCTTTGCATTGGCTTAAAAGGGAATAACCATTTCTTTACCAATGCGCTTTGAATTGAAAAGACTGAGGGAATCTGAACTGGCCAAATACTTAATGCAATTGGTTTAAATGAGAACAACAATCGATTTAGTTGGAGAATATTTTGGAATTTTTGTACGAATACGGCTTGTTTTTAGCCAAAGCGGTGACGATAGTCGTGTCGATTCTGGCTGTTGTGATTGTGGTTTTAGCATCAACGATTAAACACAAAACTGAGAAAGGTGAACTGAAAATTACCAATATCAGTGATGACTTAAAAACACTGAAACATGATCTCAAAGAAGAGTTGTTGTCAAAGAAGGCGTTTAAAGCCTATGAGAAAAAAGTAAAAGCAGACGAGAAAGACAAAGAGAAAGCCCAAAAAGATGCTAAAGAGCCAGCGAATGATCCTAAGGTCTTTGTCATCGATTTCAAGGGCAGCATTGATGCTGGAGAAGTTGCCTCTCTTCGTGAAGAGATAAGTGCGATTTTAACTATTGCCGACAAAGGCGATGAAGTCATTGTTAATGTTGAAAGTGGCGGCGGTATGGTGCATGGCTATGGTTTGGCGTCGAGCCAACTCGACCGCTTAAGAAAAGCCGAAATTCCGTTATCAATCTGTGTCGATAAAGTGGCTGCTAGTGGCGGTTACATGATGGCTTGTGTGGCTAACAAGGTGTACGCAGCGCCGTTTGCTATTGTCGGTTCTATTGGCGTAGTTGCTCAAGTGCCTAACTTTAATCGTTTGCTCAAGAAGCATGACATTGATTATGAGCAGCATACAGCGGGTGACTTCAAACGCACTCTGACCATTTTTGGTGAGAATACTGATGAAGGGCGTGAAAAGTTCCAAAAAGAGCTTGAAGAGACACATGTGCTGTTTAAAGAGTTCATTTCTAAGTACAGACCAGAACTTGATATTGCTAAAGTGGCTACTGGCGAGCATTGGTATGGTCAGCAAGCAATTGAGCTTGGCTTGATTGATGAAGTGGCAACCAGTGATGATGTGATCCTAAAGCTTGCCAACGAGCGCACTGTCGTTAAAGTGAGTTACCAGCTTAAGAAGAAGCTGTCTGATAAGATTGCCCATGGTGCATCTTTGTCTTTCAATGCAATTTTTAACAAATTTGCAGAAAAGAACCAGCCGCTTAAATAGTTGTCGCAAAAGTAAACTAGATAAAAAGCCTGCAGATGCAGGTTTTTTTGTCGCTAATTTTAAATATAGGCTATTAATTAACAACTAAATCCGCTAAAAATATAGTTATAAACTCACTAATTTAGCGGAGTGCAATGCATAAAACTTGCAGCTACAAACCACACCTGATGGTTGGCGATCAGTCTTATCCTGCTTATGAATTAAGAAACCTGCTCAGCTACTTGAAGAAACAATTTGGTATAGAGGCTGTAGAACAACTGTGCCAAGAGATAGGCGTTGGTGAAAATGAGTTGGTTCATAGCCAATTTGTCTATGTGTGGCAAGTCGACTACGCCATGACGTTTTTGCAGAACTTAAGTCAAGATCCTGAGGTCGGTGCTAAAGCGGCCAGTGACTATCAAGTAAAAGATTTGGGTTTTTTATTGGGATATCTCACTGAGTATACAACCTTAGGAGAATGCCTTGAGTTTGTCATTGCACACCCAGAACTGGTGGGGAGTTTTTCTGATACGTTAATCCGTAACGAAGAGGGTTTACTTAAGGTTAGATGGCTCAATACTAACAAGCTCGACGTTAATAAATACAGTTGCCAGTTTCAGCACAGTATTGCATCTTTGATGACCTTTGCGCGAGAGTTGACGGGCATTGAGGTGAACGTCAAAGAGATCGCTTTGGCTGAACCTAACCGCTGTGCCGACTTTTTAGCTTCATGCACAGGCGCGTCAGTTCGCTTTGATGCCGAATTTTTTGAATGGTCTATTGAGCATCAGTTGTTGAGTTTACCCATTACTTTCTCTTTCGCTGCCACTGAGCCCTGTATTACTGTCGACCCTAGTCATTCCTATATATCATTGCTCTTAACAGAGTTAAGAGAAAGTGCACCTGAACTGCCGAGTATGGATGCGAAGGCTTTGGCGCAAAATATCAGTAGTCGCACATTGAGACGTCGGTTGTCGAACGCGGGCACAAGTTATCAGAAGTTGGTTGATCAAGTTCGTTGCCAAATGGCAATCGATCTTATTTTGTCGAGTGAACGCTCAATTGAGTCGATAGCAGATCTGATGGGTTTTGGTGATGTTAGCCACTTTAGGCAGAGTTTTAAGCATTGGATAGGGCATCCTCCCGGGCATTTTCACCGCCTTAATCGAGGTAAAGACAAAGCGAGCGGCTCTTTGAATTGAGTCGCTCAGTTGTTAATCATTGCTTTACTCCTAAGTTTCATAAATGCTGACAATGACCGATATCAGCTGGCATTGCGTCAATCCACTCTTTAATTACTGCAACTGCTTCGGTATGCACAATGGCCCGTCCAAGTGGCGGCATTCTGTCTTTAGCTTGATTGAGTTCTTGGCGATAAACCAGGATGGAATGTTCACCGTCACCTGGAATGATGTCATAAGATAAGCCTTTGCTTCCACCATCCCAACCAGGAGGCTGTTTACAGATCCCATATTGATAGCTGGTATGATCAACATAAAAGCCAAGACGTAAACCCGAGATGCTGGCAAATCCATCTGCGTTATGGCAATGAGCGCAGTTTATATCCAGATAGCCCTTTGCTCGCGATGTTAATGAAGCGCTTTGATCGTTTATTTCTGCAGTTATTCCCACGTCACTAAGAGCGGGTAAGCCGTTTAACAAATTGAGTTGTTGCCATAGCCGCAGCTGATTGATGCTTTGACCTTGATAACTGATATCACGGTTTAGTAGATGGGCCTTGATGCCTATGGGCCTGATAAGTGCGCTTTGACTGTCACTGCCAAGCGTAGATTGATGGCATATTTTACATTCGGCTCGACTAGGAACATGATAATCGAATACCTCTCTCACACCTTGATGATTCAAGCTGTGGGGCACATCTAACCCTGCTTGCTGCAGTGTTGCCTCTGCACCATTCCAAACATAAGGCAGGGTAGTCCAGCCAACTTCTCGATGAATGAGTAACCGAGTTTCTATTTGTACTTCATTGTTGGCGCCGCCGACTTGAGTATCGAAAGGTAAGGAGAACGTTTTCACCAGTACCGTGCCTACTGGAAGCTCAAAGGTTGCTGTAGGGTGGTAGCTAATTTGTTTGCTTTGAGGCAGGAAAATAAAGCGGTGCTTGTTGGCGTAATTAGAAAATAGCTGCGTTGATAGCTGGTACGCCATTCCTGGCGTTACCGGATCGGATGTCGGCACACTCGGATCTACAAATAGTCCATATTGGGAGAGGCTTGTGCAGTCCTCAGTCATTAAGGCATCCCAGTTAACTTCACTTGTTGTGTTATCACAGACTGAGGCTGGAGGCTTCGTTACTGGCACATCTGGCGTTGTTGGTGTTTGTTCAATAACTTGCTCAGTTGAATCATCTGAGCCACCGCACGCGCTTAACGACAAGATTAAAATAAATATTGTGATTTTACCCATAAGCTACCCAATCAATTTACTTGATAACACTCACACGACAAACTCGCTGAATTGATGGAATAAAAAAGGCCGGGATTAGCCGGCCTTCTTAAGTCATTCCATTTAGCTTGAGCAAGATGCGCTTGGTAGGCGCTTAATCCACTCATTGATTAGCGCAACACCTTCTGCGTGCGAGAGGCTACGACCAATCTCAGGCATTCTGTCACCTGGATTGTTGGTTTCCATACGGAAATGTAAGATAGACTCTTCAGGGCTGCCTGGAACAATATCAAAGCCTAGAGAACCACCACCATAAGCAACAGGTGACTTACAAGTACCGTGTGATAAGCCTGCATCTTCAGCATATGCTCTCCAGTATTCCAGCTTTAAACCGGTATTAGAGGCATTACCTTCAGGGCGATGACAGTGAGCACAGTTTATGTCTAAGTAACCTTTAGCTGTTTTCATTAATGCATCATCGCTCAAGCTGCTCACACTCGATTCATCGCCGTCATTGTATGCTGGAACAGTATCGATAGTGGCGATATCAGGAACGCCTTGCAAAATACCCGCTGCTTGCCACTTCAATAACTGATTCATGCTGCCGTCGCTGTAGGCAAAATCCTTGTTAAGTAAGCGAGCTTTTGGCCCGATAGGGACAAACTTAGCTGGACTATCAGCGTCGGGTTTAAACTGATGACACTGTTTACATTGGTTCATGCTTGGTACGACATAATCAAAGTCCATTGACTCACCGTTATGCATGACTTTCTTTGCTTGAATTGCGCCTGCTTTTGCAAGTACAGCATCTGCTTTTTCAGCATTCCAGACGTAAGGCAGTGCAGTCCAACCCGTTTCACGATGTATGAGTAATCGAGTTTCTACTAAATCTTCGTTGTCTAGGCCACGCTTGCTAGTATCTGCGGGAAGGGCAAAGGTTTTAACTAGAACGGTTCCCACTGGAAAATCCAGTGATTCCATTGCCGAGTAGTCTGCTTTTTGGCCTTCAGGTACAAATACATAACGATACTTGCTTGAATAGTCGGTAAACAGTGGTGTATTTAAGTCATAAGGTATACCGCCAGAGTTAGGCGCATCGTCAGGGTTCTTTGCATCTGCAAAGAGATTGTAGTCTGATAGATTAGGGCAGTTTGCTTTAAGCAAAGCTTCCCAAGAGGCATTATTACCTTCAGCTTTACACAGGGCTAAATCACCATCACCGATTAATCCGCCTTCGTCTTCTCCTATTGAGCCGCCACCGCCAACTAAGTTACCACCGTCACAACCTTCAACATCGTCATCGACGCCACAGCCAAAGATTTGATCGCCAAAGGTGACGGTATGCACCGGTAAGCTTACCTGAGCACAGCTCATGAGCTTATCTTGAGTCTTTTCATACAGGACTTCAGGAATTGAAATATCGGTATTTTCATTAGCATATAATCGACCAAAAGAGACGTCGCCATTATCGCTGGCACAGACATTGTCACTGCCGTCAGCTGCAAATGGCATCTCCTGTAATCCTAGATAAGCCGCAGTCCCATTATTAGAGAGCATCTCGCCTAAGCCGTCGTATAACACGCCCGGAAAAGCTCCGTGAGTGAATAGGTAAGCTTTAATGATGTCATCAATGAGGTAACCATTTGGCTTTTGGCCGTACCCTGTGATGACGTTATCATGGATATAAATATTACGCGGGGTGGGTCGCCAGCCATCTTCTATCGGCTGCCCAGGTTGACCATAGTTACTGACAAATGCATTCATATCAGGTTCTGCAATGAAGAAACTTGAAATGGTGATCCCCATGGTGTCATGGTTGGTGACTTCATTATTAAATATTTCAACATCGTCAGTTGAAAGGATAATCATACCCGTGCCCGGTGGCACGATGTGAACACCTGCTGGATTGGCGGAAGCATTGGCAAAGTTCTTGGTATTGTTATCGTAGACCTTATTATTGAAAATTCTAACGCTAGAGCCATATCTATGGTTATTGATTGGAAGATCAAACACTAGAATACCGCCGGTATTGCCCATCGCTTCGTTATCGTATACGTCTGCATATTTTGAGTTCTCTATCTCAATACCCGCAACGTTTTCTTTTGCAATGTTTCGCCTTACCACGATGTACTGCGATTGACCGACATAAATACCCGCATCGGCACTACCACGTACATAGGTATCTTCAATGAGAATATTTTCACATTCTACCGGGTATAGGCCGTACGCGCCGTTGCCTTCATCAAGCTCACCTTCCCAAATTGTTGCCAGACGGCGCAAGATGATACCGTTGGTATTTTTAAGCTTGATACCATTATTCTTTGCTTCATTGACCGACAGATCTTGAATAATAATATTCACAGCATTCTGAACGAATATACCATCGCCGGAATTAGCTTTAGAGAAATCAAGAATCGTTTCATTTTGGCCATAACCCATAATGGTTATGTTTTTAGCAAAGCTGCCATCGCCGTCCACATCACCATCGAAGAGTAGCGTTGATTCAATTTCAAATGTGCCCTTTGGCAGAACGATAACGTCGTTACTTTGGGCATTAATGAGTGCTTCTTGAATGCGGATAGTGAGGTTTTCACCATCTTCAATCATTATTGCCCCTTCAGGAAATGAAGGCCCTTCAGGCTCAGGTGTCACAACGGGTGGGGTTTCAATTTTTGTGGTGGTGTCGTCATCATCAGAAGAACAAGCCCCTAAGCTTATTGCGACTGCAGTGGCGAGGAGTGATGGCATTAGCCATGAAGGTTTCTTGTTGAGCATAGCATCTCCAGAATTATTTTTATTATGCGCTATCTAGATTGCACTGACGTACCAGATAAGCAATGTGAAATTCGGACAACAAGTTTGCAGCATTGTGTTATCAAATGGTTTTTAAACCATAATTAAACGCAAAGCATGCCGTTAGCTGTTGAAAATTAGTATGAAGAGCTCGCAATTCAAACGACTGTATTATTTTTGTGCTGGTAATCTTTTATCGATTTTATTTTACCGTGCAGAATATTGTTAAATTAATACAGAAACAGAGGCTTATGAAAATGTCATTAACAAATGACACCTAAGCGCTGGTTATTAACGGTAGGGAAAGCCAAATATTGAGCTTTTTAAGTAGCAGGGGGTATCGTGACGCTACTTACTCTTAATCAGGTTTTTATACCAATTGCATTAAAAGTTTGACCATTCAGCGGGAATTCAAAACGCTGTAGGCAAGTAGTGGGATTTGAGCTAATAGTTATTCTCGGCTCTGGCATCCTGCTTCGCTCTCGATAATTGCTCCTGCATTATTCTACCTTCGACCATCCTTGGTCTCGTACCTCCTAAATCCATTTAGTCGTATATCCAAATCCTATAATGAAGAATACAACGTTTTGAACCCCGCACTTCGTGAGCACCTCAGTCTTTCCACTTCTGCTTTGCATTAGCTTAAAAGGGAATAAACATTTCTTTACCAAAGCGCTTTGAATTGAAAAGACTGAGGGGCTCTGAACTGGCCAAATACTTAATGTAATTGGTATTACAATGCGCCATGATGGTGCTGGATATCGTTATCTTCGCATGTCGTGCCCAGTGATGCGGGTTTAGCTATTAGGCATGTTTTTATGGCAGCGCTACAGATCGATACCAAAGCCAATAATAAACTGATAGTCATTGGGCTCTGGAGTTTGTCCGCTAGCGTCTGGCTGGGGGTTGTTGGTTCGATCCCACACGAGTGACAGGTCAAGGTCAAACATATCTGTTAATTCTATCTCTAACGTTGCAATAGCATGGTGAGTATAGCCGCCTGAAGTTTCGTTACCGTATTGCAATCGATATAGTGCGTTAAAATCTATGTCTGATGATATTTCGGTGTCGTATAGACTTTCAATTACTAATGTTGCACTGCTATCACTTTGATCTTCATTAACTTCAACGGTATCGAATCGAGTTAATGTATAAGCGGGGACGCCACTGACGCTCCACTCTGTTTTTGGGGTGTCGATAATATTATAACCAAGACCGGAACCTATAGTTACTCGGTAATCGGTATTCAAAAATGGATCAATGTAGATCTCAGCGAATACTGGGCGAAGGTAAAACTGTTTAGAGATAAACCAGTCAAAGTTACTGTTGATACGATGGTTGTTGATATTGTTTTCGCCATCAGTCTCTGAATAATTGCCGATATAATCTAGATTAAACCTTGATTGGGTTGTACGGCGTTTTGTTTTAGCAATCGCACTATAATCTATTTGATCGGTATTACCTTTGCGAAAATTGGCGCCCAAGCTAATTTTACTGGACCAATAGTTAGCTTCGGTTTGTTCCCCTGCAATGATGGTCATTATTTTTGAACTATCAAACTCTTCACCGTTAATGTAGGACTTTCCATCTTTAATCAACAGTCTGCCTGACTTAGTGGTGAGGTCAGTAAACCCAATACTGACAATGCTACTGCTTTGCAGTACTTTCACGTCCTCCCAATCGATAAATACACTATCAAGTTCGTCGCTATCAAATTCAAGTTTGTCATCATAGAGATTAACAATCTCGCCCTTAAGTAGCTCCAAAGATGTCAGTTGTAGCCAGTCATAGTGGGGATCAACGGGGAGGGTTATCTGTTCAGGGGTGATCTGAGGTAAGGGCTCTGCCGCTAAAATAGGTATATCTAAACAAAAAAGTGTAACACTACCGACTGCTATTGCTGCCAAATTGAGTTTTTTGCTCATTGAGATCCCTTGCCGTTCAAATACCCAAAATATCACTGATTACAGATTATTCCGATAGATTAATAATTTACAAAGTTGCTCTGTTTGCTTCAACTACTTTGTTGTTTTTTATATTATTTAGTGTCACTTTCCGTCGCTTGTTGTAACCATGGCTGCATAAACTCTGCGATTTGTGGCTGGGCCTTTGCATTTGGATGGATCCCATCTCTTTGCATCAACGTACTGTCAGTGATAATCAACTCCATAAAGAACGGCATTAAGGTAATATCATGCTCGGCAGCGAGTTCTTTATAAACGCTTGATATCTGAGATGCATAGCGTGGGCCGTAGTTAGGCGGTACCATAATTTCACTCAGTAGCACTTTTATCTGTTTATCTTGGGCAAGCTCGATGATTTTTGTAAGATTATTTTTCAGCTGCTTAGGCGGAAAACCACGAAGACCGTCGTTGCCGCCAAGTTCAATTAGCAGTACCTCAGGGCTCGCTGAGTCAAGCAGGGCGGGCAGTCTGCGTAATCCACCCGCTGAGGTTTCGCCACTAACAGAGCCATTAATGATGGTATGGTCGGGCATTTTTTTGCGGAGAAGATGCACCCAACCTTCATTTTCCGGCATGCCATAACTTGCACTTAGGCTGTCACCTAGGATTAATATAGGGGCAGCACTTAGCGGGAAACTGCTGAAAATAAATAATAAGACAAAACCGAGTCGTCGGTTTTTAAGGTCTAAGAAGGGTTTTATGTCTGAAAAAAGCGCCATATCAGTAAGCCACCTAGTTAAATCAGTTAATACTCAAGAGGGAGAACTGACTATCCTCAACGGCATTAATATGGATGTCAAGCAGGGAGAGAGTGTTGCGATACTTGGGCCGTCCGGTTCTGGTAAATCAACACTACTAGGCTTGCTTGCAGCACTCGACTCTCCGAGTCAAGGCTCCATTTTGCTTGATGGTGTGGCATTGGAGACTCTGAATGAGGAATCTAAGGCTGCACTTCGAAAGCAAAAAGTAAGCTTTATTTTCCAATCTTTTATGTTGGTCGATACCTTAAATGCACTTGAGAACGTTATGTTACCCGCAGAACTTGCTGGGATCCCAAATGCGAAAGACAAATCTCAAGCGATGCTAGAGCGTGTTGGATTAAGCCATAGATTGAACCACTTCCCTAACCAATTATCAGGTGGGGAGCAACAGCGAGTGGCGATTGCCCGAGCTTTCATCTGCGAGCCCAAAGTGTTGTTTGCTGATGAACCGACAGGCAATTTGGATTCAGCCAATAGTGATAAAATTGCCGACATGCTGTTTGAACTAAACCGAGAGAGCGATACCACGTTAGTGTTAGTGACTCACGACATGGTTTTAGCAAGCCGTTGTCAACGTCAGTTTATGATGGATTCAGGTAATTTAACGGAGAAATTGTCGGCACCAGCTGATGATGACGTGCTAGATGAAACAATCGCTGAAGAGGCAAATTCATGGAGCTAAAATTAGCATGGCGGCTTTTTAAGCGGGAACTGTCTCAAGGACAGTTGCTGCTAATTATTTTGGCAATCACCTTGGCGGTATTGTCGGTGACAGGTTTAGCGTCTGTGAGTGAGCGGTTGCAGCTTGCTATTAATGGTCAGGCTTCAAAGTTTATTGCAGCAGATAGAATTATAAACTCTCCAAAGAAGATCGATCCTGCAGTGCTTGCTATTGCGGATGATATTGGTTTATCGCGCGTCACCAGCATGCAGTTTAACTCTATGGTTTATGCTGGTGACGAGTTTCAGCTTGTCACTGTTAGAGCGGTTGAAGAAGGATACCCGCTTAAGGGCAATATTGAGCTAAGTACTGGTGTGGCGCAAGGGCTACCTAGTGCCGACAATATATGGTTTGAAACCCGCCTTGGTGGTTTGCTTGGCTACCCAAAGCAAATTGAAATTGGCAATGCTAGCTTTGGCTTGTCAAAAGAGATTGTCCGTTTACCTGATGCTGGTTTTAACCCATTTGCTTCATCGCCTGTGGTGCTGATGCGTATTGAAGATGTGGATAAAACACAAGTGATCCAACCTGGCAGTCGGGTTACTTACCTGTACCAATTTAGCGGTGATAGTGCGAAACTCGATGCCTTCGAGCAGCAAGCTAAACCGCTGCTCAATACCAGCCAACGTTGGGTTGATGTGCAATCGGGTGATTCGCCAATTGCCAGCGCGGTGAAACGAGCTGAGCGTTTTCTGTTGCTAGCAAGCCTCCTCGGAATTGCTTTGGCTTGCGCCGCGATAGGTATTGCTGCGCAGCGCTACTGCCAGCGGCATTATGATGTGGTGGCAATGCTCAAAACTTTTGGCGCTTCTGCGAAACAGATAAGAGTATTATTTGGCACTCACCTGTTGCTGGTTACTGCTGTTGGTGTGGTGCTTGGACTTGTCGGTGGTTTTGGGTTGGACCGTGCTATTACTTCTTTTTTACCTGCAGAAATAGCGGCGTATAGCCCACCAATCAGTCGACCTATCTTATTGGGTATTGGCACTGGTTTTATCAGCGCCTTTATGTTTTCAGCCTATCCATTAATGCGCTTACTAGCTATCCCACCACTTAGGGTGTTGCAGGGACATCTTGAAGGATTACAGTTAGGTATGTGGCTGCACTTTCTGCTTAGCTTAACTGCAATGGCGATATTGGGTTATTTATACTCCCAGAGCCTACCATTAACTCTCACCGTTGTTGCTGCTGTTTTATTGTTAGGACTTTTGCTCAGTGTGTTAGGTTTCTTCATGATCCGTCTAGGTCATAGCGTCGGCATGAAGACCACCAACCCATTGCAACTCGCATTGGCTGGACTTCGACGCCGAGCAAGACAAAATGCAGTGCAATTAGTCGGATTTAGCAGTGCGTTGGTATTGTTATTGACCATATTTGCGCTCAGGCAAGATATCCTAAATGAGTGGCAGAAACAGCTACCAGAGAATGCGCCCAATTACTTTTTGGTAAACATTGCTCCGGAAGAAACCAATGCCATTGCCGATTTCTTAAAGCCACATGTCAAAATCCCGCCAGTGATTTATCCGGTGATAAGAGGCCGCTTGACCGCGATTAATGATGAGCTGTTAATTTCATCAGAGCAAAAGAAAACGGGCGAGGAGGGACGAGTTGGGATCTCTCGTGAGCTTAATTTAACCTATCGCGATAGCTTGCCTGAGAATAACGAAATAATATCAGGCAGCTTTAACCAAGATATTAATGATGTTTCAGTCGAATCTGGAGTGGCTGAACGACTTGGTTTGGTACTCGGTGACAGTTTAACGTACACCATCGATAACCAGACTTTAACGGTTAAGGTTGCCAGTATTCGTGAAGTGCACTGGGAAACGCTACAGCCTAATTTCTTTATGATCTTCACCAAAGAAGCCTTAGCGCCGTTTGCTTATACTTCAATGTCGAGTTTTCACCTTGAGGATTCTCAACGGTCAGTTATTTTATCCTTGATAAAACAGTTCTCAACCGTATCAATTATTGATGTTGGTGCGATGGTGATGCAACTGCGACAAATCATTGAGCAAGTGTCATTGTCGTTGACACTTGTGATGGTGCTAGTCCTACTGGCAAGTGCGTTAGTGATGATAGCGCAAACAGAAGCTGGAATGGCGAGTCGTCAGCGCGAGTTGGCGGTGCTTAGAACATTTGGCGCGTCAGGTTGGCTGCTTCGAGCCGCAACCGGCTTAGAGTTTGCTTTGCTGGGAACTATTGCCGGAGTATTAGCCGTTATTGTTGCTGAATTTACTTTGTATCTACTAAAGACCCAAGTATTTGAGCTTAATGTGTATATGCATTGGCCGTGGTGGGCAATTGCACCACTGTGTGGTGGATTGGTTGTAGCCTCATTGGGGTTGTGGCGTTGTCGTCAACTACTGAATAAGTCTTGTGGAGAGCTACTTAAAGCACATTAATAGTGGCTATGCATTAAAAAGGGATGCCGTTAGTGCATCCCTTTTTCTTTTACTATTTGAAGATTTCGCTAAAAGCATCATCAATATTTGTATAGCGAAATTCAAACCCATCAGCGAGTGCTTTTTGCGGCACCACATATTGCCCATCAATGAGTAGCGTCGACATCTCACCTAATGCCAGCTTCAGTGCGAATGCCGGTGCCGGAATAAAAGTAGGGCGTTTTAAGGCTTTACCCATTGCATCTGTAAACATCTGATTGCTTATTGGAGTGGGGGCGCAGCCATTATAAATACCGCTGCAATGCTCATTACTCATCATAAACTCAATCAAGCGGATGAGATCGGTTTGGTGGATCCAACTCATCCCTTGTTTACCGTTTGCGATAGGACCACCCAAGCCGAGTTTAAATGCCGGCAGCATCTTAGCTAACGCGCCGCCGTTAGCGCCAAGTACCAGTCCGATACGCACAATACATACACGGGTTGCATTGCTAACAGCATTCTGCGCTGCTTGCTCCCACTGAGCGCAAACTTTATGGGTAAACTCATTTTGGCTTTCTTTGCTCAATTGAAAACGCTCATCGATATGTTGCTCGTGTTGACGGCCGTAAAAGCCGACTGCAGAGGCGCTAATAAACGTGCTCGGTGGATTGCGACTTACCTTGATGAGCGTTGCAATTTTGGCTGTAATTTGCCAGCGACTTTGGCAAATTGCCTGTTTCTGGCGTTCAGACCAACGTTTACCTGCTATGGGCTCGCCCGCTAGATTGATCACAACATCAAAGCCATCTAAGTTTGCTAAACAGTCGAGATCGCTGAGGTAGTGGTGGGCTGCACCTAGCTTTGCTGCTGTGCGCTCAGGCGCTCTAGTGAGTATGGTTAACTTATGCTCACTTAGATGTTTAACCAATTGACTGCCAACAAATCCACTGGCGCCGGTAATTAATATTTTCATAGGCTTTTGTTTTTAAGGGGTCTTAATAGAGTTTACGCCAAATGTGGCAAATAGGATCTCTCTAACTTTATCCTTATTATAAACGTTGCCGAGTTGACTCTGCTTTGTATACTAAAACGCCTTGTATTGTAACGGAGGAGAGCTTAATTTTATGGCGCCGTGATTGCTATCTACTTGAGTTGAAACTAAAGCGGTGATTTCTATAAAATCATGCGATAATTCAAGCTATTATTTATTTTCAGTCAGTAGATGAATATTTCAGCTGTCTATAAGTGGCGAGTTTACTGGTTAAACTTGGCATTTTAGCTGTGGAACCTTAGGATAGGGTTCTTATCTTTATTCATTGCTGTAAATTGTAATTTAATTATGAATCAACAAGGATTTATTAATGGGCCGATTTGAGAACCAAGGCGTGGCATTTAAAGGCTTTGCCATCTCAGCATTTATAGTGGTGATTTTGGCAGGGATAAAAACAGCAAGCCCAATAGTGGTTCCTTTTGTGCTGTCGGTGTTCATTGCGGTGATCTGTAATCCGGTTATTAACTGGCTCACTCGTCATAAAGCACCCAGAGGGCTCGCGGTATTAATGCTAATGGTATTTATTGTCTTAATGGGATTGTGGTTGGCTTCATTAGTTGGCACCTCGATTAACGAGTTTTCAAAACAGTTGCCGTTTTATCGCGATCAGTTAATTGAACAGTTTTCTTGGATTGTAGATAAATTAGCCGCGCTGAATATTCAGATCTCCAAAGAGCAGATTCTAGCTTATTTTGACCCAGGTATTGCGCTGTCAATGACCACCAATATGTTGACTGGCGTCGGCAGTGTGATGGCGAATCTGTTTTTGATTATTTTGACTGTTGTGTTCATGTTGTTTGAGTCAAATGGTTTTTCAAGAAAGATGCACCTTGCACTTGATGACCCTGATATGCGACTAAAACAGATAGACCGTTTTCTACACTCGGTTAATCAGTATATGGTGATAAAAACGCTAGTCAGCTTGGGGACTGGTTTTATTGTCGGGCTCGGTTTGTACATTATTGGCGTTGATTATGCGCTGCTGTGGGGAGTGATTGCTTTTCTATTTAACTATATCCCCAATATCGGTTCGATTATTGCCGCAATTCCTTCGGTGTTACTCGCGTTCATACAGATAGGTCCAGGCGCTGCGGGCGCTGTTGCTCTGCTTTATTTAGGTACGAATACTATTATGGGGAACGTGGTAGAGCCGCGTTATATGGGCCGTGGTCTCGGCTTGTCGACTTTAGTGGTGTTTTTATCATTAATATTTTGGGGATGGTTACTCGGCTCAGTCGGTATGCTGTTGTCTGTACCATTAACCATGATCGTTAAAATAGCGTTAGAGTCTAGTCAAGATGGCCGCTGGCTAGCAGTGCTGCTGGGTGATGATGTCGCCGAAGATGAAGTTGAGTCCGATGACAGTTTAAAGATAGAACAAAGCAAAAAGTGAGTTAAATGCAGTTATTTATTGAAGCAATAAAAGACCTTACCTTTGGCGAGGATGTAGGCCGTTTATTTCACGGCCGTGGTGGGTGTTATCAAGGTGCGGAGCATCTTTGTTTAGATTGGTTTGCCCCTGTAATTTTGTTAACCAGCTTTAAACCATTGACTGATGATGAGCTTTCAGTCATTACCGAGGCGTTAGAACAGCGTTGGTGTGAGTTAAAAGGTGATACACCAATTAATTTAGTTTTTCAGTATCGTGCTGGTGGTGAAACTCATACCAACATACTAAAAGGTGAAGTCCCTGAAAAGCACGTAGTGACTGAAAATGGTGCACAGTTTCAAGTGCACCTGCTTAAAGGGCAAAATCACGGCTTATTCTTAGATATGAGTAACGGTCGCCAGTGGGTTCGTGAAAACAGTGCGGGTAAGAAGGTACTTAACCTATTTGCTTACACCTGTGGCTTTTCCGTTGCTGCGTTGCAAGGAAAGGCCGCTGAAGTGGTTAACATTGATATGAGCAAAGGCTCATTGTCGATTGGCAAGCAAAACCATCTGTTAAACGGCTTTGGCTCTGGGGCACGCTTCTTGAGCCACGACATTTTTAAATCTTGGGGAAAGCTCACAAAACTTGGGCCTTATGATTTGATCATTGCCGATCCGCCTAGTAATCAAAAAGGTAGTTTCGTGGCAACTAAAGACTATGCTCGATTGTTGAAACGCTTGCCCAGCTTACTTGCGGCCGACGGTGATATTCTTTTGTGTCTCAATGCTCCTGAACTTACTATCGATTTTCTAAAGGGGCAGGTGGCAGAGTACAGCCCTAGTTTAAAGTTAGAGCAGCAGTTGCAGAATCCATCGATGTTTAATGATGTTGATCCCAACAAGGCACTGAAAGTGTTGCGCTACAAACAACAGAGCGATTAAGTCGCTTGGTAAAAGATTACAAAGTGAAAAGGCCAAACAGCATGTTTGGCCTTTTTTGTTTCTGAGCTAGGCTGTTTAATACCAATCAGTATAAGAAGTTGATCTACTCAGAGCGTTTTTGGCACGCTAATTCAAGGCGAATAAATGACATAATGGTTATTCCCTTATGAGTTTATTCAACGCAGAAGTAGCAAGCCAAAAACACTCCTAAAGGCGAGTTTTAGCGGCTTTGATGCTGCGTTAATGAATTTGAACGTAGAATAACTATGCTCTTCATTCATTGCTAACCACATGGATGTGGTGAATGTCATTAATGCAGGAGCATTTAATGACCTTACCTCAAAGTCGCTAAACTCTCGCTGAGCGATCAAATCTTTATACTGATTGGTATAATACCAATTGCATTGACAGTTTGACCATTCAGCGGGAATTCAAAACGCTGTAGGCAAGTAGTGGGATTTGAGCTAATCGTTATTCTCGGCTCTGGCATCCTGCTTCGCTCTCGATAATTGCTCCTGCATTATTCTACCTTCGACCATCCTTGGTCTCGTACCTCCTAAATCTGACCGCCAAGGAGGGCCGGAATGCCTTATTTTGTATGGAACAAAATAGACCATTTAGTCGTATATCCAAATCCTATAATGAAGCATAAAACGTTTTGCCAATTTGTTTAACCTCAGCCGCACTTCGTGAGCCCCTCAGTCTTTCCACTTCTGCTTTGCATTGTCTTAAAAGGGAATGACCATTTCTTTACCAAAGCGCTTTTGAATTGAAAAGGCTGAGGGGCTCTGAACTGGTTAAATACTTAATGCAATTGGTATAAACGTTCGATAAGGACAGATTACTCCTGTAGGGAGCTTAGCTTGGTACAACCGCTGTGCATTGTTATACGCGACAGGTTATTCAATAGAGATGATTAAGAAATAGTAGTAGATGTTTCCACCTTGTATACTTTTTGGGTTTATAAAAGTGGCTGTTTAGTGTGAAAGTGAATTAAAAAATGAAAGGCTTTCAGTTTTTACGACGTTAATTCACCTTTTTAAGGCTGAATGTAGCGTTTTAGGCTGTTTTTTCATTTTAAACTGAAAGTTTTCTGTAAGTGATGCATTAATCCTGTTATAATTATCGACAGAAACACTGCAAAGTTGGCATGTTTTAAGAAAGGCAAAATGTCACACTATTGATGACATGCTTTTGTACCCTACACCTAAATCAAAGATCCGGAGTCGTTATGGAAGTTCAGGAATATGAAGGCGCATATTATCAACTGCAAGATGAGATGTTAGAGTCTCTACCAGTTGAAATGGATGAAGAAGCATTTTTGGATTAGGATAGCCATAGATAGAACGATCTGATATCAGTTTTATCTAGAAAAAATAGCAACCATAGGGTTGCTATTTTTGTTTGTAAGTTTTGTCAGCATCTAACCATTTACATTTCTTTTTTCTGGTACCACTTCGGTAATAATCCACTTCCCTTTGCGTTTATTCAAGCGCAATGTTCTATCATCCACCCAAAACTGCCCGCCACGCAAGCCCATAATCTTTACGATTACGGTGACATCTTCAGTCGTTTTTCGAAAAAAATCGATATCAACTTCATCCACTTCCATCTCAACGTCGGTTAACGACAAATTGAGTACATGTCGTTGTACTGAAGCGGCAATGTAATAGTGTGACAATATATCCTTCATTGAATCATCGACGAACAACTTGGCTTTCTCTACGTCACGTTCGACATAGATTGCATTTAAAAAACCGAGAGAGGAGAGTTCAGGTGTTCGCATAGAGGGAATTGACGGATCAGCCAATACAGACTGGCCGGCGGTATTGTCGCAAGCAGAAACGCTTAAAAGTGACACAATAAGAACAAGATATTTCAACATAAGTTTTTATTATTGGATTTTTTAGCAGTATCACGATAATCCGGCACTAACGCAAGATTTTACTGCTAGATCTCACGCAAAGCTTGACCTAGATAAAGATCTAAGGCATATCTGTATAGATAACTTAGAAAGGTTATCCACAGAATCTGTGGACAAGTGTGTTGAAGACTATTTTTAGTTTGGTTAAGTTATTAATATATCAGCGTTAAATTGACTGGTTATTTTTTGACGCATTCTCAGCGTGTTTATTATTTAGGCTGTTAAATCTAAGTAAAACGACCAATTTGGTCATAAATTAGATCGTAACGATCCTTATTTAATGAAACAGGTATCGCTTGATTCTCTAGTTAAAAAAAAGCCTGCATGAGCAGGCTTTTTTAGTTTACCGATTTATTTAATCAATATCGAAATGTCATCGCTCTGCGAGTGTATAGCGCCCCAGAGTCGATTAACCTCGTATATTGTTTAGCTTTCGTTTTGCGAAGCCTGAATAGCGGTAAGCGCGATGGTGTAAACAATATCATCGACAAGTGCGCCACGTGATAGATCGTTTACAGGTTTGCGCATACCTTGCAGCATTGGGCCAATAGAGATCAGGTCAGCACTTCTCTGAACCGCCTTATACGTGGTATTACCGGTATTGAGGTCAGGGAATACAAATACAGTTGCTTGACCTGCGACTGGGCTATCAGGTGCTTTAGAGCGAGCGACATTCGGCATAACCGCGGCGTCGTACTGTAAAGGACCATCAATCACTAGATCTGGGCGTTTTTGTTTAGCAATGCGAGTTGCTTCACGCACTTTATCAACATCAGAACCAGTTCCTGAACTACCAGTAGAGTAACTGATCATTGCTACACGTGGATCAATGCCGAATGCGATAGCCGATTCAGCGGACTGAATAGCAATATCAGCTAACTGCTCAGCATTTGGATCTGGGTTAATGGCACAATCACCATAGACTAAGACTTGATCTGGCATCAACATGAAGAAGATAGAGGAAACTAAGCTTGAGCCCGGCGCAGTTTTAATTAACTGCAGTGGCGGACGAATAGTATTGGCCGTGGTATTAACCGCGCCAGATACGATACCGTCTACTTCTCCCTGAGCAAGCATCATAGTCCCAAGAACCATGTTGTCTTCTAATTGCTCTTTGGCAACGACTTCGGTTAAGCCTTTATTACGACGAAGTTCTACCATAGGTTCAACATAACGACCACGAGCAGCTTCGGGCTCAATGATCTCTACGCCTTCACCTAAAGTTACACCTTGCAAAGTCGCAATACGTTCAATCTCTTCACGGTTACCCAGTAACACACATCTAGCAATACCGCGTTCAGCACAGATGCTGGCAGCTTCGATTGTTCTTGGTTCATCACCTTCAGGTAAAACGACTGTTTTACGAGCGGCGCGGGCAAGTTCTGTTAGCTTGTAACGGAATGCTGGTGGTGACAAGCGATGTTCACGTGGTGAGTTTTTAGTAATGCTCTCAACCCAGCTTTGATCAATATGTCCGGCCACAAACTCTTGAACCTGTTCAATACGTACGGCATCGTCTACAGGAACTTCATGGTCAAAACGTTGAATATTAAGCGAAGTTTGCCAAGTATTAGTATCGATTAAGAACACGGGTAAGCCCGTTTCAAAAGCTTGCTCGCAAAGTTCCATAATTTGTGGCTCTGGCTCGTAACCACCCGTTAGCAAGAGTGCACCAACTTTGATGCCGTTCATTGAAGCAAGGCAGGCTGATACGATGACATCACTGCGGTCGCCTGAAGTCACTAGTAGCGAATCAGTCTTAATATGGGTGACCATATTTGGAATACTGCGGGCACAGAAGGTTACTTTACGCATACGGCGAGTGTTCATTTCGCCTGCGTTGATTATCTTTGCGCTGAGGTGCTTAGCAAGATCAGAAGCGCGTGGTGCCACTAGGTCTAGATTATAAGGCACGCTACCTAGAATACGTAATTTACTCTTACCTGGCAGTTGGAACATGCTTGCGGCATCAGGACGTTGAACACTGTCGTGATCAAATACTTCTGATAAGTCTGGGCGTGCACGGCCTTCGTCATCTACAGGGGCACCGATCTTGTTGATAATCGCGCCAATAAGACGTTTGTTTTTATTTCCGCCCCATGAGTTATGCGAGATCTCCAAGCGGTTCATTAATGCTGTTGCACTTTCATTACCTGGGGTGGCGACAAAAATCACGTCTGCATCTAACGCTTTAGCAATCGCATGGTTGACATCACTTGAAAACGGGTGATTACGCGTTTGTACTAAACCTTCAACAATTAGTGTTTCTGTATCATCTGCAAATTCAGTTGCACGGGCAATAATTTGCTCCATCAATACATCTGTCTTATCTGCACGGATCAGGTTTTCTGCATGGTCCATCTCAAACGGTTCGAGTGGATTAACCGTTGGGGATTTGCTTAAAATTGTGGTTGAACGCTCAGGTCCACGATCGTTTGGGCGTTGTTGGGCGATTGGCTTGAAAAAGCGAACTTTAACACCGTGGCGCTCTAACGCACGAACCATTCCTAAACTAATTGATGTTAACCCTACACCAGTCCCTACAGGGATGAGCATAATGTTGCGAGACATAAATACCTCTTAAAACTCGAGAACGCCACAAAAGTATGGCAGTAAAAATCTGTTCAAGCAGCTCATCAAGTGAGCTGCTTTATGAAAATGTGTAAGTGTTACTTAATTAATGCAACGGCATCTTGAGCAATAACCCATTCTTCATTGGTTGGGATCACCATAGCCACTGGACCTTCGTCTTTAGTGATTTTCCCCTGCTTACCGAAACGTGCCGCAGTGTTACGCTCTTTGTCGACTTTAAAATTAAAGATCGCTAATGAGTTAAGCACTTTCTCACGAATAACGTCAGAGTTTTCACCGATACCGCCGGTAAACACGACGGCATCAAGACGCTCTAAAGGAACAGTGTATGAAGCGATGTATTTTGCTAGTCGGTAACAGAAGATCTCAAGTGCTAGGGTGGCACCTTTATGACCTTTCTCGTACCCTTCTTCAATGCCGCGGCAATCATTGGTTAGCTCTGAAATACCTAGTAGGCCACTTTGCTTGTTGAGTAGGTTGTTAACTTCATCCAATGTGTAGCCAAGACGATTAACTAAGTGGTAAATAATTGATGGATCCATATCGCCACAGCGCGTGCCCATGACTAGACCTTCAAGCGGAGTCAAGCCCATAGAGGTATCTACACTCTTACCGCCTTTAATTGCAGTAACAGATGCCCCGTTCCCCAAGTGAGCACAAATAAGGTTCGTATCTGCTTCATCTTTACCTAAAGCAGCTGCTGTTTCACGGCTAATGAATAGATGGCTAGTACCGTGCATGCCATAGCGGCGAATCGCATTTTCGCGGTAAAGTTTGTACGGTAGGGCGTAGATAAAGGCTTTTTCAGGCATCGTCTGGTGGAAAGCCGTATCAAACACCGCCACTTGTGGTAAATCTGGGAATGATGCTTGTGCAGCACGAATACCGATTAAGTGAGCCGGGTTATGCAATGGCGCTAATGTGGCACAATCTTCGATGCCTTGAACCACAGACTCGTCAATGATCACTGAGTGAGTAAACTTTTCACCACCGTGTACAACACGGTGGCCAATGGCTTGGATCTGCTCGGCTATTTGAGGGTGTGCACCTAAGATGTTGTTTACGATGTATTCAACAGCTTCTCTGTGCGCAGTAAATGCACCTAAGCTGGCATCTTGTTTAGCGCCGTTAACTTTCCACTTAATCCGTGAGTCTTCAAGACCGAAACACTCGGCTAGACCTGAAATTTGGTCATCACCAGTTAGCGCATCAATAATCGCAAACTTAAGAGATGAACTACCACAGTTAAGCACCAATACCAGTTTGTTTGACATGTTTAAACCTTTCGCAATAAGTAATGAAATCGTTTGATTCACTGAATAATACCAATCGGTATAAGTAGTGGGTCTACTCCTTACAGGCGAGTTTTAGCGACTTTGATACTGCGTTAATGAGCTTGAGCGTAGAATAACTATGCGCTTCACTCACTGCCTTGCCTCAAAATCGCTAAACTCTCGCTGAGCGACCAAATCTTTATACCGATTGGTATAACAATAACTTCTATGGCAACTATAGGCCGAAGTCGTAAAATGTGCCCTGTAAAAGAGCGAAAATCTGTTGCTTACCAGGCATTGAGCCTTGGGGCAAGCCGAGTGTTTGTGCTAGAGTTAGGCTTGTTATTGATTTTTAATAGGTGCCATTCTTGAGCATTCAAGTTCTCAAAACCTTAGGTGAAGGCCGTCGTTATATGAAGACTTGGCCTATGGTTAGACAACTGAGTTTTTATTTTCCTGAGTACCGCGTTATGCGCGCGACTCAAATTGCTTTGCCTTTAATGCCGCTGCTAGCGGTGTTGGCTGGTGCCAGTCAGTTATATCTGCATGGCTGGGATTACTTACCTCAAGCAATCACTATTGCATTGTTCTTTATTAGCTTACCGATCCAAGGCTTGCTATGGTTGGGTTGGCGCTCTTCTCACCCTTTACCGTTAACCTTGTTGGACTGGGGTAATCAGTTATCAAATAAGCTATCGCAAATGGGTGTTAACTGCCGGCCTTTAGGTGCTAAAGCTTGCTATTACGATATGGCGCTTATATTAAAAGCGGCATTCGAACGTTTAGATGCAAGTTATTGGGAAGAGCTTTAGCTCGGCAAACATTTAATAAATCGCATTAATACCCATATCAATAAAGACTTGCTTTATCTTCTCCATCGTTTCGGTAGTTGGAGGAGAGATTTGATTGAGTTCATACTCTTCACCCATCGCTTCCCACTTATGTTTACCTAATTCGTGATAGGGCAGTAACTCCACTTTTTCCACATTGGTCATTGGTTTGATAAATTCGGCCAATGCTTGTGCCGATGGCATATCATCGGTAAATCCACCTACAACCACATATCTAATCCAAGTTTTTTGGTTTCGTTTATGCAAATGTTCGGCAAATTGTAATGTACGTTGGTTGCTGACTTTAGTTAAATCAATGTGTTTTTCATCGTTTATCTGTTTAATGTCAAGCAACACCAAATCGGTGTTATCAAGTAACTCATCAATAATTGGAGTATATTTGCGGACAAAACCATTGGTGTCTAAGCAGGTATGAATACCTTCTTTTTTACAAGCTTTAAAAAGTTCTGCGACAAACTCTGGTTGTAACACCGCTTCACCGCCGCTGGCTGTAACACCGCCACCGCTGGCTTCTAGAAAAGGTCGATAGCTAATGATTTGGCTCATTAGCTCATCGACTTTGATCTCTTTACCGCCGTGTAGATCCCAAGTGTCGCGATTATGACAGTACTGACATCGCATCAAGCAACCTTGCATGAAGGTGATAAACCTTATGCCGGGACCGTCTACGGTGCCAAAGGACTCTAATGAATGAATCCGACCTGTTACTGTCATTATTACTCCTTGTGAGGCTAGGGCAGCACCTTGCTACGCTAGCCGAATCAACACATTAAACCGACGTTATAGACCTTTAGTAAAGGTACGAGTGATCACGTCTTGTTGCTGCTCTGGTGTCAGCGAGTTGAAGCGTACCGCATAACCGGAAACACGAATGGTTAGCTGTGGGTACTTATCAGGGTTAATCACTGCATCTTCAAGCATTTCACGATTCATTACGTTCACGTTTAGGTGTTGGCCACCTTCACGACTGTCGTTATGAGCAAAGTAACCATCCATTAATGCTGCAAGGTTAGCTTTACGGCCATCTTCATCTTTACCTAACGCATTAGGAACGATAGAGAAGGTGTAAGAGATACCGTCTTGTGCATGAGCAAAAGGTAGTTTAGCAACTGATGTTAAAGAAGCAATGGCTCCTTTTTCATCACGACCATGCATTGGGTTTGCACCTGGTGCGAAAGGCGCACCTGCTTGACGTCCGTCAGGTGTGTTACCCGTTTTCTTACCGTAAACCACGTTAGAGGTAATGGTTAAGATAGACTGTGTAGGAATCGCATCACGGTACATTTTCATGCTGCGGATCTTAGCCATGAATCGCTCTACAAGCTCAGTTGCTAATTCATCAACACGTGCATCGTTGTTACCAAACTTTGGATAATCACCGCTGATATCGAAATCAACAGCAATGCCATTTTCGTCACGAATTGGTTTAACAGTACCGTATTTAATTGCAGAAAGTGAATCTGCTGCAATTGATAGACCTGCGATACCACATGCCATTGTACGACGAACATCTCTGTCGTGAAGCGCCATAAGTGCGGCTTCGTAAGAGTACTTGTCGTGCATGAAGTGAATAGCGTTCAAAGCTGATACATATTGGGTTGCTAACCAGTCCATCATGGTGTCTAAGCGACCCATAACGTCATCGAAATCTAAAACTTCATCTGTGATTGGCGCAAACTTAGGACCAATTTGAGTCTTAAGTTTTTCGTCAACACCACCATTGATGGCATAAAGCATCGTTTTAGCAAGGTTGGCACGGGCTCCGAAGAACTGCATGTGCTTACCAACAACCATTGGGCTCACACAACATGCGATAGCATAATCGTCAGATTCGAAATCTGGACGCATTAAGTCATCGTTCTCATACTGTATAGAGCTAGTATCGATAGATACTTTAGCTGCATACTTTTTAAAGTTAAGCGGTAACTGCTCAGACCAAAGTACAGTGATGTTTGGTTCTGGGCTTGGGCCCATGTTGTACAAAGTGTGCAGGAACCGGAAGCTAGACTTAGTCACTAAAGTACGGCCATCTAGACCCATACCCGCGATTGATTCTGTTGCCCAGATTGGGTCGCCAGAGAATAGCTCGTCGTACTCAGGAGTACGTAGGAAACGAACCATACGTAGCTTCATCACGAAATGGTCAACCATCTCTTGTGCTTCTTGCTCTGTTAATACGCCTGCGGCGATATCGCGCTCGATAAAGATATCAAGGAAGCTTGAAGTACGGCCCAATGACATTGCTGCGCCATTTTGGCTCTTAACTGCCGCAAGGTAACCAAAGTAAGTCCACTGAATCGCTTCTTTAGCGTTGGTAGCAGGCTTTGAGATGTCGAAGCCGTAGCTTGCAGCCATCTGCTTCATCTGACCCAGTGCTTTATGCTGCTCTGCGATCTCTTCACGAAGCTGCATGGTGTAAGATAGGTTTTCGCCTGTTTCGAAGTCAGCTTGAAGTGAACCGAATTGAGCAAACTTATCCTGCATTAGGTAATCGATACCGTATAGCGCGATACGGCGATAGTCACCAATGATACGACCACGGCCATACGCATCAGGCAAACCTGTCAATACACCCGATTTACGGCAACGCATAATTTCAGGCGTATAGATATCGAATACACCTTGGTTATGTGTCTTGCGTAACTCTGAGTAAACATACTTGATGTTAGGATCCAGTTCGCGGCCATATGCAGCGCAAGACCCTTCAACCATGCGGATACCACCATTAGGCAGCATTGCACGCTTAAGCGGAGCTTCAGTTTGTAGACCGACGATTGTTTCTAGGTCTTTAGTGATGTAACCCGCTTCATGAGAAGTGATTGTTGACACTTTATCAGTATCAAAATCAACAGGGGCGTGGGTTCGGTTTTCTTGCTTAACGCCTACCATTACTTTATCCCAAAGCTCTGTCGTCGCTTCGGTTGCATCTGCTAAGAAAGACTCATCGCCTTCATAAGGAGTGTAGTTAGCTTGAATAAAGTCACGCACATTGACTTCAGTTTTCCAATCGCCTGGCGTGAAACCTTCCCACGCGTTTGCAAACTGTTCAGTTTTTTCGGTCATCGTACTAATACCTTCTGTTTGAGATAAAGGTTATTGGCAGTTACAAGGTTTATCGTTTAACCCTAACGACCAATAGCTAATGCTTAAACGTTTCGAAGGCCTTAGCCTGTTGTTGAAACGTTTTCGAAGTGATTTCACTTCGCAGGAATTTGTTTGTTGATATCCACAATCGAATCAAAATCTATTTTAAGAAAGCGGCTATCTAAATTGGTAAGACCAATTTACCGTAAGTATATTACCATAGGCTTACTGAGCCTGCACTCTAATCCGTAGCCAATTACTGCGTATTTATTGAAACTGTTAACAAGATAGCATTTATTAAACAATTTAATGTTTGCATATACACTCGATGTCAGGTAATTGACTAGTTGGTCTATTTTTCGCAAGCTTTCTATCGTGAAATCTATATTGAACTTTACTTCTGATTGCTTAGCAGCCCACAGCAACGCATGAATGTAATTTGTTACTTATGGAGAGTATCAAGCTTATTGATAAAAATTATAGATGAGAAAAAGGCGAAGAGAGTGCAGGGCTCTCTTCGCCAGTTCATTTTAAAGTAGAGCAGGTATACCCGTTATCATGCCAACAGCTAACATAGCCGCTAGACAAATAACAAATGCGAGTCCAGGGATGACCATACGATCGGTGAACGATAATGATTTCGCTCGTTCTTTATCACCAATAAGACCATTATTGTCGAGGAACATGGTTAATGCCCATGCAAGCACAGGGTTTGCGACGAATGCTGCAAAGATACATATACCTGCAGATTGGCTATTTTTAGTATCTTTCACCATCTGCATACCAGCTTCAAGTAGTGGTAAAAATACTCCAACTAATAGCGCAATCGACATGACTGGTCGCCATACGGTAACGTCCATTGGGTAACCAATCACTGCGACTAAGATACACATTATTCCGAGTAAAATAGCACCTGCAGGTATTGGACGTTTCGCGATAGCAGCAGGGATCATGTATGTCCCCCAAGATGAGGTAATGTTACCGCCACCAACTGCTGTACCGACAATCTGGCGAACCGAACAGGTCGTCATAGTATCATCAACATCCATTAATACCTTTTCTGAACCTTTTGGATAATTAAGCTCTTGGAAGATGCGGTGTCCTAGAAAATCGGGAGACCACATAGCAACAGCTAAGATTGCGAAAGGTAAAGAAGCGATAAAGTGTTCAAGATTTGGTAAGCCTAACTGCCAGCCGTATTCTGTTGAACCCCACCAGTACATAGGGTTTAAGTTAGGGATCCCAGGTTCGGTCACAAACTTAAGGTCAAGTCCTGCACCTAGTGCAAAAGCGAGCACTATCGCGGCAATTGAACACAGTGGAATAGCTAACCAACGCTTACCAACTTTAGCAAGGTAAGAATATAAGATGACGTTAGCCAATAGGATAAAGAAAGCCACATAACCTAAGCTGTAATCCAGAGCATGCTTGGCTTCAAGTCCGCCAGCCCAATCAAAGAGCGAAGTGATCTGACTCTTTGCTCCCATGAAACCTAGGAATACTAACAATCCGCCGGCAACCCCACTGCTGGTCAAATTAACGAGCCGCGATCCCCCTTTGAAGTAACTGAGGATAAGACCGAACACGCCAAGCAAAATAGCGAGTGCCAGAGGGTGGGCACCTGCTAAGGCAATGGCACCAATAAGCGGGATCATTGGTCCGTGGTTGCCACCAAGGTTAGCCCGAGGGTTAATGAATCCTGAGCTGATAATACAAAAGAGTAGCGCGGGGATAAGCATTTCAACCCGTACGACTTGGATTGCGAACTCTGCACCTAAATTGACATGCTCCCAGCGTTCAGAGAGACCCGATGCCCATGCTGCCATTACAGCTGAATACATTACGGTTATACCGATAGTCCCCGCGATAGCTGGGACTAAATCTTCCCATTCAAAGCGAAAGTCTCTACCAGGGAGGTTAAGCCCCCAGCGTTTAGGCTTCATGATTTTTAATTCATTATCCAAATACTCTTCGCGGGTATTGAATTCTGATGCGGGACGGTGAAGTGCTTGGTAGCTCTGATCTGAGCTTTCTACTGCTTCATTCTTTACTGTTTCAGGCATAATTTCTCATTCTCCGAAAAGAACTTAGGTTATTCATCGGGATTTATGACAGTTATTTAGTTGTTCCCTGTTAATTAACAACTTGCATCGCTATAAGTGTAGTCGACTTCAAGTCTTTGTTAACGCATCTGTAACAGCAAATGTTCAGCATCAATCATGCGAAATGCAGGTTACATGGGTAATCCGTTACTCAAGCTAAATTGGTAAGACCAATTTACCCAAAAGATCTTAACATAGTAACCTAGGTACAACATCAAGTATCAAAGTTATTGAATGTGGTGTTTGATTAAATTGAGAGCGACTTAACAACTTATACAGTGATGACTAAATAATCTAATAATAGGCATGCTATTTGCCTTAGTGTCTAGATCAATAAAAGCTGGTTTTTAGCCCAATAATTAACCATTAGTAAAGCTGTCATGTTTGCAACCGCTTTAGTTCACAAGAACTGGGCATTTATCACACCAAATTAAGCGCGAATTGTGATCTGCGCCGCATCATGGTTGTTGCTCGCTTTTATTTCAAATCATTATGTAAAGGCCTGTATCAGCTTTCACGACAAATCGGGCGTCGATTACCGACTACGACACGTTGATTCTTTATCAAAGTACACAGTTTCGTTTAGGTCACTTTGTTAATACTTAGCTATCCCCGCCAAAAAAATCATTTCTCTGGATGTAAGCTAACTAGATATCGGTGTCATAGAAAGTATTTTTAATACAGTGCCTTATTGGTGTTTGTCTGTTCTGGTAACACAATTAACATCTTTAGATGTTCCTTTTTAAGTATCAAAATTAATGATAGAGCAAATCATTAATATCAAATTTTATTGTGTCATTGCTTCGGGTAATTTGTGTTTAGAACAAGGGTACGTTTTGAATAACTGGAGTATGGGATGAGTGTAGGTCTATTGACTTACTGTTACGTGACAGTAAGGAGGCAGCATGGCGGAAAATAGCCAAACAAAACGGCTGCCGATAATTGAGCAAGTAGAAAGCCATCTATCACAAAAAACTGCATTGAAGCCGAGTATGTATCAGCAAGCAGAGCGATATGGAGCGGATAAAGTCGTAAAGGCCCATTGGCAGTCTTTCGGTTTAGCTGTGTTTGCTGGCGCATTTATCGCATTAGCATTTGTGTTTTATATCACTGTAACGACAGGCAGTACCGGGCCTTGGGGCTTAATGAGGCTGGCTGGAGGCTTAGCTTTCAGCCTTGGGTTGATGCTGGTAGTGATCTGTGGTGGTGAGCTATTTACCAGTACAGTGTTAAGCAGCGTCGCTTGGGCACAAAAACAAGTTTCTACGCTGTCTCTGCTTAAATGCTGGGGGCGCGTGTATGTCGGTAACTTTATTGGTGCAATGCTAATGCTGTTACTAATTGTTGTCGCCGGAATGCAGAATTTAAATGAAAGTCATTGGGGACTCAACGCACTTAATATCGCCCAACATAAGTTGCATCACGGTTGGTGGCAAGCTTTCGTGCTGGGTATGCTCTGTAATATGTTGGTATGTCTTGTTGTTTGGATGACTTTTTCCAGTAAAGACGCATTAACCAAAGCGATATTACTGATGTTGCCTGTGGCGATGTTTGTTAGTAGTGGCTTTGAACATAGTATCGCTAACCTATTCATGGTGCCTTTAGGCATAGTGCTAGCTAATATTTCAGACCCTGCTTGGTTTGCTGCGCTCAATGTCACTCAAGAACAATTTAGCGACCTAACAGTGACTAACTTTATTCTCAATAACTTAATACCGGTGACGCTTGGCAATATTGTCGGCGGAGGCCTGTTCGTTGGTTTAGGGTACTGGTTAATTGAGAAAGCTAACCCAAGTCCATCTCTGCACGTAATGACCCAACATAAACAGTCGGCCTTGGCTGAAGTCATTTCATTAGCAGATCTCGAAAAAAATAATCAAACACATTTCGTAGAACAAACCTTTGCTGAACCTTCACAGGCGCAAAGTCCTAAAAGTGCCTATCTATCTTCTGGAGTAAAGAATATGCCTAAAACAATACAAAAACTGAATGTAAGCGACCTAATGAATCCTGCTCCATTTACACTAACTGCTGACATTTCCATATACGAAGGATTAAAGCGTCTCACTGAAAGTGCGAGCCGTGGCGCGCCTGTTATTAATGAGCAGCAACAGTTACTTGGTTTTGTTTCTCAACAAGATCTTTTACGCAGTTTATGGTCTGAAGAGTTCGCCCGTGGCGTAAGTTTTAAAGTCGCAGATCTGATGCAAACCCAGGTATTGACGGTATCGCCGTCGGATGCGGTTGCCGATTTGATAGAGCTTATGGTTGTTGATAGAGAAAAATTATTTCCAGTTAATGACAGCGGAATGCTGATTGGCAACACGTTCAAAAGTTACGAAGAGCGTTTAAGAGGGGCTAATGCTAGTAAACCTAGCGTATTCCCTGTGGTTGAAGGCGGCATATTATGTGGTGTTATTACGCGAGAAGATATCGCTCAAAAAGTCTGTCAGGTTTATAAATTCTAAGCATATTTTGAGCTTAAGAAAGGGCAAGGAGGAGATGATTTCTCCTTGCCTAATTTCAACTTAGCGGTTTTTTTTAACTGCAACTCTATTACGGCTTAAACGTCTGGCCTCGGTAATAACACAATCTCTAAGTGGATTCTCACCTGCATCATTGCGCCATACAAATGAAAGATGGCGTTGCATGTTTAGCTCTGGTGTTGATAACACCACTAACTCTCCATTGGCAATCTCTTTCTCTACATCTAAATAGGGCAAACTACTTAAGTAGGGACCATTCTTGACAAGGGCCTTAAGCAGAGATACGTATTCATACTCTTTCCACACATGCAGTTTCTCAATGATGCCATGGATTGCACCTTCAAAAATGCGTCTAGTGCCTGCTCCTTGCTCTCGAAGCACCCATTTGGCTTGTTCTAGTTGCGCTAAGCTTGCTGATTTTGATTTCGCATAGGGGTGGTGAGGTGATGATACCACTACAAGGTGATCATCGAGCCACTGTTCTTGATGCAGTCGACTATCGTCGTTGCGTCCTTCGATTATGCCAAAATCGTATTCATAATTTAGTAAGCCTTCAATCACGTTTTCAGTATTTTCTACCATCAAGTCAATGCGCAATTCGGGGAAATCGGTATCAATTTTGCTGATAAGTTCGGGAAGTAGGTGTTCAGCCGCTGTTTGGCTAGAGCAGATCCTAAATCTACCGCTTATAAGATGTTGTTCATGCAGGCCTAATTCAATTTGCTGAGCATCTTGTAACAGGCGTCTGGCTTTTGGACGCAGCCAGTTACCCCAGTGGCTTAGGGTTAAACGATTACCCTGACGAGTAAAGAGCGGACGCCCAAGTAAATTCTCTAACTGTCCCAACGACATACTTACAGCTGATTGCGTCATCGACAGTTTTCTAGCCGCAGCACTGACACTTTCGAGACTGGCAACAGCGTCGAAAACCATAATTTGTTTAAGAGAATACTTCATTGTACCTACTGTTTTCCTACTCGAAAAATATCCAAAGGGAAACTATCAATTTATTTGATGGTCATTAAGTATGATTCTAGGTGGTGAGCAAGTACCAAACAAGCCAAGTTGACGTTAGCAATGAATAACTTAGATTAGGTTCACTATTCTATATATAGTGTGATACTGATGCATTCATTGTTATATCAATAAGGTAACCTACTTGAGTGAAAATTGTTGCAAGTATGCTCTCCTTCTCTGTAAAGCCAGTTTCTCCACTTCTTCAACATGACAACTTGATTGATTTAGGCCTTCATTTAGCTCATTCTTTTTGTTGAAACGCCTGTTCAGTGGCATCGTTTTAGGCCTTTCCTATAGAGGGATATGGGCATAGGTTCATTTTTTAGCGACTGCCGATTAACCACCCATAGATAAAGCACAGACATTGGTTTATATTTGCTGCCAAATAACAACAATACGGCCATCAAATGCACCAAGTTCCCCCTACTCAGCAACAACCTTCAACCACAGAGCCAATAGTCGCTAATAGCAGTAGTTCTCAAACTGTAAATAGAACGTGGCAGATGCCTGATACCTTGGTGATCATTTTCTTTGTGGCACTGTTTGCCGCTGTGATGACTTATTTTATTCCTGTTGGCTCATTTGAAACACAACAGGTGAGCTACGTGATTGACGGCGTAGAAAAGAGCCGCAGTGTGGTTGACCCCAACTCCTTTGCTTACCAGTTAAACGATGATGGTCAACCTATGCTGCAGCCGGTCAGTTTATTTGCCGGCGGTGGAGGCACTGGTTTTTTCAATTTCGCTTTTGAAGGGCTTGTATCTGGCTCTAAGTGGGGCAGCGCTATTGGTGTCATCATGTTCATGCTCGTTATTGGCGGTGCCTTTGGCATTGTGATGGCGACAGGAACCATCGATAATGGAATTTTAAAACTTATCGATAAAACCCAAGGTAATGAAACTCTTTTTATTCCGGTTATCTTTACCCTGTTTTCTCTGGGCGGGGCTGTATTTGGGATGGGTGAGGAGGCGATAGCCTTTGCGATTATTATCTGTCCATTAATGATAAGGCTTGGCTATGACGGCATTACCACTGTCATGGTGACCTATGTTGCCACTCAAATAGGTTTTGCGAGTTCATGGATGAATCCATTTAGTGTGGCGATAGCTCAAGGCATTGCCGATGTTCCAGTGTTATCTGGTTCAAGCGTGCGTGTTGCTATGTGGTTAGGTTTTACACTAATGGGGCTTATATTTACTATGCGCTACGCCGCGAAGATAAAAGCTAAGCCAGAGCTCTCATACAGTCATCAAAGCGATCAGTATTTTCGTGATAATGCGAGTGATGCGAAACTCGATAGTCGCTTTAACATAGGTGACATTCTAGTGTTGTTAACCATTGTTGCAACAGTGGCCTGGATTATCTGGGGCGTGGTGGTTAATGCCTGGTTTATCCCTGAAATAGCTAGTCAGTTTTTTGCAATGGGCATTGTTGTCGGCATCATCGGTGTTGTCTTTAAGCTTAATAACCTGACAGTTAATAAGGTTGCAGTGAGCTTCAAGCAAGGGGCATCTACTATGCTTGAGCCAGCTGTTTTAGTCGGCTGTGCATCGGGAATACTATTATTACTCGGAGGTAGTAATGCCGCTAACCCTAGTGTACTCAATACTATACTGAGTAGCTCTGGTGAGTTTATTGGCCAGTTGCCAAGCGTGATGTCAGCATGGTTTATGTTTGTGTTCCAGGCTGTATTTAACTTTTTTGTGACCTCAGGTTCAGGGCAAGCAGCGCTGACAATGCCGTTGATGGCACCGCTTGCTGATATTGTTGGAGTCACTAGACAAGTAGCAGTGCTGGCGTTTCAATTAGGGGACGGTTTTACTAATGTATTAGTGCCGACATCAGCTTCATTGATGGCCACTCTAGGAGTTTGCCGAGTCGATTGGGGCCAGTGGCTTAAGTTTATTTGGCGCTTTATGTTGGGGCTGTTTTTGGTCTCTAGCCTGATTGTTATTACTGCCCACTACATGGGGTTTAGCTAAGCTATTTTGCCAACATTGAATTGAATTAGTTAAGGCAATAAAAAATGGCACCCTAAGATGCCATTTTTTTATGTTTGATTAAGCGCTAGTTAGTGCGCTTAATCAAACAGTGTTTAGAACTTAACTTCACCTTCGATGAACCACTCTTGTCCACGCGCGTTGTATACGCTACGTGGGTAATGTGGCCATGAAGTGTTTGTTGGATCGAAGTTAGGACCCGCATCAAACATGTTGATTAGACCTGTTGATACTTTGATGTTGTCAGTAAAGTTGTAACCTGCAGTTAGGTTCCACTTAGTGAGTGATGCAACTTCGTAATCACTTTCTTCGCCTTCACCGCCTTCAGCAAATGACTTGTAAGCAGTACCGTGCATACGTGCAGTGTGGTATGCACCAAGTGTTGCTTCAAAGTCTTCGAGGAAGTAACCCAATACAAGGTTGGCTCTGTACTGAGGCAGTCCGCCGTTGTAGATATCATCATCAATTTCAGCCGTTGGGTCTAATTGACCTTCTGACATTAAGATGTAAGTACCATTAAAGTTTAGTTTAAACTCACCAATGGCATCTAGATCCCAACCATATCCCGCAGTAACGTCTAGACCACGAACTTGCTGGTATGCAAGGTTTTGGGCTACAGAGTTAACGTGGGTGATAGTACCGTCTGCATCACGAGTGATCATATCTTCATATAGGTCATATTCACGAGCAGCTTTTGAAGCGCTGATGTCACTAACCATGTCATCAAGCTTCCACTCCCAAAGATCTACAGAAGCGTTTAGTGAATCACCGCCCCATACCGCACCTATGTTAGCTGTGTAACCTGTTTCAGCTTCAAGATCTTTGTTAGCACCGGTTGTGATATCAATGTGTAGCTCGTTACACACTTCATTGATTGTTGGATTTGAGTTTGCCTCACCTGGCGTTCCGCCCATTGCTGCACACTGTTTAAAATCAATAACCTGTGTAAAGCCTTGAGTTGGGTCACCATATACGCGGTGCATATCTGGTGCACGGAATACACTGCTGATAGAACCACGAACGAGTAGCTCATCAAGAGGACGGTATTCAACAGTTAGCTGTGGTGAAAGGTTACCGCCAACATCGCTGTATTCATCATAACGTAGAGCAACATCAATGGTTAGCTGGTCAAGAACAGGCATGCTTAGCTCTGCATAAGTTGCCCAGAAATCACGCTTCCCTTTTCCTGAAGAACCACCAGTCGTTAAGATATTACCTTTTTTAGATTCAGAATCTGAATCTGTTTGGTAATCTTGTTCAGTATACTCTGCACCAAATGCAAACATTGCGTCACCAGCTGGTAACTCAAATGCTAAACCTGTGATGTTAGCCTGAATGTTTTTCTGTGTAGATTGTGCTTGCTCAAAAGGTGTGTAAGAAGCTTCCTCTACGTCTGCGCTAGACATATTCTCAAGTAAAGAATTGCCATTGTCACCAGCTGTAATGTAGTCAAACATACCTGCGATAGTCGCATAGCCACCACGGTAAACATCAACGTTTGTACGGCCGTAGTTTACAGAAGCATCCCAGTTATATTCATCAGCGATAGTGCCTTCAAGGCCAGCGGTGAAGAAGTAGTTACGGGTATTGGTCTCGCCAGTACGGTTACCAAACTCATGTAAACGACGAACGTAGTAGTAGTCACCATCTGTCGCATTAGCGAAATCACCGCCTAGAGCAGTAGACTTGTCATTGAATGTCTTGCTTAGTCCGCCAGCACCAGAAACGGTTACGTCATTGCCAGCCACTTTGATGTCGTAGTCATTGATCGCCATTGGCTCAATGTTCGTGGTAGATTTTGCTTGTGCAAAATCTAAACGGCCTAAGAAAGTGATATCGTCAGCCAGTTCATAGTTGAAGTTAGTTGTGCTGATAAAACGGTAACTTTCAGGTTCAAGGTCGCGTTGCTTAGAGCGGTCGTAGCCACAAATGCTACGTGCTGCATCCCAGAAGAATCCACCAGCTGTACATTCTTCAGCGGTCAGTGCGCGTGCACCACTAGCGCCTTTGCTCGCGCCTGCAATACGTGCGCCGTATGAGCTGTACTGTGAGAACTCACTGTGAGGAACTTTATCTGTATCTAAGCCAAAGTTTTCACGATCTGTCGCTCGAAGTACTTCGTTGTTTGTATATTCGATAAACGTTGAAACGTTACCTTTGTCTGAAGATGAACCGATAGAGAAGGCGATTCTATCATTCATGCCACCACCATTGGTGGTATCACCGTGGCGATACTTAAGTGCTGCACCGTCAAAGTCTTTCTTCAAAATGATGTTAATAACACCACCAATTGCATCAGCGCCGTAAATGGCAGAGCCACCTGACTGCAGAACTTCAATTCTTGCAACAGCTTCCATTGGAAGGTTAGCTGTGTCGACGAAGTTATCTGTGCCACCAGCTGGTTTTGGATACTGGTTTAGACGTTTACCATCAATAAGCGTCAATGTGCGGTTTGCGCCAGCATTACGTAGGCTGATTGAAGAAGCCGCAGGAGTAAAACCATGAACCGATTGTGTTGTCATCGCACCAGTTGTAGATGTCAGGCTCTGAAGTGCATCTTGAATATTGGTAAAGCCTTGCTTTGCCATGTCATCGGCACTGAGCACTGTTACAGGCGTTGCCGTTTCCATATCGGTTCGTTTAATACGAGAACCGGTAACCTGAATTCGTTCAACTTTATCTGCACTTTCTGCATCAGCCGCAAGAACTACTGGCGAGCTAAGTGCTGCAGTTGCTGCACCACCCACTAACGCAAAGCGTACCGCTTTGGCCAATCTTGAATTAACTTGCATTGTATTACTCCCTGGAAACTTTTATTAATTATATGTTTTATTTTAATTAGAATTACCTTCTTAAGGTGACTTAAATGTAAATAAGAAGATGAATCCCATCCGAATAGAACCATAATTAAATAACTGTGGCAACAATCTAGTTACAGCTGTGAGAGGGGTTGGAATATAGTTATGTAGTATTTAAAAAAACAAATTTGGTAACAATTGATTTTCTTTTTTGCAACCAATTGCTTCCGCGTTGAATTATTGTTTAATATTTGATTGATCGTTGCGTCTATTTCAACCTTAATGTTGCTACTTGGTTATTTGTTTGTGATTTAGGCGTGCGAGCTAGGCTTTCTTGTTTAACAATACAGATACAACTTATATAGTTTGAAAGTATTAATTTAGAGTGGAGATATCTAAATCTGTGATGTTGATCACGTTACCAGTGTGGCTGAAAACGTTGTATTGTTGCGGCTCTGTAACTTTTTTTGAGGAGGGGAGGAGGTGGTTTTACTTGTTGTATTGCACTTTATTCTATCGATAGGGCGTCACTAATTAAATATGCGTAACCTAAATTACGCATATTTAGTGCTGTTTTTATAATGACGAAGATATCTTATTGCTACATAAGTAACTATGAGGGTTGCAATCACGAGTTCAACTTTTGCGGTTAATAATAGACTCACCGATAAGATGCTTTCACCATATGTACTTACTAGCCAAGAAACAGTTTTAAATAATGCGGTTGCGCCGATAACCATTGGGAAAGTAAATGCTGCATAACCTGGGGTGAAAGGTAGCTTTAATAAACTAAAAAAGGCCAAATAAATAATACTTGTCATTAATAGTGAAACGGTTAATAAAACAGCAATAATAATTAAAGAAGGTTGATTCGATATTGTTAAGTAACCCGCTAGAGATAAGCTTGCTGGCGCCGCCAAAATAGCGATTGTAGGTTTTGCTGCTTCAGCTATCGGTTCACAAAATATCAATCTGTAAAGCATAATCGGAAGCATAACTAAATAACTGAGCATGCCGAAGTTAACAATGGCGTTGGCAATCCAGTGGTTTTGTACTTGTAATAGCTCTCCATGTGGAAAAGAAACTGCCGCTACTATCATGCCGATAGGTGGGACAAACCAACTTGGAACCATGTGGCTTAGCTTGAAATCAATGGCTCTATTATAGATAAACATTGATAGAAAGATGATATGAATACTAATCGCCGTTAACCATAGTATTAAAGCGGCGCCTTGGCTAAAATGTCCAATCGCAGCGGAAACAACCATTAATCCCATCGCAAAAGTTGGGATAACACTGCCAATCACTGGGTGAGAGAGCTCTTCTATTAGCACTTTAGGGTGCAAAACGAATTTAGCAACCAACATGGCTAGTAGCGCTGACGCAATGAGTGCACCGGCTAACTGTGCATTACCACCAAGCTCGGGGAACATGCTCTCCCAAGTCCAACCAAGGCTGGCTATGGCCAGTGCCAAACCAGCCATTGGGCTCGGTAAGCGTGATACTCTGTGTGTTAGTTTGTTATTTGTTACTGTCATTGTGTTCTCCAAAACCTTATCTCTATGGATGTATTTTAGAGCTACCTTTGAATAAATTAAATTGAGTTTAGGTTAACCACAGTTTAAGTTTTTCTTAATTTACAGGTGTGCATTTAAATCATGGTTTCAGTTTGCAACGCAGAAGCGTGTGGCCCAGTCCGATATTGTCGATGTCTTCGTCAACAAAGAGTCCCGCTTGGCTAATAAGGCTGAGTAACGTTTTACTGTGGTACATACGACTATTGCCATTGGCAATAGCGGTGAAATAAACTGAAGTGGCATTGACGCAAAAAGCGCCAGCTTCAAATGGCTGACGATCCCAGAAGGTTTCTAGGATGCATAGCTCACTATCTTTCTCCATGACTAAAACGGCACGTTTTAGAATACTGAGAATTTCCGTTTCAGAAAAACAGTCTAAAAATTGGCTCATCCAATAAAGGTCACCTGCTTCACAAAATGGTTTTGTTTCATCGAGTAAATCTGTTGCAAAGGCGCTTACCCTATCTACAACTCCACAATTAGCTGCGTTCTGCATTGCCTCCTTTAGTTGACCAGGTAGATCCATGATGGTTACAACAACTTCATGATCAAATTTGGTACAGGCTAATGCCCATTTGCCCGTGTTGCCGCCAACATCGACAATATGCTTTGGTTGAGCTTTAAAAATGAGTGGTAACAAAGCCTCGAATGCATGATCTGAATAATAGTGATCAAACTTAAACCAGCTCTTTTTAATCTGATCTGGTAATTGACTCAAGCCGGGATAGATAGTGTGCCAGTCACCCAGTGAGGCTAGTCCTTTTGGCTTACCTTCGAGTAAAGAAGCTTCCAATTCAAATAACCCTTGATAGCAGACATCATGGGTAAAATTTAAGTTGGTTTGTGCCATGTCATCATGCAATAAAAAATGACCGATCTTATCTAGTACATAGGCTTCTTCATTTAGATATAACAAGCCCATGCTCAGCCCCATATCGACCAGTACACCTAGAGCATAGTCAGAAAGAACTGACTGCTTTGCTAAATCACTTATGCTGCAACCATCTGCGCCACTTTCAGAAATTTGATGTAAGACATCAAATTTCAATAGGCAGCGGGCAACTTGAAAGCTGATAGGGGCAAAGGCAATTTTCTGAGCTTCAAACTTTGCATCAAATGCGCTGATTGATAGAGGAGAGCGATAGAAAGACATAAATTAGACCGATGTAGTTGTTACCGAATTAGGGGAGGCGTATGTTACATGTTACAGTCTGAATATAGTTTGAACTGGATCTTGCTTCGAGCTGTTTTAGATAATACCAATTGCATTAAGTATTTGACCAGTTCAGAGCCCGTCAGCCTTTTCAATTCAAAGCGCATTGGTAAAGAAATGGTTGCTCCCTTTTAAGCCAATGCAAAGCAGAAGTGGAAAGACTGAGGAACTCACGTAGTGCGGCTGAGCTTAAAAAAATTGGCAAACGCTGTATGAGTCGCTATGGGATTTGGATATACGACTAAATGGATTTAGGAGGTAGAGCGAAGCAGGATGCCAGAGCCGAGAATAACTATTAGCTCAAATCCCACTACTTTCCTACAGCGTTTTGAATTCCCGCTGAATGGTCAAACTTTTAATGCAATTGGTATAAGATTAGTTTCCAGTTGCTGTTAATGGGTGGTTCAAGTCAGATTGAATATTCGTGTAAAGGAAGTGCCATGCTCGTACCACTGACCTATGTTGGTCGACAATCAAGCCGAAGTGATGGGCAAGCAAGACGGAAAGCGATTCTAGAGGCGACATTGCGCTTAATCGTTAGAGAGGGGATCCGTGGCGTGCGCCATAGGGCTGTTGCATCTGAGGCAGATGTACCATTAGCTTCAACGACATATTATTTTAATGATATTAAAGATCTTATTAGTGACGCATTAACGTTTTTTGCAGAAAAAACCTTGTGGATGAATAAAGCGTTAGAGGAGCAAAGTTATACTTTGCTCAATAGTATGGCTGAAGTAAGCCAGAACCTAACTAGATCAGAGCTGCAAACGTTAGTGGTAGAGCAGTTATCTGAATTTATCTGTGATCATATAGAAGCGCAGTTAACTCAACCTGATGACCGTATTCTAGAGCATGCTTTTCACGAAGAAGCACTACGTAATCCCGAGCTTGCCAAAGCCATTATCTTACTCGAAGAGACATTACTGCAGAGCATAAAATCATTTTTTAGTGCATTTGGTTCAAAAACTGCAACTGAAGATGCCCACCAAATCTTGGCTATTATTCGACTGTTGGAATATCAATTTTTACTGCGTGGTAAGGTGAATAAGACTGAGCTTAATAACATTGTACGCACCACAGTAAGTCACATTATTAAGGCAATAAAAAACCCAAGCTGAAGCTTGGGTTTTGTTGTATCGACTTATGGTTTATTGAACGTTTTCAGCGTCGCTAAACTCACCTTGGAACAGTACAGAAGATAAGTAACGCTCAGCTGCAGAAGGTAATACAACTACAATATTTTTACCTTCAAATTCGGGAAGTGCTGCAATACGGTTTGCTGCAACTACAGCGGCACCTGAAGAGATCCCAACTAGAATACCTTCTTCTTGCATGAGTCGGTGCGCCATTTCGATAGAATCTTCATTCGAAACAGCTTCAACACGGTCTATCAGTTCAAGATCTAGGTTGCCCGGAATAAATCCAGCGCCAATACCTTGAATTTTGTGTGGTCCAGGTTGAACTGTTTGACCTGCAAGTGTTTGTGCAATCACCGGCGAATCAACAGGCTCAACAGCTACAGAAGTAATCGCTTTACCCTGAGTATTCTTTATGTAACGGCTCACACCAGTGATTGTTCCGCCTGTACCGACACCAGCAACAATGACATCAACTGCGCCGTCAGTATCATTCCATATCTCAGGCCCAGTGGTTTTTTCGTGGATCTCTGGGTTTGCAGGGTTATTAAACTGTTGCAATAACACGTATTTTTCAGGTGCTGACTGGCGGATCTCTTCCGCTTTATCAATGGCACCTTTCATGCCTTTTGCGCCTTCAGTTAACACTAAGTTTGCACCTAATGCTTTAAGCAGTTTTCTACGCTCTAAACTCATGGTATTAGGCATAGTTAACGTTAGCTTATAGCCTCTTGCAGCCGCTACATAAGCAAGTGCAATTCCTGTGTTACCAGATGTTGGTTCGATAAGCTCTTTATCTTGAGTCAGAACGCCTTTTTTCTCAGCGTCCCAGATCATATTTGCGCCAATACGACACTTAACACTGAAACTTGGGTTACGTGCTTCAACCTTGGCAAGAACATTACCTTTGCTAACACGGTTTAAACGGACAAGTGGCGTGTTACCAATTGTTTGTGAATTGTCTTCAAAAATTTTGCTCATGGGCTGCTTGCTCCTTAAAATGCACAGGTAAAGCATAATCCTCTTTCGCTGCTTTAGAAGTGATTGTTTGTTCTTCTTTATTCTTTTTAGTTATTAAAGCATTCCCTGTTATATATAATGAGTGGAATTTCTATAAGTTTCAGTTGTTAAGCTTAAGTTAATAGGGTGGTAATATGGTGCATTGACCAAGGTATTGCACTCACTATGACTGGATTAAACCGATGAGAAAACAGCAGACTGAATCAACGCTTGATCCTAAGTCGTTAGTCACCCCTTATGCATTTGAGATTGCCCCCAATGTCCTCTATCAGCCACTAGCGAGTCCTTTTAAACGCGCCTTAGCAATAACCGTTGATGGTCTTCTAGTTGCAGCTCTTGCTGAAAATGCGGGCTGGATATTTGTATTAATGGTTGCACTTACCGTTGTGGTCCATAAAAGAAGCAAGTCTTTGGGGAGCATTGTTAAGTGGGCGTTATATGCTTTTATGCTCGCAGGTATGGTGTACGCGTTACTTGGTAACGACTGGAACACGAAAGACAATATCTCAGGCACTAGCCAAGTCGAATCTCAATTAAGTGCCGATAAAGCAGAACCTGAAACATTACAAACCATTGCTGAATTAGCAAATTATCTTCCTGAAGTTATTTCCGCATCAAGTTGCCAAGATTACTCATGTGCCCAAAAGCGCTTAGTGTCTCTAAAAAGTGCGTTAGATCATTCGAGTCTATCGAGCGCAGAACAAACGCGTATGCTAGAAGAGCTTATTGATGAGCTACCGCTTACTGTTAAACAGAAAAATAATTTAAAGATTGAGTATGCGGCAGCTGAAACCGCTTTAGGTGATGAACGCATTGAGCAGATAGTTGAAGAAGAGGCAGATGCAGATGCAGATGCTGTTAGCAATAATCCTTCATGCACAAACAAAGTTGACTGGGAGGAGTTGCAGGATGACTCTCGCTTCGAGACAGAGGCAAACTCACAATCGAGCCCGTTAGCGTGGTTGATAGGCTTTTTAAACGATATGGGCTTAGGTTTTGGTTGGGCTGCGTTCTATTTTACGGTGTTTACTGCCTGGTTTGATGGGCAAACATTGGGTAAAAAACTATTTGGAATTAGTGTGATTCAGCTGGATGGCTCCAAGATCACTTTATGGGCCGCTTTTGGTCGCTATGGCGGCTACGCTGCAGGTTTTACCACTGGTTTACTCGGCTTTTTACAAATATTCTGGGATGCTAATCGCCAAGCAATACAAGATAAAATATCAGCAACTGTTGTTATTGACCTCAGAAAGCCTGAAATTGAAGCGCCTAAGTTACAGTTAAACATGAATGCGCTTAATGCATCGATTGATGCAAAAATTGAAGAGAAGTAGCATAATTGATACCGTTTTTTGTAGGTAAGGGTTAAGCTGCTTATGAAATTTGTAAAATTGCAGCAATAAAGCAGATGAAGTTCTCACTTAGCGTAGGCATTTAGTAATTAAAGAGTCTTTCAAAAAGGCCGATTAACTAATGTGCTAAAGGAGTTTGGGTTTAAAGGAGAGTTAAGTTGCGGATCTTAGTTGTAGAAGATAGCCAAGTTGTATCACGGGTAATGCGTCATTTATTAACCCAAGAGTTAAACTGTGACGTTGATGTCGCGCCAGATCTGGCCAGTGCCAAAATCCTATTAGCTGAAAATGATTATTTCGTGGCCGTTACTGATTTAAATCTTCCAGATGCGCAAGAGGGAGAGATTGTAAAATTAGTATTGGCAAAACAGATCCCTTGTATCGTACTCACTGGAAGCTGGGATCCCCAAGAACGATCACGTCTGCTGCAATTAGGTATTGTTGATTATGTGCTTAAAGAAAACCGTTTTAGCTATGAATATACCGCTAAATTAGTTCGACGCTTGCAACGCAATCAAAGCGTGAAGGTATTGGTAGCAGATGATTCCATGGTGAGCCGAAAGTTTATTCGTAGCCTTTTAGAACAGCATTTGTTTCAAGTGATAGAGGCTGACGACGGTATAGCTGCACTCGATACCCTTAAAGAAAATCCAGATATTAAACTGCTTATCACTGATTACAATATGCCGCGACTAGACGGGTTTGGCTTAATTATAAAAGTCAGAGAGCAGTTCAGCAGAGAAGAGTTGGCCATTATTGGACTTTCTAGTGACAGCGATGAAAGCCTCTCTGCACGGTTTATTAAAAATGGTGCCAATGACTTTTTGCAAAAGCCTTTTGTGCACGAAGAGTTTCATTGTCGAGTGCTGAACACGCTAGATGCACTCGATATGATGGCCAAACTTTGGGAGCAAGCTAACCTCGATTACTTAACCAATGTATTTAATCGGCGTTACTTTTTTAATCTTTATGAAGAGAAACTGCCTACTATTACCCGTAATCAAGGTACGCTTTCACTCGGTTTAATGGATATCGATTTCTTCAAAAAGGTGAATGATGGTTATGGCCATGATGTGGGAGATGAGGTGCTGGTTGAATTTGCTAAACGCCTTAAACACTCTTTTTCACAGCATTTTACAGTGGCTCGATTTGGCGGTGAAGAATTCGTTGTTGGCTTTAAAGGCTTAAGTGTTGAAAAGTCATTTGCACTATTAGATAGGTTTAGAATGCAGATGGAAAGTACGCCGGTAATGACAACAAAAGGCGAGTTAACCATCACCGTTAGTATTGGTGTCACCAATTTTAATCACGATGAAAACGTAGACGGGATGCTGCAACGAGCTGATGTTGCGCTGTACGAAGCTAAAGAGGGTGGGCGTAACTTAGTGTCCATTGCCTAAACAAATAGGATTTAAAAAGGCTTAACCATTGCTGGTTAAGCCTGTTTGTTTATAAAATCCAAGCGTAACTCATTTTCATAAAGTAGGTTTCTTCAGTTTTCATCAATGAATCGATGGAATCATTAGACTTTAATCCATCTGAATAGCCTAGATAGAACACACTTTGAGGATTAAGTTTATATCCGTAAAGGATCTCATTGCCTAAATTCTGTTGCTCTTTATTTGGTGAGCCAAATAGATATAAGCTTGGGTCTCTTTCAATATGTGTGTAGACGCTCGAGACACGGATAAAGTTATGTATGTCGATATACCAACTCAATCTCACATCGCTTAAATTTGCGGTAAATAAACGGCCGTCATCAACATCCATAGTTCGGTAAACGTGCGATACATTAAGCTTTACTGAATCGGTAACATTCCAGCGAACACCAGGGTTGAGTAGAAACTTAGTGCCTAATTGATCGTTGGCAAAGTCGATGCTATCGCCATAATTGACATCCAGTTCAACAAATAGGGTACGAGTGGGTTTCATATTGGCGTAGAACCAGCCCATGGTTTCGTCAAACATCTGAGTGTTGTTTTCAACTGCCAGATTAGCACTATCATGACGCCTTCCTACACGTTGGCGGTTAACAACGCCAAATGCAGTGTAACTTTGCAATAAACCGTCAAAAGCAAGTTTAGCTTCCGCTTCCTGTTCTAATTTTTCACCAGCCTGGTTATGACTGATATCCCAGTCGCCACTAAGTCTTATTTTACTAAAACCACTGTTTTCTGGATACCAAGTATAACCACCACCAGCCACAAATTTACTGAAATCGACTTTCTCAATAAAACCTAGATCAGCTCTAAAGTCTTCTGCAACAGACTGATATTGCGCTATTGCATTCCAGTTTCTTGTTTCGTGTTCATACTTAGCCAAATACATGTCACCACGAATAGAGTCTGTGCTATTAGTGCGTAATACACGTTCGTTGATGCCGCAGTCACTTAAATCACAGTCAATATCCGGTAGGCAATCATCGCTACTGCACAGCGTTTGCGAGAAACCTAAAGGGTATTGAGTATCTGATATTACGTATTGACCAATAAAGGTATCTTGCTCGGTTGGCTGGTATTTAACATCGACGCTAGTGACATAATTATGATAATCATCGCTGGTTTTAGCGGTGACGAGCGCCCCCATCGATAATTCTTTACCGATATCGTAGCGATAGCGTCCAGCAAAATTCTGACTTTTTTCATCGATACTGGCGATATCAGAACTTAAATTCCCCGGCACTAGAAAGTTAGTATGAGTATCGTTCGTCGCGAGTGTGGCAAAGGTATGATCACCCACTTTACTGGTTAGCTTAATGCCATAATCTGGTGAGAGGATATTACGGGTATGCAACAGGTTTAGTTGGGTATCAAAATAATCTTTATTATCGAGGAAAAAGGCTCGTTTTTCTGGGTAAAACAGTGCAAAAGTATTATTAATATCGAGTTGACCTGCATCGGCTTCAACCTGCGAAAAATCTGGGTTGATGGTGGCACTCAACAACGTGCTTGGAGTTATTCCCCAGCGGATATCTAAACTTGGCTCTATGTCGTTTTCGCTATCCCAATCACTATCAAGAGCGAGAGGACGTTGACTGTTACGATTAAAAACCACCGATGGCGTGATTTGTAGATCATTGCCTTGCTCTAAGTTAGACATGCCACTCATCACACCGAATTGACACAGTTGGCAACTATTGTTTCTGTCTATCTGATTACTAGACAATCTGTGCTGTTCATTTCGAGGGTAAAACCTGACAAGCTCAACGCCCCACTTTTGCTCGGCGCTGTTATCAAAATTTAGCACTCGGTAGGGTAACTCTATTTCAACCTGATACCCCGTTTCTGTGCGCTGAGCTGCAGTATACCAAATGCCGTCCCAAGCATCGCTTTCGCTGCCGGTAAGTTCATTTTCGATTGAGTCCATCTGCACGCCGTAAGCATTAACAAAGAATTGATAGGCGAGTCGGGCATCATTAAAAGTATCGAGTTTAATACCGACTAAATCATCACCCCAAACGCTGTCTCGATCGCTCAAATTTGCCCTGATCTGCGATGGCGTGGGATCATAAGCCGTAAATGCCAAGAAGAGACTTGTGTCAGTGGAGTAAAGTTTTACTTCGGTTCTTACTGGTGCTGTGATGTTTTCACCGGGACTTGTTTCAATCGTTATCTCGGTGGTTGCGGCATTCTTCCACTGTGGTTCATCAAAGTTACCATCAACTTTGATACTGCCCGAAAGAGTAGGGATCTCAATATTGAATTGATTCTCCTGTCCGGCATAAGCATGCAAAGAATGACAAGAGATTAAGAAGACAACGGAGCTAGCAAGTTGGGTTGCTTTATTCATTTATTTTTATTATTGAAAGCTGAATAACTGGGTGTGAGGATTGTAATGGAATTAAGTTTAAAAAAGGTAGGCTATTTGTTACAAATATTTTCAGCGGTGTAACAATTAAGTCGAGAGTGCGTAAGAGACGCTAGGCCATATGATTATTGGCCCAGCGTCATCCATACTAATCTGGTGCGATGGTGTTGTCTTTGTATGCTTCTCGATATTTATCAACCCACATAGATGTTGCGCCGCATATAGCTACTGGCATCACGACAAAATTGAGGATTGGGATCATAGAAAACAGTGTCACTGCAGCGCCAAAGCTAAAGCTGCTGCCACGGGTCTGGTTAAGTGCAAACTTCATATCTGCAAAGGGGACTTTATGGTTATCAAAAGGATAATCACAGTATTGTATTGCCATCATCCAAGCACTAAACAGAAACCATAAGATAGGCGCGGCAGTTTGACCGACAAATGGCAGCAAAAATAGCAATAAGAAAACAATGGCACGAGGTAGATAGTATTTCAGTTTGATCCACTCTCGGCCCAATATGCGCGGTAAATCTTTGATTAAATCGATACCGCCACCCGTATTGAGTGGTTTGCCAGTCAACAGTTGCTCGACTTTTTCAGCCAGTAATCCGTTAAAGGGCGCAGCGAGCCAATTCATCACTGAACTAAAGATGAAAGATAGCACCACCAACAAGGTTAATACTGCAAGTGGCCATAGCAGAAAGTTCAACCAACTTAGGTACTCTGGAAGCTGGCCTGAAAGCCAAGCGAAAACCTGCTCTAGCTGACCAATGGCAAAATAGATCAAGCCAGCAAAGAGCAATAAATTAATCGTTAGTGGAATAAACACAAAACGTCTAAGGCCTGGGCGTTTTATCAAACTGAACCCTTCTAAGAAGTAATTTACGCCACTCTTTTTTGTTACTTGATTGGTTTTATTCATAGAAATCTTTGATCGTTAAAGATACGCAATGTCACGATTGTGAGTCAGTGGGCATTTAACCGCAAGTGAAAAGGCGTTAATCACTAATAAAAAGCGTTACAAAATGCTGTTAGCTTTGGTAAAGTTACCATAATTATATGCACATCAAACATAGACACTAAGTATCGCTAGATAACTTAGTGTAGAAGTGATCAAAACGGCATCATGAGACTTAAACAGATAAAACTTGCCGGATTCAAGTCATTCGTCGATCCAACCAAAATTCCCTTACCTAATCCATTGAGCGCCATTATTGGTCCAAACGGCTGTGGTAAATCAAATGTTATTGATGCTGTGCGTTGGGTGCTGGGCGAAAGCTCGGCTAAACATCTGCGTGGTGATTCCATGGCCGATGTTATTTTTAATGGCTCTACCGCCAGAAGACCCGTATCGGTAGCGGGGGTAGAACTGCTATTTGACAACCAAGACAATCGATTAGCGGGTCAGTACGCCAGCTACCAAGAGATAGCGGTTAAGAGGCAAGTTAGCCGTGATGGCGATTCAAGCTATTTTCTGAATAATCAAAAGTGTCGCCGTAAAGATATTACCGATCTATTTATGGGTACAGGGCTTGGACCACGAAGCTACGCGATTATTGAGCAGGGCACCATTTCTCGACTTATTGAGTCAAAGCCACAAGAGCTGAGAGTATTCATCGAAGAAGCGGCTGGGATCTCTCGTTATAAAGAACGTAGGCGTGAAACAGAGAATCGTATCAGGCACACTCGCGAAAATTTATCCCGTCTTGGCGATATTCGCTCAGAGCTACATAAGCAACTGGAAAGACTTGCCGAGCAAGCACAAACGGCTAAACAGTATCGCGAGCTTAAACAGTCTGAACGTCAATGTGAGTCTGAGTTGGTGGTATCTCGTTATCACGAGCTTAATCAGCAAACTGATACTTTAACTGTCCAGATCGGTAAACTTGAGGTGCAGCAAGCCAGTTTACTCGCCGAGAAGCAGACACTTGAGCTTAGTTTGACCGAATTGAATTTGAAGTTGAGTGAGCTTGATAGTCAAGAACATCAGCAAGTAGAAGCTTTTTATCTTACCAAAACCCATATTGCTAAGCTTGAACAATCACTGAAGCACCGTGAGCAACAAGACGACAGTTTGAATCAAAGATTGGCCGAAATTAGCGCTCAGATAGCGTTGCAGCAAGCATCGTTGAAAACAGCGAATGCAAACCAAGAAAAGCTACTAAAGCAGCAACAAGAGTTAGCGCCTGAGATAAATGCGTGGCAGCAAAAGACGAGCAGTCAGTCAGCTGAGTTAGCCCTAGTAAGCCAACGTCACATAGCTTCAACCGAACAGTTTCAGTTACATAGCGGTGACGAAGCAAAAGCACATTTAGCGGTTGAGATGAATCGTACTCAGCTAACTCATTGCTCTAAAGAGCTAACGCATAAACAACAATCAGTTGCAAGACTGACCCAAAGAGCACTAGAGCATCGTGAACAGTTAGCTGAACTCAAGGGCAGTTCCCTAGCGAACCAATGTGAAACTTTATCTATAGAAACTGAGCAGGCGCAAGAGGTATATGACGAGCTGAGCTTTAACATTGAAACGCGTCAACAATCTTGTGATGAATTGAAAACAGAGCTTGAGTCAGTAAAAGTTAAACTGGCTGATGAAACAGGCCGTTTGTCTGTTGTTACTCAGCTACTACCTGATGAAGGCGATGAAGGTGACACACGGCTATGGCAAGTTATCGAAGTTAGCCCTGGGTGGGAAAGCGTCGTCGACTTGTTATTGGCTAATGTTCTGAATTCACCGGTGCTTGCAGAGTTATCGACTGAAGCAAGCATTGGCTTCTCTGCAAACACACTGGCGAGTGGAGTGGTGAATGATGTTATTCAGAGCCCGGTTAATCTTAATCCGTGGTTAAGTCAGGTTAAGTGGCTAGAGACAAAAGATGAAGCTATTCAACGACGTAAAGAACTTGGTGCAGAGCAAATGTTCGCGACTGCAGATGGCTTTCTTGTTGGCGCTGATTTTATTATCGAAAAAAGTGCAGACTCTGGCTCCCTTGTACAACTTAAAAATGAACACGTTGCGCTGACAGAAGTGGTTTGCGACACCGAAGAGCGTTTGAGCTTTTTAACGCAAACCTTGTCGGTGCATATTGAGGAGCTTAAGCCGCAATTGATCTTGCAGCAGCAACAGTACCAGCAGATCCAAGCTCAAAAAGTGGCATTAGCAGGCATGGCATCGCAAGTTAAAGCAATGCAAACCACTATAAATGATACGGATGCACGTTATAAGCAACTACAGCAGGAGTTAGCGGAAACCGAAACTGAATTGCAGCAGCTAATCACTCAACAAGCACAGTTTTTGCACAGTGAAGCTAACCTGCAACAAGCCTTTGAGCTTGTTTCAAAAAGCCGGCAAGCGGCAGAGTCAGACAAATTGTCAGCATTTAAATCGTTAAGCGAACTCAAAGACCTGCTCAATGGCTCTGAGCTGCGACTTAAAGCTAGCCTTAAAAGTGAGCAAGCCATTCAAACCCAAGTGGCATTAATCGAACAAACAGTAAGTCATCAAAAGCAACGATTAGAAGAACTCGAACTGAATAAAGAGCAAGTGCGTTTACAGTTAGATAATAAAGAAGATGTCGACACTGCTCAAAACTCACAGTCGCTAAAAACACAATTGGCACAAGCCTTAGAGGCACAGCAAGTTAAACAACAAGCGCTAAACCTGCTCAGGCAGGAGCAAGCAGGGTTACAAGAATTGTGCGATAGTGCAGGAACGAATAAAAAACAACAGCTTGCGAAGATAGAAGACTTGACTCAAACCATGAGCGCGTTAAAGTTACGTCGTGAAGGTTTAAAAGGACAAATTGATAGCCAGTTTAGTTTGATTACTGAGCAGGGCATTGATGTTGAACAAGTATTATCTAAGCTTGATGCCAGTCGCAACACTTTATGGCGTCAAAAAGAGCTAGAACGTTTACGGGCTCGGATCGCTCATCTTGGAGCGATAAACCTAGCCGCGATAGAAGAGTTTGAACAGCAAAACCAACGGAAAAGCTATCTAGATAGCCAAGATGAAGACTTAAATTCAGCCTTGGGAAGTTTGGAAGAAGCGATTCGTAAAATAGATACTGAAACAAAAAGCCGATTTAAAGATACCTTCGATAAGGTTAATAAGGATCTAGGCATTTTGTTTCCGAAAGTGTTTGGCGGTGGTAGTGCTTATTTAGCACTGACAGATGATGATCTTCTGGAAACAGGCGTCACTATCATGGCTAGGCCACCAGGTAAGAAAAATAGCACTATCCAACTTCTTTCTGGTGGAGAAAAAGCACTAACCGCATTATCATTAGTTTTTGCTATTTTTAGATTGAATCCAGCACCTTTTTGTATGTTGGACGAAGTTGATGCACCTTTGGATGATGCCAATGTCGAACGATTCTGTCGTTTGGTAAAAGAGATGTCCCAAAGCGTACAATTTATATATATTAGTCACAACAAGATCACCATGGAATTGGCCGATCAACTTATCGGTGTGACTATGCATGAGCCCGGCGTTTCACGCATTGTGGCGGTAGATATCGATGAAGCGGTAGCGTTAGCTGACGCTGGATGAACATAAAGATTACAGGGTAACCAATGGAAAATTTGCAACTGGTATTGCTTGTTTTAGGAGCGATAGCGATTATTGCCGTACTTGTGCATGGTTTTTGGTCCATACGAAAGCAACAGCCGACAGGATTCAAGCAGAGCCCAATGACAGATATCAATCGAGACCGCAGAGATGCTGAAGGTTTCGACAATGACGGAATAGGCGAAGTCAGGGTTGTTAAGGCGAGCGCAGCCGAAAGCGCCACATCAGAAATTGAAGAAGAGCCCAAGCATGTACCATTAGTTGCAGAAACTGCGGTTACTGAAAACGTCGATGCTGGTTTCTCGGCTATTGAAGATGAGTCTTTTAAATTAAGTGAAGCGCCGAGCCAAAAAGCGGCTCGAGGTGCTAAAGCTACTCGCGTTGAACCATCATTAACCGATGAAGATGTCACAATACAAACAGAAGCAGCGCCAATTCAGTCATCTTTATTTGCTGAAGAACCTGTTGTTGCAACCGAAGCCGCGCAGGAAAATGTTGTCGAGCAGGATGTTGACGTTGTAGCTGTAGAAGAGGAGCCTTTAGGTGATCCACAAGATGTATTGGTACTGCACGTTGTAGCTAAAGAGGGGGAAGAGCTTAATGGTGCGGAGCTGTTACCTTGCTTGCTAACACTTAATTTCAAATTCGGTGACATGAATATTTTCCATCGACATGAAGATAATGCCGGTACTGGTAAAGTATTATTTTCAATGGCTAATATGGTCAAACCTGGCGTATTTGATCCCGATAGCATGGAGCAGTTCACAACTCAAGGTGTAGTGCTATTTATGACACTGCCTTGTTATGGTGATGCCTTGAGAAACTTTTCTACCATGCTCAATTCGGCACACCAAATCGCTGACGATCTAAATGGCCTGGTACTGGATGGTGGGCGCGATGAGTGGCTGGAAAGTACCAAACAGAATTATATACAACGAATTAAAGCACAGGCTTAATTCTGAATAAGTGAATCAACTAAACTTGTTTTAAAAAGGTCGCTTAGGCGGCCTTTGTTATTATTAGGACGAACCATATGCACGCTAATGAACTTGAGATCCTAGAACTGACCCAGCAATTAAATCTGCATAATTATCACTACTATGTTGATGATAACCCGACAATTCCAGATGTTGAGTACGACAGGTTACTTAAAAGGCTGATAGAGCTAGAGACCCAAAGTCCAGAGTTTGCTAAAGCCGACTCGCCTACACAGAGAGTAGGAGGTGAGGCATTAGCTAAGTTTGAACAGATCACCCACCTCAAGCCAATGTTAAGCCTTGATAATGTATTTGATGAAACCGAATTTAATGGCTTTCACTCGAGGATAACCGATAAAGTCGGTACAGCGCTGAGCTATTGCTGTGAACCAAAGCTTGATGGCTTGGCTGTGAGTATTGTGTACCGTGATGGTGTATTTGAGCGAGCAGCGACTCGTGGCGATGGTCAAACGGGTGAGAATATTACTGAAAATGTCCGCACTATTAAGTCAATTCCTTTAAAGTTGCGCGGTGATAATTTTCCACCATTAGTTGAGGTACGCGGCGAAGTGATTATGCCGCATAAAGCCTTCAATGCGCTTAATGAGCGTGCCCGTGCGAAAGGGGAAAAGCTGTTTGTTAATCCTCGCAATGCAGCTGCGGGCAGTTTACGTCAGTTAGACAGTAAAATTACTGCTAGCCGAGCTTTGGGGTTCTACGCTTATGCACTCGGAGTCGTTGAGCCTGAATCGTGGGAGCTTGCCGATAGCCATTATGGCCAACTAGAGCAACTGCGCTCATGGGGCGTCCCGGTTAGCCAAGAAGTCAAAGTCTGTGACTCGGTCACGGAAGTCATGGATTATTACAATGATATTCAGCAACGTCGCAGCAGTTTAGATTTCGAAATCGATGGTGTTGTGTTGAAAGTGAACCAGATTGCTCATCAGTTGAGTTTAGGTTTTGTGGCTAAAGCGCCGCGCTGGGCGACTGCATTTAAGTTTCCAGCTCAAGAGGAGATGACCTTATTAGAAGGGGTCGATTTTCAAGTTGGTCGTACTGGAGCGGTTACACCTGTCGCACGTCTTAAGCCTGTATTTGTTGGTGGCGTGACCGTCTCAAATGCCACTTTGCATAATGCTGATGAAATTGCCCGTCTTGGCGTAAAGGTTGGAGATACCATCATTATTCGCCGAGCAGGCGATGTCATTCCCCAAATTGTTGCAATAGTCGCTGATAAACGTCCAGATGATGCCCAAGATATTGTGTTTCCCGAGCGGTGCCCTGTGTGTGATAGTGAAGTGGAACGTATTGAAGGCGAAGCGGTAGCGCGTTGTAGTGGTGGCTTATTTTGTGAAGCACAACGTAAAGAAGCAATAAAACATTTTGCTTCTAGAAAGGCGCTTGATATCGATGGTATGGGTGACAAAGTTGTTGAACAGTTAATTGATAAAGAGCTAGTAGAAAGCCCTGCGGATCTATTTAAGCTGACCGCATCAGCGATGACAATGCTAGAGCGTATGGGGATGAAATCAGCGACTAAATTAGTTGCGGCCATTGAAGTCGCCAAAGAGACGACTTTTGCTCGCTTTCTCTATGCGTTAGGTATTAGAGAAGTGGGAGAAGCCACCGCTGCGAATCTTGCTGCCTACTTTAAAACACTGGATGCACTAAAAGGCGCGTCAGCAGAAGAGTTTATCAAGGTCGATGATGTTGGAGCGATTGTTGCGGCTCATTTAGCGCACTTCTTGGCACAGCCTCATAATCTTGAAGTGATAGATAAGCTTATTGCGGTGGGAGTTAGCTGGCCAGCAATTGAAGAGGTGGCTGAAGAGGATTTATCACTTAAAGGTCAAACCTGGGTATTAACCGGTACGTTAACACAGCTTAATCGAAATGATGCTAAAGCTCAGCTGCAGGCATTAGGGGCAAAAGTTGCTGGTAGTGTGTCTAAAAATACCGATTGTTTGGTCGCTGGCGCAGCGGCTGGCTCGAAGTTGACTAAAGCTCAAGAGCTTGGTGTGAAGGTTATTGATGAAGAGGCATTGATTGCTATTTTGTCATAGATAAGCCGCTGCTGATATAAAGCTCCCTAAGGGAGCTTTTATTTTTTTGCTATTGTTATTCCCTTTTAGGGCCTCATTAACTCACTTTCTGTTTTAAAAACGTTGAAATTTCTGCAAAAGGCACCATATCTGATTAAACACTAATACAGTTGCAGACAGCGCTGTCTAGATTCGGACAAAAGGGACAGCTTTGAATTTCAGTAATATAACTTGGCTAGATGATAAGGGTCATATTAAGCCCCCTTTGATGCTGTATTTAATGCTGGTCTTTTTAGCAAGAGGATGGTGCATATTTATTGCGTCATTAACTCAAGCAAGTGATAGAGCAGGGCTTGTGGCATTAGTTTATCCGCAAAAGTCAGATTTTTTGATGGCACTAATGGCTGGTGCTGGTGCTCTTATTGTATACGGCTTGATAATCGCCGAGCGAAAACGCAGCCCTTCGTGGATCCAACCTATCTTTAAATATATAAAATGGCTATTACTGGCGTTGTTATGTATTGACGGCGGGTTGCTCATACAGCGTATTCTACATGCTCACTATGTGTATAGTTGGAGTGTAGGACTAGATGCATTGTTTCTATTCTGGAGTACTTTATATCTGTTTAATTCAAATAGGCTAAAATACTATTTTTTAGATTGGAAAGCAGAAGAATAGATTAGCCTTTAGCTCGTAGGCTTGGTGGAGTAGGTAAAAAAATGGCGCTGTATGAATACAGCGCCAAAAAGAATCTGCAGTACCGACAGCATTCGATACTATGATCCAGGGATATTAACAAAAAACCTTTTTTAGTTAAGCAACAAATAATTGCTAGCCTTAATCAAAGGACAATTGACAGTTTGTCATTGAGAGTAATAGTTCGGGGCTACTAACTCTAAAGGACGAAGCTAGAATATAACAATTGAAGATTGCATACAATATCCTATCGATAGTAATCCCATTCAATTCACGATAATAATGGAATAAGTTATAACTAAGGGTTAGGGGGGGGGGGGCTGACTATCAGTGGGCCTATTTATGTTCCTGCTGAACGAGCCTGGGAATTAGCGCACAATGAATAATTTGACGCCGTACTCGTTTAACTTTGTGGTTTTAGTTTATTTGTCTATTTAATGTGGGCTGATATTGTTGCTCTGTCTGAAATGGTTAAAAGATTCGAAGTGATCGACTGTTTACTTGTTGACTTAACCATGTGAAAACTGTCATAAAATTGACATTCTTGCTGTTATTCGTAAGAGAAAACTATTATTATCGACTAATAGCTAATGGCGACGTAGCCAAAATTAGTGCCAGTGATAACCCGTAAATGTTTGGCACTATATCTTCTTTCAAGAGTGAGACACTTTTTCAAAATAGTGACTACCTCTGGAGCCTTTACTAATGTCAAAAGACGTCAGAATTCCCTTGTCTAAGTTATGCATTGGTTTAACCATTAAGTTACCACTGTCATGGACCCAACATCCTTTTCTATTTAATCAGTTTGACATTGAAAACCAATCGCAAATCGAACTGATTAAGAGTTTGAATATTGCCTATGTATATTTGATCGCAGGAAAAGCATTGCTTGCGTCGACACAAGAGCAACAGGTTAAAGTTATCGTGGAGAAATCTGCTGAGGAATTTGCTCAGGAAAGGTTAGCTTCATTACGCAAATCTATTCGCATGAGTCAACAAAGATTTCAAAAAAACGGTTTAGAGTGCCGCAGTGCATTTTCAAAAATAGCAGCTGAACCTGAGGGCGCTTATCGGTCAGCCGCAACGTTAGTCGAATCGATGATGGACCATATTAAAGAAACCTCAACACCGCATCTTGCTTTAGTAAGTAGTAACGAGGATGACAGCGGGACAGAGCACGGGATTTCGATTGCAGTATTGTCGATGATGCTCGGATGTTCATTAGGCTGCACGGATTCAGAGTTACGGGATATCGCAATGGGAGCTGTATTTCATGATATTGGTAAGAGAAAAGTACCTGACGTCATCAGACGTAAGAAAGGTAACTTATCTGATCATGAAGTTAACTTTCTTAAGATGCACCCCAAATTTGGTTTTGACATGATGACCAAACAAGATCTTTTTCCAAAAGCAGTACTTGATATTGTTCTACATCACCATGAGTGGGCTGATGGTAGTGGTTATCCTGACGGACTAAAAGATCCGCAGATCCCACTAACAACACAAATAGTTGCCTTGGCAAATGACTTTGAGCAGTTACTTAAATTTGGTCATGGGCGTTCACCGCAAGTGGCTTTAGGTTATCTTTTTAAAAATAGAGCTGGTAAGCATGCGCCATCGCTGATTTCAGCCTTGGTTAAAGTACTTGGGATTTATCCCCCCGGCACATTAGTGCAATTATCAAATGGGCAAATTGCTAAGGTTCTGATTACCACTGAAACGGTCAAACAACCTCACGTAATCGCTTGTGATGAAAACGGAGATAACGCGGTGTTACGCTATTTAGTAGAAGAGGGTATATTGATAAGTAAAGTGCTTAAAGTCGATGAGTTAGGCACTGGCGCATTAAAAGTACTGGATCCAAGTGCTGATATAAGCTTCTATTTTAGCTCTATGTAATAGCAACTCCATTAAAGAGTTGCCCATTTAGCACGCGTTTAAATCACTTTTAGACAAGTAAGTGGCTTATCGCTAATCGTTATTCTATATCTAATGCCACATGCGCTGTATTAAGTGATTTCCCCATGCCTTAAATATCAGCCGCAGGTTGTGAGCGTCATAGGACTTTCACTGCTAGGTGGCATTGTCTCAAAAGGGAATAACCACTTCTTTCACAATGGGCCTTGAATTGAAAGCCCTGAGAAAGCTCTGAACTGAGTATGTCCTTAATGGAATTGGTATAATATAAATGCGGTCTGGCCTCGTTATTTAGTAATAATCAAAAGGGTGATAATGATAAATTCAGTTTGTATTGTCGGTTGTGGTTGGTTTGGCTTGCCACTGGCGCAAGAATTAGTAGCACGTGGTGTTACGGTAAACGGTAGTAAACGTAGCTCTGAGGATGCAAGTGCATTATATAAAGATGGCATTAACGGTTTTTCATTAGATTTGGCTGAAGTCGAGCAACAGTCACTCCCGGCCCTAAAAGCCGCGCTTAATACCGATTGTTTAGTTGTCAATATTCCACCAGGATTAAGAAAAGATCCCCATGCTTATCATGGGAAACTAACGAAGTTGATTGCATTGATTAGCGGTATTCGTTACCAAAAAATAGTCTTTGTTAGTACCACTGGAGTTTATCCATCACTGGATAAAGTAATGACTGAGCAAGATGCCGCTGCCCACTCAGAGGTCAGCGAAAAGCTGCTACAAGCTGAAGCGCTGTTTTTAGCGCTAGATAACAGCTGTATTGCTCGCTTCTCTGGCTTGGTGGGTCCTAAACGCCATCCTGGGCGCTTTTTAGCTGGCAAAACCGAACTAGCGGAGCCGATGGCTCCGGTCAATATCGTTCACCTGCATGATTGTATCAGCGCCGTTGCAAAACTGATTTTTGATGCCAATTCTGCAGGAGTTTACAATGTTTGCGCACCTAAACATCCTACACGGGCGGCATTTTACCGTCAGGCTAGCTTAAATTTGGGGCTCATTGAACCGCAATTTGTGCAGGATAGTACGGCCGGTGGCAAACTCATTAGTAGCAATCGACTCGTTAAAGAGCTAAATTTTGAGTATCAGTTCAGTGACCCTATGGATATGCTGGACGCCTGTTAAATATTAAGGATGTATATGAAATCGTTACAAGTATTGTTTACTGGTGGGTTATTGGCGATCGTAAGCTTCTTATTGCCCTTACAAAGCGGCCATGCAGCACCGTATGTTGAAGGCATTGATTACGTCAAAATAGCTGGGATCCCAGAAGCTCAAAAGCCAGTGATCAGAGAATTTTTCTCTTATAACTGTGGCCATTGTTACCGACAAGATCCGCTGTTTGAACAAACCGCGCATTTATTAGAGAGCGATGTGCAGTTCGAAAGAACACCTGTTGGAGCTGGCCGTACGAGTTGGATTTTAAGTCAAGAAGCCTATTATTTAGCGCAAAAATTCAGTGTTACTAAGCAAGTTCATGGCAATATTTTCACTCGGATCCACGAGAAAAATGGCGCATTTAAACGGCCAGCGGATCTGCAAGCTTACTTTGTCAGTCAAGGAGTCGATGATAAAGCTGTGACAGATGCGATGAATTCGGCTGATGCTAAACTCGCATTGATGAATTATGACACTCAAGCTCAATTGGCTGAGATTAAAGGCGTGCCATCTCTATTGGTCAACGGAAAGTACTTAATAAAGAAGCAACCTCAGTCTCCTGAAGCGCTTGCTGATATGATCCGTTACCTGAGCCAACTAGAAAATTAACTGCAGATACAGAGAAAAAAGCCCACTTCAAGTGGGCTTTTTTGTGCTTGTTAAATAGAAACAGATAATACCTTGGTCTAACTCATTGCTTACTAAATGAACTTGCTTTACGTGAGCGTTAACCTGTATCTGTATGAATATTAAGGGGTTTTGTGGATTTCGTATAATACCTTCCGTTGGCGTTAGACTAAGGTCGCGATTGTTGTTCAGCGTACGCTTGCTAGATTAACTGCTGACTTAATATAAAAATCAGCACAGGGGAGTCGCTATGAGTTTTGAAAGCAACGAGAAGGCAGAAGGTTATTGGCGTGAAAATCTACGCCTAGTATTAGGCTTATTGGCCATATGGGCAGCAGTTTCATTTGGCTGCGGAATTTTATTAGTAGATGTGCTCAATGAGATCCATTTCATGGGGTTCAAGTTGGGGTTCTGGTTTGCACAACAGGGTGCCATGTATGTGTTTGTCGCACTTATTTTTGTCTATGTCGCTAAAGCGAATGCGTTAGACAAAAAATATGATGTGCACGAAGACTAATAACTAAGAACTTATTTAAAGGAGTCATGAAATGGACGTACAAACATTAACCTATCTGATAGTAGGGATTACATTTGCCCTATATATCGGTATTGCGATCTGGTCTCGTGCTGGTTCGACTAAAGAATTCTATGTTGCTGGTGGCGGTGTACACCCTGTAATGAACGGTATGGCTACTGCAGCCGATTGGATGTCTGCGGCATCATTTATCTCACTGGCGGGTATTGTATCTTTTACTGGTTACGACGGTTCAGTATATTTAATGGGTTGGACCGGCGGTTATGTTCTGCTAGCGCTTTGCATGGCTCCGTACCTTCGTAAATTTGGTAAATTCACAGTACCTGATTTTATTGGTGACCGTTATTACTCACAAGCGGCTCGCACCGTTGCGGTAGTCTGTGCCATCTTTATCTGTTTCACCTATATTGCAGGTCAAATGCGTGGTGTGGGCGTTGTATTCTCTAGATTCCTTGAAGTTGAAGTTGAAACTGGGGTTTATATTGGTATGGCAGTGGTATTCTTCTATGCGGTTCTTGGTGGAATGAAAGGGATTACCTATACACAGGTCGCACAGTACTGTGTGCTTATTTTTGCTTTCATGGTTCCAGCAATCTTCATCTCAGTGATGATGACAGGCCATATCATTCCGCAAATTGGTTTTGGTGCAGAGTTAATTGATGCTGCTGGCAATGGTACTGGAGTGTATCTGTTAGATAAGCTCGATGGGTTGTCTGCCGAGTTGGGCTTCTCCCAATACACGGAAGGTTCTAAGAGCATGATTGATGTGTTCTTCATTACTGGTGCATTGATGTTTGGTACAGCAGGTCTTCCTCATGTCATCGTACGTTTCTTCACTGTACCCAAAGTTAAGGATGCGCGTGTCTCTGCGGGCTGGGCACTTGTGTTTATTGCGATTATGTACACAACGATTCCTGCTCTTGCTGCGTTCTCTCGTGTAAACATGATTGAGACCATTAATGGCCCTGAGTCGACAGGTGTTGCTTATGAAACTGCACCTGAGTGGATTAAGAATTGGGAGAAAACAGGCTTAATTACCTGGGATGATAAGAACGACGACGGCAAAATTTACTATGCCAAAGGCCCTGAAAGTGAGATGAAGATTGACCGCGATATTATGGTGTTAGCTACGCCAGAAATTGCCAATCTGCCAGCATGGGTTATCGCTCTTGTTGCTGCCGGTGGTCTCGCGGCTGCCCTTTCAACTTCAGCTGGTCTACTGCTGGTTATATCAACTTCTGTATCTCATGATTTACTGAAAAAGAACTTGATGCCTGATATCTCTGACAAGAAGGAATTAATGTACGCCCGAATTGCAGCTGCTCTGGGTATCGTGATGGCTGGTTACTTCGGTATTAATCCGCCTGGGTTTGTGGCTGCGGTTGTTGCGATAGCATTTGGTTTGGCAGCTTCATCGTTATTCCCGGCGATTATCATGGGGATCTTCTCTAAGACTGTGAATAAAGAGGGCGCTGTCGCCGGTATGATAACGGGTCTGCTATTCACAGCTTCTTATATTGTGTACTTTAAGTTTGTCAATCCAAGCGCGAACATAAGCGAGAACTGGTTGTTTGGTGTATCGCCTGAAGGTATTGGTATGCTGGGCATGGTGATTAACTTTGCTGTAGCCTTTGGTGTGAGTAAGGTTACAACGGCAGTTCCACAAGATGTTGTTGATATGGTTGAATCAATTCGCTTCCCGAAAGGTTCTGGTGAAGCGCAAGATCACTAATATCTATAGTTAGATAGATTAAAAAGAGCGCTTTAGCGCTCTTTTTCTATTTCTACAGCCATAGACTGGCCTTTAGTCGAATAGTGTTAATGTTGTTCTAGACGATATAGTTGTTATTGCAGAGCAGGTCAGTAGATAGGGAGTTGATAAATGGATGCTAGCGAATTACAACCCATCATGCAGTTCTTACAACAGCGAGTACCATTTTCGTCACTGGATGAGGAAGCGTTGTTAAGTGGCTGCCGCTCACTCACTATCGGCTACTACAGTAAAGCGTCTGCTTTTGTTCCGTTAGATCCTCTGCACCCGCAGTTGTATATTGTGAGAAGCGGTGCATTTGAAGTGCGTGACATTAATGGTGAGCTACTTGATCGATTAGGTGAGGGCGATTACTTTGGATTTCCCTCTTTATTATCAGGAGAGGAGGCGAGTAATCGCGTCGCTATTTTAGAAGATGGTTTGGTGTACCACCTGCCGCCTGAAATGTTTAATTCGCTGCGCACAAAGAGCCGCGAGTTTGACCGTTTTTTCAATAAGGCATTTGCAAAGCGCTTAAGGCATCAGGGTAGGTTTAAGGCTAAAGAGCTGGCAACTACCAGTCGGATCACAACATTGATGTCTAAATCTCCGCTGACGATAGATATGAAAGCAACGATATCAGATGCTGCAAGATTAATGCGAAAATCACGGGTTTCATCAGTATTAGTCATCGATAATGAAAAGTTAGTGGGGATTTTAACTGATAAAGATCTTCGCAATCGCGTCTTAGCCGAAGGGTTAGATGGTAGCCTTGCTGTCCATCAAGCAATGACGACGACACCGATATCGATTGAGTCAAACTCACTCGTGTTTGAAGCTATGCTTTTGATGAGTGAACACAATATTCATCATCTACCAGTGGTAGACTGCGGACTGGCAAAAGGAATTATTACTAGCACCGATATATTGCGTGGACAAAGTTCGCAGCCGCTATTGTTAATCGGTGAGATTGACCGACAAAAAGACCTACCTAGCTTGATTCAAGTAAGTAAACAGATCCCGCTTTTATTGCAAAACCTAATCAGTGCCGATGCTCGGGCCGAAGAGATCGGCCGGGTATTAACTTCGGTAACCGACGCACTCACTCGGCGTTTAATTGTATTGAATCAACAGATATTAGGCGAGGCTCCGATGGCTTTTTGCTGGCTAGCATTTGGCTCTCAGGGACGGCAAGACCAAGTCGCCTGTTCAGATCAGGACAATGGGCTACTGCTGGCTCATGAACCGGATGAAGCTGCCGAAGGTTACTTTGAAGCACTGTCAAAAGCTGTGTGTGCTGGACTTGATGAATGTGGATATATCTACTGCCCTGGCAATATTATGGCGCAAAACCCTAAGTGGCGAATGTCTCTTAAAAAGTGGCGTGGAGTGTTTCAAAAATGGGTGAATACGCCAGATCCAAAAGCGTTGATGCATAGCAGTATCTTTTTCGATATGCGTGCTGTTTATGGGCCACAATCTTTGTTCAATGGTTTGCAAGATGAAGTGCTTAACAATACTAAAGACAACGATATTTTCCTCGCGGGCCTGACTGGAAACTCATTGACGAGTACACCGCCTTTAGGGTTTTTCAGAAAATTTGTGCTGGAGCGAGATGGTTCAGAGGTTAAAGGGATAGATCTTAAACATAAAGGTAGCGCATTAATAAATGACATCGCCCGTGTGTATGCTTTGTCTGCTGGCATTAAAGAGGTCAATACCGCTAAAAGAATTAGGGCGTTAATGGACCAAAATATTATTAACCGCAAAGATGCACTTAACCTTGCCGATGCTCATGAGTATATTGCTCACATGCGCCTTTCAAATCAAGGCTATCAATATACTAACGGTAAGCCTGTAACGAATTATTTGATGCCAAAGGATGTGTCTTCATTGGTGCGTCATCAGTTAAGAGATGCATTTAAAGTTGTTCATGACGGGCAAGTAGGCCTTAAGTTAAAAATGATGCGGAGCTATTAATTCTTTTGAAGCGTTTTTATTTAAAAAACCAGCTCAGATTGAAGGCGTTTAGAGCTGCTGATGGCGTTATTGCTGACTACTACCGAGCGCTAACTTGTGCCATCTCTATACCTCTTGCGGATATTCCATTAATGGCAATCGATTTGGAAATGACTGGGCTAAACGTTCAGTTTGATCAAATCTTGAGTATCGGTATGGTGCCTATTCAAAATGGTATGCTTCAGTTGAAGGATGCTGATTATAGATTGGTTAGCATAGAAGGAAGTGTAGGTGATAGTGCAGCAATACACGGAATTGTAGATGGTCAGTTGGAAACCGCCATATCGGCTAATGAGGCAATGCATTGGTTCTTAGAAAAGACCAAAGGTCATGTATTAATTGCACATCATGCACCGCTTGACCTGTGCTTTTTAAAAGCAGAAATCTTTCGTTGTTTTGGTGAAAAAATGACATTTGTATCAATTGATACTATGTCTTTAGAGCGAGCTAGAATATTACGGCAGCATGAAGTGATTAAAGAAGGTTCCTTGAGGCTCGACGCTTGTCGGAGCCGATATGGTTTACCTATTTATGCCGCTCATAATGCGGCAGTTGACGCATTATCTTGTGGAGAATTGTTATTGGCCCAGATGGCGAGTATTGCGGGGGCTGAAGAGCTTACGTTGTCAGATTTGTTACGTTAGCTAGCAATAACGACTAAGACGTTGGTCAAAAAGTAATGGCTAACCGGTGCTATCAAGTTGTTGTCCCCACTTTATTAATGCCGCCTTAATATCATCCTGCTGGTAGGGTTTGTTAATTATTTCATCCATACCGCATTGGTAACATTGTTCAGTTTCGACAGAGGTTGTACTGGCAGTCAATGCAATAATGGGTTTTGTATAGCCCTTTTCACGCAGTAAACTCGTTGCCTTAAAACCATCGACAACAGGCATTCTGCAATCCATAAATACAATGTCAACATTATTGACGGTTAAATAGTCGATAGCTTCTTGGCCGTCGTTAGCTATTGTGGGCGTAATTCCAAATTTGGCTAAAATCATCTCAATCAGCATTTGGTTTACTTTACTATCTTCCACGACGAGGATTTTTAGGTTTTCAATGGGGTAATCTGCTTGAGGTCGTTCAATATCTAAAGCTACTTTCTGTAAGCTATTTAAAGGCAAAGCAACTTTGAAGCAGCTTCCTTTGTTAAGCACTGAAGCTAAGGAGATTGTGTCATTCATCTCATCGACCAATTGTTTACAAATTGCAAGGCCGAGTCCAGTACCTTCAAAAGAGCGGTTGCTGGAATTATTGACTTGAGTAAAAGGGGCAAATAATGTGGAGATTTTATCTTCTGGGATCCCACATCCTGTATCTTGCACCTCAAAATGAAGCTTTTCTTGCTCCCAAGTGATATTGACTTTGATTTCACCCTCTTGGGTAAACTTAAGAGCGTTGCCAATAAGGTTAACCAGTATTTGTTTGATCCTATCTGGATCGCCTAGCAAAGTTTGAGGAATATTTTGCTGAACATTGAAACTAAATATAAGGCCAAACTCTTCTATACGTTGCTTAAAAATATCAAAGATCATCTGGCACAGTTTAGCTGGTGAAAAATCTACCTCTACAATTTGTAGCATACCAGCACTCATCTTACTAAGGTCTAATAGGTCATTGATGATGACTCTTAAAAGCTCTCCTGATTGATGCATGGTGTTGAGAAGCTGTTGTTGATAACTCGATAGCTTAGTATCAAGCATAAGCTCTGCTGAGCCCAGTAAACCGTTAAGTGGGGTTCTTAATTCGTGGTTAATCATAGCGACAAAATCACGGGTCGATTGCTCTGAGGATTCAGCCCTTAACTTTTCCTTGATGGTGTTTTCGAGTAATTCTTGCCGTCGCTGAGCAGCGCTAATCATATCGCAAAATAGTAGCAACTGTTTCTCAATGGTTTTTTGCCACGAAATAGGTGATTCAATGACCAGTGTTAAACTGCCCAATACTTTGCTTGCTGCATTGATCCGCAATTTTATTTGCTGATGATCATTTGACCAGTTTAATGCTTGGTTAGCAGTTGAAACTTGTTGTATTAGTCCTTTGTCGCCTGCGATGAAAGTATCAAATTGATCCTCTTCAGTTGGTGATTTAAATCGGATGCGACTGGCTTTAATATTTTCAATGCCAATCAAATCATCTAGAAGTCGTTGCAGTAATATATTTGAGATCGGTTTTTGTAAAAATTGCTGATTATAATCGAGTAAGATTGATTCTAAATAGGTTTTAAAGTGAAGTAGGGCGATACCTTGCTTTGACTCTTCTTTAATATTGATAAGTGAATCTTCAACAAGCTGTTTGGCACTATATAACTCTCTACTTTTTTCTTCCAGCAGTGTTTCTGCTGCTTTCTTGGCTGCTTTTTCGCGGGCTATTTTACGGTTTAATAGCTCAATTTTTGCTGCTAATGCGCGGATCTCATCACTCGGCATAGAATACTATCGACCTACTTGTTAAACATGCGTGATGGTAAAGCGCACTTCAGAACTGTCTTTGACAAGTGGCTCCATGACTATCTCTACTTCCTCATTGAAATGTTCAGCACAGCCTTGTATTAAACCCAAACAAACATGAGACATGCAGCGTGCAGAAACGTAATCCATCACTAACTGGCTCTCGGTTGCTGAAATAAAGTTAAATGTTGGTGGGTTAGCGTTTTGATAAAGTTTTTTAACTTCAATATGGATGTACTCTTCAACACTTTTAATAAAGTCAAAAGTTGAATCTGATTTTCCTTCAAGGCCGGGCATGCTATTGAATAGTGTGATAAAAACCGATTTACCATATATTTCTTGTAGATCTTCTATCGGTACACCAGTGATCTTGCTCAAACTCACAATGAGCTTAATAAGGTCATTGTGATCATAAGTACCAACACTGGTATAAACCCCATCATTTTGATTTTCATCCAAAATTCTTTGGCAAATTTCTAGGCCAAAAGAGTCTTCGACTAACTCTAAAAACTCAGCAAAAATGATTCCCTTCATAGATAAACCCTTATCGTATCGCTACTTATTAAAGTAGTGTACTAATTGATTATATTCAATGCTTCTCCATGCCGAAGTATTGATTTAGTTTGTACTTCAGTTTAGATATTCAGCCGTTTATGGTTCTGAGAAAATAGCCACAATCCCTACAGTCTGAGGCCAAAGTGAATGCGCGATCAGCAATAAACAAGTTTTGGTTACACTTTTTGACTTCTGCTGACTAGAATTGTTGTATAGCTTACAGAGTATTAGGTTAATTTTAGTAAGAGGAAACTGTATGGCATTACCGTTGATATGGTTAGGAGCTGCTGCAATAGGTGCCGCTTTGGTTGCTGAGGAGCGGAAAAATCAAAAGGATATTGCCAGTAAGCGTATGCAGGGCAATGCTAAATCCGCTCATGCTCATGGTGACAGTGCAGAACTTGCTCCTAGTCTATGGCATACAGGCGATAAAAAAGTCAAGTTAGAGCCCGGTGCTATTATTTGTTGCTTTGTATTTGGGGTGATAGAGCATACTGGTATTTGGCTTGGTGATGATACTTTGGTCGAGCTTCACGGTAGTGGATTAGTCCGCGCGATTTCAATAGAGCGGTTTCTTGCTGGAAGAAGCGGTAGTAGAGTGTATCAAGCATGTAACCACCTGCACCAACCATTGGTTGGCACTAAAGTATTGCAGAGGGCTAAGGAAGCGATATTTAGCTATCGAGAATACGATTTACTCGATAATAACTGTCATAGGTTTGTTTGCTATTGCCTTACGGGCGAAGAAAAATCATTATCTCGTTTTAGCAAACTCAATAACGAAATTGGTACCTATTTTAAAGAAGCTATTTATTGGGATGAAGCGATTATTTGATATAAAAACACCGACTCATGGGGTCGGTGTTTTTTTTGTCTTTGGCTAACTGCTAAAGCTATTTACAAAAATGCTTCACCGCTTTGCTGACTAGTTCAATACCTGTTTTATCACAAGGTGGTAGTTCTGCATCACTGACTTTGAGCGGCGTGATTCTATCGCCCCACTTAATTAAAGCGGCTGCAGAGGTTAAACCAGCACCAAACGCACAGGATAAAATCGTTTGATTTGGTTGAATTTTACCTTGTTCCAAAGCATCGCAAATAGCGATAGGTATCGTTGCTGCAGAGGTATTGCCATAATTGGCTATATTAACAACGGCTTTTTCTTTTGGAATTTTCATGCGACTAATTAACGTATCAATGATGCGCTCATTAGCTTGATGCGGAATAACCCAATCAATATCGTCTTTGTCAATGCCACACTTTTCTATGACTTTAGTGCTCAGTTTCCCCATGCCTGCAATTGCACGCTTAAAGATCTCTTGACCGTTAAATTCGATGTAAAAGTCGAGTGAGGATGCTTCAAATCTGTCCATTGCAGTACCAAAGCCTGCTTTGAGAATATCACGACCAGCGGGGTCATTATTAAGCTCATAACCTAGCACACCGATGGCTTCGTCAGTTGCTTCAAGAACAACGGCACCAGCACCATCGCCGAATAAAACTGCGGTTTCTCGGCGAGACCAATCTAAGAAAAATGATAATCTTTCTGCGCCAATGACTAAGACTTTTTTACATTGGCCACTCTTGATTTGTGAGCTACCGAGCCCAATGCCATAAAGAAAACCACTGCATGCAGCATTGATATCAAATGCGGCGCAACTTGCACCTATGTTTGCTTGTACCGTCGATGCAATATTGGGGATCAACGTATCTGGCGTAGCGGTTGCTAGAATTATCATATCTAGATCGCTGCCTTCAATACCAGCAGCTGCAAGTGCACGTTGAGCGGCAACTGATGCTAGCTCTGATGTATTGACATGACTAATATGACGCTGGCTTATACCTGTACGAGGTTTAATCCAGTCATCGGAAGTCTCGATAAAGGTAGCGAGATCATGGTTGGTCAAAGTTGCAGGAGGCACACATTTGCCCCATCCCGTAATTGTTGCGTACTGCATTTCGGTATTCTCTCAAAATAAAAAGGCAGAACCTGAGGTCTGCCTTGTCAATCAGTATTAGTAAAGCTTAACAAGTCTTGTCACACTCAACAGTGAGCTATCCCTCTTGTTGAGCAACTAAATCTCTAATTGCGTCTGCTGCTTGAAGGATGTGGGCGCGTAAAAGTTCAACTGCGTTTTCAACATCACCTTGCTTACAGAATTCCAGCAATTCTCTGTGATCTTTTTGGGCTTTAGGGATCCCGCTAGCCAAATAAAGCTCTAGTCGAACATATCTGTCACAGTTGGTATTAAGACCATTGACGACATCAATCGTATGAGGCTTGTCAGCTGCTCGGTATAAACAAATATGGAATTGTGAGTTCAGCCCACTCCAGCTTTCAATCTGGTCTTTATCCTTAAAAGCGACATCTAGAGAATCTAAGATAGCTTCAGCTTCAGTGAAGTCATCTTCAGTCATATGAGGAATTGATTTAGCTAGCAGATCGGTTTCAATCAGTGCTCGTAAATCAAATAGCTCAGTAACTTGAACTGCTGATAAAGTGGTAGCTGTCGCGCCTTTATGCGCTTCAAACTTAACTAACCCTTCAGCTTCTAATTGCAGTAGTGCCTCTCGTACGGGGATCCTGCTCACATTCATTTCGTCGGCAAGGGCGCTTTGGCGTAATGGCATGCCTGCAGCAATTTCTCCAGATAGGATTTTTTCCCTCAATACTTCGACAACAACTTGAGTGCGTGTTTTATGAACGATAGGAGTTATTCTGCTCATATATCCTGTTTTTATGTTAGTTGTTCAAGACGATTTTCTTAGATTACCGCTTAAATAAGCATAATGAAAGGGAAACAACTTGTTTCCCTGTACATATTTTGAAATATTTAGAAGGTGGTGATATTTGATTGCCCTTCTTTTAACTTTTCAGGCATTAATGCTACAGGCATGTTTTGTATGCATAAAGGACGTACAAAACGGACCATTGCTTGGGTTCCTACTGATGTCGTGCGACTATCTGTGCTGGCAGGGTAGGGACCGCCGTGGTTCATTGAGTGGCAAACTTCGACTCCTGTTGGCATTTGATTGAAAATCAAGCGACCAACATTGAATGACACCGACTCTATCAATTGGGTGTTTTCAGAGAGTTCCGCTTCTAGGCCATGAATTGAAGCGGTTAATTGACCTTCCATCTGCTCAGCAATCAACTCCATCTGGGCTAAATCATTACAAGCCACAACCACTGCGAATGGACCAAATACTTCCTGTTGCAGTGTTTGAGAAGCAAGATAATCTTCAGCTTCAATTGTTACTGCTGCTGGTCGTGTAAAGTGGTTAGCAGGAGAGGCCTTCCCTTGTGATATCAGTGCAACTGACGGATTGTTTAAAAATGAGTCGACTTGTGATTGGAAGGTCGCTGCAATGCCTGCTGTCAGCATGCTCGCAGCGGATTCAAGTGCAATTTTTTCAGCCATGGTTGCAAGGTAGCGATTCAGTGCTTCCCCTTTTACCGCTACAACAACGCCAGGGCTGGTACAGAATTGACCGTGTCCCATCATCATCGACTGCACTTGAGTTGTGGCCAAACTTTCAGCTTGCTCTGTTAACAGTTCACCGAGTAAAAATTGAGGGTTAATAGAGCCTAGCTCACCATAAAAAGGAATAGGTTCAGCTCTAGCTGCGCAAATGTCAGCTAAAATACGACCGACTTTCAAAGAGCCTGTAAAGCCAACCGCTTTTATTGCGCTATGGTTGACAAGTTGAGTTGAAGCTTGCGGTTCCGTCGACTGAATAAGGTTAAATACGCCTGCAGGCATATTGCAACGACTAACCGCGCGAGCAACTGCACGGGTCACAAGTTCACTGGTCGCTGCGTGTGCTGGGTGCCCCTTTACGACGACACTGCAACCTGCTGCTAGTGCAGAAGCTGTATCGCCACCGGCAGTTGAAAATGCTAGCGGGAAGTTAGATGCGCCAAAAACGGCTACAGGACCTACGGGTAAAGTGCCCAAGCGAGTATCTGGCTTTGGTAAAGGTTGTCTTTCAGGGTTAGCAAGATCAATCAGTACATTGTTGATTGGCGAGCGTAGCGTGCTGGCAAATAATTTTAGTTGCCCACATGTTCGGCCGGTTTCACCTTGTAGACGTGGCATAGGTAAGCCAGTTTCAATATGAGCCGTTTCCGTTATGGCGGCTATATCCGCTTGGATCTCTTCTGCTATAGCGTCTAAGAAATCTGCGCGTTGCTCATCTGTGGTGCGTCTATAAGATAAAAATGCTTGCTTTGCAGCGCTCACTGCAGCTTCGATATTTTTTGTATTAGCGGAAGCGAATTGCCACTGTGTGGATTCATTTAGCACAGGGTTCATACTATTAAATTGCAATGTTTCATCAGTCCACTTGCCATTGATAAAATGTTGGCCACTTATTGTAACGCTTGTTAAATCTGTCATATTTACTCCTGAGTATGCATGCTCAATAATTTAGTGATTAGTTATACGACCTGAAAGCCGAAGGCGTATGGATCGGCATCATCAATGGTGATGGCATTGTTGCCAGTTATCCTGGCCCAGCCTTTAATACTTGGCATAATCCCAGAGAACTCACCGACTTGTACCGCTTCTTCTATCCGTCCTACAAATTGACTACCGATAATGCTTTCGTGGGTATACTCATCGCCCGTTTGCAAAAGTCCTTTTGCATAAAGTTGTGCAAGCCTCGCGCTGGTTCCTGTTCCGCATGGCGAGCGATCTATCGCTTTATCACCGTAAAATACTGCGTTAGCGCCATCGGAACCGGAGGTGATAGTTTCACCCGTCCAAAGTACATGGGTAACGCCATTTACTGTAGGGTCATATGGGTGAATACAGGTGAGCTGTTCATGAGCTACCTGTCTAACTATCGGACTCCAGCGTAAAATATCTGCAGCTGTCCAATGTCGTAATCCTGGAAAATTTTCTTGTGGATCAACAATCACATAGTAATTACCGCCGTATGAGACATCCACCTTTAGCGTGCCTAAGTCGGGAATATCTAGTATTACGTCTTGATGGGCGAGATAGGCTGGGACATTATAAATTTTTACCCAATCTATTTTGTTGGACGTTTCTTGATAATCAATTTTGATTTGACCCGCGGGAACATCAATGATGAGCTTCCCGGGAGTTTTAGCCGTTAATAATCCGGACTCTATGGCGGCAGTGACTGTACCTATGGTGCCATGACCGCACATTGGCAGGCAGCCACTTGTTTCAATAAATAGAATCGATGCGTCCGCATTATCTGAACATGGTGGGTAGAGGAAGGCACCTGACATCATATCGTGGCCTCTAGGCTCAAACATAAGCCCCTTGCGGATCCAATCATATTCGCGAAGAAAATGTTGTCTTTTCTCGCTCATCGTATTACCGATTAGGTTGGGGTGACCACTAGTTACCAGCCTTACCGGGTTACCGCATGTATGTGCATCAATGCAAAAATAAGTGCCTTTCAGCATGTATATCGCTCCATTATTATAGTTAGTGTGCTGAGCTTGTTGAATAAGAGGCCAGCGCTTGGAGATATGACTTTGATTTAGTCGATGTTGTATTTATCTAGAGCAATACGAGTCTCTAGTGCTTGAGCGATCGCTTGCTCAACGTAAGTCCGTTCTTCACCGAGTAAAGGTAAGCGAGGCATACGGACATTTTCGCTAACGCGTCCTAGTATTTGTTCTGCAAATTTAATGCATTGGGCCGGTGTTGGGATAGTATCAAGCCTTAGCAGTGGCATAACACGACCATTAACGGTTTCAACGGCATGCTTGATAAAACTACGTTTTTTTTCTGGGCTCAGAGAAGCATTTTCTCCAATGGTACCTAGCGCAACAATTCCGTCAATTCCATCTCTTATTAGCTCTTTCAACATGCGAGCATTTGACTCGTAATTGATAGTACCACCTTCATTAAATTGAGTTGAGATAGCTGGGAAAACACCTTGCCAATTCACTTTCATATTTAGGCCTTGATTACGACATTTTTACGTTTGTAATTCCGCTTTATTGTGGGATATTGTATACGCGAGAGTAAAAAATAAAAGACCCTAAATCGTGAAATAGAGTCACTAACTCACCCTAATTAAATTGTATACAATATGCAATTTTAGCAAGGAGAAAACTAGAAATGACCGAAATTGATATCAGTCCAGCGCTGGCAGGCACTTATAGAGCGTTTAAAACGATTGATGCACATACAGAAGGTGAGCCACTGCGAATTATTACCTCTGGCTACCCTGAAATAAAAGGTGAAACTATTTTAGAAAAACGCAAATTTGTTGCTGAAAACTGGGATGTTTATCGTAAATTACTTATGCATGAGCCACGGGGGCATGCAGATATGTATGGTGCATTGGTGACTGAACCTGTGACAGATGGAGCCGATTTTGGTGTTTTATTTTTACACAATGAAGGCTATAGCTCTATGTGTGGCCATGGCATTTTAGCGCTTGTAAAAGTGATGTGTGAAACAGGTAGCATAATGCTCGAGGATCTTCCTAGAGTGATAAAAATTGATGCCCCAGCGGGGTTAATCACCGCAACAGCTTACCGCGATTTTGAAGGTAAAATTCTCGCTAGCTTTAAAAATGTTGATTCATGGGCTGAAGCAAAAGACTGTGAGGTAATGGTCGATGGCTTTGGGTTAGTACGTTATGACATAGGTTTTGGTGGTGCATATTACGCCTATGTTGATGCTGACGATCATGGCATCAGTTGTTCACAAGATAATGTGGCGCAATTAATAGATATTGGAAGGCGTATAAAGCACGCTGTTATAGATGCTCATCCACTTAATCACCCGGTTGAGGAGGATCTCAGTTTTCTGTATGGAACAATTTTCACATCTAAGAAAGTAACCAATAAGGAAGCGCACTCGCGTCATGTGTGTATTTTTGCTGATGGAGAGGTAGATCGTTCGCCCACTGGAACCGGTGTAGCAGGAAGGATTGCATTACTGCATGCAAAAGGAGAGGTTGCACTGAATGATAAATTGATGATCGAGAGTATCGTCGACGGAAGAATGATTGTCAGCGCTACCGCTAAATCTCTATATTTTGGTAAGCATGCTGTAGTTCCTGAAATATCAGGAAGATCTTTTATTACAGGGAAGCATCAGTTCTTTATTGACCCAGATGATGTGTTTCAAAATGGATTTATGTTGCGCTAAACGGCGACTGTTAAGGAATTGATTATGAAAGAATACGACGATGAGCATCGCGGAACGATTGCTATAGTTGGTGCGGGTATTGTTGGACTCGCTGCAGCAATTGAGCTTCAACGAAAAGGATTTGATGTCACTATTATAGATAAAGAAGGAGCAGGGTCTGGCGCTTCTAAGGGGAATGCGGGGCACTTTGCTACTGAGCAAGTCTTTCCATTAGCTGATCCCACTATTCTTCCAAAACTACCGGGAATGCTAATGGATCCTTTAGGGCCTTTTAGAATTCAACCTAGATATTTTGTTAAAGCGCTGCCATGGTTCATGCGGTTTTTGGCCAATATGTTACCAAGACGCCGAGCTAAAAATACACAGGCTATCACGGCACTTAACCAAAGCTCTATTGCTGCGATGAAGCAGCTCGTTAGCTTTTGTCATTGTGAGGAGTTATTGACCCTTAATGGTAGTTTGCTTGTTTTTGAAAATACGCCTTTAGATGAAGTAAATAAAGAATTATCAGCATATGCGAATGCCGGGGTTGAAGTGCAATTACTTGATGGGGCACAAGTTAGAAAGCTTGAACCCTCTTTGAGTAAAACGATCACTCATGCTTTGTATTTCACTCACGTCGGCCATACCAGTGATCCTTATCGTTTGTGTAAGGCTCTAGAGTCAAAATTTAATGCATTAGGTGGAAAGCTCGTTACTGAAGAGCTGGTCAAAGTTGCCGTTGCAAAAACAAGTTCGACAATACAGTTAGATATGGCTACAGGAGCAACTCAGCAAATCAAAAGACTCGTTATCGCTGCAGGTGCATGGTCAAAACCTTTTGCTAAGCAGTTAGGCTACTCTGTTCCATTAGAATCAGAGCGAGGTTATCATTTAATGATGCCACAAATAAGCACGCTGTCACGCCCTGTAGCCTCCTATAACCGTAAGTTTATCATTACGCCTATGACTGACGGAACTCGTCTGGCGGGAACGGTTGAGTTTGGCGGATTAAAGGCACCTCTAGTTGCAGCAAGAGCAGATTGTTTGTTTACTCATGGAAAAGCGCTACTGCCTACATTGTTTGAAAGTGCAACGGTTACCGACGGTGAACGTTGGATGGGATTTCGCCCCTCTTTGCCTGATAGCTTGCCTGTAATCGGCCGTAGCCAGAAACAGTCGAATGTGTTCTTTTCATTTGGTCATCAGCACTTAGGGTTAACTTGGTCTGCTTTGACAGGTAAGTTGTTGGCGCAAGAGGTAGCTGGTGAACAATCAAATATCGACCTGCAACCTTATAGAATAGATAGGTTTGTTTGATTTAGATGAATATATCCCTGTTCTACTTGTAGATGCTCGTTTCAGAGCCATTGGGCCAGTTCAATTCTAGGCGCATTGATGTAGAAATGGTTATTCTCCTTTAAATTATACCAATTGCATTAAGTATTTGACCATTTCAGAGCCCCTCAGCCTTTTCAATTCAAAGCGCATTGGTAAAGAAATGGTTATTCCCTTTTAAGCCAATGCAAAGCAGAAGTGGAAAGACTGAAGGGCTCACGTAGTGCGGCTGAGGTTAAACAAATTGGCAAACGCTGTATGCTTCGCTATGGGATTTGGATATACGACTAAATGGTCTATTTTGTTCCATACAAAATAAGACATTCCGGCCCTCCTTGGCGGTCAGATTTAGGAGGTACGAGACCAAGGATGGTCGAAGGTAGAATAATGCAGGAGCAATTATCGAGAGCGAAGCAGGATGCCAGAGCCGAGAATAACGATTAGCTCAAATCCCACTACTTGCCTACAACGTTTTGAATTCCCGCTGAATGGTCAAACTTTTAATGCAATTGGTATTAGTACTACAACATAACATTTGTTTGGCTTGTAATTCTGATAGCAATCAGCATAAATGTTTGAACACTCTGCGAGAGTTTAGCGGTTTGGGGTAAGTGAGTGAAGAGTATCGTCATGCTACCTTCACGCATCTACTAATACGGCATTAGAGCCGCTAAAACTCGTCTGTTAGCAGTGTTTTCAGCTCGCTGTTTCGCCGTTGAATAAACTCATAAGGGAGCATCCATTATGAGTTTACCCTTGGATTAGTTTGCTAAAACTCACACTGAGTAGACCAATTTCGTATACTGATTAGTATAAATAATGACTTATACTTCAGATCCGGCCATAAGAGCCTCTATTTCACCAACTGTCCTTGGTATATTTTTAGACAAGTTCTCAAAGCTGCTATCGCTGACTAATATGTCATCTTCTATGCGAATACCTATACCGCGGTAAGCCTCAGGAACATCAGTTGCATCAAGAGGGATATAAATCCCCGGCTCAATGGTAAACACCATACCACTTTCAAGGCGAACCCAGTTGCCTGCTGTGTCATGATAGGAACCGACATCGTGTACATCCATCCCCATCCAGTGCCCCGTCTTATGAACCGTAAAGCGTTTATAACTTTCAGTTGTCATAATGTGCTCGATTGATCCCGTTAGAAGACCAAGATCTTTGAGTCCGATAGCCATTACCTTCATGCAAGTCTCATGAATTAGGTTCCACGAAAGCCCCGGCCTAATTATCTCGATAGCTCGGTCTAGTGCGTTTAATACTATCTGATAAATTGCTTTTTGCTCATCATTGAACTTTCCGTTCACGGGGTAACTGCGGGTAATGTCAGAGGCGTAATATTGATATTCAGCGCCAGCATCAATCAAAAGCATTTGTCCATCTTCTAACTCACAACAATTTTCTTCATAGTGCAAACAGCAAGCATTATTGCCTGACGCAACTATATTAGGATAGGCCACATCGCTACAGCCTTTTTTGGCAATACTGAAGTTAAACAATGCAAAGAGTTCGCGTTCATTGAGCCCAGGGCTGCAAGCTTGCATTACTTTTTTGTGCGCGTAGGTTGACGCCTCAACTGCAAGCCGAATGTTATTTATCTCATTTTCCGATTTAATTAATCTCTGCTGGTGTAGCACTTCAGCGAGTTGCTTTATCGCAACAAACTGCTTAGGAGTGTCAAAAGAACCATTATGCCTATGATGATTAGCCCAGCTAACGATCTCGGAAGAGAATCGGTTATTTTCGTCGCAAATATATAGATGAGTGATGCCCTTCATCTGGCATAATAGTTCAGTGGTAAACTCACTAACAGGATAAGCGTGATCGGCATTGTAGTGCTCGATAGCCCCACAAACGCCGGCGCGATGGCCAAAGTTGACCTCTTGATCTTTGTCCTTGGGTCTCAGGAAAAGATGAAAAGAGGTTGTTTCATTTTTAATTAGTAATGCAATTGCGTCGGGTTCATCAAAACCAGTTAAATACAAGAAATTGTTGTCTTGCCTGAAGTGATACTTAATATTTTTACTGCGCACTTTTTGCTGGTAGCCCGCGAGCAATACTAAACTGTTTTCTGGTAACTGACTAAGTAGCGCAATTCGCCTTTGTTGATAGATGTCTACAACCACTTTAATTACTCTCATTATTGTATATATTATTTATTACACTGTATTACTGTTTTTAAAGCAAGTTCACGGTGCAATTGTTTCTAATGAATGGAATAATAGCGACATCAATGAGTAGAGAGATAGTATTGTGAAACGAGCAGTTTTTTTAGATAGAGATGGCGTTATTAATATAGATCATGGCTATGTACATAAAGTCGATGATTTTGAATATGTAGACGGCGTTTTCGAGGCTTGTCTCTCGTTAAAGAAAGCAGGCTACCTTCTTGCTGTTGTGACCAATCAATCTGGTATAGCTCGGGGGATGTACACTGAGGAACAGTTTCATACATTAACGGAATGGATGGATTGGAATTTTGCAGATAAAGGCGTAGAACTAGACGGTATTTATTACTGCCCTCACCATTCTGAAAAAGGAGTAGGGGAGTACAAAATTGATTGTGATTGCCGTAAACCTAAACCTGGAATGATGTTAACTGCTGCTGAC